>NZ_JAHZIL010000001.1 GCF_019443085.1 Marinobacter sp. F4218
CATGTGAGAGTAGGTCATCGTCAGACTCCTAATACCAAAAACCCCAGCTTCCTCGAGGCTGGGGTTTTTTATTGCCCGGAGAAAAGTTGCTGACGCGGTCAGGGCAACCAGATTTCGAAGACACCCCCACCAAGACTGCCGCCATTGTGCAACTTGATGGAACCGGTTCGCTCGCCCTCACAGTGAAGGCGAGCGATGGACGATGCGAAAAATAAGCCCAGGCTGGTACTGCCGTTGTCGAAGTCCAGCGATCTGAAATTCAGCGTCCCCGAGTGCTGCATGCTCTCCGGATAGCCTTCGCCGTCGTCCTCAACACCAATGACGAGATAGCCGTTCCGTTCCTCTGCCGTCAGTCGAATCCTGCTTCGCGTGTACCGTAGCGCGTTGTTGATGGTGTTGTTCAGCACGCCGGTCAGCAAGTCCACATCGAAGAAGCCATTAATATCCTGAGCTTCAATGTGACACTCGATGCCGAGGCCGTTAAGAAGGGGCGTGTGGCGGGCAAGATGCGCCGATAGAAAGTCCGGAACGAAATGCTCTTCGATGTGGGCCGACAGTTTTTCCTCACCGAGCCGGTAGATGCCGAGTAACTGCACCAGATCGTTATGCATACGTTCTGCTTCGTACTGCAGGGTATTGAAGCGGGATGAGTCATTCGGGGCTTTGTCGTAATCCGCTCGTAACTCGTCGAGAGAGTTCAGTAGCATCCCCAGAGAGTTTTTCATGTCGTGGACGGCCGATGCCAGGACCATTGAAAAATCGATGCTCTGGTCGCCCGGTCGGGCCGGTTTTTTTGACGCTTGTGAGTCGGTCATGCTGTAAGTCCCTCCAGTTTTCGGCACAGCGCCACATACCTTCGATGCTGCCGGTGTTGCTCGGGAAGCCCCTCAAGCCGGTTGAGGCACTCCCTGCACTGTTTCAGGAGTTCGGTGTTGTTGGAATCGGCTTCATGTTCCTTCATCAGCACCTGAACCAGATTCAGGTTCAGGGCAGCGTGGTCCGGAACCACGGCCAGTGCCCGGGAGAAAGCCTCAGCCGCGGTCCGGAGTTGGCCGGACTCAAAGGCTTTTATACCGTCCCGGTTGAGAGTACGAGCCTGAAGTTTCTGGCGAAATCCCACGGGTTCGTCAAGAAGGTTCTCAATCCGCTGCACAACGTCCGCATCGTCAGAAAAGCGCTCGGCAAGCTGTGCCAGCAGGGCCTTGGCGTCCTTGTCACGTTCGACCCGGAAAAGCGTCTTGGCAAAATCGAGACCGGTTTCGGCATCCAGCGTATCTGTGCTTTCAATAGCCTGCTCAATCCCGGCGAGAAGTTTTTCAGCGTCCTGCTGGTTCCCCTGGCCGGCGTGCACCCGGCACTGGATGAGCCTGCTCCGTAGGCCAATGTTGTCCCGGTCCGAAAATCGTTTCTCCATCCGGTTCAACACGGCAATGGCCTCGTGAGCACGATCTGCCCCTTCCGGTTCTCGATCACCCTCACTGAGCTCTGAGAGGCTCTGGCCGAGGGCCAGGTGATGTTCGGCACAGTCGTGGATGGAATGGGTGCCGAGCGACACAGTACGTCGCCAGGCCTCGGCTGCGGTTTCCATGTCCTGGTTGGCTTCGGCCAGTTCCGCCAACTGTCGCTGGCGCAAGAGTGCTTTTGGGGAATGGTCAACGGCCTGTTCGAGTACCCGTTGGGCCTCTGTTACCTTGCCTTGACGTTCGAGGCCGTCGGCCAGCAGATCGTAGGCTTCCATGTAGTCCGGGTGCTTGGTGATGAGTTGTCTGAGGCTGTCGACCGCCTGGTCGTAGCTCTGGTTGGCCAGCAGTACCTTGCTGCGCCCGAGCCGAGCCCAGGACAGCTCCCGCTGGTTGAGCACCTCGTCATAGATCTTCGCGGCATGCGCCAGGTCGCCAAGACGGAAGTAAAGGTCGCCCAACGTCTTCATCAACCAGGTTCTATAGCGCGGCTGTTTGGGTAAGGTCTGCAGGCACAGGGAGATGGCCTCGGGATAATTTTCCCGGTCGATCTCACGATTTATGGGATATAGCGCAGTACGCTGATCAATCAGGGCGCTCAGGCGCTGTTCCAGTACGGCGCGATTGATGGGTTTGGTCAGGTACCCGTCGGGCTGGTTTTCACGGGCGCCCATGACCATTTCTTTGGACGTTTCTGCCGTTACCATGAGAAAGAGCGACGAACGTTTCAGCAGTTTCTTGTGTCGGAGTTCCTCCAGTACATGCTGGCCATTTCGGCCTTCGCCAAGGTTGTAATCGCACAGAACGACGTCGATGTGATTGTACGTGCAGATCTGGATGGCCTGTGCGGCATTGGCTACCAGTTCAATGTTATCTGCACCACAACTCCTGAGCATCTGGCGCATTGAAAGGCGGAAGTTCTCGAAATCATCAATGACCAGGTAGCTCAGTTTGTTGAACGCGCCGGCTTTGTTGCTGGGATCAGTCATGACCGCTTCTGCTTGAGTAACTTGTTGACCAAGGCTCGCAGGGCTGCTGGCTTAACGGGCTTGTAAAGTATGTGATAGCCACGGTTTATCGCATCGTCACGGACTTCTGGCGCCATGTAACCGGTGATCAGTATGCCGGGAATGTCATTGCTGACTGCTTCCCGGAGGCTGTCCATCGCATCCAGCCCGTTCTTGTTATCATCCAGTTGATAGTCAGCCAGAATGATTTCAGGCGTCCGACCATCCAGTTTCTGAACCGCGTCTTCCAGACTCTCTGCCGCGGTGACATCACACTTCCAGTTGCCCAGGAGCGCCACCATACCCTGGAGGATAGCGGGGTCGTTGTCGATACACAGCGCATGGAGACCGCCAAGGCTGGAAACCCGGCGGGAACCCGACGAGGGCTTGTCACTGACCGACTCGCGCTGTTCCGGAACAGCAATCGGAACAGTGATGCCGAACAGACTGCCGCGACCCTGGATTGAATGCACGGTTACCGGGTGGTTGAGCATGCCACTGATCCGGTCGACGATGGCCAGCCCCAGGCCCAGGCCTTTCTTGTCCCGCCCGGTCTGGAAGCGCCGGAATTCCTCAAAGATATGGGCTACCTGATCTTCCGGTATGCCCGGTCCGGTGTCCCAGACATCGATCCGGATATAGCCTTTGAGTCGGCGGCAGCCGAGCAGGATCTTGCCTTTTGGGGTGTAGCGAATGGCGTTGGAAAGGAAGTTCTGTATCACCCTGCGCAACAGCTTGGCATCGGACCGGACCCAGGCGGTGCTGGGTACCACGTGCAGGTCGAGTCCCTGATCCTTGGCAATGGCGGAAAAATCCGTCGCCAGGTGGCGCAGAATCTCGTTGACAGGGAAAACGCCAATGTCCGGCTCCAGTGCCCCGGCGTCGAGTTTGGAGATGTCCAGCAGCGTGCTGATGATCTCTTCGGCAGCGCCAAGGGAACTGTCGATGTGATCAACCAGATCCTTTGTTTCGCCATCGGAGGCCTTGCCGGCCAGGGCAGAGGTAAAGAGGCGGGCAGCGTTCAGGGGTTGCAGCAGGTCGTGACTCGCAGAAGCGAGGAATCGGGTTTTACTCTGGTTTGCCTGTTCAGCAACGGACTTTGCCTTGAGCATCTGCTCGTTGATGACCTGCAGTTCCTGGGTCCGTTCCTTGACCCGTTGTTCCAGATAGATATTAGTCTCTTTCAGCGCCTGTTCGGTTCGGCGCATGGCGGTGATGTCCTGGAAGGTGGTGACATAGCCCCCACCCGGTATGGGGCTGCCATCGACTCGCAGCACCGTTCCATCCGGACGCTGGCGCTCGTAGGACATCGGTTTGCCTTCGCGCATGCTGGCGCATCGGTTGGCGACGATGTCGTCAATACGCCTTGCGGACAGGTTGGCATTCGTCAGGTTGTAGCGCATCAAATCTTCCACCGGACGGCCGACCCGAACGAAGCCTTTAGGGTATGTGAACAGCTCCAGGTAGCGATGGTTCCAGACCACCAGTTGCTGCTGGTGATTCACGACCGACACACCGAGGCTGATATTCTCAATGGCCGACTGCAACAGTTCCCGACTGAATGTCATGGCCTGGGAGGCTTCGTCAACAATGCTGACCACGTCCTCAATCTGCATGTCGCGGCCGGTGAGGGTTGACTCCAGAACCACCCGCGCCGTTGATGCCCCGATCACCGATGCCAGTTGACGCTCAATGTACTTCATCAGATGCGAGGAAGCCGGACGGTGCGGATGCAGGCGAATTGCATTACGACGTTCGTAATTGCGGAAAATGGTTTCCGAACGCTCCTCTCCCATGAACCGATCGGTCAGCGCCTGCAGATCCGATGTCAGGATTTCTCCCTGCCAGCTTTGATGTTGAGCGGTCTCTGCCTTGGGTTGGGGATCATGGAAGAACGAGGCAATCTGGATCTTTTCCCGCACCCGTTGACGCGTCAGCATCGACAGGACGGTGTAGGTAAGGGTATTGATCCCGAGACTCCAGATAATGCCATGGCTGATCTGGTCCAGTTCCGATCCGAACAGGGCGGTTGGACGGGTCCAGCTCAATCCCCAGAGGCCCTGGTTGATCAGGGTGTCGGTAACCCATCCTGTGGTCGCGAGTGCTGGCAGCAACAGCGTGTAGCACCACATCAGAAAACCGAGAGCCAGACCCCAGACGGCGCCCATGTAATTGCCCCGGCGCCAGATGATGCCTCCCACCAGAGCCGGACCAAACTGGGCAGCGGCCGCAAAGGAGAGGAGCCCGAAGGCCGTCAGGCTGTAGTCCTCGCCGGCCATTCGGTAGAAACCATAAGCGGTGAGCAGAACCACAAAGATGGCGACACGGCGAATGCTGAGCAGCAGATAGCTCAGGTCCGCTCGCCGGTTCATTCTCGGGCGGAAGAATTTCAGCAAGGCCGGCATTATGATTTCGTTGCTGACCATGGTCGCAATGGCGACAGAACAGACTATGACCATGGCGGCAGCGGCGGATCCGCCGCCCAGGAACGCCAGAATGGCGAGCCATTCTTCGCCTGCCATGATTGGGAGTTGCAGGATGAGGATGTCGGGGTTGCCGTTTGCAGCCTCAGGGGCCAGCAGCCCGGCGGCGGCAATCGGGAGCACGAAAGCGCTGGCAACAATGAGGTAGATCGGCATGGCCCAGCGGGCAATCTCAAAGTCCCGATGATCGGTGTTCTCGACAACCATGACGTGAAACTGCCGGGGCAGGCAGATGATGGCCAGCATGGCCACCAGTGTCTGAGTGATGAACGCCGGAGCCTCAAGACCTTCCGTGGTAAGGGTGCTGATCAGGTCTGCGTCCCTTGCCCTCGTCAACAGGTCGCCAAATCCGCCGTACAGTCCATACCCGACGAACAGCCCAACGGCGACGAAGGCGATCAGTTTGATCAGTGACTCGAAGGCAACGGCCTGAATCATCCCCCGGTGGTGTTCCGTGGATTCCAGGTGACGGGTACCGAACAGGACGGTAAAGACTGCCAGAGCAAGGGTGATGTACCAGGCCGAGTCGTTCCAGGCGACAGTACTGAGTTCGGTGGACCCAGTGCCGGTTTCGGAGAGGACATTAAAGCCCATGGAGATTGCCTTCAGCTGAAGCGCGATGTAGGGCACGCTTCCGATCAGTGCGAACGTGGCAATCATTGCCGCCAGGAGCTGCGATTTGCCGTATCGGGAGGCGATGAAATCGGCAATGGAGGTGCTGTTGTTGCGCTTGCTGATGTAGATGATGCGGCGGAGCAGCGGGGCACCGAACAGGAATACCAGCAACGGACCAAGATAGATGGGCAGGAAGCCCAGACCCTCCTGGGTTGCCCGCCCAACAGCGCCATAGAAAGTCCAGGACGTGAAGTAAACCGCCAGGGAAAGCGCATAGATATGGGTGCGCACGAGCCGGCGGCGATAGAGTCCCGGGTGTTTGTCACCGGCCCAGGCGATGACAAACAGAATCGAGATGTAGGTGAAAGAGATTAAAACCAGCAGCCAGGCACTAATCATGGTAAAGCGATTCCATCGGGTGCGGGCATTGTGCTACCGGCCCTTCAACCGGTGCAGACTGTTTTCAGCAGAGTGTCGGAGGTACCGAGTACCTTCATGTTATCCACCCGGGGCGAGCCGTCGGAGCCCAGTGGAACCAGTTCCCGGGATTCGCAATTGAGAATGTGGATCCGATGTGACACTGCGTCAGTCAGTTTCTGTTCGAAGCGATACAGGGTAAAACGGACAATATCCGAGTTGGAGGTATCGTGGCTAATGCTTTTGGTATCCACGGTCGAGAATGCGGTGACATAAGGGAAGGCAAAGGTCCAGGGACGCCAGAGAATGCTGTCGGATTCAGTGTTGACGATAACCGCCTCGTCCGGAAGCAGGGTTTTCTTGTGTTCATACCAGGTGTATTCGCCATGAATCAGGTATCCGAGCATCCCCATTCCGGCAAACACCGGGATAATCCACTTCGGAGCTCTATTGCGGGTGGCTTTGCGGATGCCAAGGGCAATACCGGCAGCGCCCAGGCCGCAGAATACAGTGGCGACTAAAATCCAGAACATACGATCGTTTCCTCAAAAAAGAACGGGCTCCCTCATTGAGGAAGCCCGTTCAGTACAACCTGTCAATTCAATGAATCAGGTCGGTTTGTAGCTTAGTGGTCTTGAGCCTGACCGGCACCGCGAGGGTAACGGACGCTTTCAACCAGCTCCTGAATCTCAACGGGCGGTTCTTCAGTTGCGTTGGATACAGCGAAGGCTACCGCAAAGTTGACGATTGCACCAACCGCACCTATCGACAGTGGGGAGATGCCCAGTACCCAGTTTTCCGGGGTGTCTGGCAGGTTGTTGGTGCCAGGAATGAACAGCCAGCCCTTGTACACGAAGATGTACGCGAGGGTGAAGACCAGACCGGTCAGCATACCGGCGATGGCGCCAGTGTTGTTAACGCGCTTGGAGAAGATACCCATCATCAGCGCCGGGAACAGGGATGCAGCGGCGATACCGAATGCCAGTGCAACAACCTGTGCCGCGAAGCCGGGAGGATTCGCCCCAAGCCAGGTGGCGACCACGATAGCGACGGCCATGGAGATCCGTGCCGCGAGCAATTCGCCTTTCTCCGAGATGTTCGGGTTAATGGAACCCTTGATCAGGTCGTGACTGACCGCGGAGGAGATCGCCAGCAACAGACCCGCTGCTGTGGACAGGGCCGCGGCAAGACCACCCGCTGCAATCAGACCGATAACCCAGCCTGGCAGGTTGGCGATTTCGGGGTTGGCCAGTACCAGGATATCCCGGTTAACGACCAGCTCATTGCCTTCCCAGCCGCGTGCCTGTGCTTCGGATTCGAAGGCGGGGCTGTCGTTATACAGCTGGATACGGCCGTCCGAGTTCTTGTCTTCGAACTGGATCAGACCGGTAACTTCCCACTCTTTCACCCAGTTTGGACGCTCATCGTACTGGATCGGCTCGGAAGAGGTGCCGTCCGGGTAGATGGTGGTCATCAGGTTCAGGCGCGCCATGGAGGCAACCGCAGGGGCTGTCAGGTACAGCAGGGCAATGAACACCAGGGCCCAGCCGGCAGACCAGCGAGCGTCAGCAACCTTCGGTACGGTGAAGAAGCGGATGATTACGTGCGGCAGGCCCGCAGTACCGATCATCAGTGACAGGGTGAACAGAACCATGTTCAGCTTGTTGTCCACGTCTGCGGTGTACTCGTTGAAACCGAGATCAGTGATGATCTGATTCAGCTTGGTGAGCAGCGGCATGCCGGAATCCACGTGTGTGGAGAACAGACCGAGACCGGGAATCGGATTGCCGGTCAGTTGCACGGAGATGAACACGGCAGGGATGGTGTAGGCGATGATCAGAACGCAGTACTGGGCTACCTGGGTGTAGGTGATGCCCTTCATGCCGCCGAGTACGGCGTAGATGAAGACCACGATTGCTGCGATCATCAGACCCAGGGTGGCGTCAACTTCGAGGAACCGTGAGAAGGCAACGCCCGCGCCGGCCATCTGACCGATTACGTAGGTTACCGAGGCCACAATCAGGCAGAGAACCGCCACCAGACGCGCATTCTTGCTGTAGAAACGGTCACCGATGAACTCGGGGACGGTGAACTTGCCAAACTTCCTCAGGTACGGAGCAAGCAGCATCGCGAGCAGCACATAACCGCCGGTCCAGCCCATGAGGAAGGTGGAGTTGGCATAACCACCGGCGGCAATCAGGCCGGCCATGGATATGAAGGACGCCGCTGACATCCAGTCCGCACCGATCGCCATACCATTGGTGATCGGATGAACGCCGCCGCCGGCGACATAGAAGTCCTTGGTGCTACCGGCTTTCGCCCAGATAGCGATCAGGATGTAGAGGAGGAAGGAGCCCCCTACGAAGATGATGTTGATGGCAAATTGGCTCATTCGTTCTTACTCCTCGTGCACGCCGAATTTTTCGTCGATCTTGTTCATGCGCCATGCGTAGTGAAAGATCAGCGCGATGAACGTGAGAATGGAACCTTGCTGGGCAAACCAGAAGCCCAGGTCTGTTCCACCGACGGGAATACCGGCCAGCATTGGGCGGAGCAGAATGGCAAACCCGTAGGAAACGAGGGCCCAAACGACGAGGCTCCCGATTATCAGGCGCAGGTTTGCCTTCCAGTAGTTTTCAGCGTCGTAGCTATGACCAGACATAAGATCACTCCTGTGTTGTTGTTGTGGAGGTTGGGTGCGTTTTGTATGTGGTTTTCCGGATAGAGAATTTATTATTCATATAGTAACTCTCCGACTTGTTGTCATACCTGACTTTACCCGTCAAGGGATAGATAGATATTGGCAAAAGGTCTAATTCTCAGTGATTTGCCGCCGATTTCGACCATTCAGGGAGTCCCCCGATCGGTATTTGTTCAGAATCGATGCATGTTTTGCAGGCGACGGTGGTAATGCAGTTTGTCGTGAAGTTCCTTTAACGTCCTCAGGCCTTCCTTGCGCGCCAGATTCAGGGCGATCAGAGTGAGTTCGGCGGTGGCGAGGGCATCGGCCGCAGCATTGTGTCGGGCGCTGACCTCCAGACCGAAGTAGTCGGCCCAGTGATCCAGGCCTTTTCCACCGGTTTTGGCCTCCGGGAAGAACGCGGGCAGCAGGTCAGCCACGTCCATCCAGGTGTGGCTTGTGGTGTAGCCCAACTGGCTGCGGAGTGTTTTTTCCAGGAATTTCTGATCAAACGCCGAATGGTAGGCCAGCACGGGATCGCCGTTCATCCAGTCCAGCAGATAGAGCAGGGCGTCTTCGGTTTCGTGCCCCTGCGTCAGAGCCTCGTGGCCGATGCCGTGAATCAGGACAGTTTCGGTGATGTCCAGTTCCGGTCGCCGGAGAATCAGGTCGAATTGGTCATTCAGGTGAATGACGCCGCCGCGAATGGCGACAGCCCCAATGGCAATTACCTCGTCCTTGGCGGCATTCAGCCCAGTCGTCTCCAGGTCGAGGACAATCAGGCGGCTGTCCGAAAGCAACTGGTCGCCCGGGGTTTTGGGATTCGGCAGGTTCTCCGAGTCCAGGCCGGCGCTGCGGCCGCCGCGGCGCCGTTCTATCCACTGTTTGATCTGCTCAAGCATGGTTCAGGCCGGCCTTCAGAGTTGGTAGGTTACTTCCAGTTTCTGCTGCAATCGCTGCGCCTGCCGGAAGGACTCGCGCAGAATACGCCGGTCCAGCGGGTTCAGGTCGTCCGGATTGATATAGTTTGTCAGTTCCTCGCCCCGGTTCAGCATTTCCTGGTGGGATCGCATGCGAATGGCCTGGATCAGGCTGTAACCCTCTTTCCACGCGTTGGCATCTTTAGGATCGAATATTCCTTTCTTGGCGAGTTCGTCCATCCGCTCCAGTGTGTTCGCGGATTCCACTCCATTGGCGAGCGCAAACACCCGCACCGACTCAACAAACGGGGCAAGGCCCTGACGCTTGAGATCGAGGGCGTGCTTGTTGCCATCGGAGACGTAGCGGAAGTTGCGGAACATGGTCAGCGGCGGTTTGCGCTGGAACGCATTCCCGGCAAGCATTTTCTGGAACAGGGCATTCTTGCGGATGCGGGAAAGCACTTTATCCAGAAGACGGTGCAGAGGCTCGGTGGGGCCGAACACGGCCCGCATGTCCAGGAAAATAGAGGAGTAGACCAGGTTCTGCGGTGTCGAGGCATCGATAAACCGGATGAACCAGTCGTCCCATTCGCGATCGCTGAGGCAGAGCTTGGGATTGCTCGCCATGATGTTGCCCTTGCACAGCGTGAAACCGCACTCAGCGAGCTCCTGGTTCACCGTTTGCGCGAAGGGGAGCAGTTTCTCGCGAACCTGGTCCTCGGTCATGCCTTCTGGCGTCTGGAACAGGATGCCGTTGTCCTGGTCGGTTAACAGGGTTTGTTCCTGTCGGCCCTCACTTCCGAAGGTCAGCCAGGTGAACGGGACTCCGGGGTCGTTCTTCTTGATGTTGAGTTCCAGTACCCGGCGTACAGTGACGTCGTTCAGGGTGGTGATGATTTTTACCACCTGGCCCGAATCCGCGCCGTGGGCCAGCATGGCATCGACCAGTCGCGACACATCGGTTCTCAGGCTGATCAGGGTGCGCAGGTGGGTTGCGGTGCCGATGGTACGGGCGAGGTTGACGAGATCGACCCGTTGCAGGGCGAACAGGTCGCGCTCGGATACCACGCCGATCAGACGATTTTCATCATCGACCACACACAGGTGGGCAAAATGATGCTCCGCCATCAGCATGGCGGCTTCGAAGGCGTCAGCATGAGAGGGCAGGCAGCAAGGATCCTTGGTCATCACCTGCCGTATCGGGGTGTCCAGCGGACCTTTCTCCTCGGCAATCATGGTTCGCAGGTCCCGGAGAGTGAAAATGCCGGCGGGATGCCGGTTGTCGTCGGTCACGATGATGCTGCCGACACTGTTGTCGTGCATGCGGGCGACGGCTTTTCGCACTGGAAGGTCCGGAGAGCAGACGATGGGATTCCTGAGGGCGTAGCGCTCAAGCGGGGTGTCAAGGGTGTTGCTGGAGCCGATCGAGGCCATTGCGCTGGACTGGATTCGCTGATTGACCTGATCGAGCAGGCTGCTCACGCCGCGAAGACAGAAATCTCGAAAGGGGTCGCTTTCAGAGAACAGAGTGATAAAAGCGTCCTGTTCGATACTCAGGCAGAAGGTGTCGCCTGACGCCCTGTGGAGGGTGCGGGTCGGCCTCTCGCCGATGAGCGCGGCCAGCGGAAAGCACTCCCCCTGGCTGATTTCGAAGGTGGTATCGGTGCGATCTTCCTTTTCGTTGTGGCGTTCGCCGCGAATCCGTCCCTGCTTTACGATGTAGAATCGTTTTACCACCCCGTCGTCCGGAGATATGACTTCATCTCCGTCTGCGTAAAATCGAAGAGTGGCATGCTCTGCGAAATGAGCGAGATGGTTGTCATCCATGCTGGAAAACGGAGCATGCTCCCGAAGGAATGTCATGATCGCGCGGGTGTTGTGTGGGCGGGAGCTGTCCTGATTCGCTGCGGCCATGTCGGGGGTCCTTGCCTGCGTTATTATTGTCCGGTTCCAGTGTAGTTCACCTGGCCGATGAGGAGCCTTACGATTTTCGTCGAACGGGTGAGGCCGGATCGCAATTCTTTAAGGCAAAGAGAGCGAGTGGTAAAGTTTGCCAATTCACTGAACACTGACAGCACCGCCATGACCACGAAAGAAGAACGCCAGAGCTTTCTCGAAGAGATGAAGGATGTCAGGCGTATAAAAAAGCCCAATCGCGCCCAGGTCCAGACGCCAAGGGAACTGACGCCGGGCCATCTGGAACGTCAGCGTGCGGCGGTTGAAAAGGTTATCAAGGACAGGAATCCGCTGACCTCGGACATGGTTGAGCCATTGACGGCTCATGACATCCTGGCCTGGCAGCGTCCGGGTATCCAGCACGGTGTGTTTCGCAAGCTGCGTTTGGGGCAGTATCCGATCGAAGCCCGACTGGATCTGCACCGGATGACTGTTGATCAGGCGCGCCGGGAAGTGTTTGCGTTTGTCGGGGATTGCGTCCGGTACGGGTTGCGATCCGTAATCATTCTGCACGGCAAAGGTGAGCGCAATCCCGATGGTATTGCACAGTTAAAGAGTTATCTGGCGAAGTGGCTGCCCGAGCTTGAAGATGTGCTGGCTTTTCATTCGGCCCAGAAACACCATGGCGGCACCGGTGCCGTCTATGTCATGGTTCGAAAGAGTGAACGGGACAAGCAGCACAATCGTGAGCTTCACGGGAGCCGTTAATCCGCCCCGCATCCCAGTTTTTCCTAATCAAGCCGCATAAGCGGTCCCAGAGAGGTAGTAGCGTGAAAAAAATGTTGTTGATTGTATTCGCCGTAGCCGCACTTGCCGGTTGCAAGGATCGAGTCATCTGGAATGACAACGGCAAGCTGGAAGGCGCCACCGAAAATCGAGAGGTATGGAACACCAACGGCCAGATGGACTCCGGAGAGCGCAAAATCTGGGTCGATAAGGAAGGCAAGGAAATCATCAAGTGATGGTCTGGCCCGGACACGATCCGGGTCGGCAAGAATAAAAACATAGCGTTTCGGATCGCCGGAAGCACCACAGGGAGAGCAGGGGTATGGCGTTGAGCCTGACAGTCAATGGCGAGCAGCGTTCACTGGAAGTCGAGGGGGATACTCCTCTGTTGTGGGTCATCCGGGACGAACTCGGGCTCAAGGGCACCAAATTCGGGTGTGGTGCAGGCCTCTGCGGCGCCTGCACGGTCCATCTCGACGGACAGCCGGTGCGCTCCTGTTCTACGCCCGTGGAACTGGCGGCCGGTGGCGAGGTTACGACCATCGAAGGTTTGGGCGACCGGGAACGCCTGCACGCCTTGCAGGAGGCCTGGATCGAACACGGCGTGCCGCAGTGCGGTTACTGCCAGTCGGGCCAGATCATGAGCGCAGCCCACCTGCTGGCCACCAACGCCAGCCCATCCCGCGAGGACATCGTCGCAGCCATGACGGGCAACCTCTGCCGCTGCGGCACCTACTCGCGAATAGTTGCCGCCGTTGAGTCGGTTGCCAATGCCATGCCTTCCGAGCCAAAGGAGGGCGCGTAAAATGAGCATGAACCGACGCGACTTTCTGAAAGTCAGTGCCGGCACGTCCGGCAGTCTGATGCTTTCGCTCTCATTGCCCGGCTGTTCCGGCGTCCAGACCGGATTCCAACCTGACACCGGTGAATGGAAACCGGATGCCTGGCTCGAGCTGACCCGGGACGATGAAATCTTCTTTACCCTTGCGCGAGTCGAGATGGGGCAAGGCACTTATACGGGTCTGACGACTCTGATTGCCGAGGAACTCGAAGTGGCGCCCGAGGCGATAACGCCAAAGTTTGCGCCGGCGGCACCGGAATACCGCAACCCTCTGTACAAACTTCAGCTTACGGGTGGTAGTACCAGCGTGGCCACCAGCTGGGAACCGTTGAGAGTCGCTGGGGCGTCGGCCCGGCAGATGCTGGTAATGGCCGCAGCCCGGGTCTGGAGGGTTGAGGCTGCCGACTGTTCCGTCCATGACGGGCACGTAGTGCACCCCAACGGAATCGACTCCATGCGCTTTGGCGAGCTGGTCGAGCTGGCGTCCAACGAGGTTATTCGCGGCGATGTCCGGCTCAAACCCCGCAGCGAGTGGAAGTACATCGGTATGCGGGGTGGCCGGCTGGACGCCGAAGCGAAATCCACGGGCACTGCCGAATATGGTATCGATATTGAGCTGCCCGGCATGCTCTACGCGGTGGTGACCCGCGCGCCTCGCTTTGGTGGTCGTGCCCGTTCCTTCAACGCGGAAGAAGTTCGGGTCATGCCCGGTGTCGTGGACGTGATCGAGATCGAACGTGGCGTAGCCGTGGTCGCAGACAAATACTGGCGTGCCCGGAAGGCCCAGGCGAAATTGAGCGTTGAATGGGATTTCTCGGAGGCACTGGCCTTATCCACCACCGAGGTGTTCGAGACCTATCGCAAAGCCGCAGACGAGGACCCGGGGGAATCCGAACGCAGCGAGGGCGATTTTGACGAGGCTGTAAAGTCAGCACCGACGGTGCTGGAAGCGGAATACGCCCAGCCCTACCTGGCTCACGCGACCCTGGAACCGATGAACGCGACGGCCTGGTACCGGGAAGACAGCCTGGAAATCTGGGCTCCGACCCAGGCGCCGGATCTCGGGCAGATTGCAGCCGCCCGGGCGACAGACCTTTCGCCGGATGACGTCACGATCAATACAACCTTCCTCGGGGGCGGATTTGGGCGCCGTCTGACCCAGGATTTCATCGAGGAAGCCGCTGCGGTCTCGTACCGGACAGGAAAACCGGTGAAAGTCATCTGGTCCCGTGAGGAAGACACTCGCCATGATCTCTATCGTCCGGCCATGTTGCATCGGATGAGGGCGTCGCTCTCGGGCGGGGAGCTGACTGGCTGGCACCACCAGGTTGTTGGCCCCCAGATTCTCGACTGGTATGTGCGCAATGCGGCTCCGGCCCAATACCCATGGGCCCCCAAATTCATGTATGACAGTCTCGGATCGATGGGTCTGATGCTGGAGGGCGTTGCCACGCCCAAGGATATGTCGGCCATTGAAGGCGCAGTCGACTACCCCTACGCGGTCAGCAATATCGAGATCCGCCACACCCATACCGACCCCGGCGTGCCGATTACCTGGTGGCGTTCGGTGGGCTTTTCCCACAATGGCTTCGCGGTTGAGACCTTCATGGACGAACTTGCCCATGAGGCCGGAGAGGATCCGTACCAGTTTCGCCGCCGGCTGCTGGCGTCCGAGCCCCGTCACCTTGAAGTGCTTGATCGTGCCGCCCGGCTGGCGGACTGGGATCAGCCGGTGCCCAAGGGGCGTGGTCGTGGAATCGCCCTGTTCCGGAGTTTCGGAACCTTTGTTGCGCAGGTCGTCGAGGCCGGGATTGAGGATGGCGCCATCCGCGTGCACCGGGTGTCTGCGGCCGTGGATTGCGGCCAGGTGGTCAATCCCAGAATTGTTGAGGACCAGATCGAAGGGGGAATTCTCTTTGGTCTGACCGCGGCGCTCTATGGCGAGATCACCCTGCAAGACGGTGAGGTCCAGCAAAGCAATTTCCATGACTACCGGTTGATGCGGCATTTCGAGCGGCCGGATGTAACGGTAGACATCGTCGACAGCGAGGCTGCGCCAACCGGTGTCGGTGAGCCCGGCGTTCCCCCGGTCATCCCGGCGCTTGGAAACGCACTATTTGCCCTGACTGGCGAACGCCAGCGCAGCCTGCCGTTGAAGGCCAGGGGCTGAGATGTCCGGCGAAGGCGCACCGGTCGCAACTCGGTCATTCGTGATGTCGCAACCTGGCTGAACAAGGGCGAGCGGAGCCGGCTCTGTACGATTGTTGGACCCTGGTGGGGCTCTTCGCCCAGGTCTGTTGACTCCTGGCGGCACGACATCATTTGCGGGCTGCTTCACCATCCCTATAATGTCGGCAAATGAACGCTTCCAAGGCGATTCGATTCCTGGGGGATTAGCCGTGTTTGATGTAACCCGATACGCCGCTGCGGCGGATGCCATTGTTGAAGCAGGGCGCTTCCTGTATCAGCGGGGCTGGTCGCCGGCCACGAGCAGCAACTATTCCGCGCGCATCGATGACCAGCACATCGCCATTACTGTATCCGGTCGGCACAAAGGTAAACTGGGCGCCGGCGACGTCATGGTGGTGGATCTGGACGGCCATCCGGTTCAGAGTGATTGCCGGTCTTCGGCGGAAACCCTCTTGCACACGGTGCTCTATGACGTGTTTCCCGACGTGGGCGCGGTGCTCCACACCCACTCTGTCAAAGCCACGGTGCTGAGCCGGCTGCTGCCTGCCGGTCAGCCTTTGGTGCTGGAAGGCTATGAGCTGCAAAAAGCGTTCAGTGGCGTGCAGACCCACGAATCCGTTTTGTCCGTGCCGGTCTTCGACAACACCCAGGATATTGAGGCGCTTGCCAGGGATACCAAAGCCTGGTTCGCCGACCATCCGGACCAGCCCGGTTATCTGATACGCGGCCACGGCCTCTATACCTGGGGCAAAACCATGGCGGACTGCCTCCGCCATGTGGAAGCCTTTGAATTCCTGTTTGAATGTGAGCTTGAAACCATGAGGGTTCGCCCATGACTACCTTGAGTATTTTTAACCAGAGCCAACCAGAGACAGCGCACACAGTGACTGAACAGCCGTCGGAGATTCGTGACCTGCTGGCAAAGCAGGGCATTCGCTTCGAGCAGTGGCCGACCCGAGATTTGCCGGCGGACGCCTCCCAGGACGACATTCTGGAGGCTTATCAGGACGAGGTTGCCGCGCTGAAGGGCGAGAGCGGTTTTCAGACCGCCGATGTGATCAGTCTGAATCCGGACAATCCGCAAAAGGACGCGTTTCGCCAGAAGTTTCTGGACGAGCATACCCACAGCGAGGACGAAGTCCGTTTCTTCGTCCGCGGGCAGGGGCTCTTTTACCTGCACCTCGGAGATCAGGTTTATGCAGTACTGTGCCAGAAAAATGACCTGATCAGTGTGCCGAACGGTACCCGGCACTGGTTCGACATGGGCCCGGAGCCCCGGTTCACCTGTATCCGTCTGTTCACCAATCCCGAAGGCTGGGTGGCGGACTTTACCGGTGAGGACATTGCAGGGCGCCTGCCGCGGTACGAAGCATTGGCGGGAGTTGCCGGATGATCCGGGTGGTCCTGACCGACATCGAGGGGACGACGAGCTCGATCTCCTTTGTGCACGACGTGCTGTTTCCCTACGCCAGTGAGCATCTCCCGGAATTCATACGGGCGCATCACGGAGACAGTCCGGCGGTGGTCGAACAGCTGGATGCGGTGGCGCAGAAGGCCGGCATTGATCGAGACGATATTGAGGCCCTGATCCAGACCCTGCAGGCCTGGATCAGAGAGGACCGCAAGGAAACCCCGTTGAAAACGCTCCAGGGCATGGTGTGGGAGCAGGGGTATCAGCAAGGCGAGATCAAGGGGCACATCTACGCTGATGCGGCCGACTACCTTCAGCGCTGGCATGATCGGGGTTTGCGTCTGTTCGTATATTCCTCTGGCTCGGTCAAAGCCCAGCAGCTGATTTTCGGGTTTACTGAGGCCGGTGACTTCACTCCGTATTTCTCCGGCTATTTCGATACCCGCATAGGTGGCAAGAAAGAGGCCGATTCCTATCGGGCGATCCTGGGCGAACTGGGTGTGGAGGCCAAGACGGTTTTGTTCCTGTCTGATGTCGAGGCGGAGCTTGAAGCGGCCGAGGCCGCCGGTATGAAAACAGCCTGGCTGGTTCGCGAGGGCGAACTGCCGGAAGCCGGTCGGTTCGTGGCCCGTGATTTCTCGGAGGTAGATACCCTTCTGCGCAAGCGGTAACTTTTCCCTTGGCAAGACTCAGGAGGCGTTCATGCCCGGTGCCAGATGGATCAGGATTTTTGTTCCCGGCCTGTTCCTGGTCCTCCTGAGTGGATGCAACCCCTTCTCTGAGGCCCGCCCGATGATGGATGAGTACGTCGAGCGGGTCGCCCGGGTTCTGGAAACGGAGCCCGTATTCTCTGCCATTGAGACTCCCTCGCAAATGCCCAGACGCCGCCACCGGGTTCTTCCCATGCCGGAACTGGATATGGGCATGCTGGATTTCCTGTCGTTGTATGGCTGCGAATTGCAGTTCGTGGTCGGCGAAAAGAATTCAGTCATGGGCAAGGTCATGCAGCCTTTGAACCGGCTGCGCTATGAACTGCGGTTTATCGAGGCGGCGCAAGACTGCTTGCCCGAAACCGACGATGAAGAACTGGTGGAAGCGCTGGAAAAGGCCATAGAAAGCAAACGCGAATCCCTGCCTATTGCAATCTGGAATGCCACCTGGGGGGTTGAGGAAGTCGAGACCCTGTTTACCCTCGCCAAAGGCTATTATCCCGTCTCCCCTGAGAACAATCCGGTGTCGGATCTGGCGCTTGATGCCAACGAACTGAAAAATGCGGTGGCGGCCCTGCGGTCGGGAACGCTTGATATGTCGCTCGAATTCGCCGGGTCTGTGCAGCAGCGGTGGCAGGCAGAGTACCGGGCCGGTCAGCTGATCAACAGCGCAGCCTTGCTGAAGACCCGACTTGATGATGCCACGGCTTTGATTCGGGGTCGGGTCAAGGGGCGTCCCCTGTGCCTGAACGGCCAACCGAATAATCAGTCCGAGATCGTTGAGGGCATGTTCTTCAGCGTCTACATCGAGAAAATTCAGCCGTATATGAGCGATGTGCGTCGTGCCAGGGTTGCCCTGATCGAGCCACTTGCCGCGTTGGCCCAAGAACAGCGGAGTGTCATGCCGTCAGCCTTTGAGACCTGGTATCAAAGGCATCTGTCCCAGGCTGCAGAGAGCAGCCTCTGGCGGGAACTTGATGGGGCCATGTCACGCCATACCCGGGCCTGGCAGAACCTTCTCGATCAGTGCGGGTTGCGGCCGGGTGCCTGAGGTCAGCTGATCATCACCGCTGGCTTTCCGGGGTGACCCGAAGAATCTCTTCAACGGTGGTCAGTCCTGCCGCAATTTTCTGGGCGCCGCTTAGCCTCAAGGATTTCATGCCCTCCTTGTAGGCATCAAGTCGCAACTGTTCGAGTTCGCAGCGGTCGGTGATTTGTCGGGTCAGGCCATCCGACAGGCTCATGATCTCGTAGACGCCGGCCCGACCAAGATACCCGGTGTTACGGCACTCCAGGCAGCCGACGGGCTGGTAGAACTGCTTGGGCATCGGAGCTTTCCAGGGCCGGGTCAGGGTCTGCCAGGCCTGCTCGTCGGCAGGGCCGGGCGTCTTGCAGTGCGGGCACAGGTTTCGGGTAAGGCGTTGGGCCATGACACCGAGAACGGTTGCGCGGATCAGGTAGGGAGGAATGCCAAGTTCCATCAGGCGGGTGATGGCGCTGGGCGCATCGTTGGTGTGCAAGGTGGAAAGAACAAGGTGGCCAGTGAGTGCCGCCTGTACGGCCATCTCAGCGGTTTCCAGGTCGCGGATCTCCCCGATCATGATGATGTCTGGATCCTGACGCAACAGCGCCCGAACCCCTGCGGCAAAGGTAAGTTCAATGTTGTTCTGAACCTGCATCTGATTGAACGCCGGTTCCACCATCTCGATCGGGTCTTCAATGGTGCAGACATTCAGCTCCGGTGAGGCGACCTGCTTGAGTGTGGAGTAGAGCGTCGTGGTCTTGCCGGAGCCGGTGGGGCCGGTCACCAGGACAATGCCATGGGGATGGGAGGTAATCCTCTGCCAGCGCTCCCGGTCTTCCTTGCCGAACCCCAACTGCTCGTATGACTTCAGCAGCACGTCCGGGTCGAAGATCCGCATCACCATTTTCTCGCCAAAGGCGGTCGGCATGGTGGCAAGCCGCAGCTCCACTTCCCGGTTGTCGGGCTTTCGGGTCTTGATCCGGCCGTCCTGTGGGCGCCGTTTCTCGGCAACATTCAGGCGGCCCAGAATCTTCAGGCGGCTGGTAACCGCCACGCCAACGTGCTCCGGAAATTCATAGACGTTGTGCAGCACACCGTCGATCCGGAACCGTACCTGGGTAACGGCTCGGCGAGGTTCGATATGGATATCGGAAGCCCGTTGGTCAAAGGCATATTGGAGCAGCCAGTCGACGATTTTCACCACATGCTGATCGTTGGCATCGGGGTTTTCGCTGGTGCCAAGGTCCAGTAACTGTTCGAAATTCTGGTTGCCGCCGGTGCCGGAGGACTGGCTGCCCCCGGCCTTACTCACCGAGTTGGCCAGTTGATAGAATTCAACGGTGTAGCGCCGGATATCCTCGGGGTTGGCAACGACCCGTCGGATGTCTTTGCGCAGGGCCTGACGCAGATTGCCTTGCCAGTCACTTTTGAACGGTTCCGGGCTGGCCACCAACACCTCGTCCGGATGGATTTCCACCGCAAGAATCCCGTGGCGTTGGGCAAACGCGTAAGACATCACTTTGGCGATGGCGGGGGCGTCAATCCTGAGCGGATCGATGTGATAGTAGGGTTGTCCGGCCCAGTCGGCGAGCCATTGGGTGAGGCGGTCGAGGTCCAGCGCCCGGTCGGTTCTCCGGCTGGTCAGGGCTGCGATGGCAACCAGTTCCAGCGGATGGCGTTTTGCCGCCTGGCCTGTGCCCGTGGCCGCGCCAAGATTGGCTGTCAGAACCCGTTCGGCGTCGTCCTGGCTGATTTCCCCGCTGGTAACCAGCGCCGTGCACACGTCCCTCAGGGTCAGTGTGCTGTGCGCGGGTACCGTTGGTGTTCGTGCGCTTTCAGGCGTACTGGTGTCAGACATGGGGTCTCGTTGTCGGGCTCATTGTCAGGGTGGATCAGCTTGCGACCGGCCGGTTCACTTTCAGGTGTACCATGGCCGTCGTAAACAGCAGAAAAGTAAGCACGGTCAGCAGCATCGGCCCGGCCGCCCCCTCGCTCAACCAGGCGGAAACCACCGCCTGGGTGAAGTAGAAAATGACCACGAACGCCAACCAGATGTAACCCCGGTTGTGGCCACGGAACACCGGTACCGCGAAAGCCAGTAATGGCAACAGTTTAACCGTCAGCATGAGCGGAACTGAGACACCCTCCACAGGGGCGGGATAAAAGGTGGTGACCAGCAGCGTTGCCAGCACTCCCAAGTACAGCAGGATAGTCAGCCGGGCTGTGTTCCGGGCTTTCGGATTGTGAAGCATAGCGTGATTCCAGAAAGAGTATACAAGTGCATTACGTCAGGCGGGGCCTGGTGTATCAGGCTGCCAGCTTGAGTGCAAAACTCGCCAGGCGCTCGCCCAGCGCCTGGCATAACGCCTTTTCATGGGGGCTTACGGGTAATTGCTCCCCGGTGCCCGCCCAGTGGCTGGGACCGTATGGTGTGCCCCCCGTCTCTGTTTCGCCCAGCGCCTTTTCGGTATAGGGCAGGCCGCACAGCACCATACCGTGGTGCAACAGCGGAATCATCATGGTCAGCAGGGTGCTTTCCTGGCCGCCGTGAAGGCTTCCCGTCGAGGTGAAGGCACCGGCGGGTTTGCCGGACAGCGCACCGCTGAGCCAGAGATCACCGGTGGTGTCCAGGAAATGCTTCAGAGGTGCTGCCATGTTGCCGAAACGGGTCGGGCTGCCGAGGGCCAGTCCGGCACAGTTGGCGAGGTCCGATTTACTGGCGTATGGTGCGCCACTGTCCGGAACCGGTGGAAGCGACGCCTCCGTCTCCGGTGAAACCGGTGGGACGGTGCGTACGCGGGCGTCGACCCCAGAGACCCGGGCCACACCCCGACCGATCTGGTTTGCCAGTTCGGCAGTCTGGCCGTTTCGGCTGTAATACAGGATCAGGATATAGGGTGCCTGTTCGGCCATTGCGTGTTCCTTCGATCAACGGTGGGTTCTGGAGCGTGTTACAGGATTGACAGCACGTTTTCCGGCGGTCGACCTACCGCAACCTTGCCATTCGCGATTACAATGGGCCGCTCAATCAGTTTTGGGTGGGCCACCATGGCCGCAATCAGCTGGTCACGGCTGAGATCGGGGTTGTCCAGTCCGAGTTCCTTGTATTCCTTTTCCTTGGTGCGCATCAGTGCCCGGGGCTCGGCATCAAGCGCTGCCAGAATGTCGGCCAGCTCGTGCTCTGTCGGCGGCGTCTCCAAGTAGCGTATAATTTCCGGTTCAATTCCCCGATCTGTAAGCAGTTCAAGGGCTTGTCGGGATTTTGAACACCGAGGGTTGTGGAAAATCCGGGTTGGTTCTGTCATCTTCGAGCCTGATTGTCTGTCTGGATGGATACCGCAGTTTGAGTGGTCCGTAGTCTAACAGGAGGTTTTCTCGTGCAGTACCCTGCAAACCGGAGGTTTCTCCACTGGATGGCCCGCTTCGGGTTATTCGTTCTGATTCTGGTGTCCGCCGGTTGTGAGAAAATCGAGCTGGAGCGCGCTGGCGGCCCCAAACTGAACTGGGACCAGCTCCGTGGTCAGTGGGTTCTGGTCAATTACTGGGCGGAATGGTGCAAGCCCTGCCTGGAAGAAATTCCTGAACTCAATGAGCTGGACAAGGCACCCGATATTGCCGTGCTGGGTGTGAATTTTGATGGTATCTCGGGCGTAGAGCTGGAAGAGTTGGGCGAACGCATGGGCATCGAGTTCACCATGCTGGCGGAAGACCCGGGCCATAAATTTGGTTGGCAGACGCCCGTTGCCTTGCCGGCGACGTTTGTTGTCAATCCCGATGGGGATTTGCTCGAGGCCCGTTTTGGGCCCCAGACAGAAGCAGACATCAGAGCCCTGATAGGCGGTTAAGAGCCGGGGCCGAACAGAAATTACCAGCAGGAATTGCCTGACATTATGGCGCAGACTTTTGTACACCTTCGCGTACATTCCGAATATTCAATGGTTGACGGACTGGTGCGGGTCAAACCCCTTATCGGCCGGGTCGCCGAGCTTGGCATGCCCGCCGTCGGACTCACCGAGCAGTCCAACATGTGTTCGCTGGTTCGCTTCTACAAGGCGGCGACCGGTGCCGGAGTGAAGCCAATCATCGGTGCCGATCTGTGGCTGGAGAATCCGGATGAGCCGGACAACCCGTTCCGGCTGACCCTGCTGGCCCGGAATAACGATGGCTACCTGAATCTGACCGAAATCATCTCCCTGGGCTATACCGAGGGGCAGCGATTCGGCAAGCCAATTATCCAGCGCAAATGGCTGGAAGAGCGACCTGACGGCCTGATCATGCTGTCCGGGGCGAAGCTTGGTGATATCGGTAAGGCCCTGCTGGCGGACAAGCCAGAGCTCGCTCGCGAGCGCGCGGCCTACTGGATGAGCCTGTATCCGGATGCCTGTTACCTGGAGCTCCAGCGAACCGGGCGGGCCGGGGACGAAGACTGCCTGCATCTGAGTGTCGGGCTGGCCCAGGAACTGGGGTTGCCGGTGGTGGCCACCAACGACGTGCATTTCCTCGATGCCGAAGACTTTGAAGCGCACGAGGCCAGGGTCTGCATCGGTGAAAGCCGGACCCTTGACGATCCGCGCCGTGATCGTCGGTTCAGCGACCAGCAGTACCTGCGCAGTGCCGAGGAGATGATTGAGCTGTTTTCCGATATTCCGGAGGCGGTGGAAAACACGGTGGAGATTGCCCGCCGGTGTTCCGTGAAGGTTCGGATGGGTGAGTATTTCCTGCCGAACTATCCGATCCCCGATGGCATGACCATGGACGACTATTTCCGCAAGGTGTCCGAGGAAGGGCTCGAGGAGCGGCTGGCCAAGACCCTGAGCAAGGATGACCCGGAGTATGATGCCAAGCGGGCTGCCTATTACAAACGCCTGAACTTTGAGCTGGACATCATCATCCAGATGGGTTTCCCGGGCTACTTCCTGATCGTGATGGACTTCATCAAGTGGGCCAAGAACAACGGCGTGCCGGTGGGGCCGGGGCGGGGGTCCGGTGCCGGCTCCCTGGTCGCCTACGCCCAGCTGATTACCGATCTCGATCCGCTAGAATACGATCTGCTGTTCGAGCGTTTCCTGAATCCGGAGCGGGTCTCCATGCCCGACTTCGACGTCGATTTCTGCATGGAAGGCCGTGACCGGGTCATCGAGTACACCGCACAGAAATACGGCCGGGAGGCGGTCTCCCAGATCATCACCTTCGGTACCATGGCGGCCAAGGCGGTGGTGCGGGATGTGGCCCGGGTTCAGGGCAAGTCATACGGTCTGGCGGACAAGCTCTCGAAGCTGATCCCGTTCGAAGTGGGTATGACGCTTGAAAAGGCGATTGAGCAGGAACCCCAGCTCAAGGACTTCCTCGAGCAGGACGAGGAAGCCCAGGAAATCTGGGAGATGGCGCTCAAACTCGAGGGTGTGTGCCGGAATGCCGGTAAGCACGCCGGGGGCGTGGTGATCGCGCCCACCAAGATCACCGACTTTTCACCGCTTTATTGCGATGACGAGGGCGGCAGCCTCGTGACCCAGTTCGATAAGGGTGACGTGGAAGACGCGGGTCTGGTCAAATTCGACTTTCTGGGGCTGCGGACGCTCACCATCATCAAGTGGGCCCTGAACATGATCAACCCGCGCCGGCAACAGCGTGGTGAGTCGGAGCTGGATATCAACGAGATTCCGCTCGATGATGTGCCCTCGTTCGACATGCTCAAGAAGGCCGAAACCACTGCGGTGTTCCAGCTCGAATCCAGGGGCATGAAGGATCTGATCCGACGGCTTCAGCCCGATTCCCTGGAAGACATGATCGCCCTGGTGGCCTTGTTCCGCCCGGGTCCACTGCAATCCGGTATGGTTGATGACTTCATTGACCGTAAGCATGGCCGTCAGCCCATGTCTTTCCCGCACCCCGACTATCAGTATGAAGGCCTGAGACCGGTTCTGGAGCCCACGTACGGGGTCATCCTGTACCAGGAGCAGGTTATGCAGATCGCCCAGGTCATGGCCGGGTACACTCTCGGTAACGCCGACATGCTACGCCGGGCCATGGGTAAGAAAAAGCCCGAGGAGATGGCCAAGCAGAAGCAGTTCTTCCTGGACGGCTGTGAGCAGAACGGCATTGACAAGACCCTGGCAGAAAACATCTTCGACCTGGTGGAGAAGTTTGCCGGTTACGGCTTCAACAAGTCCCACTCTGCCGCCTACGCACTGGTGTCCTACCAGACCCTGTGGCTGAAAGCCCATTACCCGGCCGAATTCATGGCTGCGGTACTCACTGCCGATATGCAGAACACCGACAAGGTGGTCACGCTGGTGGAAGAGTGCCGGAACATGAAACTGGACCTGTTGGTGCCCGACGTCAGCCGTTCGGAATACACCTTCACGGTCAACGAAGAAGGTCAGATTGTGTACGGCCTCGGGGCAATCAAGGGGCTGGGTGAGGGCCCGATCCAGAGCATCGTCGAAGGGCGCGGCGACGGGGAACCGTACGAGGATATTTTCGATTTCTGCCGTCGGGTCGACCTGAGAAAGGTCAACAAGCGCGCCATGGAAGCGCTGATCCGGTCCGGTGCGATGGACAAGTTCGGTGCCGGTCGGGCCCAACTGATGGCGAGTATCGACAAGGCCGTCCAACAGGCTGATCAACAATCCCGGAACGAATCTGTGGGCATGATGGATATGTTCGGGGAAATGCTTGAAGGCGGTGAGGGCGGTGATCCCTACGCCGATGTCGCAGATGTCCGAGAGTGGCCGGAGAAGCAGCGTTTGAAAGGGGAGAAGGATACTCTCGGTCTGTACCTGACGGGCCATCCTTTTGATGAGTACGAGAAGGAAGTACGCCGTTTCGTGCGCTCGTCCATTGCCGATCTGAAGCCGAGCAAGGCACCGCAGCGGGTGGCCGGTCTGGTGGTCGCCCAGCGAACCATGAAAACACGGACCGGTTCTACCATGTGCTTCATAACCCTTGATGATCGCAGCGCCCGTATCGAGGCCACGCTGTTCTCGGAAGCCTTTTTCGAGAACCGGGAACTGTTGCAGTCGGATCAGGTGATTGTGGTCGAGGGGCAGGTCAGCCATGACGACTATTCCGGCCAGATGAAAATGCGGGTGAGTTCCGTGATGGACGTTGGAACCGCGCGCCAGCAGTTCAGTCGGGGGCTGAAACTGGCTCTGCGATCGGACCAGCTGCAGAACGGACTGCTCGAAAAGCTGGACAACACCCTCCGTCCCTTCCGGTGCGAGGGGAGTCCGGTCTGGATCGAGTACTCCAGCGCTGAGGCCCAAACTCGCATTGAACTGGGCGAATCCTGGCGGGTACAGCCTGACGACAACCTTCTGCTGGAGCTTCGGTACCTCGTGGGCGACCAGTCCGTAGAACTGGTCTATGATTAGATCAGTCCGGCAAGGTTCTGGGCGCAAATACGGCTGACATATTGAAAAATTAAGCTTTTGTCAGAAAGTGGACTCATACCAAGGTCCGCTTTAGCCGTGTTGCTGGCGCTGCTATCTTTGTCCCAAATTCTGGTTTGGCGGAGTGTTTCTCCACCTGGCAATCAAATGATGGAACATCATGAACCCTAATTATCTGGATTTCGAGCAACCCATTGCTGACCTGGAAGCCAAGATTGAAGAGCTTCGCATGGTCGGTAACGACACCGATATCAATATCACCGACGAGATTTCCCGGCTCAAGAAGAAGAGCGTCAGCCTGACTGAAAGCATCTTCTCGAATCTCAAACCCTGGGACGTTGCCCGTCTGGCCCGTCATCCTCGCAGACCCTACACTCTCGATTACATTGAATCGATTTTTGAGGATTTCGACGAACTGCACGGCGACCGCCGGTACGCGGACGACCAGGCCATTGTGGGCGGGACTGCGCGTCTGAATAACAAGCCGGTGATGATCATCGGTCATCAGAAAGGCCGCGAAGTAAGGGACAAGGTCAAGCGCAACTTCGGCATGCCCCGCCCGGAAGGCTATCGCAAAGCCTTGCGTCTGATGGAAATGGCGGAACGTTTCAAAATGCCGATCCTCACGTTTATCGACACTCCGGGTGCCTATCCGGGGATCGGTGCCGAGGAGCGTGGCCAGAGTGAAGCCATCGCGTTCAACCTCGCCGTGATGTCCAGACTGAAAACCCCGATCATTTCCACGGTGATCGGCGAGGGCGGTTCCGGTGGTGCCCTGGCGATTGGCGTTTGCGACCAGTTGAACATGCTTCAATACTCCACCTACGCGGTTATCTCCCCGGAAGGCTGCGCCTCCATCCTCTGGAAGAGCGCTGAGTTTGCGGCCCAGGCCGCAGAGGCCATGGGGGTCACGGCGGACCGCCTCAAGGACCTCGGGCTCGCGGACAATGTCATCCAGGAGCCTCTGGGCGGCGCCCACCGCAATCCGGAGGAGATGTCGGAATCCCTGAAAGAGATCCTGGCCAATGGTGTGGCGGAACTCAGCCGCTTGCCGACGGATGAGCTGGTAGCCCGTCGCTATGAGCGACTGACCCGCTATGACAACGGGCGCTGAGCCCGATCACGGCTTTGCCTGGCCGGATGTGCTGTGCGCGCCGGTCAGGTCGCTCCCCGAGCATTCCCGCTTATGGGTCGCCCTGAGTGGCGGCCTGGACTCCGTCCTGCTCCTGCATTTGGCGGCTTTCTGTCATCGCTCCCGCGTTGATGTCCACGCTATCCATGTAAACCACCAGCTTCAGCCCAACGCCAACGAAACCGAGGCCTTTTGTCGTACCCAGTGCGCTGCCCTGGGTATCCCTCTGGTCGTCCGTCGGGTTTCGGTCAACATCGGACAGGCTGGCGGTAATCTGGGTGGGGTGGAAGAGGCTGCCAGGGAGGCCCGCTACGCGGTGTTTGAGGAAATTCTCGGGCCCGGCGACCTTCTGCTTTTGGCCCATCATGCGGACGATCAGGTGGAAACGGTTCTGTTCCGCCTGATCCGGGGTAGTGGAGTGGCGGGTCTGGCCGGCATGCCCCGCGCTCGTCCGCTGGCGGCGGGGCAGCTTGTGCGGCCACTGCTGGAACTGGAGCGGGCGGAGCTTGAGCACTGGGCGCGGGAAGGCGGGCTTGAGTGGGTAGAGGATCCAAGTAATGCCGATCAGGGATATGACCGCAATTACCTGCGGCATACCATTATCCCGGGTCTGAAAGCGCGCTGGCCCGGTCTCGCGCGGCGTGTTAGGCACAGTGCCGGTGCCTGTGCCGACAGTGAATTTCTGAACGAACGCCTGGCAGAGCGGCAATGGACTGAATGCTCGAAAGGGTCGAGGGCGTTGTCTGTGCCTGCCTTGCAGGCGCTTACGGTAGTGGAGCAGAAAAACCTTGTGCGTTGGTGGGCCCGGAAGCGGGGATTCCGTCCGCCGGTGGTTTCGGACTGGAGCCAGGTCATGCACGACTTGCTTGAGGCCGCCGAGGACCGGGAGCCGGAGCTGCGTGGAGAAGGGTTTCGTCTGCGCCGGTTTCAGGGATGGATTCATCTGGTCCCGGAGCAACCCGAGGTGCCCGTGTCGCCGGTCACGCTGTTGCCGGGTGAGCCGTTGCACTGGGCTTACTGGACGCTCACGCTTGAGTCGGTGGCTAACCCGGAAAGTCCGTCCAGGCCAATAAGGGTATCTACGAGGCAGGGAGGGGAGCGCGTGCGGTTCCGTCCTGAAGGGTCGTCGAAATCACTGAAAAACTGGTTTCAGGAACAGGCGGTGCCGCCCTGGGAAAGAGCCTGTCTCCCGTTGGTTTTTGCGGGCTCCGGAGACGCCGGCGAGCTGATTGCCATTGGCGATTTGTGGTGTTCTGAACAATACTCGGGAGGCGCTCCTGCCGCCGGTTGGCGGCTTGTTGTGAGGCGGGAATTTGATTGAGTCAGATGGGGGTTTCTGGTAGTCTGGCGTCCCATCTTGAGATGACAATCTCCCTCCTTCACCGAACCAGACAAGCATGGAATCTGCATGACGCGTTATATTTTCGTCACCGGCGGTGTCGTGTCCTCCTTGGGGAAAGGTATCGCATCCGCCTCTCTGGCAGCGATCCTCGAGGCACGCGGCCTGAAGGTCACTATTCTCAAGCTGGACCCGTACATCAACGTGGACCCCGGCACCATGAGCCCGTTCCAGCACGGTGAGGTTTTTGTCACCGAAGACGGCGCGGAAACCGATCTCGACCTGGGCCACTACGAGCGGTTCATCCGCACGCCAATGAGCCGTCGGAACAACTTCACCACCGGCCGTGTATACGAAGAAGTCATTCGTAAGGAGCGCCGTGGTGATTACCTGGGCGGCACGGTTCAGGTTATTCCGCACATCACTGACGAAATCAAGCGTCGCGTCGTTGAAGGTGCAGCCGGTGCTGATGTGGCAATGATCGAAATTGGCGGCACGGTGGGTGATATTGAGTCACTGCCATTCCTCGAGGCCTGCCGGCAACTGAAGGTTGAGGTTGGTCCGCAGCGTGCGCTGTTCATGCATCTGACCCTGGTTCCGTACATCGCCACTGCGGGCGAGATCAAGACCAAGCCGACCCAGCATTCTGTGAAGGAAATGCGCTCCATCGGCCTCCAGCCGGACATTCTGCTGTGCCGTTCCGAGCACGAAGTGGACGCTAGCTCCCGCCGCAAGATTGCACTCTTCACCAACGTTGAAGAACGCGCAGTCATTCCGCTCCAGGATGCCAAGTCAATCTATGCCATTCCGCGCACCCTCCACGAGCATGGTCTGGATCAGCTGGTGATTGAGCGCTTCGGTCTGGATGCGCGTCCGGCCGACCTGCGTGAATGGGACGAGGTGGTCGAGTCTCTGATGAATCCCGAGGCCGAAATCACCGTGGCCATGGTTGGCAAGTACATGGAACTGCTGGACGCTTACAAGTCGCTGATCGAGTCCCTGCTTCACGCGGGAATCAAGACCCGCACCAAGGTCAATATCAATTACATCGACTCGGAAGATATTGAACGTGACGGCACCGGCGCCCTGGAGAAAGCTGACGCGATCCTGGTACCCGGCGGCTTCGGAGAGCGCGGTGTTGAAGGCAAGATTCGCACAGTACAGTACGCCCGTGAGAACAAGGTTCCCTACCTGGGTATCTGTCTGGGCATGCAGGTGGCGGTTATCGAGTACGCCCGGAACGTGGCCGGTCTGAAAGATGCCCACAGCACCGAGTTCCGTGAACACACGCCGGAACCGGTGGTTGGCCTGATTACCGAATGGCTCGATGCCAGCGGTGAGAAAGAAGAGCGTACCGAAGAATCCGATCTTGGCGGCACCATGCGTCTGGGCGCCCAGGACTGTGTGTTGACCGAAGGCACCACCATTGCCAACTGCTATGGCCGGAAAACGATCCGCGAACGCCATCGTCACCGCTATGAGGTGAACAACCACTTCCTGCCGAAACTGGAAGAGGCCGGTCTCAAGATCTCCGGTCGCTCCTCGGATGGCAAGCTTGTGGAAGTGGTTGAAGCTGGTGATCACCCGTGGTTCGTCGCTTGCCAGTTCCATCCGGAATTCACCTCGACACCGCGTGACGGGCATCCGTTGTTCAAGGGCTTTGTTGAAGCCGCCCTGGCGCGCAAGAAGGGGGCCTGATCATGGCGCGGAGCACCGTTAGCGTTTCGGGCATCGAGGTGGCCAACGACAAGCCGTTTGTACTGTTCGGTGGCATGAATGTCCTGGAATCCCGAGAGCTGGCGTTCGAGGTTGCCGAGGCCTACGTCGAGGTGTGCCGGAAACTGGGCATTCCCTACGTTTTCAAGGCGTCCTTCGACAAGGCCAACCGCTCATCCGTGCATTCCTTCCGGGGCCCGGGTCTGGAGCAAGGGCTTCAGATCCTGGCCGATATCAAAAGCAAGTTCGGTGTGCCCATCATTTCTGACGTGCACGAACCCGAGCAGGCCGCGCCAGCCGCGGAAGTCTGTGATGTCATCCAGCTCCCGGCCTTTCTGAGCCGCCAGACCGACCTGGTAGTCGCCATGGCCGAAACCGGCGCGGTGATCAACATCAAGAAGGCCCAGTTCCTGGCACCCCAGGAAATGAAACACATCATCAGTAAGTGCGAGGAAGCCGGTAACGACAAGGTGATCCTTTGTGAGCGTGGCACCAGCTTCGGGTACAACAACCTGGTAGTGGATATGCTCGGCTTCGGGATCATGAAAGCAATGGACGTGCCGGTGATGTTCGACGTGACCCACTCCCTGCAGATGCCTGGCGGTCGCGCCGATTCTGCCGGCGGACGTCGTGCCCAGGTTACCGATCTGGCGCTTGCGGGCATGTCCCAGGGGCTCGCTGGCCTGTTTCTGGAGGCTCATCCGGACCCGGATAAGGCCAGGTGCGATGGCCCGTGTGCCCTGCGCCTGAGCCAGCTGGAACCCTTCCTGGCGCGCGTGAAAGCCGTCGATGATCTTGTAAAAAGCTTTAAACCTATCGACACCGCCTGATTGGCGGTGTTCTTCGTTTCGTTACCCTTTGACTACTTGAATACTTTGGAGATCCATCACAATGACCAAGATTGCCAACATCAAGGCTCGCGAGGTTCTCGACTCCCGCGGTAACCCGACTGTTGAAGCCGATGTCCTCCTTGAAGACGGCACCCTGGGCCGGGCCTGCGCGCCTTCCGGCGCGTCTACCGGTTCCCGCGAGGCTCTGGAGCTGCGTGATCAGGATGCGTCCCGCTATCTGGGCAAGGGGGTGCGCAAGGCCGTCGAGGCTGTGAACGGGAAGATCCGTGAGGCACTGTTGGGCAAGGATGCGGCCGATCAGCGCGCTCTGGACAGCCTGATGCTGCAACTGGACGGCACCGACAACAAGGCCAATCTGGGCGCCAATGCCATTCTGGCGGTGTCCCTGGCGGCCGCCAAGGCTGCCGCCGAGTCCCTGGGCAAGCCATTGTATGCCCACATTGCAGACCTGAACGGCACCTCTGGCCAGTTCAGCATGCCGGTGCCGATGATGAATATCCTCAATGGTGGTGAGCACGCCGACAACAACGTTGATATCCAGGAGTTCATGGTTCAGCCGGTCGCCGCCAAGAGCTTCGCCGAAGCCCTGCGTATTGGCGCGGAGATCTTCCACAGCCTGAAGAAAGTACTGAAGGCCCAGGGCCTGAACACGGCCGTTGGTGACGAGGGCGGCTTTGCGCCGAACCTGCCGTCCAACGAAGCGGCGCTGGCCGTTATCAAGGAAGCGGTTGAAAAGGCCGGCTACACCCTTGGGACTGACGTCACCCTGGCGCTGGATTGTGCCTCCTCGGAATTCTACAAGGACGGCCAGTATCAGCTGTCTGGTGAGGGCAAGAGCTTTGATTCCGAAGGTTTTGCCGACTATCTGGCAGGCCTGTGCGAGCGTTACCCCATTGTCTCCATCGAAGATGGCATGGACGAGAGTGACTGGGACGGCTGGAAAGTGCTGACCGAGAAGCTGGGGAGCAAGGTCCAACTGGTGGGTGATGATCTGTTCGTGACCAACACCCGGATCCTGAAGCAGGGTATCGATAAGGGTGTTGGCAACTCCATCCTGATCAAGTTCAACCAGATCGGAAGCCTGAGTGAGACCCTCGACGCCATCAAGATGGCCCAGGACGCCGGCTATACTGCCGTCATCTCCCATCGCTCCGGCGAAACCGAGGACACCACCATTGCCGATCTGGCGGTGGCAACCTGCGCCGGCCAGATCAAAACCGGTTCCCTCTGTCGTTCGGATCGCGTTGCCAAGTACAACCAACTGCTGCGCATTGAAGAAGCCCTGGATGGCAAGGCACCCTACCGAGGTTTGAGCGAAATCAAAGGTCAGGGCTGACTCCAATCCTTCCATTTTGATCCACGATCCTTATGATTGTGGTCCCAGAAGTGTTAAGGCCATCGTATTCTGAGCATTAGTTCAGTTACGATGGCCTTTTTACACAAGCGCTTAGAAGAATTTGTTGCTAATCTACTCTAAGGTCTATACTCGACGAACGGTGTCGAAATTTTGATCGGATAATTCTGGACGGAACCGGCAATGAAGTTGCTCTGGACCACAATGGTTGTTCTGATACTCCTGCTGCAGGTTCGCCTGTGGGTCGGGGAGGGCAGCTTTGCGCAGGTCTGGGCGCTTGAGCAGTCGATCGCGGAACAGCGGGCGGAAAATGCTGAGCTGGCCACCCGCAACGAGCGCCTTTATGCCGAGGTCCGGAATCTTCGCGGAGAGCGCGGCGCCGTGGAAGAGCGAGCCAGAATGAACCTGGGGTTGATTCGCGAGGATGAAACGTTTTTTCTCGTTGTAGAGAATTAAGGTTCAGGTTTCGAGTCTCCGAACGTTCCACGGATAACCCATGACTACTCCCAAACTCTGGCTTGTGGTACCTGCGGCAGGAGTCGGCCAGCGAATGCAGGCCGAATGTCCGAAGCAGTACCTCCGCATTAACTCCCGCTTCATTCTTGATATCACCCTGTCACGGCTGCTGGACTCGGTCCCGTTTTCCGGCTGTATGGTTGCCTTGAATTCTGCCGATCATTGGTGGCCCGATACCGGGGCCAGCGCGGACCACCGCATTCAGACCTGTACGGGGGGCACGGAGCGCTCCGATTCCGTGCGGGCTGCGCTGCTGGCGCTGGCGGAGCAGGTCGCTGAAGATGATTGGGTCCTGGTACACGATGCGGCTCGCCCCTGCGTTCATCCGGGGGATCTTCACAAATTGGTTGAAACCCTGTCGGACCACCCGGTTGGCGGACTCCTGGCGGCGCCGGTGGCAGACACCCTGAAAAAGGTGGGCAAGGGGACTAACCCCGAAGTGCTGGAAACGGTGGATCGGGGTCACCTCTGGCGAGCGCTGACGCCACAGATGTTCCGCTATCGGATGCTTGTGAATGCACTGGAGCGGGCTCACGAATCCGGACACAGGGTAACTGACGAGTCCTCTGCCATGGAGTTTTCCGGTAATATGCCGTTACTGGTAGAAGGTCGTCCGGACAACATCAAGGTAACTGTTCCGGCCGACCTCGACCTTGCAGGCTTTATTCTCAGCCGGTTCTGAACTTTCTGTCTTCCCGGAGTGTGTTATGCGTATCGGTCAGGGCTTTGATGTCCACGCCTTTGGTCAGGGCGATGCGGTTGTTCTCGGGGGCGTGTCCATCCCCCATCATCAGGGACTGAACGCCCATTCTGACGGTGATGTCCTGCTGCATGCGCTTGCGGATGCGCTCCTGGGCGCGGTTGCCCTTGGGGATATTGGGCATCTGTTTCCGGATACCAGTGATGAGTGGGCCGGTGCCGACAGCCGTGACCTATTACGTCGGGTCATGTTGCGGGTGAGGGAAGAAGGCTATGGTGTGGTCAATATCGACAGCACGATCATTGCCCAGGCACCAAAGATGGCGCCGCACATCGAAGCTATGCGCCTCAATATTGCCGAAGACCTGGGGATCCCGGCCAGCCGGGTCAGCGTGAAAGCGACCACCACTGAAAAACTCGGGTTCACCGGTCGCGGCGAAGGTATCGCCTGTCAGGCCGTGTGTCTGCTGGAGCCGGTCTCCTCATGACCGAAATCATGGAGGCCGGTCGGTGGCGCCTGGATTGGCCGACCTCGGCGGGTGCCCGTGTGGCTCGGGCGGGTCTGAAAACATCGCCCGAGGATTTTCAGGTCGATGAAGAGTTTTCTGGCTTTCCCGCGCAATCTGGCCCCGAAGTAATTGCCGGGGAGGGCGAGCACCTCTGTCTGCGACTGCAGAAGATCGGTGACAACACCGAATTTGTCGCGCGCGAGTTGGCTGCGCTTTGCGGATGCCGGACGTTCGATGTCGGCTTCTTCGGCCTCAAGGATCGCCACGCGGTGACCAGTCAGTGGTTCAGTCTCTACCGCCCGGGCATGGCCAATTCCGACGCAGACTTCGTCGCGCGCGTGGCGGAGCGATGGCCAGTATTGTCTGTTTGGCGCCATAATCGCAAACTCCGTCGTGGTGAACACGAGGGTAACCGGTTTATCCTTACCCTGCGCGACGTTGACGGCGTCCGCGGCGAAATTGACGAGGCTCTTGCGCGCCTGAAGAGCCATGGCGCACCCAATTATTTTGGTCCCCAGCGATTTGGTTTTGGCGGCGCCAATCTGGATCGGGCGGCCGCCATGGACGCCTCTGCGATGAATTCCCGTGGCCGCACTGCAGGCCGGGGCCGCCGAGGAAAAAACCGCGCTGGCAGAGATGCCTCGAAAAACGTATTGTACTTTTCGGCGGCGCGTTCGTGGTTGTTCAATGAAGTTCTTGCCCGCCGGGTGGCCGATGGCACCTGGTTTATGCCGATTGACGGCGAACCCGGCCTGTCCTGCGGCGATTTGGTACCGACCGGGCCGCTCTGGGGCGATGGCGGCACCACCGCTACCGGGCATCAGGAAACCCTGGAACGGGGCGTCGTCGAGCAGTCACCGGATCTGGTCCGGCTGTTCTCGACAACCCGAATGAAGCCTGAGCGTCGATTGCTCAGGACCAGGCCGGCTGAACTCGCGTGGCAGTGGCACGACGAGGGTTGCCTTAAACTGGAATTCTCGTTGTCGCCGGGCCAGTACGCTACCACTATTCTGAGTGATATTTTCGAGCTAGAGGACATGAGCCTCGGCCGCCATAACAAGCAACAAGGCTAGCGGAGAACACAGTGCGTATTCTGTTGTCGAACGATGACGGCGTCCATTCGCCCGGGCTGATAGCTCTTTTCGACGGGCTTCAAGGGGTCGGCGACCTGGAGGTAGTAGCCCCGGATCGGGACCACAGCGGGGCCAGTAACGCCCTGACGCTGAACCGTCCATTAACCGTGGAACAACATCCCAACGGCTTCCGCTCCGTTGACGGGACTCCCACGGATTGCGTTCACCTGGCGGTCAACGGCCTGTTCCAGACGCCTTTCGACCGGGTTGTATCCGGGATCAACACCCACGCCAATCTCGGCGACGACATCATCTATTCCGGAACCGTTGCCGCAGCAACGGAAGGCCGCCACCTTGGGTTGCCTGCCATTGCCGTCTCTCTGGTTAACGATGGCCATTTTCATTACGAAACTGCGGCTCGGGTGGTTCGCCTGCTGCTTGAGACCGAGCGACCACTGGTGCTTGGTCCCCGCTCCATCCTCAACGTCAATGTACCGGATGTGCCCTGGGACCAGCTTAACGGCTTTCGGGTCACCAGGCTCGGACATCGTGAGCGGGCCGAGGGCGCGGTTCCCATGACCTGTCCCCGGGGAAAGGAGCGCTACTGGATCGGCGCTGCCGGTGCGGGTGGAGATGCCGGACCGGGCACCGATTTCCATGCCGTGCGCGACGGCTATGTTTCCATCACACCGGTTCACATTGACATGACCCGTCATGACGCCCTGGTTCCCCTCCGGGATTGGGTCGAAGGTCTCGGTGATGTCGGGGAGGCGCGGGGATGAGTGCGCAACTCCAGGGTATCGGTATGACCTCCCGGCGCACCCGTATGCGACTGGTCCAGCGCCTGCGTGAGGCCGGTATCGAGTCCGATCGGGTGCTGGACATTATTGGCGAGGTTCCGCGCCATATTTTTCTGGACGAGGCGCTTTCTCATCGGGCCTATGAAGATACCTCGCTGCCGATCGGCTACGGTCAGACCCTTTCCCAGCCCTACATTGTTGCCCGCATGTCAGAGCTGATGTTGGCCCATTCGCCGGCTCGCGTGCTTGAGTTGGGTACCGGGTCCGGCTACCAGACCGCTGTTCTCGCCCGCCTTTTTGACGAGATATACAGTGTCGAGCGGATCAAGCCGCTGCAGGACCGGGCCCGGGACCGTCTGCGCCAGCTTAATGCGCGAAACGTCCTTCTGAAGCATGCCGATGGTGGCATGGGCTGGCCTGACCGGGGCCCCTTCGACGGCATTATCGTGACCGCCGCACCAGTGGAAGTGCCGCAGGAACTGTTGGCGCAGCTGTGTGATGGCGGTGTCCTGATTGCGCCGGTTGGCGAGCAGAACCAGACCCTGGTAGAAGTGACAAGGAGGGGCGATCGGTTTGACCACAAGGAGCTTGAGCCGGTGCATTTCGTCCCGCTTCTGGGTGGGGTGGTCCGTTGAACGATGACATACCGGATACCTCTGGCCTGAATCGATCGCATCACCCGGCCGCGGTCTTCATACGGGGCATGGCGATGGGGGCAGCGGACATTGTGCCCGGCGTGTCGGGCGGCACGATTGCCTTTATCACCGGTATCTATTTCCGATTGTTGGAAGCCATCAATGCGGTGCCCGGTGCTGTCGTGGGTGATCTGTTCCGGGGGCGGGTAAAGGTTTTCTGGCAAGCCTGCGACGGCACCTTCCTGGTTTGTCTGCTCGGCGGAGTGTTGACCAGTATCCTGACTCTGGCTTCCGCCATCAGTTATGCGCTCGTCGAGTATCCCATCCTGATCTGGAGCTTCTTTTTTGGGCTGATTATCGCGTCAGTCTGGCATGTCGGGCGTCAGGTCCGGCACTACCGATTCTCCCTGGGCGTTCCACTTGTTATCGGCATTGGCGTGGCCTGGTGGATAACTACCTTATCGGCGGGACGGGTTGACCCTTCTGCGCTGGCTTTCTTCGGTGCGGGCGCACTGGCGATCTGTGCCATGATTCTTCCGGGTATTTCGGGAAGTTTCATTCTGGTCATCATCGGCATGTATTCCCCGGTGCTTGCGGCCATAAAAACCGCCGACCTGGGGATTCTGCTGCTGTTCATGGCGGGATGCTTGCTGGGGCTTCTTTCAATCGCGCGTGTTATTACCTGGGCGTTCCACCACTTTCACGACCTGGTGCTGGCGCTTCTCACCGGCTTTATGGTGGGAGCCCTGAACAAGGTTTGGCCCTGGAAGCAGACGCTCAGCTGGCGCACCAACAGTTCCGGTGAACAGGTGCCGCTTAATGAGCTCAGCATCGGTCCCTTCACGTTTGCGGATCTGACCGGACAGGATCCGAAACTCGGGCTTGCAGTGTTGATTGCACTCGGTGGATTTTTCCTGGTGCTGTTGGTCGAATGGGTTGGAACGCGAAACCATCGTGGCAGGGTTTCCTGAGAATGTGCGGTCAAGCATGAACGAAGTGTTACCTAACGCACAAAAAGGATGTTTCTCCCGGTAACAGATGTGTCTGTGGGGTAACTTGGATTGAAAGGGAAATTGTGCAATATATTAGCAAGTTACTTTTAGAACCTGAGAAAGTTGTGTGACACATCGGACGCGTTATACGGATTTTTTATAACTAGGTCGTTTTTATTCTTGTGAGATTCTTGCGTGGGCTGTTCAGTGCCGCTTCGCCGGCTTTCCCGCGGTTCCCTTCCGGTGCCTGTGCTTCCCCTCGTGCCCTGAAATGCCCAAGCGGCCAATCCCCGATAGCTGCGATTCTGCTCCTGACCGCCTTGCTGAGCGGCTGCAACACCTCTGCGCTGTACCGGGACGACCTCTACAACCCGCCGGTATACTGGGGCCGCCATGTGGTCCAGCCGGGCGAAACCCTGTACAGCATAGCCTGGCGTTACGGCCGTGATTACCGCGAACTGGGCAGTGCCAATGGAATTGACCCACCCTGGAACTTAAGGGCAGGCCAGGTCCTGCGCCTCGACCTTCGCGGAACTGTCACATCCGGCCGTCAGAATCAGGTAGCAACGAGAAAATCTGCGCCTGCATCAAGCAAACCCCGGGGCGCGCCACCCGCGCCCACACCGAAAGCCGCGCCCGAGCCAACGGTGACCCGGTCTCCTGAAAAGGGTGCTCCGCTGGCATCGCAGACTCAGACGGTTGCCCGGGTGAATTGGCGTTGGCCGCACATTGGCACCGTAATTGCTGGTTATTCAACATCCGGAAAAGTCAATAAAGGTATTGATATTGCCGGAAAAGCCGGTGATGCTGTAAAGGCAGCCGCAAGTGGTAATGTCGTATACGCCGGCAATGGGTTGCTTGGTTACGGTAACCTGATTATTGTTAACCATAACGAGCACTATTTGAGTGCTTATGCACATAACCGGAAGATTCTGGTGCGGGAAGGGGAGGATGTGAAAGCCGGTCAGGTGATCGCAGAGCTCGGTAGCAGTGGCGCTGAACGACCCATGTTGCATTTTGAAATCCGAAAAAATGGCAATCCGGTTGATCCCGCCCACTACCTTCCAAGACGCTAGCGCAGAAGCAGACAGGATTCTGTTTCCCGCCACCAACCGGCACTGACAGAAAGACCGCGTTCAAAAAATAAAAAAGAACGGTTGCAGTTGTAACCGGCCAACCAACAGATGTCCTGAAGAAGAAAAGCAGTTGCACGAAGAGCGTCCGCAATAACAAGAAGTACCGGACGAACACCCAGGATTATTGAGAGGCGGGGCAAGAAAATGTCAGCAGAGCAGGAAGATATCATCATTGATCGCGTGGCGGACGTGGATGAGTCCGAGGATCAATTGCTAGCAGAAGAGAAAGTCGACAAAGCTTCGGCGGACGAAGATACCGCAGATGCAGATGAAGAAATTCCCACCCAGGGGCGTTATTTCACCAGCCAGAAACAGCTGGATGCCACTCAGCTGTACCTCAACGAAATCGGATTTTCACCCCTCCTGACCCCTGAGGAAGAAGTCTATTTCGCTCGCCTGGCACGGAAGGGCGAGGATTCAGGCCGCAAGCGGATGATCGAGAGCAACCTTCGTCTCGTGGTCAAGATTGCGCGGCGTTACGTAAACCGGGGGCTGACGCTGCTGGATCTGATCGAGGAAGGTAACCTCGGCCTGATCCGGGCGGTCGAGAAATTTGATCCGGAACGCGGTTTCCGCTTCTCAACCTACGCCACATGGTGGATTCGCCAGACCATTGAACGCGCGATCATGAACCAGACCCGGACCATCCGTCTGCCGATTCACGTGGTCAAGGAGCTCAACCTATACCTGCGTGCCGCGCGGGAGCTGACGCAGAAGCTGGATCACGAACCTTCCGCCGAAGAAATTGCGCGAATGGTCGACAAGCCAGTTGCCGATGTTAAGCGCATGCTGGGTCTCAATGAGCGGGTTGCCTCCATGGACACCCCTATTGGCACCGGGGGCGAGAAGTCTCTACTGGACACTGTGGCGGATGAGGGTGCTACCGACCCTGCGGATCTGCTTCAGGACAACAACATGTGCTCGTGCCTGGAAAAATGGATCGACCAGCTCAGCGAAAAGCAGCAGGAAGTCCTGTCCCGTCGCTTTGGTTTGAGGGGGTATCCGGTCAGTACGCTGGAAGAGGTCGGGCAGGAGATCGGGCTTACCCGTGAACGGGTCCGCCAGATTCAGGTGGAAGCGCTGAGACGCCTGCGTGAAATCCTCGAGAAAGAAGGCCTCTCCGGAAACCTTCTGTTCAAGTAACGCCTTCCAGACCTTGATCATGCCAAAACCGGCCGGGGAAACCCCGCCGGTTTTTCTGTTTCATTATCGCTGCAAATGAGAACCAGGTTCCGCCTGATGGTCCCCTGTCGTTGTTAGAATGCCCGGACCGGGCGGGGATAAGGGGGTCGAAACCCGGTGCACGAATGAAACACGTCAATAATAACGATCGAAAAGGAAAGGACTATGAAGAAGGCTCTCTTTACCGGTTTTATGTCTCTGGCCATGGCAGCTGCTCTGTCAACGCCGGTGTCGGCACTGACCGTGGAAGGTGTGGATGTTCCAGATACCTACTCGGCCATGGATACCGAACTGAAACTTAATGGCGCGGGCACGCGGTCAAAGTGGTTTATGGACCTCTACGTTGGTGGCCTGTACGTGCCGGAAACCATTGATGATGGCGAGGCTGTTATCAACGCGGATGAGCCACAGGCCATCACGCTGCACATCATTTCCGGCATGATCACCAGTGAACGCATGACCGAAGCGACTCTGGAAGGTTTTGAAGCGTCTACCGGTGGTGACATGGCCGCGATTCAGGGTGACGTTGACCAGTTCATGGCCGTGTTCGAGGAAGAGATCAGGGAAGGTGATGTTTTTGATCTGGTGTACCTGCCGGGCGAAGGCGTCAAGGTCCTCAAGAACGGCCAGCACAAGGACACCATGGGTGATCTGGCGTTCAAGAAGGCCCTGTTCGGGATCTGGCTGTCTGACAAGCCAGCCCAGGAAGACCTGAAAGAGAAGATGCTGGGACAGCGGTAACCGCCGCTTCCTGACAGAAAAAGCCGGCATTCAATGCCGGCTTTTTTGTGCGTGCCCCTGTGTTAAAACGCGGCGGGGCGCCTACAGGTAATCCCGCTTTTCCTTGAACTCGCAGAGGTCTTCAATAATGCAGGCGCCGCACTTGGGTTTACGGGCGGTGCAGGTGTAGCGACCATGGAGAATCAGCCAGTGGTGCGCATCCAGCAGGAACTCCTTGGGCACGAGACGCATCAGCTTTTGCTCCACCTCCAGGACGTTCTTTCCGGGGGCAATCCCGGTGCGGTTCGAGACCCGGAAAATGTGGGTGTCCACGGCCATCGCCATATGTCCGAACGCCGTGTTGAGAACCACGTTGGCGGTCTTCCGGCCGACACCCGGTAAGGCCTCGAGATCTTCCCGTTTTTCCGGGACCTGGCTGCCATGTTTGTCAATAAGGATCCGGCAGGTCTTGATGACATTTTCGGCCTTGCTGTTAAACAGGCCGATGGTCTTGATGTATTCCTTCAGCCCGTCGACGCCCAATGCCAGAATCGCCTCCGGGGTGTTGGCCACCGGAAACAGTTTGTCAGTTGCCTTGTTGACGCCGACATCGGTTGCCTGGGCAGACAGAATGACAGCAATCAACAACTCGAACGGCGTGGAGTAGTTCAACTCCGTGGTGGGGTTCGGGTTTGCGTCCCGCAGCCGGGTAAAGATTTCAATGCGTTTCTGTTTGTTCATGGGAGCTTACATTCACCTTGCCTGCTGGTCAGGAAACGTTGCCGGTGACGCGAACGCGTTTGCTGCCACTGGCCGCAGGGGCCGGTTCGGTGGCCTTGCGACGCTTCTCCAGATGGTTGTCGATGCCATTCTTCAGGGCAATCAGGAGGCCAAGACCCACGAATGCGCCCGGAGGCAGGACCATGAACAGGACGTCGGGGTAGCTCTCGAACGGACGAATCACCCAGTCGGCGGCCATCGGGCCGAGCAGCAGGTTCATATCGACAAACAGCGTGCCCTGGCCGATCAGTTCGCGCATGCCACCCAGCACCACCAGCACTGCCAGGAAGCCGAGCCCCATCATGGCGCCATCCAGCAGAGCCGGCCCGGGCGTGGTCTTGGAGGCGAAGGCATCAGCCCGGCCAAGAATGGCGCAGTTGGTCACGATCAGGGGAATGAAGATGCCCAGGATCTGGTAAAGCTCGTAAGTGAATGCCTGCATCAGTAGTTCGGCGCAGGTGACGAACGATGCAATGATCATAACGAATGCCGGCAGTCGGACCGATTCGCCGACGAAGTTCCGGATCAGCGACACTGCGAGGTTGGAGCCCATCAGCACCATCAGGGTCGCCAGGCCCAGACCAATGGCGTTGACGACAGTGCTGGTCACCGCCAGAAGCGGGCACAGACCCAATACCTGAACGAGGGCGGGGTTGTTGTTCCAGAGCCCGTCGCGAATGATTTCACTGGACGTCTTGGTGGTCATAGTCAGGAATGCTCCGAACGGGTTGCTTCTCCGGCAATGGTCTCCGGAGTAATGGCTTTCGGTCTGGGCGACGGCGCTTCGTTGAGCCGCTCCCGAATTACCTGCCGATTCTTGCGAAAATAGATCAGGGATTTCTGGACCGCTTTGACCACTGCCCGGGGTGTGATGGTGGCACCCGTAAACTGATCGAATTCCCCGCCGTTTTTCCTTACGTTCCATTCCCGGTGGGGCGGCTGGCCAAGCGAGCGGCCTTCAAAGCTTCGAATCCAGTCCGACTTCTTGGTTTCGATACGGTCCCCGAGCCCGGGCGTTTCCTTGTGACTGATGACGCGGACACCAAGGACTGTGCCGTTCAGGTCCACACCGACCAGCAAGTGGATTTTGCCGGAATAGCCGTCCGGGGCAACAATCGGCAGGATCATGCCAGTGGGCCGACCGTCCTGACGCGCTACCCAGGCGGTCAGTGGACCATCGGTGGCAAGACGGTCACTGGCGGGTAACTGGACCGTGTCCCGGAGCAGATTATTGTCGTGAGCGCTTTCGGGAATGATTTCGAGCAGAGCCTTGGCTTCGGCGCGCGCGGCCTGCTCCTGTATTCGCTTTTCGGTGAGGGCCTGGGTGACCGCGATAGTGCCACCGGTGATCATGGCGAACAGGCCCAGGCCAACGGCGCTGCGACGAATCGATTGTGCAAGTGCGGCCATACGTTATCCCTGCTTCCTGCTCGGCACACCGCGGCGAGCCTTGTGATGGCCGTAGGTCCGCGGTGGCGTGTAGTGATCGATGAACGGCACGGCGAAGTTCATCAGCAGGACGCTGAAGGCCACGGCATCGGGATAGCTCCCCCAGGTTCGTATCAGGTAAATGAGCACGCCGATTCCGGCCCCGTAGATCAGTTTGCCCTGGTGGCTGGTCGCTGCCGACACCGGGTCGGTGGCAATGAAGAAGGCCCCGAGCATGGTGCCGCCGGCCAGCAGATGCATGGACAGTGGCGCATACTGATCGGCGTTGCTGCCGAACGCGAGGCTCATTGCCGCAAGCCCGGCGAGAAACCCCACGGGAATGTGCCAGGTGATGATCCGGAGCAGAACCAGAAGGAGGCCGCCAGCCAGGAAACCGGCATTTACCCATTCCCAGCCCCGGGCAATGCCGTTGCCGAAGGTGGGGTGCTGCAGAACCTCGGCGGCCGTCCGGTTCGCGATCTTGTGTTTGTACTCATCCAGCGGAGTTGCCATGGTCCAGCCGTCTACCGCGGTTTGCTTTGCCGAGGCGATCGTGCTGAGGGTTTCGGAGAAACCGGGCGCCCCTTTCCAGAGCAATGCCGGTTCGGCCCAGTTGGTGGTCATGGCAACCGGGAAGGAGATCAGCACCAGGGCATAGCCCACCATGGCCGGATTGAACGGGTTGGAGCCAAGGCCCCCGTATAGTTGTTTGGCGACGACGATGGCGGAGACGACAGCAATGCCGGATACCCACCAGGGGGCGAACTGGGGGAGCGACAAGCCGAGCAGCAGGCCGGTTACTGCAGCTGTGTTGTCTTTCAGGAAAAAGCCGATGGGCTTGTTCCGGAGCTTGAGGATGGCAGCCTCGCAGGCCATCGCCAGTGCAACGCACCAAACCACATTGATCAGGTTGCCCCAGCCAAAGAACACCGTCTGCGCGAACAGGCCAGGCAACGCAGCGATGATCACCCAGAGCATAACCCTTGATGTGGGACGGGCATGATGGGCATGGGGTGAAGACTGTTGAGCAAATGCCATGAATGTCGGGCCTGAATTCGGTTATTCGGTTGACTGGGATTCGGGCTGGGACGCCAGCTGCTGGCGGGCGTCGGCCAGAGCTTCTTCCGCGCGCGTTACCCGGTCGTGGTTCTTGGCGACCGCTCGTTCCAGTTTCTCTACATTGTCGGCCTGCTGGGCTTTGGCGTCTTCCAGCATGCCCTGCATGGTTTCGAGCTTGGATTGTGCCTGGGCCAGCTGCTTTTCGAGTGCCTCCAGGTCGGGCTTCTCCTGAGCGGGTTCGGCGGCAGGCGCTTGCGGTTTGGCGACCTCGGTCTTGGCTTTCTTGCGCGCGAGGGCCTGTTGAACCAGTGCCGCCTTGGCCGAACGCTCATCCACCGCATCGCCTTCGGTGGCAGCTTTTTCAGCTTCCGCCTTTTTCTTCGCCTGGGCTTCCGCTGCGGCTTTTGCCCGTTCCTTCCGGCGCTGCTCCTTCTCCTGCTGTTCCCGCTCCAGGCGCTCCTGGCGAGCTTCAAAACGCTCCCGAGCCCGGTCCGCCTTCAGCTGTTCGGCTCGCTGCACCCGAATCTCTCCCTTGGCGTAGCGATAGTACTGCACAAGGGGAATGGAACTCGGGCAGACGTACGAACAGGCGCCGCACTCAATGCAATCAAACAGGTTCAGGTGCTCGGCTTTCTCAAACTCTGCAGCCTTGGAGTACCAGAATAGCTGCTGTGGCAGGAGCTCCATCGGGCAGACCTCGGCGCATTCACCACATCGGATACAGGGTTGCTCTGGCGGCGGTGTGGGCAACTCAGCGGCGGTGGCGGCAATAACGCAGTTGCTGGTCTTGATCACCGGCACGGCCGTGGTGGTGAGGGTGTAGCCCATCATCGGGCCACCCAGCACCAGACGGTTGACCTTCTCAGGCTGCAGGCCTGCCTGGTCCAGCAGATATTGCACCGGCGTACCGATCAGGGCTTCGAAATTCCCCGGTTCCTGTACAGCCTCTCCGGTGATGGTCACGATTCTGGAAATCAGAGGGCGACCTTCAAATATCAACCGGGATACAGCAACCGCGGTGCCGATGTTCTGGCACATCACGCCGATATCGGCCGGGATGCCACCACTGGGCACTTCCATACCCGTCAGTATCTGGATCAGCTGCTTTTCCCCGCCGGAGGGGTATTTGGTCGGAATGGCGGCAAGCTCAATCTGGGTGCCTTTGGTGGCCGCTCGCATGGCCTCAACGGCTTCCGGCTTGTTGTCCTCGATCGCAATCACGCATCGTTCCGGACGCAGGATCCAGGCCATGACCTTGAGACCCGCGACGATCTCATCGGCCTGCTCACGCATGGTCATGTCATCGGCGGTAATGTAAGGCTCACACTCGGCGCCATTGAGAATCAGGGTATCAACCTTGCGGTCTCTTGGCGGGCGCAGCTTGATGTTGGTCGGAAAGCCCGCTCCGCCCATGCCGGAGATGCCGCCGTCCCGAATGAGTTCCAGTACCTGGTTCCGCTCCAGACTGCGGTAATCGGAGACTGGCTGGCGTGCGGTCCACTGGTCTTCGCCATCGGGCTTGAGGGTGATGCACCAGTCGTTCATGCCGGAGGGGTGCGGCACCGGCAGCTCGGCAATACTCTCGATGACACCGGAGGTCGGGGCATGCACCGGCACGCCCATTCCATTGGTCACATCGGCGATTTTCTCGCCCTTCAATACCCGGTCACCCACGCTGACTATGGCGGCCGCCGGCTCACCAATGTGCTGTTGCAGCGGCAACACCAGGCGGTCGGGGATGCCGGCGGCGCGAATTGGGAGAGCCGTGGACTGATGCTTGTTCTCGGCCGGGTGAATACCGCCGGCGAAATCCCACAACTGAGTCATCAGGCGCTGACTCCCTGGCGATCGGTAGCAATGACGCCGGAAGCCGGCGGTGTCCAGGTCCAGGTTCGGATATCCGGTTCGACAGTAACCATGTCGATACAGTCCACCGGGCAGGGTTCAACGCACAGGTCGCAGCCGGTGCACTCGCTCTCGATGACCGTGTGCATGTGCTTGGCTGCGCCGAGGATGGCGTCCACCGGACAGGCCTGGATGCACTTGGTGCAGCCAATGCATTCGTCCTCGCGGATGATTGCCACGCGTTTGGCTTGTTCGACCCCGTGCTCGGCATCTAGCGGCTGGGGCTCCACATCAAGCAGATCGGCCAAGGCCTTGATGGTGGCTTCACCGCCCGGTGGGCATTTGTTGATGGCGCCGCCATTGGCAATGGATTCGGCGTAGGGGCGGCAGCCGGGAAACCCGCACTGGCCGCACTGGGTCTGTGGTAGCAGCGAATCAATCTGGTCCACCAGCGGATTACCTTCAACCCGGAAACGCTCGGCCGCAAAGCCCAGCAGGCCACCGAAAATCACGGCAAGGGCCAGAAGAACCAGAACGGCGATGACAATGCCTGTCCACATACCACGTGTCTCCGTTAAACGCTGACCAGGCCTGTGAAGCCCAGAAACGCCAGTGACATCAACCCTGCGGTTACCATACCAATGGCGGCACCCTGGAAGGCAACCGGCACATCGGCCACGGCGATGCGTTCACGCATGGCCGCGAACAGCACCAGAACCATCGAGAAACCGGCGGCGGCACCGAAACCGTAGAGGACGGATTCAACGAAGTTGTTGTTTTTGTTCAGGTTCAACAGAGCGACACCAAGAACTGCGCAGTTGGTGGTGATCAGGGGCAGGAAAATGCCGAGCACCCGATACAGAAGCGGGCTGGTCTTGCGAACCACCATCTCGGTGAATTGGACCACCACTGCAATCACCAGGATAAAGGTGATGGTCTTCAGGAACGCCAGATCCAGCGGCGCCAGCAGGTAGGTATAGGCCAGGTAACTGCATACCGATGACAGGGTCAGCACAAAGGTGGTTGCCAGAGACATGCCCATGGCTGTCTCCAGCTTCCCGGACACACCCATGAACGGGCACAGGCCCAGGAACTGAACCAGTACAAAATTGTTCACCAGAATGGTGCTGACCAGAATCAGCAGATATTCGGTCATTTACCTTGCTCCATTGGCCCCTGCCAGCTCTGCCCGGCCGCCCTTACATAACCCGCATGCCGGGGGTGGCGCCGGAATCCGGGGACAGAATGAAAATATCCTCGCCACCGGGGCCCGCTGCCAGAACCATGCCCTCGGACATCCCGAACTTCATCTTCCGCGGTTTGAGGTTGGCAACCATGACGGTCAGGCGTCCCTCGAGACCTTCCGGCTTGTAGGCTGACTTGATACCAGCAAACACGTTGCGCTCGCCATGCCCTACGTCAAGCGTGAGGCGAAGAAGTTTGTCGGCACCTTCAACATGCTCTGCTTTGACAATTTTAACGACCCGAAGGTCCACTTTCGCGAAATCACCGAATTCTATCTCATCGGCGATCGGCTCCAGATTGGCAGCTGGTGCCGGCTTGCCGGTCGCTGCGGGCAGTTCCTCTTTGGAGGCATCAAGCATCTTTTCGATCTGGTCCATATCCACCCGGTTCATCAGCGGCTTGAACTTGTTGATGCCATGGTTTTCCAGGCGTTGAGCGCGGTTGTTCCAATCCAGTCTGGCGTTGAGGAAGGCTTCGGAGGCCTTGGCGGTCTCCGGCAGGACTGGCGCCAGATAGGTGATCAGCAGATGGAACATGTTGATGGCGTTAGTGCAGATGGCCTGCAGGTTCTCTTCCTGGCCTTCCTGCTTGGCGATCACCCACGGTTGTTCGTCATTGACGTACTGGTTGGCAATGTCGGCCAGTTCCATGATCCGGCGCATGGCACGGCCGAATTCACGGGATTCGTAGAATTCCTCGATGTCCTTGCCGGCATCAATGAACTCCCGGAGTTTGTCATGCTCGGTGACCCTGCCCAGCTGTCCGTCGAAACGCTTGGTAATGAACCCGGCGCTACGGCTGGCAATGTTAACCACTTTGCCCACGAGGTCCGAGTTCACCCGGGCGGCGAAGTCTTCGAGGTTGAGGTCCATGTCATCCACACCACCGGTGAGTTTGGCGGCGAAGTAGTAGCGCAGGTACTCCGGGTTCAGGTGGTCCAGGTAGGTGCGAGCCATGATAAAGGTGCCGCGGGACTTGGACATCTTCTTGCCATTTACGGTCACGAAGCCGTGAGCCCAGACCGCAGTCGGTGTCCGGAAGCCGGCATCGTGCAGCATGGATGGCCAGAACAGGGCGTGGAAATTAATGATGTCCTTGCCGATGAAGTGGTACACCTCGGCGGTGGAGTCAGCCTTCCAGAAATGCTCGAAGTCGATGCCTTCGCGGTTACACAGGTTCTTGAAGCTGGCGAGGTAGCCTATGGGGGCGTCCAGCCAGACATAGAAGTACTTGCCCGGCGCATCTGGGATCTCGAAGCCGAAGTAAGGCGCATCGCGGCTGATGTCCCACTCCTGCAGACCAGCATCCAGCCATTCGGCCAGCTTGTTGGCGACCTGGGGCTGCAGAGTGCCGCTGCGGGTCCAGTTGGCCAGGAAGTCGTGGAAATCGGGGAGCTTGAAGAAATAGTGCTCAGACTCTTTCTCGATCGGGGTTGCGCCGGAGACCGCGGAGCGCGGGTTGATCAGTTCGGCCGGGGTGTAGGTCGCCCCGCAGGCCTCGCAGTTATCACCGTACTGGTCCTCGGTCTTGCATTTCGGGCAGGTGCCCTTGATGAAGCGGTCCGCCAGGAACATGTTCTTTTCCGGGTCGTAGGACTGGGTAATCTTGCGCGTGGCAATGTGCCCGTTTTCCTGAAGCTGCCGGTAGATGTACTCGGAGAACTGACGGTTTTCCTCCGAGTGGGTGGTGTAGTAGTTATCAAAACGGATATGGAATCCGGCGAAATCCTCCTGGTGCTCCTCGCGGATTCGATCAATGAGCTGCTCGGAAGTAATGCCCTCGCGCTCGGCTCGCAGCATAATGGCAGTGCCGTGGGCATCATCGGCGCAAACGTAGTAGCAGTTCTGGCCACGCATGTTCTGGTAGCGCACCCAGATGTCGGTCTGAATGTATTCCAGCAGGTGGCCCAGATGGATGGGGCCATTGGCATAGGGCAGGGCGCTGGTGACCAGGATATCGCGCTGTTGCTTTGAACTCGCTTGCGTCATGGTGTGTCCGAACCTTTCTTCAAAGTAGGGTTGTATGGTCAGAAACGGGCACAGATGATACCTTCCGAGCAGAAATTTTTCACCCGAATCACCTGTTTCCGTGCTTAAAATCAAGTATGAGCTTATTCCGGAGAGTCCGATGACACAGATTTCAGAGCAGGCCCTGCAGACAGCAATTCGTGAGTACCGCGATCCGTACCTGCAAAAGGACCTCTACGAGCTGGATGCGGTAAAAACACTGAACGCCGACGACGCCGGCAACGTAACCCTGATGGTCGAGCTGCCTTACCCGTCCAAGGGCATTGCCGGCGCCCTGAAGCAGCTGGTCTCCGTGGCGCTGGAAAACGTGGATGGGGTCGAGCATGCCGAAGTACACGTGGGGCAGAAGATTCACTCCTACAAGGTCCAGAAAGACCTGCCGTCCGTTCCCGGGGTGAAAAACATCATTGCCGTGGCGTCTGGCAAGGGCGGTGTGGGCAAATCGACTACCGCCGTCAACCTGGCTTTGGCCCTGCAGGCGGAAGGCGCCCGCGTTGGCATTCTGGACGCGGATATTTACGGCCCAAGCATCGGCATGATGCTGGGCGTGCCGGAAGGTAAGCGACCGGACACCCGTGAGAACAAGTATTTCGTGCCCATGGAAGCTCACGGCCTGCAGGCCAACTCCATGGCTTTCGTGGTCACTGATAAAACGCCCATGGTGTGGCGCGGACCGATGGTCAGCGGCGCGGTTATGCAGCTGCTCCAGCAGACCCTCTGGAATGAACTCGATTACCTGATCGTGGACATGCCGCCGGGCACCGGCGACATCCAGCTCACGCTGGCCCAGAAAGTCCCGGTCACCGGCGCGGTTATCGTCACCACGCCTCAGGACATCGCGCTGCTGGATGGCAAGAAAGGCATCGAAATGTTCCGCAAGGTGGATATTCCGGTGCTGGGCGTGGTGGAGAACATGAGCGTCCACATCTGCAGCAACTGCGGCCATGAAGAGCCGCTGTTCGGCCAGGGCGGGGGCGAGCGCATTGCCGAGGAATACGACACCACCTTGCTCGGCCAACTGCCGCTGCACATGACCATCCGCGAGCAGACCGACGGCGGCACGCCCTCGGTCGTGGCCGAGCCGGATTCGGAAGTGGCCCGCCGGTACCGGGACATCGCCCGCCGGGTCGGGGCTGAACTGTCTACTCGCGAGCGCAATTTGAGTGGATCTATTTCCAGTGTGTCCGTTACTGAGCACTAGGTAACCTGTGACCGCAGCCCCACAACTGAGCGGGATTGGGCCTTCGACAGGCCCCCGCCGAACAGGTAAACTACGCCTCAATTTTTCCAGTGGAAACGAGACTTCACCCATGAGCATCAAATCCGATAAGTGGATTCGCCGGATGTCCGAGCAGCACGGCATGATCGAACCGTTCGAGAGCGGTCAGGTCCGTGAAACCGAAAAGGGTCGTGTCATCTCCTACGGCACCTCAAGCTATGGCTACGACGTGCGTTGCAGCAACGAGTTCAAGATTTTCACCAACGTGCATTCCGCCACCGTGGATCCCAAGAACTTCGACGAAAACAGCTTCGTCAACTACACCGGTGATGTCTGCATTATTCCACCGAACTCCTTTGCGCTCGCCCGTACCGTCGAGTACTTCCGGATTCCCCGCAGTACGCTCACCATTTGTCTCGGCAAATCGACCTACGCTCGTTGCGGCATTATCGTCAACGTCACGCCGCTGGAGCCGGAATGGGAAGGTCAGGTCACCCTGGAGTTTTCCAACACCACCAACCTGCCTGCCAAGATCTACGCTAACGAAGGCGTGGCGCAGATGCTGTTCTTCGAGTCCGACGAAGTCTGTGAAACCAGCTACAAGGATCGCGGCGGCAAGTATCTTGGTCAGACCGGCGTGACCCTGCCCAGGACATGAACGCCAATCAGTTTCTGAAAGCTGTTTCGCAACTGCAGGGATGGCGCGAATGCGCCTTCCTGCTGGCGCTTGCCGAGCGCTCGTTTCCCAACTACGCCCTGTTCGCTGATGCCGTTGGCCTGAAAACCGGTGCCAAGATGCGCCAGATGCTGGACCTCGGCTGGGACATGCTGCAAAAAGAGACGTCTGAATCCGCCATTCCCCAGCTGTTGGCCAAGCTTGAGGCGCTGTCTCCGGATGTCGACGCCTACGATGCCTATGGTGTGTATCCAGCCTTCGATTTCTGCCAGTTGCTGGAGCAGGCGCTGCTGAACCGACTGAATCCCACCAAGCACCGGGCCACCGATGCATCCCAGCTGGCCACCGGCACGGTCATGAATTTCCTGGAAGTGTCCGAGGGTGATGAGCTGGACGAGGATGAGCTGGTGCGACTGCTGGATCATCATCCGTTGATGAAAGAGGACAAGGCTTTCCAGCGCGACATAGTGCTGGCGCTCAAGCGCCAACGCACCCCCACGCAACAGTTTGTCGACAAGCTGCGGGACGATGCGGCCAATGACGGCGTCAGCAATCTGGGGATATCCCTGACCGAATAAGTCCCTGCCGCAGGGACCGGCTACACTGTCCCTGTTGCTGACTGTTTTATTCACCCGGTGTGCACGACGGATTTAACGCCATGAAACTCTCTGCATTTGGTCGCAAATTTACAGCCGATGCCGGCATAACCTCGCTGATGGACGATCTGGGCAATGCCATGGCGTCCGGCGACGACATGATCATGATGGGCGGCGGAAACCCTGGTCATATCCCTGAGATCCAGAAGCGGGTCCAGGAAATTCTGGCGGATATGAGTCGGAGCGAGGCCGACGTGCGGCGTCTGGTTGGCATTTATGATCCGCCCCAGGGCGAAAAGCAGTTCATTGGCGCACTCGTAGAGTTATTGAACCGCGAGTACGACTGGGGTCTTGAGCCCGAGAACATCGCGCTCACCAACGGCAGCCAGGCCGCATTTTTCATGCTGTTCAATATGTTTGGCGGCGATTACGGTAACGGTCAGCACAAACATATTCTCTTGCCCCTGGCCCCCGAGTATATCGGCTATGCGGACGCTGGCATCGAACCCGGCCTGTTTCACGCGGTTCAGCCTGACATCTCATTCACCGATGCCCACGAGTTCAAGTACCGGGTCGACTTTGATGCCGTTGAGGTCACCGGGGAAACTGGCGCGATCTGTGTTTCCCGCCCCACCAATCCCACCGGGAATGTGGTGACCGACGACGAGCTGGCCAGGCTCGAAGCCCTCGCTCGGGAGCACGATGTGCCGCTGATCGTGGATGGGGCCTACGGGACTCCCTTCCCAAGCCTGCTGTTTGTCGATGCCGAACCAACCTGGAACGACCGGATCATCCTGTGTCTGAGTCTCTCCAAGCTCGGGTTGCCGGCGGCCCGGACCGGCATCGTGATCGCCGCAAAGCCAGTGATCAAGGCCTTGTCCGGCATCAACGCCATCATGAATCTGGCGACCGGCAGTTTCGGTGCCATGCTGGCGGATCCATTGGTCCGGTCTGGAGAGATTCTGTCGCTGAGTCGGGACGTGGTCTGCCCGTTCTACAAGGCGAAAATGGAAAAGGCCGTAGCCACGTTCCGGGAGGCGATGGGGGAGGACACCTGCCGTTGGTATATTCACAAGCCCGAAGGTGCCATGTTCCTCTGGCTGTGGTTCCCGGATTTGCCGATCACGAGTCTGGAGCTATATCAGAGGCTGAAAGCGCGTGGTGTGCTGGTGGTGTCCGGTCATTATTTCTTCCCGGGCCTGCCGGAGGATGGCTGGAAACATCGGCATGAATGTCTGCGGGTGACCTATTCCCAGGACGACGCCCGGGTCGCCGAGGGGTTGCGGATCATCGCAGGCGAGGTCAAGGCGGTGTGGGCCGAGGCCGGCGGCGCGGCCTAGCCGCCCAGATCGGCCCGGTTCAGCCTGAGCTCGTAGCTGCTGCCGTCGGGTTCGACCTGGCGAAGCCGAACCAGCAGGAAATCTTCGTCTGGCGCAAACCACATCAGCGTTTCACGCTTTGAGGACTTATCCCGTACCTTTTCCGCTTTCAGGGTCGAGATGGAGCCGCGTGAGGTTTTCAGCGGTTCCTTGTCGAGAACCGCAAAGCGGTCGTGGTCGTAGTCACCGCCATCAATCACCTGGTAGGTCAGGTCTCGCTTGCCGGACTTGATGTCCTGGCTCAGTTGCAGTTGGAAGCCCAGCGGGTCCAGCACCCCTTCCGTGAGTTCCAGTTCAAAAGGCTTGCCCCGATACTCGCCGGTGGCGACTCCGGCGTCCCAGTCAAAATCAATTGACTGTTCCCGGTCCTTGATCAGAAAACCTGACAGGCGATACCGGTAACGCAGCGGCACAACATGGTTATTTTCCCATTTGAGGACCAGAGACTCGTCAATATCCGCAATGAAGGAGTCGACGTCCGTGCGGTACAGCCAAACCCCGTTGCCCTGATCGCTGAGCGTGCGCTTTGCGGTGCCATTCAGGGATACGCCTTTATTCATGGAGGCGGTGTAAGTGGCCTGATAGGGGACGAGGGTGGAGCCAGGCTCTTCCGCATGGGCAGCGGTGATCAGTGATACCGGGAGCAGCAGCGTTGCCACTCCCTTGGGCAGTATCGTTGCGATCAGTCGAATCAAATGCATAGAAGGTAACCCAAAAGCCGTCTCTGTTGGCGACAGTTTAGCGGGTTACCAGCGGAGGGGAGATGACAATCCGTTCAGGGTGGGACTCAGTTATCAGGTAGCCGCATCGGGCTGTTCAGCAGTTCGCCGTCAAACAGCACGTAATCCGTCCCGAGCTGGATGCGCCCCTCGCAGAACCAGCGCACAACGATTGGGTAGAGGATGTGTTCCTTTTCCTGCACCCGCTCTGCCAGTGTCTCCGCGGTATCATCCGGTGCAATGCTCACCTCCGCCTGAGCAATGACAGGGCCGCCATCCAGCTCTTCGGTGACAAAGTGAACAGACACGCCGTGTTGCGTGTCACCGGCATCCAGCGCCCGCTGATGGGTATTAAGGCCGGTATACTTCGGAAGCAGTGACGGATGAATGTTGAGCAACCTGCCGCGGAAGGCCCGGACAAAATCGGTGGTCAGAATTCGCATGAACCCAGCCAGAACAAGCAGGTCCGGATTGTGGCGGCGGATTTCCGCCATCAGCGCACCGTCGAATTCTTCCCGTGAGTCGTATTTCTGGTGATCGACCACGAACGTTTCGATGTGGGCCTGGGCGGCACGCTCCAGGGCAAAGGCATTCGGGCGGTTACTGCCAACGGCGCAGATCTGGCCCGGGAAGTCTCGTTCCCGGCTTGCATCAATCAGTGCCTGGAGGTTGGTGCCGCTGCCGGAAGCCAGTACCAGGATCCGGGGCAGGGGGGGCTGGTCTGCCTTCATGCCGAGAGCAGCCCTGGTGCGTAGCGAACCGCCGGATCGCTGTCTGCGGAGTCTGCCGCTTCGATCACGCCCACCTGCCAGGCGTTTTCACCCAGCGCTTTCAGAGTGTCCAGGGCCAGGTCTTTCTGATCGGCCGGAACGCAGACAATCATGCCAATGCCGCAGTTGAAAGTGCGGTACATTTCCTCGCTGGCAACGCCACCGGCGTCCTTCAGCCATTGGAAGACCGGGGGCAGGGTCCAGCTGGTAGTGTCGATGGCGGCAATGCTGCCGTCGGGGAGTACCCGGGGAATGTTCTCGGGCAGGCCGCCACCTGTGATGTGAGACAGTGCCCGGACATCCACTTCCCGAATCAATTGCAGAAGGTTCTTGACGTAGATTCGAGTCGGTGCCATCAGGGCGTCGCCGAGGGTGGTGCCGTCCAGTGTCTGGTCCAGCTTGGCATCGCTGATTTCCAGGATTTTGCGAATCAGTGAGTAGCCGTTGGAGTGGGGACCGGAGGAGCCCAGAGCCAGCAACACGTCGCCAGCCTGCACGCGGCTGCCGTCAATGATTTCGCTGCGTTCGGCCACGCCGACACAGAAGCCGGCGAGATCGTAGTCATCACCTTCATACATGCCAGGCATTTCGGCGGTTTCACCACCAACCAGGGCACAGCCGGCCTGAGCGCAGCCCTCACCAATGCCGGATACCACCTGTGCCGCAACGTCAACGTTAAGCTTGCCGGTGGCGTAGTAATCCAGGAAGAACAGCGGTTCGGCGCCGCCGACCACGAGATCGTTGACGCACATGGCCACCAGATCGATACCAATGCTGTCGTGCTTTTGCAGTTGCATCGCCAAGCGCAGCTTGGTGCCCACGCCATCCGTTCCGGAAACCAGTACCGGCTCCTTGTATCCGGCCGGGATAGAAACCATGGCGCCAAACCCGCCCAGTCCGCCCAGTACTTCCGGACGCTTGGTGCGCGCGGCCGTCTGTTTGATGCGGTTTACGAGTTCATTGCCTGCGTCGATATCAACGCCGGCATCGCGGTAGGTCAGGGAGGGCTTCTGTTCGCTCATGGGGTACTTTAACCGTTGGCCAGTGGGTCAGGCGGCGGATTTTAACAGGTGCTGTGTGGCGCTCCAAATGTAATTCCCCCTACGGCGCACGGTCAGGAGCGGGAAGCTGGCAAGGTATTGCCAATATTGCTTTTCCGAAACCCTGGCCTGCTACTCACACCCTGGGCCATGGTGTATCCTATGCGCCATTCATGCGAACTGCAGGGTGTTTCATGTCAGTATCAGGACCTAAGTCGGCATTCCAGTCTGGACCGGCAGCGTGGGCGTTCATGTTTGGGCTTATTCTCGCGGCCTTTTGTGTTCCCGCCTCCGCGGTCACCGTGTCCGGACTTTATTCTGTTGAGGTTCCCGTGACCGGGTCTTCTCCAGACGAACTCGCGGTCGGCTATGCCGATGGCCTCGCAAGAGTCTTTGTCCGAGTTTCCGGTACCCGGGACGTGCTGGACCAGGAAGGCGTGGAAGCCTTGTTGGCTGATGCCGAGTCCCTGCTTCTTTCCTATCAGTACCTGCGTGGTGAGAACGGTGACAACCGGCTTCGCATGGCGTTTGGTGCTGTTGGCGTAAACCGTGCCTTGGCCTCCATTAATGCGCCGGTATGGGGTGCAAACCGCCCCCTGACCCTGGCCTGGGTGGCGGTGGAAGATCGCGGTGCCCGGACACTGATTACCGAAAGCCCGGATTCGGGTGCCTCTGGCGGCCAGCAGACGTCTTCGACGTGGCAGCGCGCGTTCGATCAGGCCGCTCTCGATCGGGGGCTGCCCGTGGCGTTACCCCCTGCGAAGTACAGCGGCGATCGTGAACTGCTGTCTGATCTCTGGGGGCAGTTCGTCAACCGCCTTCGTGGCGTTTCCGGTGATATTGAACACGATGTCATGGCGCTGGTCCGGGTTAACCGTACCGGTGGCCAATGGCGTGCCGGCTGGGTGTTCGATGGCATGTCCATGGACGGTGGAGAAGAGTCCGTGACGGCACCCACGCCGGAAGCCCTGGCGCAGACGGTTGTTAATCGCTGGGCAGAGCGCTACGCGAATCGGTACGCAGTTGCCGCCGGCGAAGTTGGAGAATCTCCTCAGGTGGATATTGTCCTGCGCGGTGTCTCATCCATTGAGGATTATGGAAAAATCAACAAGGTACTCGAAGGGCTGACACCCGTGGTGAGCGTTGGCGCCACCCGGGTCAAAGGCGATCAGCTGACCCTTCGCGTTGCGTTTTCCGGGGAACTGGATCAGCTCAAGGAATATATCGCTCTGGATCCCCGTTTCGTGGCTATGGAAGGGGAGCCGAGTGGCCCCGAAGTGACGTCGCCAGAGCCTGCGGGGGCGGAAGTGGTTCCGGGACCCGCCGCCACCGAGGTCGAAGAGGCGACAGCGTCCGAGGCCCAGGGGGCGCCGGCGGCAGATGCCAACTCTGAATCTGAATCAATTGCCGCAGGGGCTGACGGCAATCGGTCCATGTTTTCCTATCAGCCAATGCCGGTTGATGAGCAGGAGGCCGAACAGGCGTTCGAATCCCTGTACCAGGTGCTGTATTATCGTTGGGAAACAACGCCCGTCATCGGGAAGGGTGACGGAGAGTAAGGCGTTACCGGAGGGAGTCTTGTGAGTTTGGAACGCTGGCGCTGGATTCCCAATGCCCTGACGTTTTTGCGCATTTTGCTGATTGCTCCCTTTGCGGGTGGTTTGCTGGCCGAAAACTATCGCCTCTCGTTGCTGATATTTGTCGTGGCGGCAGCCACCGATGCCTTTGACGGCTTCCTGGCCAGGCATTTCAACTGGCGGTCGCGATTTGGCGCCATCGCCGACCCCCTGGCCGATAAGGCCCTGCTGCTGACGGCTTATCTGATGCTCACGCTGACCGGAGTGTTTCCGGTGTGGCTTTTTGTTCTCGTTCTCGGCCGCGATCTCCTGATTGTGGTGGGCGCCCTGGCTTATCACTACGGTATCGGACGCTTTGACATGCAGCCCAGCCTCCCGGGCAAGCTCAACACCTTTATCCAGATTCTTGTGGTTCTTGCGGTCATTGTTCTGCTGGCTGGCTTGCCCATGCAGCCCTGGGTGCTTGAAGCCGGCATCATGCTGGTCGCCGTGTCGGCCATCTTCAGCGGCTTGCACTACGTGCTGATCTGGGGTGTGCGGGCGTGGAGGGCCAAGCGGTCGTGAAAGCATCGCAACTTCCCCTGGGTATCAAGCTTCGTGACGATGCCCGTTTCGATAATTTCCACGGTGACCGCAACGCCAGCGCAGCATCGCGCCTGAAGGCCATCTGCGAGCAGCCGGAAGGCATCCCGGTTGTGGTGATTTGCGGGGATTCCGATACCGGCAAGAGTCATCTGCTTCAGGCCATCTGTCACGACGCGGAAAGCCGGAGCCGTGCCGCGGTTTGTATCAGCATCGCCGAACTGGAACCCTTTGGGCCGGAAGCGCTGGCGGGGCTGGAGGGGGCGGATGTGATCTGCCTTGATGATGTGGACCGCATCACCGGGCAGGGCGCCTGGGAGGAGGCGGTGTTTCACCTTTATAACCGCGTCCAGGACCGGGGTGGTCTGCTGGTCGTGAGTCTGTCCGAAGTCCCCTCGGCAGCATCGTTCACACTGCCCGATCTGGTGTCACGGCTCACCCATGGTCTGACCGTTCAGCTGGGTATCTACCGCGACGACGACCGCCTCCGCATCCTGATGGCCCGTGCCGAACAGCGCGGCCTGGTAATTGGTGACGACGTTGCCGGATTCATCATGCGGCGCGCCCCGCGCCGATTGGGAGATTTATTGGCAATTCTCGACACTCTGGATGAAAATTCGCTTCAGGCTCAGCGACGGCTGACGATTCCGTTTGTGAAGACCGTGATGGGTTGGTAAACGGAAGATCGGCCCCAAAACTAGAAAGTGCGTAAGGGAGAGACGACATGAGACGGGTTGTATTCAATCAGAAAGGCGGCGTAGGCAAATCCAGTATTACCTGCAACCTGGCGGCAATCAGTGCGGCCCGTGGCAAGAGGACGCTGGTGGTGGACCTGGATCCACAGGGCAACTCGACCCACTACCTGCTGGGCAAGCCTGCGGGGGAGCTCCGGGATACGGTGGCGGACATGCTGGAGCAGACGGTCGCCTTCACCGTCTTCAATCGCCGCCCGGATGAATTTGTCCATGCCTCTCCCTTCGACAACCTCTTCGTGATGCCATCCAGTCCGGAACTGGACTTTCTGGAGCGCAAGCTGGAGGCCAAGCACAAGATTTACAAGTTGCGCGAGGCCCTGAAAAAACTCGGTGAGACCTTCGATGCGATCTACATTGATACGGCTCCGGCACTGAACTTTTATACCCGCTCCGCGCTGATTGCGGCCCAGCGGTGTCTGATTCCCTTTGATTGCGATGATTTCTCCCGCCAGGCTCTGTACAACATCCTGAATGAGATTCGTGATCTGCAGGAAGACCACAACGAGGATCTGGTGGTCGAGGGTATTGTTGCCAACCAGTTTCAGCCACGCGCCAGCCTGCCAAAGCAACTGGTCCGGGAACTGATGGAAGAGGGACTGCCAGTGCTGCCGGTGCGGCTGTCGAGTTCCGTCAAGATGAAAGAATCGCACCAGAGCCGGCAGCCGCTCATTCACATGGCACCCAAGCACACCCTGACTCGTCAGTACGAAGATCTGTTCCGCGTACTGCACGGTGAGACGGTGGAGCTGGAGCCCTTGGCGGATTAAAAAAAGGTTTGTTATGAGTGATTCCAGTGATCAGGTAGGCCAGGTTGCCGACAGTCTGCTCCGAATCGAGATGGAGCTGCGCCAGCTGGGGCTGTGGGACGAGGAGCCACCATCTCCGGAGGCGATGCAAAGCACCCAGCCCTTCTGCATCGACACGCTGGAATTTACCCAGTGGATCCAGTTCGTGTTTGTCGAGCGGATGAAAGTGATCATCCAAAATGACCATCCACTGCCGGCTGTATCGGGCATCGCCCCTATGGCCGAAGAGCATTTTCGGGGGCGGCCCGAATCGGGTGAGAGCCTGGTCCGGGAGCTGGAAGAGATTGACCGGTTGTTGTCCGGGAGCTGATCAGTCCAGTCGCATGGACAGATCAATGGCTTTGAGGTCCTTGGTCAGCGCGCCGATCGAGATGTAGTCGACGCCGGTTTCCGCTACCGGAACCAGTGTCTTTTCGTTGATGCCGCCGGAGGCTTCGAGGCGAGCCCGACCGCGGGTCAGGGCAACGGCGGCTCGCATGTCTTCCAGAGAAAACTCGTCCAGCATGATAATGTCGGCCCCGGCTGAGAGCGCCTGCTGCAGCTCATCCATGGACTCGGTTTCCACTTCCACCGGCCGGCCCGGGGCAATTCGCCGGGCTTCGCTGATGGCCTGACCGATGGAGCCGCAGGCCGAGATGTGGTTTTCCTTGATCAGAAACGCGTCCCAGAGGCCAATGCGGTGGTTGTGGCAGCCACCACAGGTAACTGCGTACTTCAGCGCCAGTCGCAGTCCCGGAAGAGTTTTTCGGGTGTCGAGCAGGTGCACGCCCGTGTGAGCAACTTTTTCCGCGTACCCGGCGCAGACGGTTGCGACGCCTGATAGCGTCTGCAGCCAGTTCAGTGCCGCCCGCTCCGCCGTCAGAAGGCTGCGTGCGGGTCCCTGCATGCGAAACAGGGTTTGGTCCGGAGACGCTGTGTCACCGTCGTTGACCTGCCAGTCGAGCACAACCGTCGGGTCGACCTGGCGGAAAACCTCGTTGACCCAGTCGCGACCGGCAATGATTGCGTGTTCACGGGTGATAACCCGGCCAGAAGCGAGCTTGTCTGCGGGAATCAGCTGCGCTGTGATGTCGCCGTCGCCAATATCCTCACGCAGGCTCAGGGCAACATTTTCAACTCGGGCTTGGCGTAGGAGTTCTGCAGGGATCATGGCTTCGGGTCCGGTCAAATCAGGATGTAACGTGAATAACGGGGAATTCTATAGGCCCGGCATGGATTCGCCAAACGGTATGCACCGAACCGTTAAACTGTGATTGGCGTCCTATCTACACAAAAGGTGACAAAATCTGACACAAGCTGACGTAAACAGCTCGTATTATTAGAGAATCAGGGAAGTCCCCGGCATTCCGCGATCACACCCGGAGCAGCTTAATGGCGCGCGATAACAACATTGTCAGTTTTTCTGGCCAGAAGCCGCTGCAGAGGTTTTCCCTGCCTCAGGCACTGGTGCGTTTGCGTGACGCATCGGGTCAGTCCATGAAAACGGTACTGGCAAATTTCTTTGATCGTTCGGACGATGCTCTCTTTGAACTGGCCGATCGCGCCAGTAACACGCTGGACCAGGCTGCCTATTTCGATGCCATGCGGGAGCTCCGGTTGCGACGCAAGGCCATGGTCGTTTCCATGCTCCAATATATGAGCCAGGCATTCAACGATATTGGCAAATTCCGGCCCCGTGAATCGGCCGGCATTCTTGACGAGGTGGAGGGAGATTCCCTCAGCCTTGTGGATCACTCCCAGCTCGAACAGCAGGTTGCGATCGAAAACCTGATCAACAAGCTGAGGAACCGGTATTCCGATCAGATCCGATTGTTGACTGTGAGGGTCAGCCACGTAGTCCCGTCCATCGAACTGGCAGGCAGCCAAATGCCGCTCAGCCCCGAAGTCCTGTGTGGTGGGGTAGCGGAAGCCTGTGCGGATCTTGATATCGATATTCGTGCCAAACTGGTTGTTCTCAAGCTGTTCGATCGTCTGCTGGCCGACACACTGGGAGATTTCTACCAGCAAGCCAACCAGACGTTGGTCGCCGAGGGCGTTCTGCCCGATATGAAGCGACCACCGGCGGAGCGCTCAGGTGGAGCGAAAGCCCCCTCACGCACGGGGCCAAAGAACGGTGGCGCAAAATCGTCAGGCTCTGACTCAGGAGGCGAAGGCCAGGGATCACAGGCGACCTTTTCCGAGCTGAGCGCCCTGCTGCATCAGAGTAACGAAGAGTCGGTTTCTGGCCGGGCGGTGTCCGCTGAAGGCCATCTGGATACTGACAGGCTGATGGCGCGGTTGAGCGAAATCCAGGCGGCATCCGGGAAATGGGGTGCGGACGAGATCATCACGCTGAATGATCAGCTCAAACCGGTGCTCAAGATAGAGCAGGGCAAGTTCGCCAACGTCGGCCAGGTTGATAACGACGTGATTAACCTGGTTGGCATGCTGTTCGACTTCATACTCGAGGACCGGCAGCTGCACCCTGTGATGAAGTCGTTGATCAGTCGCCTTCAGATCCCGGTGCTCAAGGTCGCCCTGAGCGACAAGAACTTTTTCAATCGGGGCGGCCATCCGGTCCGCAAACTGCTTAATGAGCTTGCACTCTCCGCGATCGGCTGGACCGAGAAGCGCGCCGATCAGAGGGACCCGCTGCGAGACAAGATCGAGTCGGTGGTTGAACGGGTTCTGAATGAGTTCACCGACAACGTCGGGTTGTTCGATGAACTGCTGAATGACTTCAGCCACTTCATGGATCTTGATCGTCGCCGTCGGGAGCTGGTCGAGCAACGCTTGCGCGATGCAGAAGAAGGTCGGGCGAGGCAGGAGCGGGCGTCCGAGGCGGTCGACGGCATGATTCGCGATCTGGTCATCAATCGGGAGATTCCGGCGCCAGTCGCGCAACTCTTGCAGGAAGCCTGGCGAAAGTACCTGCAATGGGTGGTGATCCGGGAAGGGGAGGACAGCCGCAGGTGGGCCGACGCCCGGGATCTTACCGAGCGACTGGTGTGGAGTGTCGATCCGACACCGGTGTCGGATTCGACACGCAGTGACCTGCTGCGGGCGATTCCCTCCATTGTCGACGATCTGCGCAAAGCCTTGCAGGAGATTTCCTGGGATCCGTTTGCGACGGACGCGATCATCCGTGATCTGGAGCTGGCTCACGTTGACGTTTTCCAGCGCCTGGTGACGGCCCCCGCTCGTTCCGAGCCACCGGTTGAGGCGCCGCCCGAAGCCTCCTCCGAGTCCGGGATGGAGAACGTTCCGGTTGACGCCCACGGTGCAACGGAGTCCGTTGCCGAGATGGCACGCGCCGACACGGATTCGATGGACGCAATTGCGCAGGAGTGGCTCGACCGGGCCGATTCATTGCGGGTTGGCTCCTGGATTGAGATGTCGAAAGACGGCAGCAAAGTACGCTGCAAGCTGGCAGCGTTTATCAAGGCCACCGGCAAGTACATCTTTGTTAACCGAAGCGGTGCGAAGGTTGCTGAATATCATCGCCAAGACCTGGCTTCCGCCATGGCTTCCGGTGAAATCGGAATGCTTGACGATGGCCTGATCTTCGACCGGGCGCTGGAGTCGATCATTGATAATCTGCGCAGCAGTCGCAAGGACTGAATTCGTAGCAAGACCGGCGACTTTGTGCTTCAATCAGGGCATTCTGTAATGCCCTGATACTTTTGGATTTACCTTGCCTCAATCAGACAAAGCTCCAGTCTCGCAGGTCGTTTCCCCCAGCGACGTAACTGCGCTTCGTGAAACCGGGAAGTTACCCGCCGCACGCTGGTGTCCCTCGCCCAATTTCGGTCCCCGCCCGGAGGGGGCATCGATCACTCTGCTGGTGGTTCACAACATCAGCCTGCCCCCCGGCCAGTTTGGCGGGCCGGAGATCGAGAATTTTTTCTGCAATCGCCTGGATCACTCGGCGCATCCGTATTTCGAAACCATTGCCGGAATGCAGGTGTCGGCCCACGCCCTGGTTCGCCGGGATGGCTCGCTGGTCCAGTTTGTCAGCCTCCTCGACCGGGCCTGGCATGCCGGTCGTTCCTGCTTCCAGGGCGAAGAGGAGTGCAATGATTTCTCCATTGGTATCGAACTGGAGGGCACCGACGATATTCCGTACTCGGAAGCTCAGTATTACTGCCTGGCCCAGATCGCACGCCTGATCATGCTGGCCTGGCCGGACGTAACGCCCGACCGGCTGACCGGACATTGTGACATTGCCCCGGGCCGGAAAACCGATCCCGGTCCGGTATTTGACTGGCAACACTTTCGCACCCTGCTGGCGGAAGTTGCTACCAACGACAAGGGGCGGGGCTGAATGGTTCTGATCGTATTTCTGCTGGCCTACATTGTTCGGCGCCGACTCGATACCCACAACAGTCTTTCCGGAGACAAGCTCTGGCGGCACTGGTTTCATCAGGCCGTGAAAGTCGAGGCGGGCCATGAGTCGGGCATCGCCGGTGGCTTGGCTCTGGTGGTCCTTCCAGCCCTGATTCTCGGGCTCGGAATGTATCTTCTGGATGCCGTCGGCTGGCGGGTTGTGGGTTACCCTATTGAATGGCTGATCCTGATTTTGATGATGGGGGCGCCTGGTTGGCGCCCAATACTGCAGAGCTATTCGGTGTCCTGGCAGCGCGGGGATATGCAGGCGGCCTGGCTCATCGTGGAAGACCGCTTACCGCCCGAGGAGCGGGGGGCGGCATCGTCCCCGGACGTGATGCATCTGACGCTGTCAAAGGCCTTCCTGGTCGGCGTTTTCCAGCGATTTTTCCTGGTTGGATTCTGGTATGTCGTGGGTGGTATTGGTCTGGCCGTGCTGGCCCGGGGCCTGGTGGCGCTTTCAGAACAGTGGCCCCAGGCTGCCGCACGCACCCGTTTCCAGCGGCTGGCTGAGTGGATGGCCTGGCTTCCGGTTCGATTGCTGTCGGTGACCTTCGGAATTGCCGGCGATCTGGCCGGCTGGCTGCGGGAGTTTCCCGCCAGTGTGGGTGGGGTGTCCAAGAAGACGGCCGACGTTCTCATGATTTCCGCCAACGGGTCGTTAACCGGATATGCGCTGGATCCCGAGAGGTTCTCCCGAATTCACCCCGACGAGTGGGTGGATTTTGGCGGGCGTAGCCTGGGAGCAATACGAGACCTTCTTAACCGGAGCATGCTGGTGTGGATATGCGGGCTGGCGCTGCTGGTTATCTTCGGAGTTCTCTGATCCGGCCCGGCTGAACGCAACATTTTAACAACAATTAACGCTCAAGTTTCCGGGGCTTCGGGCGACAATAAATATAAGAAAAGAACGATTGTTCAGTTGTTGAAGTTCCAGCGAGAGGGAAACCGTGAAACAACTCATTAATCCTGCCGTTGCACTGATGAACCGGCTGCCCATGGTCTACAAGTTCAGCCTGATCAGCATACTCTTCCTGTTGCCGATTGGCGGGCTCTCCTGGCTGGTGATGTCTCAACTCAATCAGTCGGTCCAGACCATGACCCGGGGGGTAGAAGGGCTGCAGCAGCTCAGGAACGTCGAACACCTGGTCTCGTCCTCCATGACCTACCGGGACTATCGTGCCGCAGGTGTGCTCAAGAACGAAGAAGGTTTGCTAGATGCATCCGAAGATGCGGCGGAGCAGATTGATTCGCTGCTGGAGAGCCTGACGGCGGAGCAACGCTCCTTTGATGCCTCGGGGTCCTGGGCGGATCAGGTAGCTGCCATACAGGCGGAGTGGCAAACGCTGCGGGCCGACGACAATTACCAGGGTGCCATCGATCCCCAGTTCAAGTATTACCAGGAGTTCGTGCAGAAGGTGATGGCGCTCTTGCCCGCCACCATCGAAATATCCGGTCTTGGTCAGGATGCGTCGCGAGAAAACCAGTTGCTGCTCGGGCTGGTGCGGGAAGCCTTGCCCGAGGCCCGTGGTGTGATAGGTCAGGCCCGCGCCTTTGGCACGTTCGCGCTTGTCGAAGGCCAGGTGGGTTATGCCCTGAGCGAGGGGCTCAATGGAATTTATGACCGGTTGACCAACCGCAGTTCCCTGTTGGCACCGGCGTTGTCGGTGGCGGCCGAAGCGTCCGATCAGCTCTCGAGCGAAGCCGGCAATACGATCGACCGCGTGAACGAGAGTCTGGTGCTGGTGCGCGATGCACTGGACCTCAATGTGATCACGCCGATGCGACTGGAAATGCCGTGGCGGGAATACGACGCGCTGATTCGCGCGCAGCTTGAAAGCTATGACGAGCTGACCGGAGCCATTTTCGATGTCGTTGAGGGCAACCTGTCGACCCGCCTCGAGAATCAGGTCAACCAGCGACGCCTCATTGTCGTCGCGCTGTTGGCCATTCTGCTGGTGGTCGTCTACCTGTACATCGGCTTCTTCATGTCGGTTCGTACCGCCATCAACCGTTTCACCGACGCGGCCCGGAATGTGGCGGCGGGTGACATGACAACCCACATCAATCTGCAGAACCGCGATGAGTTGGGGGAATTAACCAGCGAATTCAATAACATGACTGATCGAATTGCCGAGCTGATCCGGTCCGTCAGCAGCACTACTGCAGACGTGGACCAGCAGGCGGCCCGGGTCAAGGACACGGCCGCGGCGAACAGCGAGGCGGTCGCTCGTCAGATGGAAGAAAGCGGCCAGATTAACGAAGCCATGAACCAGATGGTGGAGGCCGTTAACGAGGTTACCGAAAGTGCGCATCGTGTGGCTGACAGTGCCGGTACCGCCGAAAGTGATACCGAAACCGGTCGGCAGGTTGTCGCCGATACCGTTGGAACCATCAACCAGCTGGCCGCAGAAATCTCGGGTGCCGTCGATGTGATCAACCGGGTCAGTCAGGACAGCGATAACATCAGTCAGGTCCTGGTCGAGATCAAGGCCATTGCTGAACAGACCAACCTGCTCGCACTGAACGCGGCCATTGAGGCGGCAAGGGCTGGCGAGCAGGGCCGGGGGTTCGCGGTGGTTGCCGACGAAGTACGTTCGCTGTCCCAGCGCACCCACAAATCGACGGAAGAAATCGAGGGCATGATTTCCCGGTTGCAGAGTGGGGTGAAGGATGCCGTATCGGCGATGACCAACAGCCGGAATGTTACCGAAACCACCGTGACCAAATCCGGGCAGGTGACGGAGGCGCTCGACCGAATCGCCCGGGGCATTTCGATCATTGTGGATATGAGTCATCAGATTGCCCAGGCCGCGGAAGAGCAATCTGCCGTGGCCCGGGATGTGAACACCAGCGTTGCGCAGATTGGCGATCTTGGGCAAACCACCGCCGCGAACGCCGAGGAAACCCTGGAATCATCCCGGGAAATGTCCGACCTCACCGCGTCGCTTCAGCGCTTGGTGGAGGCCTTCAAGGTGTGAGGCCTTCGTTCACCAAAACACAGATCCGGCCTTCAGAGGCCGGATTTTTTTTGCTCCCACAAAATTTCCTCGCCACCGTCTCGTCGGGCCAGTACCCGGGCGATCACAAACAGCAGGTCTGACAGCCGGTTCAGGTAATGCCGGGACGCCGTATTGATGGAATCCTCGTGCCCAAGCGCCACCACGATGCGCTCGGCCCTTCGGCACACGGCCCGGGCCAGGTGGCACTGGGCTGCGGCGGGGGTGCCGCCCGGAAGAATGAAGTTCTTCAGGGGGGGAATCCCTTCGTTGTGGTGGTCGAGGGTTTGTTCCAGCCACTCAATGTGGACATCACCAATCACTTTGCTGCCGGGAATGGCGAATTCGCCCCCCAGGTCGAAGAGGTGGTGCTGGATGCGGCGCAGGCTCTCCACCAGGGGATCATCGTTGTCCAGGGTTTCGATCAGTAGGCCGATGTGGCAGTTCAGCTCGTCGGCCGTGCCCATGGCCTCAACGCGTTGTGCGTTCTTGGCGATACGGTTGCCATCGGCCAGGCCCGTTGAGCCATCGTCCCCGGTTCGGGTGTAAATTTTGGAAAGGCGATTGCCCATCGGCATGCTCCTGTTAGCGTGGTGACAGTTGTTTTACCCGTTCTGTCAGCATTTGGTTCACCGGCGTGGGGATTGCCAGTGACTGACCCAGGCGGACCAGGTAGCCGTTGATGTAATCAATCTCGGTCGGGCGCCCCTGCAGCATATCACTGCGCATGGACGAGGTATTGTCGGCAGTCGCCCTCGCCACGGCTTCGATCCGCGTTCTCAGGGCCGGCGCGTCACTGCCCCCCTGGCCGCTGGCCGCCATCAGTTGGGCTATTTCCGTGCACAGGTCATCAATATGAGCCTGGAAAAAGTCCGCAGTCACTATGTCGCCGTTGGGGCAGTCCAGAATCGCTGTGAACGGGTTGATGCCGGCGTTAATCACCAGCTTTTGCCAGAGGCGGCCGAGGATGTGGTGTTCTGCATGGACGGTCATTGCGCTGGTCGCCAAGCGTTCGACCACGGGAGCAACGTGAGACTGGCCAGCGTCGGTCAGAGCGCCGACCCAGGTCTCTCCGGCTCCGGCGTGAATCACCGAGTCCGGTGACGGCCGGTTCGCGCCCTCGGTGGTACTGGCGGCCAGAATGGGGCGCCCCGGCCAGCGTTCCGCGACCGCCTGTTGGCTGCCAAGACCGTTCTGAAACAGCACAATCGGTACCATAACGGGCAGGGCCGCGGCCATGCCTTCAATGGCTTGCATAGTATCCCCGGCCTTGGTCGTGACCAGAATCAGGTCGGGCCTGTCCGTCGAGGCTAGCCAGGGTATCGCAACCGGGCGTTCCGTTCCGTCCAGAGCCTGGAAGCGGTAAGTCACAGACTCGGTTGGCGTCTGCCCGGGTCGGGGGATGAAGGCGGTGTCATGGGCAGGAAGCGAGGCGGCCCAAAGCCGCCCCAACGAACCTGCTCCAAGAATGGCAATCATGCCGTTACATGGCCTCGATGTCGGCCCGCTGGTCGCTGAGTCGGGACAGACTGCCCTGGGCATCCCGAAGCTTCTCCTGCTCCTTTTCCACGACCTCGGCGGGGGCCTTGGCGGTGAATTTCTCATTGCCCAATTTGCCTTCAAGGCGGCCGATCTCTTTTTGCAGACGCTCAAGTTCCTTGTCCAGACGCTTGAGTTCTGCGTCCTTGTCGATCAGGCCGGCCATCGGCACCAGCACTTCCATCTCGCCCACCAGTTGGGTCGCTGACATCGGTGCCTTGTCGCCGTCAAACCAGTCCAGGCTTTCCAGCTTGGCCAGGGATGCGAGGAACTGGCGGTTGTCGTCCATGCGGCGCTTGTCGTCCGCGTCCTTGCCGCGCAGCAGAACCGGAATTTTCTTGGCCGGGGAGATGTTCATTTCACCGCGGATGTTCCTTACCGCAACGATCACGCCCTTGAGCCACTCGATGTCAGCGGCAACCGCCGCATCCTGCTTGTTGCTGTCCGGCTGGGGGTAGGGCTGCAGCATGATGCTGTCGCCCGACTTACCGGCCAGCGGTGCGATACGCTGCCAGATTTCCTCGGTGATGAACGGCATGATCGGATGAGCGACCCGCAGTACGGCTTCGAGCACGCGAACCAGCGTGCGGCGGGTGCCGCGCTTGGCTTCGGCGCTGGCGTTTTCGTCATTCAGGACCGGCTTGGACAGTTCCAGGTACCAGTCGCAGTACTCGTTCCAGATGAACTCGTAGAGCGCGTAGGCGGCGAGGTCGAAGCGGTACTGGTCAAGGTGACGAACCACGTCCTGCTCGCAGTTCTGTAGCTCGCTGATGATCCAGCGGTCGGCCAGGGACAATTCCACGGGCTCGTCGTTCACGCCGCAGTCTTCGCCTTCGGTGTTCATCAACACATAGCGGGCAGCGTTCCAGAGCTTATTGCAGAAGTTCCGGTAACCTTCCAGGCGCTTCATGTCCCAGTTAATGTCCCGCCCGGTGGTGGCCATGGCTGCCAGGGTGAAACGCAGGGCATCGGTGCCGTGGGCGGCGATACCTTCGGGGAATTCCTTCTTGGTGCGCTTCCCGATTTTCTCGGCCAGCTTCGGCTGCATCAGGTTGCCGGTGCGCTTTTCCAGCAGATCGTCCAGACCGATGCCGTCGATCATATCCAGCGGGTCGATGACGTTGCCCTTGGATTTGGACATCTTGTCGCCGTGCTCGTCCCGGATCAGCCCGGTGACGTAGACGGTGTGGAAGGGTACCTGGGGTGTACCGTCTTCGTTTTTCATGAAGTGCATGGTCATCATGATCATCCGGGCCACCCAGAAGAAGATGATGTCGAAACCGGTGACCAGCACGTCGGTGGGGTGGAAGGTCTTGAGGCGCTCGGTGATTTCCGGCCAGCCCAGGGTGCCGAAGGTCCAGAGCGCCGAGCTGAACCAGGTGTCCAGCACATCGTCATCCTGGGACAGTTCAAGGTCAGCGGCGAGGCTGTGCTTCTGGCGCACTTCCTCTTCGCTGCGACCGACGTAAATATTGCCCTCGGCATCGTACCAGGCGGGAATTCGATGCCCCCACCAGAGCTGACGTGAAATACACCAGTCCTGGATGTCACGCATCCAGGAGAAATACATGTTCTCGTACTGCTTGGGCACGAACTGGATGCGACCGTCTTCCACCGCTTCGATCGCCGGCTTGGCCAGGGTCTTGGCGTCGGCGAACCACTGGTCGGTCAGCATCGGCTCGATGATCAGGCCGGAGCGGTCACCCCGGGGAACACTCAGGACGTGGTCTTCCACGCTCTCGAGCAGGCCATTGACCTTCATGTCGGTGACGATCTGGTCCCGGGCCTTTTCCCGGGTCAGGCCGGCGTATGCCGCCGGAATCTTGCCGTCGATCTCGGAGTTTTCAGTGCCGTCGGCGTTGAACACTTCGGCCACGCTCCGGATGTTCGCGTCCTGAGTCATGACGTTGATCATGGGCAGGTCGTTGCGTTTGCCAACGGCGTAGTCGTTGAAGTCGTGCGCCGGGGTGATCTTCACGCAGCCGGAACCCTTTTCCGGGTCGGCGTGGTGGTCGGCCACGATCGGGATGCGGCGGTTGACCAGCGGCAGGATCACGAACTTGCCAATCAGGTGCTGGTAGCGTTCATCGTCCGGGTGGACGGCTACGGCGGTATCACCCAGCAGCGTTTCGGGTCGGGTGGTGGCGACCACCAGGTAGCGTTTGCCGTCCTGGGTCTGCTCGTCGTCCGCCAGCGGGTAGCGCAGGTGCCAGAAGAAACCTTTTTCTTCCTTGTTCTCCACCTCAAGGTCGGAGATGGCAGTGTGCAGTTTCGGATCCCAGTTCACCAGGCGCTTACCGCGATACACCAGTCCTTCGTCGTACAGGCGGATAAAGACTTCCTGAACGGCCTTGTAGAAACCGTCGTCCATGGTGAAACGTTCGTGGTCCCAGTCCACGGAATTGCCCAGGCGACGCATCTGGCGGGTGATGGTGCCGCCGGAGTGCTCTTTCCAGTCCCAGATGCGCTTGATGAACTCGTCACGGCCGAGGTCGTGGCGGGTTTTCCCTTCTTCTGCGCCGACCTTTCGTTCAACCACCATCTGGGTGGCGATGCCGGCGTGGTCGGTGCCGACCTGCCAGAGAGTATTGTGGCCCTGCATACGCTTGTAGCGGGTGAGCGTGTCCATGATGGTGTGCTGGAACGCATGGCCCATGTGCAGGCTGCCGGTAACGTTGGGCGGCGGGATGGCGATGCTGTAGGACTGGCCTTCACCGGAGGGCCGGAAATACCCTTTGGATTCCCAGTTCTCGTACCACTGGCGCTCGATGTTTTCTGGCTGGTAGGTTTTTTCCATGGGTTTCTGCTGGTGACCGTTGGTTGATTCGCAAGGGGAAATTAAGACGCCCGATTATACATGGTCGCTCGTGCTGCGGCGAACCTCAGCGCTTTCTCTGGTCGTGAACCCGGGCCTCGATTCCGAGCGCCCGCAGTTGCCGGAAATGGGACCGGGCCTGGTCCAGGACGGACGGATCGTTGTGGGCAACCAGGGCCAGCCGCTTGAACCGGTCCGCATCAGCCGGCAGCGTGCTGGAGAGGATGATGACGGTATCCCAGTCCCCGGCGCCCGGCGGGCAGAGCAGAATGCCGACGGGGTCGGTGCAGGTGGTGGCGGAGTCCGGCACCACGCTGTGGGGAATAAACGCGTCGGGGCTGAAATTCCACAGCAGGTCATCCAGTTCCTGGGCGTGCTGCATGGTGTCGCAGACAATGCAGACCCGATCACCCTGTTGCCAGGCCTTGTCCACCAGTTTCGCGGCGTGGAGGTTGCGGGCCGCGGGCGTACTCTGGGCGAGGATGTGGAACCAGTAGCGCTGATCGGGGCTGTCTTGTCCGGCAGCACCGGCAGCTGGGCTGCCGGCCTCCGGACGATCGTCGGGGTTACTTGCCGGCATGGGACATCAGGTAGTCAACCAGCAAGGGAACCGGGCGACCGGATGCGCCTTTGGCCTTGCCGGATTGCCAGGCCGTGCCTGCTATGTCCAGATGCGCCCAGCGGTACTCCTTGGCGAAGCGGGACAGGAAGCAGGCCGCAGTAATGGTGCCCGCCGAACGGTCGCCGATATTCTGCATGTCGGCAAAGTTACTGTCGAGCTGGCTCTGGTAATCGTCCCACAGGGGCAAGCGCCAGGCGCGGTCATCCGCCCGTTCACCCGCCGCCAGAAGTTCGTTGGCGAGTTCATCGTTGTTGGCAAGCAGGCCGGTTGCGTGGTGGCCGAGGGCAACGATGCAGGCGCCGGTCAGCGTGGCCATGTCGATCACTGCCGCCGGGTCAAACTTCTTCACGTAGGTGAGCGCATCGCACAACACCAGTCGGCCCTCGGCGTCGGTATTGAGGATCTCGACGGTCTGGCCGGACAGGGTGGTCACGATGTCGCCGGGCCGGCAGGCACCGCCGTCCGGCATGTTCTCGGCCGCGGCAATGACTGCCACCACATTGATCTTGGGTTTGGTTTCCGCCAATACCTGCATGGCGCCGAATACGCTGGCCGAGCCGCCCATGTCGTATTTCATCTCATCCATGCCGGCACCCGGCTTGAGACTGATGCCGCCGGTGTCAAAGGTGATGCCCTTGCCAACCAGGACCTGGGGCTTGTCTTTCGGGTTGCCGCCGCGGTACTCCATCACGATCAGGCGCGGTGGCTGAGTGCTGCCTTTGCCAACGGCCAGGATGGTGTTCATGCCCATCTTTTCCATCTGCTTTTCATCAAACACTTCGGTCTTGATGCAGTCGTGGTCCTTCGCCAGTTTCTTGGCCTGTTGGGCCAGCCATTCCGGATGACAGATGTTGGGTGGGGTGTTGCCCAGATCGCGGGTGAAATTCATGCCGCGGCCGGTCGCCAGGCCGAGATTGAAGGCATCCTTCAGCGCCTTGCCGCTTGCGGAAGCGGTGACCAGGACCTTGTTCAGCTTGCGGGCAGTCGGCTTCTCGCTCTTATAGTCGGTGAACGTGTAGAGCTGCTCCTCCAGGGTGCGGCCGATCAGGTTCAGCCGGGCTTCCTCGGAACTCACCGCATCCGCGCCGGTCACGGCCGTGTCGGCCAGGGTAACCAGGGCTAATTTCGACGGACCATCTTTCAGAGCACCGACCAACGCGATCAGGGCCTTGCGGTAAGCTGCCGGGGTGCGCTCGCTGTCTTTGCCAGTACCGACGACCAGCAGCCGGCTCCAAGGCTGGTCGCTCAGCGGAACAGAGCGCGTGGTGGCGTTCTTACCACTGATATCACCGTTTTTCTGGAGTGTCTTGATCAGCCCGCCGAGCGCGTCGTCCGCCTGAGTCGTGGACTCCGGCCAGGTGCCTTTCTCGGGAAGACCGATGACAAGGCAGTCGGCTTTTGTACTGACAATGGCTTTACTGCTCAGGCTGAAATTCATGGCAACTCCTGTTGATTGTTCTGAAGAACTGTCCGCGGTGGGCGGAGGGGATTTCCGATCTAGTCTAGCATTGGGGTTGGCAGGGAGTTTATCAACCGGCAGGCCTGCCTGTGCAGTCTGGCCTGACCGTAAACGTTCCACTCTGTCATTCGGCCCAAAGGTTACATAGAATACGCGCAGTTATCTGTTTCCTCCATGATTTTACCGGCACTGGCAGAGAGACCCATTTGAGCATTATTTTCCGTTATCTAGTTCGCCAGGTGATGATCAGCATGGTTGCCGTCTCCGGCATTCTGTTGCTGGTGTTTATGAGTGGCCGATTCCTCAAATATCTGGGCAGCGCGGCAGAAGGCGAGATTGCCGCAGACGTGTTGTTCTCGATCATGGCGTTTCGTTTTCCGGGTTTTCTGGAGTTGATCCTGCCGCTGGGGCTGTTCATCGGCATTCTGCTGGCTTATGGACGGATGTATCTGGAAAGCGAGATGACGGTGTTGTTTGCCTGCGGCGTGAGTGACCGGCAGCTGCTGGCGAAAACGCTGCTGGGCAGCCTGCCGGTGATGGTTGTTGTTGGCGCAATGAGCCTGTACGTATCGCCCTGGGGCATGAAGCAGGTAGAGCGGATTTTCAATGAGCAGCGCCAGGCCACCGAGTTCGAAATGCTGGTGCCGGGACGCTTCCAGGACTTCAGCGCCGGCGGCCGGGTGACGTACACCGAGGGCCTGAGTGATGACAAGCGCGAGTTGCGGGGCGTGTTCATCGCCGAATACGGCAAGAATGGCGAGGGCGTAACGATCTTTACCGCCGAGTCGGGGTCGCAGCTGATCGACCGTGAGACCGGCAGCCGGTTCCTGATTCTGGAAGATGGTGGGCGTTTTGACGGCACTCCCGGTCGGCTCGAGTACAACGTGACTGGTTTTGATGCCTATGGGCTGAAGATCAAAAGCGGTGAAAAGGGTACCCGTGAACTGGAGGAAGGGATCAGTACCCTGGCCCTGATGGAGTCCGACAATCCCGAGGATCGCGCACTGCTGCACTGGCGTTTCTCGTTGCCTTTGATCGTGCCGATCGTGACTCTGCTGGCGGTTCGGTTGAGCCGGGTGAATCCCCGCCAGGGTCGATTCTTTCACCTGCTGCCGGCGATGTTGGTCTACATCACCTACCTGGGGCTGCTGATTGTCGCCCGCGATGCCCTGGCGAACGGCAAGGTGCCCGAATGGATCGGCATGCTCTGGGTGCATGGGCTGTTTCTCGCCTTTGGCCTCTGGTTGCAGTTCGGTCCGGCCTGGTTGTACCGCCGCCGCGCCTTAAGGGAGGCCCGCGCCCATGCGTAGGATTGACGGTTATGTCATGCGCACCGTCGGTGGCGCGATGTTCCTGGTCATGGTGGTGGTGCTCTCGCTTGACCTGATCTTTGGATTTATCGCGGAACTGGAAGACACCCGCAATAACTACCAGACACTTGAGGCGCTCTGGTACGTTGCCCTGACGCTCCCGCGTCGCATCTACGATTACCTGCCTCTGGGCGCCTTTATGGGCTGCCTGGTCGGTCTGGGCTCGATGGCGAGTTCCTCCGAGCTCACAGTGATCCGGGCCGCCGGGGTGTCGCTCAAGCGAATCGTCTGGTCTGCCATGAAACCGGCCCTGGTGGTTGTGGTGCTGGGCGTTCTGATCGGCGAGTACGTCGCCCCGCCGGCCGAGAGGCTGGCCCAGAGTGAAAAGGCGGTTGCCCTGGGTGCGGGAAGCAACGTTGCCTCGGCAACCGGGGTCTGGCACCGGGAAGGGGATGTGTTTATTCACCTCAACGCGGTTCAGCCCAACGGGGTGCTGCACGGGGTGTCGCTGTTCCGGTTTAACGAGGAGCGCGAACTTCAGTCATCGAGTTTCGCCAGGCGGGCAATTTTCCAGGGCGATCACTGGAGCCTGGAAAACGTCCGCACGACCCGAATCGAGGAAACGGGAACCAGGCTGGTCCGGCACCCGTCACTTCGTTGGGAGACGGGCCTGTCGCCGAGTGTGCTCAGCGTGCTGATCGTGAAACCGGAGAACTTGTCGATGTCCGGTCTCTACACCTACGCCAGGTATCTGGAGGACCAGGATCTGAACGCCTCACGCTACTGGCTGGCGTTCTGGAAAAAGACCCTGATGCCACTCGGTACGGCGGTCATGGTGCTCGTTGCCATTTCCTTTATCTTCGGGCCACTGCGGTCGGTGACCATGGGGTTCCGGGTGTTTACCGGTTTGCTGGTGGGCCTGCTGTTCAAATACATGCAGGATCTGCTGGGCCCAATGAGCCTGGTGTACGGCTTCAATCCGATGCTGGCGGTGCTTGTCCCGATTGCGGTCAATGCCGTGGTTGGTGCGATCCTGATGCGCCGGGCCGGGTAGCGGCCCTGGCGGTCAGCGGGTTTCCTTGGGGACCTGAACCACCACGCTGTTTGACATCCGGTCGGTAGCGGACAGTCCGTTAATGGGCAGGAACAGCGCGATGATGGCTGGCAGAGAAACAAACAGAGTCGCCGAGCCCACGTAATAACCTGCCAGCAGGGCGAGAAAGAAGACGGCCGCGGCGGTCACGTAGCGCCGCAGGGCCTGGCTCCAGCTTACCGACGTGCCATCCAGATTTTCGATCCGGATCCGCCAGACCTGCATGCCAAGCGTCTGGCCGATGCGGGTCCAGAAGTAGGCGAAGAACAGATAAAGCACCAGGAACAGCACGAAGGTCAGGCCCGGATCTCCCGAGAGCTGGCCGGCTTCCGCCATTTCCTCGAAGCGATCCCAGCCGGTGATCCAGCCGCCGATCACGGTGTAGACCCAGGTGGCTACGAGCAAAACGGCAATGCTGATCAGCCCGTCGTAGATAATGGCAAGCGCGCGCTTTACAAAAGTGGCTGGGGGTAAGAGTTCCTCGGCGTCATGGAAGCGTCGGGGCATGGGTTCTCCTGTGATGTTTCACGTTTTTCCTGTTCTCGGCGTGTGCTAGAGTAGCGGATTTGCACACGCATGTAAGTATTCGTATTCAATCGCGGACCCGCCGGTTTCACGGCGAGTTTCTGGAAAGGTATCAAAGGGCTATGAAAACCGCAGAGTTGCGACAGGCGTTTCTCGATTATTTCAGACAGCAAGGCCATACCATTGTGTCGAGCAGTTCACTGGTACCGGCGGATGATCCGACGCTGCTGTTCACCAATGCGGGAATGAACCAGTTCAAGGATGTGTTTCTTGGGCGGGAAGAGCGCGACTACACCCGGGCGACCACCTCCCAGAAATGCGTCCGTGCAGGCGGCAAGCACAACGACCTCGAAAACGTGGGTTACACCGCGCGCCACCATACTTTCTTCGAGATGCTCGGCAACTTCAGTTTCGGCGATTACTTCAAGCGCGAGGCCATCAATTACGCCTGGACCTTCCTGACCGGTGATGAGTGGCTCAAGCTGCCGACCGAAAAGCTTTGGGTGACGGTCTACGCCGACGATGACGAAGCCTACGACATCTGGAACAAGGAAATAGGCGTGCCCGCCGATCGCATTGTACGCATTGGCGATAACAAGGGTGCCCGCTACGCGTCCGACAACTTCTGGCAGATGGGCGATACCGGCCCCTGTGGCCCCTGCACGGAAATCTTCTACGATCACGGTCCCGATGTGGCCGGTGGCCCTCCCGGAAGTCCCGAGGAAGACGGCGACCGGTACATCGAGATCTGGAACGTCGTGTTCATGCAGTACAACCGGACCGCCGACGGCGAGATGATGAAGCTGCCCAAGCCCTCGGTGGACACCGGAATGGGCCTGGAGCGGATCACTGCGGTTCTGCAGGGCGTTCACAGCAACTACGAAATCGATCTGTTCCAGGACCTGCTGCGGGCCGCATCCGACGTGCTCGGCGGTGTGCCCGCGACGGAGGCCAGCCTGCGTGTGGTGGCTGACCACATCCGTTCCTGCGCTTTCCTGATCTCCGATGGCGTGATGCCTTCCAACGAAGGTCGTGGCTTCGTGCTGCGCCGCATCATTCGCCGGGCTGCCCGCCACGGCAACAAGCTGGGTGCAACCCAGCCGTTCTTCCACAAACTGGCGGGGGCTCTGGCCGATCTGATGGGCGAGGCCTATCCGCAGCTGGTGAGCAGCCGCAAGCAGATTGAAAAGGTATTGCTGCAGGAAGAAGAGCAGTTCGCCAAGACCCTGGACAAGGGCCTGCGCCTGTTGGAGCAGGACATCGCCGAGCTGGAAGGTGACGTGATTCCGGGCGAAACCATCTTCACACTGTATGACACTTACGGCTTCCCGGTTGATCTGACCAACGACATCGCCCGCGAACGCGGACTGGCACTGGACTACGACGGCTACGAGCAAGCCATGGAGCGCCAGCGCGATCGTGCCCGTGCGGCCAGCAAGTTTGGTATCGATTACAACGCCGCGGGCCTCAACATTGAAGGCAAGACCGAGTTTACCGGATACGACCATATCGACGGCCACGAGCGCATTCGTACCGTGATTGTCGGCGGCGAGGAGAAAAGCGCCGAAGCCGGCGATGAGGCGGTTGTGGTTCTGGAGCGCACTCCGTTCTACGCCGAGTCTGGCGGCCAGGTCGGCGATACCGGCCTGCTGACCTGGAGCGGCGGCCGCTTCAAAGTGACTGATACGCGCAAGGAAGGGGATAACCACCTGCACGTGGGTACCCTGATTGAAGGTGAGCTGTTCCCGGGCCTGGAAGTGGATGCCCGGATCGACCACGCCCGTCGCGAGCGCACCAAGCGCAACCATTCTGCCACGCACCTCCTGCACGCGGCATTGCGCAAGATCCTGGGCGATCATGTTACCCAGAAGGGATCGCTGGTCGATCCTGACAAACTGCGTTTCGATTTCTCGCATTTTGAGCCGGTTACGCCGGAGCAACTGAAGGAAATCGAACGCCAGGTTAACGAGCAGATCCTCGACAACACGCCCGTTGAAACCGAAATCACCGACATGGAAAAGGCCCAGGAGAAGGGGGCCATGGCGCTGTTTGGTGAAAAGTACGGGGATACGGTGCGCGTGCTCAGCATGGGTACAGACAGCTACTCGGTGGAACTGTGTGGCGGTACTCACGTTGCCCGAACCGGGGATATCGGCCTGTTCCGCATTACTTCGGAAAGTGGCATCTCCGCCGGGGTGCGCCGAATTGAGGCGGTCACAGGTTTTGGCGCGCTGGAGTGGGTGGACAGCACCGAGCGCACTCTGCGCAATACCGCAGGCCTCGTTCGGGCTACCCGGGACACCGTGGTCGAAAAGGTCCAGCAGACGCTGGATCGCAACCGCCAGTTGGAAAAAGAAGTGGATGCACTCAAGGCCAAGCTGGCGAGCTCCGCCGGAACCGACCTGGCCGGATCAGCGGTGGATGTCGCAGGTCTGAAGGTTGTTGCCTCCGAGCTTGAGGGCGCCGATCGCAAAGCCCTGATGGAAACCGCCGACCAGCTCAAGAACAAGCTGGGCGAAGGAGTGGTTGTCCTCGCCAGTGTTGAAGATGGCAAGGTGACGCTGGTGGCCGGTGTGACCAAGTCCGCCACGGGCAGGATCAAGGCCGGCGATCTCATGAAGCATCTGGCGGCACAGGTTGACGGCAAAGGCGGCGGCCGGCCGGATATGGCTCAGGGTGGCGGTAACGATCCGAGCAAGCTGGCCGATGCACTCGCAGGCATTCCTGCCTGGGTTGAAGAAAATATTGGTTAAGCAACTGTTTGTGAGGACGGGCAGGGGTTTATAATCCCGCTCGTTTTCTCATACGACTGGCGAGGCGGTGCTTCGCTGTGAGTCCCCGTTTTGGATATTGGAAAAAATGGCGCTGTTGGTTCAGAAATTTGGTGGCACCTCGGTTGGCACAACCGAGCGAATTGAAGCGGTTGCCGACAAGGTTTCCCGGTTCCGCAAGGAAGGTCATGATGTAGTGGTGGTGGTTTCAGCCATGAGTGGCGAAACCAACCGCCTGATTGCTCTGGCCTCGAACATTATGGAAGAGCCGACGCCCCGTGAAATGGACGTTCTGGTCTCCACTGGCGAGCAGGTCACCATTGCGCTGTTGTCCATGGCCCTGCAGAAACGGGGCTGTGATGCCCGGTCCTACACCGGCTCCCAGGTGCGGATTGTGACTGACAGCACGCACACCAAGGCGCGCATCAAACAGATCGATGAGCAGCGCATGCGGGAAGACCTCGATGCGGGCCGGGTTGTGGTTGTGGCCGGTTTTCAGGGTATTGATGAATGCGGCAACATAACCACGTTGGGGCGGGGTGGTTCGGACACCACGGCCGTTGCTCTGGCCGCTGCCCTCAAGGCGGACGAGTGCCAGATCTACACCGATGTTGACGGTGTCTACACAACTGATCCCCGCGTTGTCGACAGTGCCCGGCGCCTGGACCGGATTACCTTTGAAGAAATGATCGAAATGGCGAGTCTGGGCTCCAAGGTTCTCCAGATCCGTTCGGTAGAATTTGCAGGCAAATACAACGTTCCATTACGGGTTCTTTCCAGCTTCCAGGAAGGTGAAGGTACCCTGATCACTCTTGAGGATGAAAACGCCATGGAGCAACCGGTTGTTTCCGGCATCGCTTTTAACCGCGACGAAGCAAAACTGACCATCGTCGGCGTTCCCGACACGCCGGGAAGTGCATTGCGCATTCTGAAACCGGTAAGCGATGCTAATATTGAAGTAGATATGATCGTTCAGAACGTGGGCGAGGATAACAAGACCGCGTTCACGTTCACCGTGCACCGCAACGATTTCAAGCGCGCGAAGGAAGTTCTGCAGCGGGTTTCGGATGAACTGGGTGCCCGTGAAGTGGGTGGCGACAGCAAGATTGCCAAGGTAAGTATCGTCGGCGTAGGCATGCGGTCCCACGCCGGTGTTGCCACCCGAATGTTTGAGGCGTTGTCCCATGAGGGCATCAATATTCAGATGATCTCCACATCGGAAATCAAGATTTCCGTGGTGATTGATGAAAAATATCTCGAGCTGGCGGTTCGCGCACTGCATAGTGAGTTTGAACTGGACAAGCCCGCGGTAGAAGAAGAGGTCTGAGCAAGCAGATATCAGGTCGATCTGTAGGACCTCCTTGAATAAGGGAACCATTTATTGAGCCTATGACAAAACGGAACCGTATAAGGGGATGTGCGTCTTTTGATCGGTCAGTGGTCCCGCTATAAATGCGATAGTAAATAACAAATCATTTGTCGGAACAGGTAGCTCTGGATAGGGAGTAAGGGATATGTTGATTTTGACTCGCCGCGTTGGCGAAACTCTGATGGTGGGTGATGAAATCACCGTAACCGTACTCGGAGTGAAGGGGAACCAGGTGCGAATTGGCGTGAATGCCCCGAAGGAAGTAGCGGTTCACCGTGAAGAAATCTACCAGCGTATTCAGTCGGAGAAGGGCTCTGAAGAGCCGGAACCGGGCAATAGCTGAGAGATAAAAAGCCGTTCAAGTGAGACCTGAACGGCTTTTTTATTTGCCAGGGAAATCGGGATGGAAAAATCGCCTGTCAACCCTATGAAAACAGAAAAATTATGGTAGTATACGCCCCGTTCTCAAGGAGAGGTGGGTGAGTGGCTGAAACCAGTTCCCTGCTAAGGAACCGTACGAGCAATCGTACCGAGGGTTCGAATCCCTCCCTCTCCGCCATTTTCCATCCGGAAAACGAGAGCAGGTTGAAGTGGCATTCAACCAGGCAAGTGATTGATGCG
>NZ_JAHZIL010000002.1 GCF_019443085.1 Marinobacter sp. F4218
CGGCTGTAGCTCAGCTGGATAGAGTACCTGGCTACGAACCAGGCGGTCGGAGGTTCGAATCCTCCCAGCCGCGCCATTAATTCAACACCTGCACCAGTTTCAAGCGGCTGTAGCTCAGCTGGATAGAGTACCTGGCTACGAACCAGGCGGTCGGAGGTTCGAATCCTCCCAGCCGCGCCATACGAAATAAAAAACCCCGCCAATGAGCGGGGTTTTTTATTGCCTGAAGATCCGGCTTACAGCTTCATGCCATGGGGCCCCATCAGTTGGCCACGAAGTGCACCATCCGGGTGCTCGGGGTTATGGATGTTGATGTAGAAATCGGCCGGATTCTCGAGAATCCGCTTCACGATGCCTTGTTCCCCAGTCGGGAATTTGCCTTTCTCGCCTTCGGTAAGGCAGTCCGCGGCATCGCCATCCTCAGGTCCGGCCAGGGCAGCCACGGGGGCGCCATTCATGCCTTTCCCGGCTTCATGGATATGAGCCGCCATGCCTTCTTTCACCGGAACAGTCTGAATGCCTTCAACCTGAATGACGTAACAGAGCGTTGTGGGATCGCCATCTATGCCAAATACATGGGCATGGCCCTTGCCGTTGCTGTCGCCCTTCGTATCAACCAGCGCTTTGGCGCTCAGTTGTGTGCTCAGAACGTGGTTGGTATGTCCTGCATGGGCTGCGGAGGCGAGCCCCAGGGCGGACACAATGGCGGCGACGAACAATGACGGCTTGATCTTATGGTTCATGGTATTTCCCCGAGATAGTGTGTGATCACAGATTTTGCGAGTTATTGCCCAGGTAATTCGTTTCGAGGCGCGAAATAGTTGCACTTGGCTGGAAATAAAGCGGGTGACGGCAGACTTGCGTTCTCCGGATGTCGGGATATTTGTCGCGGATCAAGTATGGTGTGGTTAAAAATTGAACATATCTGGTGGTGGTGACTATTCTTGATAATGGAGGGTCGTACGTTTAAAGGAGTTGGTCTTATGAATAAAACGATCAATGGAGCTTATGACAATCATGATCAGGCCAAGAACACCTGGGATGATCTGATCGCGTCCGGTATTCCAAGAGACAATATCTTTATTGATGAGGAAGCCGGGGTGGTAAAAGTGAGTGTTCCTGCGGAAACCGAGAAGGAAATTCTGGAAATTTTTGAGCGCCACAAGCTTCACTGAGTGGGCTGTTTGGGGCGTTCTTCAGTACAGAGTCAGGCGGGGTGGAACAGAGTTCCACCCCGCCTGAGGGATAACTCCTCACCACATGAGGTCGTCCGGGATCTCGTAACCGGCGTAAGGATCGTCTTCGCCAGCATCGTCGGTTTTGCGATCGTGAAGGACCACGACGGCATTCTCATCCCGTTCCATGATCTTCCTGGCAACACCCTCCGCGAGAATCTCATAGCTGTCATTCACAAACACGATGGCCAGACGGCCCCGGGAAAGCTGATCCACCATGGTGTCGTCGACAAAAATCTTCTTGATCTTCTTGTCATGGACGAACTGATAGGAGGTCTCGCCCCGGCTCCGATCCAGCCGGTTGGTTTCGACCAGTTGGCGAATCTGGGCCTGAATCGCTTTTTTCTCGGCTTCTTGCTGACGCTGGCGATTAAGCTCCCGGTCCCGCTCGGCCTTTTCTTCACGGGCTTGACGCGCACGCACTTCGGCTTCGTTTTCCTGTACGACACCCTTGGGTTGGGATTTGCGCTTTTTTCGCTTTTCAGTGCGGATGGCCTTGGCTTTTTTCTCGTCAGCCAGACCGGCTTTCAGTAGCTGATCCTGTAGGGACGCCATTAGTAACTCCGTTAATTGGTGGCAAACTCTGGTATCCTGATGCGCTAGTATACGCCCTCATTATTTTGCCTCCATCACCCGTGTTCGCCGATTTCAGGATTTTCTTGTATGCCTTCCTTTAAAACGTTTGGTCTTTCCCCTGCCATGACCTCCAACCTTGAGCAGTTGGGGTTTGAGCAACCCACTGAAATTCAGGCGAAAGCCTTGCCCCATTGTCTGGCGCGCCGGGATGTGATCGCCATGGCGCAGACCGGCAGTGGCAAGACGGCGGCCTTCGGGATTGGGCTGATAGAGCACCTGAACACCCGGCTGTTTGCGGTTCAGGGACTGGTGCTTTGTCCGACGCGAGAGTTGGCGGATCAGGTGGCCAAGGCGCTTCGGGAGCTGGCCCGAGCCCGGGACAACGTTAAGATCCTGACCCTTTGCGGCGGGGTGGCAATCGGTCCCCAGATCGGGTCCCTTAGCCATGGTGCCCACATCGTGGTGGGCACGCCGGGCCGGATCCAGGATCATCTCAGAAAAGGCACGCTCGATTTGGGTCGGGTGAATACCGTCGTGTTGGACGAGGCAGACCGGATGCTCGATATGGGGTTCGAGGAAGCCGTTGAGGATATTCTGGGCCAGACCCCGGAATCAGGTCAGACCCTCATGTTTTCGGCGACCTGGCCCGACGCCATCCGCAAACTCAGCACCCGATACCAGCGTGAGCCGGAGGATGTCCGGGCCGAGGCCGCTCAGGGCAACCCGGATATCCACGAGCTGTTCTATGAAATTGCGCCGGGCGCCGCCCACGAAGCGGTGATGGCGATGTTGTCCGAGCGTCAGCCGTCGTCGTGCATCGTATTCTGCACCACCAAGCAACAGTGCGATGAGCTGGCGGACGATCTGCGCCAGAATGGATTTTCCGCCCTGGCTTTGCACGGCAACCTTGAGCAGCGCGAGCGTGACAGTGTGCTGGTTCGTTTCGGTAACCAGAGTTGCTCGGTACTGGTGGCGACGGATGTGGCCGCCAGGGGGCTGGACATCAAGGCCCTGCCGCTGGTGATTAATGCTGAGCCCGCGCGAGATCCGGAAGTTCACACCCACCGGGTGGGGCGTACCGGGCGTGCGGGCGAGCAGGGGCTGGCGGTTACTTTTTGCACGCCGGCAAAGGGGCACAAGATCAGCCGGCTGGAATCGGACCGCGGGCGCACCGTGGATTGGGGCGATACCGAGGCTTTGATGGCGGTGCCCAGAAAGCCCCTTGAGCCTGCCATGAAAACCTTATGCATTGCTGGCGGTCGAAAAGAGAAAATCCGTCCGGGGGATGTGCTGGGGGCGCTTACGGGTGAAGCCGGGATTCCCGGAACAGCGGTCGGAAAAATCGACCTCTTCGATTTTCAGTGTTTCGTGGCAATTGACAAAGGTCATGCCGCCAAGGCGCTCAAGCGTCTGGAGTCTGGTCGGATCAAGGGCCGGAAAATTCGCGTCCGGTACGCGTGACATGGGGTTTCGGAGCTTTTGCACCGGTTTTGTCAAAGTGGGCCGTGCAGCTCGGAAACTCCGTATAGCAATTCGCATTTAGGTTGCTCACGGAAGGCTAAAACGGTAAATTACGCAGGATTTTGCCTCCCGAATTGCTTGAGCGGGACCTTAGACTTTAGTCAAAGTGGTCCGGCCAGGCAAATCGGGGAAATCAACAAACCAATAAAGCAGGTAGCTATTCGATATGAATAACCTGATGTCACAAGCCGTAGATCTGATGATCGCGGGCATGGGGTTTGTGTTCGTGTTCCTGATTATTCTGGTAGTCGCGACACTGCTCATGTCCAAACTCATAGGACGGTTTGCGCCGCCAGAGCCGGCAACCCCGGCCAAAACGCCACGTGCCAAGCCTAAGGCGCCTGCATCGGTTGACCCCGACACCGCCGAGGCCATCAAGAAGGCGATTGCTAAATTCCGGTCACGCCACAAGAAGTGACCCGGTAGAGATAGAACCTTTAAATAGAAGGCTGACACGATGACTGACACAAAGAAACCGCTGGGGATTACGGACGTTATCCTGCGTGACGCCCACCAGTCCCTGCTTGCCACCCGTATGCGGCTTGATGACATGCTGCCTATTGCCGAGAAACTCGACAAGGTCGGTTTCTGGTCTCTGGAATCCTGGGGTGGAGCCACCTTCGACTCCTGCATCCGTTACCTGGGCGAAGACCCCTGGGAGCGCATCCGCGAACTGAAAAAAGCCATGCCCAACACTCAGCAACAGATGCTTCTGCGTGGCCAGAATCTGTTGGGTTACCGTCATTATGCGGATGATGTGGTGGACCGTTTCTGTGAGCGTGCCGCCGAGAATGGCGTGGATGTATTCCGTATTTTCGATGCGATGAACGATCCTCGTAACCTGGACCGCGCCATCAAGGCCGTTCGTAAGACCGGCAAGCATGCCCAGGGCACAATCGCCTACACCACCAGCCCGGTTCATACCATTGATATGTGGGTAGAACTGGCGAAGGAAGTTGCCGACATGGGCGCGGACTCCATCGCGATCAAGGACATGGCGGGTATCCTGAAGCCATATGTGGCCTTTGATCTGGTCAGCCGCCTGAAGAAAGAGCTGGATATCCCCATCCACATGCAGTGCCACGCCACTACCGGGATGTCTACCGCCACCGCCATCAAAGCCGCGGAAGCCGGTATCGATAACGTGGATACCGCCATCTCTTCAATGAGTATGACCTATGGTCACTCGCCCACCGAGGCGGTGGTTGCCATCCTCGAAGGCACAGACCGTGACACCGGCCTGGACCTGAACCTGCTTGAAGAGATTGCAAGCTACTTCCGCCAGGTACGTAAGAAGTACGCGAAGTTTGAGGGCAGCCTGCGTGGCACCGATTCCCGCATCCTGATTGCTCAGGTTCCGGGCGGCATGCTGACCAACATGGAAAACCAGCTGCGTGAGCAGAATGCAAGCGACAAGTTTGACGAGGTTCTGGACGAAATTCCCAAGGTCCGCGAAGACCTGGGCTTCATCCCGCTGGTAACTCCGACCTCCCAGATCGTGGGTACCCAGGCGGTACTGAACGTTCTGACCGGCGAGCGCTACAAGTCCATCTCTAAAGAAACCTCTGCAATCCTTAAAGGCGAGTACGGTGCTGCACCGGCGCCGATGAACAAGGAATTGCAGGAGCGTGTCCTGGATGGCAAGGAAGTGATGACCTGTCGTCCAGCGGATGTGCTTGAACCAGAAATGGACAAGCTGACCGACGAGCTGAAGCAACTGGCGGACGAGAAGGGCATCAAGCTGGCGGAAAACACCGTAGATGATGTTCTTACCTATGCGCTGTTCCCGCAGATTGGCCTGAAGTTCCTGGAAAACCGTGGCAACCCGGACGCGTTCGAGCCGGTGCCGACCGCAGACGACGCGGCGCCCGCCAAGAAAGCCGATGGCCCCGAAACGTACACCGTTGAAGTTAACGGCAAGAAATTTGTTGTGGCGGTGTCCGAGGGCGGTGAGATCACCCAGGTTCAGGGTGAGGGTGGCGCCGCTTCCGCACCGGCCGCGTCTGCAGCTGGGTCTGCACCCGCGCCAGCTGCCGGTGAGGGTGAGCCCGTGGTAGCACCTCTGGGCGGCAACATCTTCAAGGTTCTGGTCTCTGCGGGCGACGCCGTGGAAGAAGGCGACGTGCTGATCATCCTGGAAGCCATGAAGATGGAAACCGAAATTCGCGCACCGAAGGCCGGTACCATCGGTGAAGTCTTCATCAAGGTCGGTGATGCCGTCTCCCCTGATGATGAAATGCTGACAATCGCATAAGGGCCAGCATTCCATGGAAAAATTACTGACGCTCTGGACAGGCAGTGGCCTGTTCAATATGACACCGGGCCAGGCGGTTATGATCGTCGTCGGCCTGCTGCTTCTGTACCTTGCGATTCGCAAGGGTTTCGAGCCGCTGCTGCTGGTACCGATTGGTTTCGGTGGCATTCTGGCGAATATTCCGGAGGCGGGCCTTGCCCTGACTGCGGCGGAAAACGCAATCCACTACGGCAAGCCGGAAGTGCTGGCGGCGCTGGCCAGCGCGCTGGATGTGTCCTACCAGGCCGGCCAGGCGGTAACGCCGGAAATCATGGATGCGTTCAAGCATGCCTATAAGGAAGCGACCTCTGCGCAGGTGGCCATGGCCAACGGCCTGGCTCAGGACTTCGGCTATGGTAACGGCATGCTGTACAACTTCTACCTGGTGGTGATCGGCAGTACCGTGGGCCCGCTGATCATCTTCATGGGTGTGGGCGCGATGACGGACTTTGGTCCGTTGCTGGCCAACCCGAAGACCATGCTGCTGGGCGCGGCCGCTCAGTTCGGCATCTTTGGTACGGTTCTGGGTGCGGCGCTGCTGGATTGGGCCGGCATCCTGGACTTCACCATTCTGGAAGCCGCTGCGGTGGGCATCATCGGTGGCGCGGACGGCCCGACCTCGATCTACGTATCGAGTGTTCTGGCACCGCACCTGCTGGGCGCGATTGCGGTCTCGGCTTACGCCTACATGGCGATGGTGCCGATGATTCAGCCGCCCATCATGAAGGCGCTGACTTCGCCGGAAGAGCGCAAGATCAAGATGTCCCAGCTGCGTCCGGTCAGCAAGAAAGAGAAGATCATCTTCCCGCTGGTGGTGCTGATCGCGGTGGTACTGTTCCTGCCCGACGCGGCGCCGCTGCTGGGTATGTTCTGCTTCGGTAACCTGATGCGTGAGTGTGGTGTGGTCGAGCGCCTCAACGACACTGCACAGAACGCACTTATCAACATCATGACCATTTTCCTGGGGCTGTCCGTTGGCTCCAAGCTGATGGCGGACAAGTTCCTGGACACCCAGACCCTGGGTATCCTGGCACTGGGTATCGGCGCCTTCGGCGTGGGTACTGCGTGTGGTGTTCTGATGGCGAAGCTGATGAACAAGGTCAGCAAGGAACAGATCAACCCGCTGATTGGTTCAGCCGGTGTCTCCGCGGTGCCAATGGCGGCGCGGGTCTCCAACAAGGTTGGTCTGGAGGCTAACCCGCAGAACTTCCTGCTGATGCACGCCATGGGTCCGAACGTGGCTGGTGTTATCGGCTCTGCGGTTGCAGCCGGTGTGATGATTAAGCTTCTGACCTGATCGTTGCCACTGACAAAAGACCCCGTCCGGCTTGAGCCTGGCGGGGTTTTTTTAATGAAAGTTTCGCGAGCTCACCGGCAGACTCTTGATCAGGTGACTGAGATCGGACAGCTTGCCGGCCATCACGTGCACAATCTCACCCTCCCGCTCCAATACCCCTTTCACGAGCAAAAGCCTGGCCGTCAGCAGCGGCTTGCGCTGTCGACGGGCGGTTTCCAGCCAGACCACGACGTTCACATTGCCGGTTTCGTCCTCGAGGGTCACGAAGGTAACGCCGGAGGCGGAGCCGGGGCGTTGGCGACCGGTGACGAGGCCGGCGACCTGAACGGGGATGCCGGCTTTGGTAGTTTTCAGCTGTTCGGCGCTCAGGCAGAACCGGAGATGGCCCTGTTCCCGGAGCAGGGCCAGTGGGTGACGCTGGAGGCTCAGGCCCTGGCTGGCGTAGTCGGCGAGAACGTTCTGGCCCTCGCTGGGCTCCGGCAGCTGTTCGCAATGATCGGGCTGGTAGCTGGCCGGAGCTTCTTCGGCGAACAGTTCGGTAGGCTGTTCGTGGCCCAGCAGCTGCCAGTAGGCTTGATGGCGGTTGGCGGTAAACGCGGGCATGGCGTTGGCGCCGGCGAGCAGTTCCATGTCCCGTTGCTGGAGGCCGGCGAGACTGCGCAGTTCGATGGCGGAGCGATAACCCTGCTCCGGCCGCTGCTGGCATAGCCGTTCCGCGCCAGCGGATGACAGGCCCTGAATGAGCCGGAGGCCTAGGCGGAGGTGCTGGTCCGGGCCTTCAAGGGTGTGATCCCACTGGCTGTAATTTACGTCTACCGGCAATACACTAACCCCGTGGCGCCGGGCATCCTGGACCAGCTGTGACGGCGAGTAGAAGCCCATGGGCTGGCTGTTGAGCAGGGCGCAGTAGAAGGCAGCCGGATGGTGGCACTTGATCCAGGCGGAGACGTACACCAGCAGCGCAAAACTGGCGGCGTGGGATTCGGGGAAGCCGTAACCGCCAAACCCGCAGATCTGCTGGTACAGCCGTTCGGCAAAGTCGGCGTCGTGGCCCCGCTCCAGCATGCCGGTGACCAGTTTGTCCCGGAACGGGGTCAGGTCGCCGTGGGACTTCCAGGCGGCCATCGCACGACGTAGCTGGTCCGCCTCACCAGCGGAAAAGCCTGCCGCCACCATGGCGAGTTTGATCACCTGTTCCTGAAAAATCGGCACCCCCAGGGTGCGCTCGAGTACCTTGCGGATGGCGTCGTTGGGGTAGTCCACGGGTTCCAGGCCGTGCTTGCGTCGCAGGTACGGGTGCACCATGTCGCCCTGGATGGGGCCGGGGCGGACAATCGCCACCTCGATCACCAGGTCGTAATAGGTCTCCGGCTTGAGCCGGGGCAGCATATTGATCTGGGCACGGGATTCCACCTGGAACACACCGATACTGTCGCCTTTCTGCAGCATGGCGTAAGTGGCCCGGTCTTCCGGAGGAATGTCCTGCATCCGGAATGGCTGGCCCTTCTGTTCACTGATCAGTTCCAGTGCCCGGCGAATGGCCGAGAGCATGCCCAAGGCCAGCACGTCCACTTTCATCAGGCCCAGGCTTTCCAGATCGTCCTTGTCCCACTGGATCACGGTGCGGTCGGCCATGGCGGCGTTTTCCACGGGCACCAGTTCGGCCAGTGGCCCGGAACTGATGACAAAACCGCCCACATGCTGGGACAGATGCCTCGGGAAACCCAGCAGGGTGTTGACCAGGGTAAAGAACTGGTCCGCCACTTTCGGGTTTCGGGTCAGGCGCTTGTCGAGTATCTGCTGGCGCCAGCCGGTAGCCTTGTCGCGCCAGTCGATGCCTTCCAGCAATTGCTCCACCTGCGCCGGGTCAAAACCCAGGGCCTTGCCCACGTCGCGGATGGCACTGCGGGGGCGGTAGCGGATCACGGTGGCCGCCAGTGCCGCCCGCTCCCGGCTGTAACGCTGATAAATGTACTGGATGACCTCTTCCCGCCGCTGGTGTTCAAAATCCACATCGATGTCCGGGGGCTCATTGCGGTCTTTGGAGATGAAGCGTTCAAACAGCAACTCCACCCGGGCCGGGTTCACCTCGGTGATGCCCAGGCAGTAACAGACCGCCGAATTGGCGGCCGAGCCCCGGCCCTGGCAGAGAATGCCGCGGCTTCGGGCGAAGGCGACGATGTCGTGAATGGTGAGGAAATAGTGCTCGTATTTCATCTCCGAGATCAGCGCCAGCTCCTTGCGGATGAGGGACTGAACGGTCAGGGGTGTGCCGTCCGGGTAGCGGCGGCGTTCACCTTCGCGGGTCAGCCGTTTCAGGTAGGTCGCTGGCGTTTCTGCCTCCGGTACCAGGTCTGGCGGGTATTCGTAACGCAGGCTGCCGGGCTCGAAGATGCATTGACCGGCAATCCGGAGGGTTTCCCGGAGCCAGTTTTCCGGAAACAGGCGCTGCAGGACCGGCACCGGGCGTAGGTAGCGTTCGCCGTTCTGGAACAGACAGTGGCCGGCCTGTTCCAGGCTGGTGTGGTTGCGCAGGGCCGTGAGTACGTCCTGCAATGGCTGGCGTTCCCGGCTGTGCATGTGCACCTCGCCGGTGGCAGTGATTGGGCAGCGCAATTGGTCGGACAGCCAGCGGGCCCGGGCCAGTTGCTGTTCCTCGCTGGATTCCAGGGTGCGGGCAGCGGCAATCCAGAAGCGTGGCTCGAACAGCCGTTGCAGCCATTCACCGCCGGCCAGGGCCTGATCGGCGTCGGCTTCCGCCAGTGAAGGGGGGAGCCACAGGCACAGGCAGTCATCCAGCGGGTGGGTTTCCAGATCCCGGAATAGCAACTGGTACTGGCCTTTTTCGGCCCGGCGCCGGCCGGTGGTGATCAACTGGCACAGCTGGCCATAGCCCTTGCGGGTTCGGGCCAGGAGGATGAATCGGGGGGTGCTGGCCCCGGGGGGAGCATCGTCAAGTTCAAACCAGCTGCCGGTGATCAGTTTCACCGGGCTATCCTTCAGGGCCGCCCAGGCGCGGGGAATGCCGGCCACCGAGCAGGCGTCGGTGATGGCGATGGCGGTATAGCCCAGCTCGGCGGCCCGTTCGGCCAGTTCGTGGGGGTGGGAGGCGCCGGTCAGAAAGGTAAAGTTGCTGAAGCAGAACAGCTCGGCGTAGGACTGCTCGCACATCAGCCAAACCACCCGTGCACGAACCAGCCGTCCCGGACATCCCGGAACACCCAGGCCAACTGGCCATTGTTGAGTTGGGCGATGTAATAGTCCCGGTGCACCCGCTGGCCGTCCCACCAGCCGCCACTGATTCGTTCGGGCCCGGCAAACCATGCGCTTGGTGCCTCCGTGAGTGGTTGCGGCCCCTGCAGTAACCACAGAGGGCGGCGGGGCAGATGGCTGGCCGGTGTTACCTCCGGCCGGTTGTTACGCTGAACGGCGGAAGCGCTCCAGGCCCGTTCCGGACGATGGTCTGCTTGGGGTGAAAGCTGCTTGAGGGCATGATCCCCAAGCCGGGCCTGTAGCCGGCTCATCAGGGTATGCCAGGCTTCGTTCAGATCCTGGGTTTCGCCCAGCAGGTCTTGCCCGGTAGGCGCTTCCCGACCCAGAAAGCGCTGCACTGACAACAGGAGTGAGATGACTGGTGCCCTCAGGGGGTGCTGCTCGAAGCGCAGGCGAATCAGGTTCAGAAAGGCCTCGGCCCGGTGCTCCGGGCCGGAGGTCCGGATACGCAGTCGGGTGGGTTCTTCGTGCCGGTGATGGAGAATCAGCAATAGACTGTCGGTTTCCTGCTGGCGCCAGCACAGGTCTTCTTCCAGTTCCGACAGGATGCGCTGCAGCGGAAACAGCAAGCCCTGGGATTGCTCGATTTCCTGCACGAAATCCGCCTGCTGCCGGAAGTGGTGGGGCGGCTGCCAGGGGGATTGCGGGTCTGGCCGGGCGCCCTGGATTTTCTGGACCCAGGCGAGGGTTTCGGGGGACAGCCGTCGGGCCAGCTCTGCCGCCGGCAGGTCAAAGACTTCGCCCAGGGTGTTCAGTCCGAGTCGCTGCAGGCGGGTGCAGGTGCGGGCATCAAACTCCGCTGCCAGCAGCGGCATCTGGCTCAGGGTGCGCAGAATATGGCCGCTGTCTTCGGTGCATTCGCCCTTGCCGGTGCGGGCGATCAGCCGGGCCGCCGGTGGTGTGTGGCCAATGCCGGGCCAGGCCGTCAGCTGACGTTCATCCAGCGCCTGCTCCACGGTCTGCCAGACCGCAGGCAGGCCGCCATACAGCCGTTGCAGGCTGGCAATTTCCGCCATCAGGCCATCCGGTGGCACCAGCACAATGTGGTCGGCATAGCGGTATAGCCAACGGGCCTGGTCTTCCAGAATCCGGGCCTCCTGCTGCTGATCTGCCCGCACCATACCCAGTTCGGGCACCAGGCTTATGGCAGTTTTCAGGCGCATGCCGGCCTGTATGCCCTGGTCCCGGGCATCGGGGCAGGCCTGTATCACCTTTTGTCCGGAGCCTTCGACAATCACCAGTGCGCCCGCTTCTTCGCGAGTCCGGCGAATATGGTCCAGCAACAGGTGCGGGAAGTGCAGGTATAACCAGAGCATGGTGTGATTACCGGGTTGAAGTAGGCCAGGGGCCCTGAACCACGCGGGGTGCTTCGCGGAACGACAGATCTGCCCGGTGTGACATGGCCAGAGCGCAACGTTGGCCGGGCCAACTGCCACGGCGCTTCACGATATTGAGCTTTAGCGCCTGCTGCTCGCCGGGTTCCAGCTCGAGCCGCAGGGCGGCCGGGGAATTCTGTTCGACATAGCGGCGCTCACGGAAGAGCACGCACACGTTGCTGCCGGCCTCCGCGGCCAGCTGTAAACGCCGGACCTCGCGCGAAGCCAGTTTGCCCGGCCAGGCCATCACCAGGCCGGTGACCGGCGAGCGCAGGCAGTTTTCCAGGGTCCACAGGAAATCGCCGTCGTCATCGGTGTGGATCATGACCACCTGATCCAGGTTCACGCCTTCCCGGGCCAGCGCCGGGGCGTAGGGCGTGTGTGGCGGATTCAGCCAGAACACGGTCTTGCCGCTATGGGACAGCCGTTGCATCAGTGGCAACAAAAGATGCAGCTCGCCAATCCCGGGGCTATCCAGCAGACATTCACTCAGGGCGCCGCGCGGCCAGCCAAGGCCGCCGAGCTGGTTATCCAGGACCTGATAGCCGGTCGGTTCCGCCGGCTGGGAGGTTTGTACATGCCGGTGCCCCTGCCAGACACGGGCATCCTGCATCAGCGTTTTCAGAAGCTCGCTCATGGGAAAAATCTCAATATACTGTTTAAATATACAGTATTCTGAAAGCGGCTGGATTTCAAGGATGGTGTGCAGGGAGTGTTGAGGTTTTCACCAGGCATGGTCGGCCAGCAAAAAAAGGGGGCTTGAAGCGCCCCCTTTTGAACGATGGTGATAGCCCGCAATCAACGTGGATGCAGCCAGCCCGGAAGCATGCTGTAAGGGTCCACGTGAACTTCCGGGTTGAAGCCAATGTGCTGGCTCTGCAAACGGGGGAGCAGGGAGCCGTCCTTGATCTGGTCAAAGACATCGGTGCAGCCGCCAACAAACTCGCCGTTGATGAAAATCTGCGGCAGGGTGGTCCAGCCGGTTTTTTCTTTCAGTACCGCGCGAATCTGCCCGCCCCGGTTGCCCTGTTGGTAGGCCACCGAATCCAGATCGACCGATTTGTAGTCGATGCCGTACTTCTGGAACACCTTGCGCACCGACCAGCAGAACTCACACCATTCCAGCGCGAACATGATCACCGGGTGGTCCGGATCGCTGATCAGTGCTTCAACCTCTTCCACCGCTTCGGGATCCAGTTCGACCGGCTGGCTCGGAGCAGGCGGCGCCTGGGGCACGGTAATATCGAACCGGTAGTTGGGGGTGGAGCGTGACAGCGCCATTTCCTCTTGGGTCATCTCTATGGGCACATCCTCAAACAGCGGGGTGGTCAGGTAGCGTTCGCCAGTGTCTGGCAGCATGCACAGGATGTTGGCCCCTTCCGGAGCCTGCTCGGCCACCTTGAGGGCTCCCGCGAAGGTGGCCCCGGCGGAAATGCCGACAAAAATGCCTTCCCGGCGGGCCAGGTCCCGGGCGCACTGCAGGGCATCGTTACCACCAATCGGGATGAATTCATCGATGTTGTGGGCCTGCATCACCTCTTCCGCCAGTTTGGGCACAAAATCCGGTGACCAGCCCTGCATCAGGTGGGGGCGGAACATCGGGTGGCTTTCCGAGTGGTCGCCGCTGGCGTTCCGGGGCTGGGCAATGCCGCTGGCCAGGATCGCGGAGTTGTCTGGTTCGCAGACCACAATGCGGGTGTTGGGGCTCTTGCGTTTCAGCACCCGGGAAACCCCGTTGAGTGTGCCGCCGGTGCCAAAACCGGTCACCCAGTAATCGAGGCCGACGCCTTCAAAGTCCTCCAGGATTTCAACAGCGGTGGTGCGTTCGTGTACGGCGGCGTTAGCCGGGTTCTCGAATTGGCGGGGTTGCCACCAGCCGTGCTCACGGGCCAGCTCTTCCGCCTTGGCCACCATGCCGGAGCCTTTCAGTGAGGCCGGGGTGAGCACGACCTTCGCGCCCAGAAAACGCATCAGCTTGCGCCGCTCCACGCTGAAATTTTCGGCCATGGTGACCACCAGAGGGTAGCCCTTCTGGGCGCAGACCATAGCCAGGCCGATGCCGGTGTTACCGCTGGTGGCCTCAACGATGGTTTGGCCCGGCTTTAGTTCGCCCCGGCGCTCGGCATCTTCGATCACGCCCAGCGCCAGGCGATCCTTGACCGACCCCATGGGGTTGAAGGCCTCGATCTTGACGTAGAGATTGACCCCCTTGGGGCCGAGGTTGTTGATATGCACCGTCGGAGTGTGGCCGATGGTGTCCAGGATGCTGTGGTAAAGCGTACCCATGATTCTTCTCCTATTCTGCGTTCCAGAGAAGGAAGCCCTAACCCGTTTCGGGGTACGCCAGGGATCCTTATATTATAGTTCAGCCAGCGGCCTCATCATTCATTTGGGCCACCTCCTGGCCCACGCTCAGAACTTCGTCAACGAGTTCATCGGCTTCCTTCAAGGTTGTTCTGGCACCCACAAAACAGGGCCGGATCGCCAGCGTGCCATTCACCAGGGTTGTACTGGGGATAGCCCGCCCGCGCTGCACCATGCGCCGGTGGATGCGCCGGTTCAGGTCGTTCAGGTCGCCCCAGCGATCGCTCAGGTAGCGAAAACCGCAGATTGAGAGGGTGGGGGCCGACACAACCTCAAGATTCGGGTGCGCCCGGGCCCGGTCGGCGACGTGCCGGGCCAGGCTGTTGTGGCGGACGATCCGTTCCCGTAAACCGGTTACGCCGATCTCCCGAATCAGGGCCCAGACCACCGCACCGCGGGACGGGGCCGACAGCTCCACGCCCATGTCCGCATAGGGTATGCCCAGGTTGTCCATGGAGTGCGCCACGCCTTCGGTGGTGCAGGCGCCTTCCAGATAGGTGGCCGCCTCCTGGGTAAAGGCCCGGTTCAGCAACTCGCGATCTTTCACGTAGGTGGCTCCGATGCCGACCGGGGCACCCAGCCACTTATGGGGGTCCACAATGACGGAATCCGCCAGTTCCAGGCCCGCGTACAGGGGCTGAACCCGGGGATCGAGGATGCCGGGGAGGCCATAGGCGCCGTCCACATGAAACCAGATGCCGTAGGCGCTCGCGATTTTCCCAAGCTCCCGGAGCGGGTCAATGGCGCCGCGGTTGGTACTGCCGGCGTTGGCAATCACAGCCACCGGCAACAGGTTCGCCTCCCGATCTGCCATCAACTGTCGGCGCAGCGCCGAAGGGCACATCCGGCCCTGCTCGTCAGTGTCGATTTCACACAGCGAGCGCCGGCCCATGCCCAGCACGGCAGCGGCCCGCTGAACCGAGTGATGGCATTCGGCGGAGGCGTACAATCGGCAGGGGCGGGTGACCCCATCCCTGGCCGGATCAATGCCCACACCTTCAAAGGCTGCCTGCCGGGCTGCGCCCAGCGCCACCAGGTTGGCGACCGAACCGCCACTGCTGTAAAGCCCTTTCATCTCCTCCGGCAACCCGAACATCCGGGCCATCCAGTCCAGAGATAGTTCCTCAAGGAAATTGAAGGCGGTGAGGCCCAGGCGCTGTGGCGCCGCAACCGAGCCGGCCAGGGTCGCCAGGGCACCAATCGTGGTGGCACCGGTGGTAATGAACGAGGTGCAGCCGGGGTTGGGGATGGGGGAACCATTGGGAATCACCCATTGGCCCAGTTCTGCCAGGACCGCATCGATGCCGATGCCGTTCTCAGGTATCGGTTGCCCCAAGGCCTGACGCCAGGCGTCCGCCTGCTGCATGGCATCCGGATGCTGAAAGGTCAGGAACTCGTCCAGCTGCCGGGCGAGCTGTGCGGAGAATTCTGTCAGGTGGCCGCATTCGGCTCTGTCTGCATTCATGATGGTGACCGCTCCACAAATTCTCAGGAGCCAGGCAATGCTCCTGCATTGGTAACCATTATGGGCTGCTGGCCGCGGCCAAGCTTGGCGGGAACTCGATTTAAATATGGAGAAACTGTGGAGATTGCCATACCATTTAAAAGATATGGACAGGCTTTCCCGGCTTGGCTTATGCGCTACCAATTTGACGATTTCGAACTCGACACGGACCGTTTCGAGCTATCCCGTGGCGGTGTTGCCCTGGCAACCGAACCGCAGGTGATAGAGTTGCTTGTACTGCTGGTTCGGAATCGCCATCGCATGCTCAGCAAGGAAGAGATCAACGAGAGCGTGTGGCGGGGGCGGATTGTGTCGGATTCCGCGCTCAGCAGCCGCATTAAGATCGCCCGCAAGCTGCTCGACGACGATGGCCGCACCCAGCGCTATATCCGCACGGTACACAAGAAAGGCTTCCGGTTTGTAGCGCCGGTTCAGGAACTGGATGCCGACGACACTCCAACTGCCAACGAGGCTCCCGGCCCCGAACCAGAGAACGCCGAACCTGACCCTGGTAATCCGGCCCCCGCGCCCGGCTCCCACAGTGCCAGACCTGCCGTGGCGGTTCTGCCGTTCACCAACCTGACCAACGACCCCGGCCAGGAGTATTTCTCCGACGGCATCACCACCGACATCATTTCCAACCTGTCCAAGCACAGGTGGCTGGATGTCGTGGCCCGTAACACCACCTTTGGCTTCAAGGGACAGGCCACCAACCTGCAGGTGCTGGGGGAAACGCTGGGTGTGGATTACGTGGTTGAAGGCAGTGTGCAGCGGTCCGGCGACCGGGTGCGGGTGAATGTGCACCTGACCGACTGCCACTGCGGCCATACCCAGTGGGCCGACCGTTACGACCGCCAGATTGCGGACATCTTCGAACTCCAGGACGACATTACCGAGACCATTGCCGCGCGCCTGGAACCGGAAATCGGCTACGCCGAACGCAACAAGCTGGTCCACAATCGCCCGGCCAACCTACAGGCGTGGGACTGTTATCATCTCGGGGTCTACCATTTCTATCGCTTCACCGGCCCGGATAACCTCGAGGCGCAACGTATGCTGCGCCAAAGTCAGGAACTGGATCCCTTGTTTGGGGAAGCCTATGCCTGGTGGGCCTACGCGGTGATTCTGGGCATGGTCTACTGGGACACCAAGCCCACACAAGCCCTCCTGGACCAGGCACTGGCCGCCTGCGACCAGGCGCTGTCACTGGTGCCCAACAATGCCACCTTTCATGCCCTGAAGGCGCGGGTGTTACTGGCCCGGCGCGAGTACCGAAGTGCCATCAGCGAAAACCGGACCGCCATCGAACTGAACCCCACCTTTGCGGCGGCGTACTGCGGCCTGGGTGATTCGCTGGCTTACGAGGCCCGCTATGACGAGGCGCTGACCAACTTCCGCCGATCCATTGCCCTGAGTCCCAACGACCCGCAGATGTGGGCGTTTTTAACCTACGGTGCCCTCGCCATGATTTTCCAGGGTGATTATGAGACCGCCCTGGAGTGGACGGACCGGGCCGCGACCCTCCCGAATTGCCAATACTGGACCAGCGCCCACCGCGCAGTGGCCCTGGCCTATCTCAACCGAACATCCGCGGCGCACGACGCGACGGCGCGCCTGTTGCTGGAATTGCCCGGGTTCTCCGTAACCTTTGCCCGGGAAAAGCTGTTCTACCTGAGAGAGCAGGCACAGATCGACTGTTACCTGGAAGGGTTGCGCCGGGCAGGGGTGCCTGAAACGGCAACGATGCTTGCCAGTTAACCCGCATCCGTCCGGTTTTTCCTCACGCAACGTCGCACCCCGGTTGATAAAGCCAGACATGAAGCCCAGAGTAGACACGAATGGAACAGATTCAGGAGGTAACGGATGAGCGAGTTAACCCAGCAATCCTGTGAAGCCTGCCGGGCAGGCACCCCAACGGTTTCGGAGAGTGAAAAGCTAACCCTGAAAAAGGAAGTGCCCGATTGGGAAATCGTCGAAATCGATGGCGAGGAGCAGTTGCACAAGGTGTTCAAGCTCAAGAACTTTGCCCAGGCCCAGGCCTTTACCAACAAAGTGGCTGACCTGGCCGAGGCGGAAGACCACCATCCCGCCATTCTTCTGGAATACGGTAAGGTAACCGTAAGCTGGTGGACCCACGCCATCGGCGGTTTGCACAAGAACGATTTCGTCATGGCGGCCAAGACCGATGCCGCCTTCAACGACATGCCATAACCTACCCAGTGGCGGAATCCACTTTCCGCCACTGCCTCCCACAACTGGGAGAATCATGGTTGAAGACCCTACCGACAGCCCTCTGACTCTCAGGTTGGGCCACGAAGAGCTGATATGTAAAAACGGATACCGGCCAGCAACCGGGAAAGCTAGAAGCCGTCGTCTACCGGGCTGCGAGCCACCAGTTGCTGCATCCCAAAATCCACATCCTTGACGCGAAGGCGCAAGACCTCATTGATCCGAAGGCCTGAACCGTAAATCAGCATGGCTATCAGCCGGAATTCATCCTTCATATTGCCAATAGCGGCCCTGGCCTCCTCGGGGCTGAAAACCGTAGGCAGCTTACGTGGCTTGCGCGCGGCCTCATAATTCAGATTTTCGAGCGGGGCGCCGAGAAATTCTCGGTACAGGAAAACCAGGGCATTCAACGCCACTCTCTGAGTGCCCACACTGGCGTTTGCCTGCAGGACCAGATGCGAGAGGAATGCTTCCACTTCTGAGGCGCCCATCGTCTCCGGGTGTTTGCGATCATGAAAACGAATGAATCGTTTGATCCAGAACAGGTAGGTTTTCTCAGTTTTATAGGCAAGTCCGCGCATACGAATGAAGCCGCGTAGCTTGTCCAGAAACCTCACAGGAGCTGCTGGCAAGGGGGAGGGGACATCCATATCCATCACAAATCTCCGAAACTGTATTTATATACAGTATATTTAGCTTGCGCTGGCAGTCAACGGAAGCTGCGGGGTGGAGTTATACGAACTCGTTCGCAAAACTCCAGAAACCGTGCGAGAACGCAGTGTAAGTATCTGATATGGTTGAGCAGAGTTTGGGTTGTTTTGGAGTTATACGCCCCCCAGGGGCTGGAAAGACGCATGCTGGGGTGGGGGTATAACTCCGGCGGTAGCCGTGGGAATTCCTGTAATGCTTTGTTTTTATACAGGTTTTTCGTACAGGAAAACTCGTTTTTTTGGAATTATACGAATGCGTGTTATACGAACGTGTTCGTTGAATACGCTGTTAGCGTAGAAGAGAGTCGAGTCCAATGCCGAATACCGAGCCAGACATTACTCGAGCACACTGCAATGCTTGCGGTCAGGAAACCAAGCACTTGGTGATCGCGCGGCGAGAGGAATCGGATAGTGAGCCGGCTGATCCGAGTGATCCTCACGGTTTTCACGAGATAAGCTCTCGGACCACCTACTCGATGCTCGAGTGCTGTGGTTGTGAAAATATCTGTTTTCAAAAGGTATTTGAATTTTCAGAGTGGCCAGAGCCCACCATCGATTATTATCCTCCAATTACTTCACGCCCTCTGCCCAAAGCTTGGCTTAGCCATCTGCCAGACGAAATGGGAGACCTACTCTTGGAGGTCTACATTGCGCTGAGCTCTGACTGTCGTCGGCTTGCTCTGATGGGAGCAAGGACACTCGTAGATTTATACATGACGGAGAAGCTTGGTGATATTGGGGGGTTCGCTCAGAAACTAGGGCAACTCGAAGCGCAGGGTTTTGTTAGCAAGGTAAATAGAGAATATTTGGAAGCTGCGCTCGAAATCGGCCATGCTGCCGCCCACCGAGGTCACGAACCTAAAGCGGCAGAGGTTGAGCACGTGATGGATATTGTGGAGAACCTTCTCCAAAATTATGTCTTGGAGCATTCAGCTGCAACATTGAGGGCAACTACGCCATCGAGACGCAAATCAAGCTAACAAATCGCGTAAGGCGGACGCGTGAGACGCGCCGCTTCGCTCGGCGTTATGGTGTTACGAGATCTCAGTCATGAGCTTTAAGAGAATTTCATCGTCTTCGCATCTCGTAATCCTTTTGATTAACGCTGTTTGCTTGGTTCTGGTTTGGGACGTGAGTGATGGTGCGGTTTCTTGGCGAGGGATCTTCGAACTGCATCAGGCGCAGTTGGTGGTGTTTGCTCTTGTTTTATTCACGATAGCCTGTGATTTAGCTTACGCCAGAGAGATTTTTCGGTAACTATCTGATAAACCATAACAAACGGCATCACAGCGACCGCTTTTCCGCCGCTTCGCGGCTCCAAAGCGGCGCATGTGCCGGGCGTTAGGCAATAAGAACCAATGCATGATCAACCGGCCGCAATAAAAGATGAAAGCGCTGCTCACCCCATCGCAGCTTCTTGGAGACCAATTCTCTGCAAAGTGGTTGCTGCATTTGTGCAGGGTGATTATCGGTTGAGTCGTCCAATCACCGGGGTATCTCCAGTTGGCCCTGAGTTGGCTACTCAAATTGAAGATTACATTGCGGAGTATGGCGAGACTCTCGTGGAACTGCCTGAAGAAACCTGGGAAACGTCATGCGCACAGTGGATGGGATCTCACTGGGATGTGTTGGTAGATTTGTATACCGAGGGTGAAGGTCCCAGTGACTTAGTGCTTACGGGGAAGGTGGAAGCAACCGATGGCATTGTACAGTTCCACGTAGGCTTGGTTTATGTTCCGTAAACTTTGCCTAACAAGCCACTGTTGCGGACTGCCGGTGCTGGGCACCGTCAGCCGCAAAGCTCAGCGTTAATTTCTAAAGGAGTAGCTCTCAGAATGGAAGCACGGGAAGTATCCAATCAGGAAAATATCGACTCGAAGCGCCCTGGAGGCGTGGCACTCGCTGCAATTTGGCTGATGATTTCATCAGGTGCTAGTTTTGTAAGTGTATTGATGAGCGGCAATTTTTCGGGGCTGTCCATTGCGCTGATGGCTTTTTCTGTAATTGCTTTTCTAACGTCATTTGCGGCTATAGCCCTCAAGAAATGGGCTTACTGGGTATTCTTAGCTCTCGTTGTTCTCTTGGGGCTCAACAACATATCCGATGTCATGCTTTGGGGTTTGGGTGTGTCGCCCGATCAAGAGTTTCAGATCTCTTTCATCACCTCAATCCTGATTCCGGTAGCGATAACGGCATACTTTTGCACACAATCTGTAAAGCAAGCTTTCGGCGTTGATTGGGGTGAATCAAATTAACAAGGCGCATCAGTACGTGGCCTGCGGCCACCGGACGGCTTCCAGCCGCCGCTGTGCTTTGCGTTAGCTGTATGAAGGGAGACATCTTGAATCATGGGTAGTACAGATGTTGTAGCTTGGTGGGGCGCGGTTATCGCCACCTTGGTCCTGCTCTGGGATGTCGTGAAATGGCTAAATTCAGGCGCTAGTTTGAAAAGCCGAATCGTCCTGAATACTCACTATGATGATGGCGAGGTTATAAAGAGAGAGAAGACGGAACATGGTGAAACCATCACTTACGAAAGCTACTGTCATATTGAGGTGGTAAACACTGGTTCGTTGCCGACTACTGTAATGGGAATACGTGCAACCCACTCAAAAAATAAGAGCGGCATGCAAATGAGCGTGACTCAGCAGGTTTTTACAGAGCACTTTGGTAAGAATTTGCCACATGTACTGGGGCCTGGCGAAGTTTGGAGTTGCAGATTGCCAATGGACCGATACTCCAACCTCTTTGAGCACGGAACACCAGAGGTACGCCTTAGCGTTTCTACAAAATCGAAGCCTTTGGTGATTCGAGCCAGCAAATCAGCTAACAAGGCGCTGCAGCCGACCGCTGAAGCGGCGGCTGAGCTTTAGCGTTAAATTCAGGGAGGAAAGGCAAGCATGGAGAAAGTTGTCACAGGCCTGCTGGTGCTCGTCGGCATCATTCATCTCTTGCCCGTTTCCGGTGTTTTGGGTGCTGAGCGCCTTGCTGCCTTATACGGCCTTTCGCTGGGTGAGCCCAACATTGAAATCCTAATGCGTCACCGGGCCATCCTGTTCGGGCTTCTTGGTCTGTTCTTGGTGTATGCAGCGTTCCAGCCATCGCTACAACTAATGGCAATCGTTGCGGGCCTTGTCAGCGTTGTGTCCTTCATCGCTATTGCGTGGTCGGTTGGCGGGTACAATGACGCCATTCGCAAGGTGGTCATCGCAGACATAATTGCCACCATCGCGCTCATTGCTGCTGGGGCAATCCATGTCGTCACCCGCAACCAAATTTAACAAGGCGCAGCAGTACGTGGCCTACGGCCACCGGACGGCTTTCAGCCGCCGCTGTGCTTGGCGTTAAAGGCTCAATGGAGTTGGCAGTGAGCAAGGAAGATCTTTCCCCAGAAGACCAAGCTTACTACAAGCGTTTTGAGGTCAAGCCGCTACGAGTATTGCTGTATCTTCTGGCAGTGGTTTACTTGGTATTTGTTTACGCGGTTGGTGGTTCCCAGTTCAGCGGAGGTTTTTTCAGCGGCGCGGTCGGAACCTTTGTTCTGATTCAGGGTATCGATCTCTCTCAAAGAAGATTGATCGTCATTGGCGGATTCCTGACAGCTGTGAGCGTCTTACAGACGATATCTTTGGCGTTGTCGTGACTACCGAGAGCTGACTGAAAAGCCTTTAACAAATAGTTGTAGTACGTTTCGGGCCTGGCGGCCCTACACCGGACGCCCTACATTTTTCCAAGTTTTTTAGCCGGCCTGACGTGTTCTCTTCGGGCAAAGGCTTTTCGGTAGACGCTGTAAAGAGCCGTTTGTTAAAAAGTGCCTGTCTTCAGGAGAGCGAATACGATGAATTTTGGAAAGAAGTGAAAGATTGTAGAGACAAATTTATTGCTCATAAGGATCTTGAGGAAAGTGAAATTTTCTTCCCCAGAATTGATATATGTAGGCTAATGGCCGAAGAGCTTCGGCTCATTTTCGAGGAGTGTATTGAAAGCTGGCGAAATGAGTCAGACAACTCTGATCTTCGGGGAATGAGCGAGTATTACCGTATCTATCCAAACCGGGTTTTCGAGGGTCAATGTCGTAATCACTTTCTCTTCGGAATAGAAACAGTACATCTAAATCTGAGTTAACAAGTTGCGTAAGGCGGACGGCCTTCAGCCGCCGCTTCGCTCAGCGTTATATTCCAAACCATGCTGAAGTGTAAGGTCTGCAAGTCCAGATTGGACAAAGTTGGCAACGTGAGGCTGAATGCAGGGCCTTACGTCGGCAATCCTTTAGCGGCATTCCTGTGGACTGGGAGCACGAAAAGCCAGGTATCTCTTTTGTGTTTCTTGTTGGCTTTTGCCGCGGCCTTGGTCCTTCAAAATGCTTTGGGCATCTTGGCGATGCTGTTTTTTTTGGGTTATCACTTGCTTGTGATCAACGACCCGAAACAGCTGTACAAATGCGCAAAATGCTCCCAAGTCTATGTCGGTGATAAGCTTTTTCAGTATCAACCGAACGACGATTTGTACTTGTAATAGAACAAGTGCATTAAGTCTGTTCCGGCCCGATGGGCCTCCACCGGACGCCCTAGTCGGGCGCCGCTTATGCAAAGCGTTAGTTTTTAAGGAGTATGTCATGAGGTTTTTGGTTCTGTTTTTGGGATGCGTATGGGCGTTTGGCGTGCAGGCAATCGAGGGAATCAAGGTAGATGACTTCAAAGCTGCCGCAATTGTCCATATTCAGAAGGAGTACCCGAACGTCGCTCCGGATGATCTGGTGTTTTACGATCTCGACATCTCAGTATTAGACAACGATCTTCAAAAAAGTCGTCTGCGGCTTGGTTTTGTTGATGAAAGTTCTCGTCACTCGACTGGGAGCTCTCCTTATGCGTATGACACATACATCGTTAATTTCAAACTTATTTCAGGAGATTTTGTGCGGGCGCACAAAGGGTTCTGGGGAGGCTTTGAGTCGGTTTCGGGTGATGCAATTAAGTGAGCATCTGCAAAGAAACTAACAAGGCCAGGCACGCGACGCCCACTGCATTGTGGCTTCGCCTCCATTCCGTAGCCGCGCTTGCTGGCTGGCGTTAGACCGAAGTGAACTGAAGGAGATCCGTTGTACAAAAGATTCGATTGGTCATGGGCATGGCTTTTACTAGTTCTCCTCGCTGTCTTAATCTTCGAGCATGGCCTGGCCGAAGGCTTATGGAGGTTTTCCGGTTTTATATATGGCCTGTCGTTTCTTCAACTAGTTGCGCTGCTGGTTTTAGTTTTAATCGGCCGAAAAATTCAAAAGCGCCACATTGCTCTGCCTAGCTCGATCGTAATTTTTTGCAGTCTTCTTCTGGTGTTTATTGGCAAAACTGAGGTCGTTTTTAGGGTTTCGTTGTTTGGCGTATTGCTAGGCTCGATTCTGGGAGCTGGGTTTGCCTTCACCACCTCGAGGACTAGGGAAAGGATGAGCGTCGCGGAGCGTGAGATGAGTGCCAAACTTCGTAAATGGATTCGGAAAGAGAAGTAGGTCTAACCAAGCGGTCAACCGGACGCCAAAAGCGTAGCGCTTTTGGTTCCCTCCGCTGCGCTCCGGCGCCGGTTACCTTAGCGTTATTTTTTAGGTGACACATGGAAGCATCGTTAATTTTATCTTTGTTTTCTCTATTGATCGCGACATGCGGGTTTATATATTCCGCATACAATATTGAGAGAGATAAGGCCAAAGTAAAAGCTTGGGCGGAAGTTGTATCACACTCAAACTTTGACGAAAGCGGCACAAGGTTCAACGTATTTAAGGTGACCGTGGCTAATGTCGGTAGAAGACCAATTATAATTAAAGGTTTTAAAATTCAGGCAAAGGGTTTGAGCTTTGATATTCCAGCAAAAGATCCAGACTTTGACGTAATTTACGAGATCGGTCCAGATGGGGATAATAAAAAAGTTCTAGACTCGATAAGGCATGATTTTTCCAAAAATAATACTTGCGTTGCTTTAAAGGAAGGCGATTTTTTTGAAAACGAACTATCAGAGGAAAACTCTTACAATGACATGATTGCCTTTATAGATGGGGAGCTCTATGAAGGCGAAATGGTTTATGTAGAAGACATTCAGGGGCGACTTTATATGATTGAAGATTGCAAGAATAAAATGTCACTTTTTTACAAAAAAACATAACAATCGCAGGCATGGCGACGTCTTTTCCATTGCGGCTCCGCCTCCATTAAAAAGCTGCGCATGCTGCGGGCGTTAATTGCCAAGGAAAGGTATGACCATCGAGTTCAAAGTTAACCATCCCGTCACTGCCGATCAATTCATTGGCCTGCTTGAGAGCTCGACACTCGGGGAGCGCCGGCCTATGCAGGATCGCGCATGTCTTGAGGGGATGGTGGCAAACTCCAACCTGATCGTTAGCGCTTGGGATGGTTCGTTGCTGGTTGGTGTTGCCCGCAGCGTCACTGATTTCCACTATGCCTGCTACTTGTCTGATCTCGCAGTCCGCGAGGATTATCAGAGATCAGGGATAGGCAAACGATTACAGTTATTGACCCAGTCACAGCTTGGGCCTCACTGCAAAGTCATACTGCTCGCTGCCCCAGCCGCCAGCACTTATTATGGTCGTCTGGGGTACGCGCATAATGAACGGTGCTGGCTTTTGGAGCCCGGAGTAACCATTGGCAATTAACAAGGTATTGCAGTTCGTTCCGGGCCTATGGCCCTCCACCTGACGCCCCTAGCGGGGCGCCGCTGAATAACGGCGTTAGGTAAATTATGGATATTATTAATCAACTAATTCGTTATGTATTATCGATAAGTCTGATGGTTCCTATGCTAGGAGCCGCGGTAGTTGTCGCTCCAATTTCCTTAGATCGCAGTTGGCGAATTATTCGTAGCTGGAGTCAAACAACGATGAAGATATTTGGGGTCGTAGTCGAAGTTAAATTTGAGAACGGTCAGTCTCAGCTCGAGGAAGGTGGAGTTATAGTTGTCCTCAATCAACAAAGCTTAATTGTCCCAACGGCTATTTCCTCAAGATGTGATAAGCGGCTGATGAGTATTTGGAATATCGAATACGCGCTTATTCCATTCTTAGGTTGGGCGACAAGCTTGATGGGGTGGGTCATTGTTCGGCAATGGCCCAAACAATCAAAGAGACAACTACGCAAGGCTGCTCTTTACGCAAAAAACGGTGGTTTAATTCTGATATCGGCAGAGGGAATGCGGAGTATTGATGGAGAACTGATGCCTTATAAAAAAGGTGCGGCGGTTCTGCCGATTGAGTCGCAGGCTCTTATTCATCCTCTTTACATTGCTGGTGCTAGGCATTGCCTTCCGGTAGGTGAATGGAGGATTCGGCCTGGAACAATTGTTCTTCATTACTTAGAGCCTATTCCAACGAAGGGGCTCACCTATGACGATCGAAATTCTTTGCTAGAGAAGCTTCGAGTGGTAGCAGAGGTTGAACATGCTCAATGTAAACAAGCCAATTAATCGTCCACCTAACAAGGCCAGTCATGCTCGCCCACAAAGAAACGTGGGCTGGACTCGTTTCACTCGCCCATGCTGGCGGCGTTACACCGCATGAATACAACCGAGTTCGTCGTTTACTATGTGATAGCGGTATCAGCGATCTTTTTGCTGATCGCACTGGTGCGTTTTTCGCAGCTAAAGCCATTATTTCGGGCGAGGCAGGCCTCGGCATTGGTCGAGCAGAATCATCGTGCTCGTCTGGATCAGTTGATTCAGCTAGGCATCAGAATTGAGGGGAAGGGCCCAATACATTTTATCGCTCCTCCACCTTACACGCCCGACGAAGAATTGGTGGTTGGTGCCAAGATGGAAGTTTGGGTTTCGGATGAACTTCCTGGTGTGGTTTTGAACACAAGGCCTACCTTTTTGGTACTTCTGGGCCGGGCATTTTTTCCAGCATTCTTTATTGCATTCGTTCTTCTGTTGCCTATTTTGCTAATTCTGCGGGGCTATTTCGGTGCTGTGTAACAAGTACAGGCACAGCGACGCCCTTTTCATTGCGCCTTCGGCTCCATTACAAAGGCGCGCATGCTGCAAGCGTTAGGCATTTGAGAAATGGAGGTCACCGTAATGGGAAAATGGTTGGCGGGAATCGCTGCAAGCGTTATCGCGGCGGTGATCGGATGGGTGGTCATAGGTATCTTAAATGCCCCACCACCCAGCCCTCCGGCGCTTAGAGTGAGCGCTTGGTATGCACCAGAACCCGCGCAAGTGGGTAAGATCATAGATCTCTTCGTGAAGGTGCGTAGAGAAGACGATGAGCCTGTGCCGAATGCTAAAGTAAAGTTGACACCAATATCTGGAACATTTATGTGGGCAGGCTCAAGCAGTCATTCTATCAATGGCGTCACTGGCGCTAACGGCCTCTATTCCACGAAGTTTCAAACGGTACTCCAGGTTGGGGTCATTGGTGGAACGCCACCTCCCGGGACCTCTAAAACCGGAAGCATAAGCATTTTCGTGAGTAAAGCAGGATATGCAGATAGTAAAACAGAACTGAGAATAGAAACTGAGAATTGAGATACGCTTTTTGAACCTTTGTATGCGCCGTAGTTGCCTAACAAAGGCATACAGGCGACGGCTTACAGCGTCCGCTTCGCTCCCGCTTGCAGCTTCGCATGATGCTTGGCGTTCGTGCTCACAAGCGAGACTTTATCCAACACATGAATATGAACAAATTCCTAGTAAATATCACTGCCACAATTTTTGCTTTGTACGGCCTAGGGTTCGTATTCGCGCCTTCTCAGCTTTCTTTTTTGGTTACAAACGCTGTCCCAACAACCGCGGCTGCATTAACCGATATGAGAGCCACTTACGGTGGCATGTCGATAGCAGTTGGCATAGTGCTATTCATCCTCGCTTCAAAACAAGAATCAATCCGGCTTGGGTTAGCTGCCACTTTATTCCTAATGCTCGGCATGGCTTGTGGCCGTGTCGTAGGCCTCATTATCGACGGCTCAGAGAATCCAATCATGTACGTCTATTTAGCCCTTGAAATAGGGGTAGCAGCAGCTGCTTTGTTTTTACTAAGTCGCAGCAGGAAGTCATGAGCACTAACAATCACATGCACGGGACAATTTTTCCGTTACGCCTCCGGCTTCACTCCAAAATTGGCGCTGATGTGGGGCGTTATGCGCTAAAAATGGAAAGATTGTGAATAACTTAGTAATCCTTGTTGGGCTCACATTGGCAGCCGGATTGGCGATGCTTCTCGGTGCGTTTCTGGCCAGCTTCGGAAAATTCAGATCACGATTGGTTGAGGCAGAATTCAGTCACAGCATCATGGCATTTGGTGGCGGCGCTCTATTATCTGCGGTAGCTCTCGTATTAGTTCCTTATGGTATTGCCAAGCTTGATCCGTTGATAGCATCTACTTGCCTCCTGGTTGGTGGGCTCATTTTCATGATGCTTGACATTTATCTTCTAAAGCTGGAGACGCCGGCCAGTCAACTCGTGGCGATGCTTCTTGATTTCATACCTGAATCAATAGCGCTTGGAACTGCATTTGCAATCGGAAGTACAGACGCGGTGTTGCTTGCGGCGCTAATCGTATTGCAAAACGTCCCAGAGGGGTTTAACGCATATCGTGAGTTGAACAGATCTTATAAATTTGGTCCGAAAAAAATTATGGCCATTTTCTTTTTGATGGCATTTCTGGGTCCTATTTTTGGGGTGTCCAGCTACTTATGGATGCAAAACCAAGTTATTGCCATTGCTGTTATTGTGCTTGTGGCTTCTGGAGGTATTCTGTATTCCGTATTTCAAGATATCGCCCCAAGAGTAAAACTCGCAAAACATTGGGCGCCTCCGATGGGCGCGGTGCTAGGTTTTGTGCTTGGTATGGTTGGGGTGATGGTGATCAAATGATGGGCATAACAATATGGGTAGGATCCTTACGCTACTAATCCTTATTCTATTGGCTATTGCGTCGGTAGCTGGCTATCTGTTTCTCGCTAAAATCATTTCTGCCGGGGAGGTCCGAATAGCCGAAGGTCAAAGACGGCTAGAAGAAGGACAGTCTGCGATGGAGGAAGGCAAGGTTGACCTGCTCGCCGGAAGACGCCAGTTGTCCGAGGGCAAGGCGGAGTACGCGCAAGCTGAAGACAACCTGTTCCTGAAGTGGGCGGACAGACTGCTAAACGCCGGGAAGGGCCTGAAGGAGGGTAGAGAGCAGATCGCCGAGGGAGAAAAACAGGTTGCCGAAGGACAAGGAAAGGTTGACGCCGGGGAAGAGCGACTTCATGCAGGTGAGCTGAAATTGAGCCAGGGGCGGGAACGTTTGAGGCTGGCAAGGAAGGTAAGCGTTGCTTGTGCGATCGGCGGGGGTATTTTTGCCTCTCTAGCGATCGTGTTTGGGTTCCGCTGGAGGCGATCATTGGCCCGGGCTATTACGCATTCCCGGACCTAACAACACGTCGGAACCGACTCCTGGAAGGGCACATTTCAGTTGCCTTTCCAGGAGCGGTTCAGCGTGGACGTTATGCAGGGAGCAATCATGAAACCACGAATTAGCATGATCACTTTAGGGGTAAGTGACCTGCCGCGTTCTGTAGTGTTTTACGAGCAGGGTCTCGGGCTTCCGAGAATGGATTCTCCACCCGAAGTGGCGTTCTTTACGTTGAATGATACTTGGCTAGGATTGTACGGTCGCGAAGCCTTGGCTGAAGATGCGTCAGTCTCTGGGGAGTCAAGCGGATTCGCAGGGTTCAGCCTAGCGCACAATGTGGGCTCTGAGCAGGAGGTTGACCAGGTTATGGCCCAGGCTGAATCAGCCGGTGCCGTTGTGACCAAACCAGCTCAGAAAACAGAGTGGGGTGGATACGCAGGGTACTTTGCTGATCCAGACGGTTATCTCTGGGAAATAGCGCACAATCCGTTGTTTTGGGTCGGGCCCTCAGATGAACCTGCATAACAAGTGAATCAAGCCGACCTATTTTCTGCTGCCGCTCCAAATCGGCGGTTTATTCAAGGCGTTATACAGGGAGGTGTAACCTAAATGAGAGCTCTTCTGCTCAAGGGACCGCAAATACTAGATCTAGAAAATATTGCTCCACCGGAGCCAGGTCAGGGTGAGGTGATCGTTGACGTAGAGGTCACAGGACTTGGCGGAAGCGAAGTAGCGGCACTTCAGAGCCCAGGCCTCCGGCCTCTTCCAAACATAATGGGGCACGGCTTGTGCGGCTTAGCGAGCACAGGTCATCGGGTGGCGGTCTTTCCTTTATCAGGTTGTGAGGTGTGCCTTTACTGCAACCAAGGTCAGCCCCAGCTTTGCAACGACTGGAATCTGATTGGTGTCCAAAAGCCTGGTGGCTTTGCCGAACAGGTATCAGTTCCAGAGAGCGCTCTCGTCCATATGCCTGCTACATTAAGTTGGGAGCAAGCATCGTTTATTGAGCCTTTTGCAAACGCCGTAAATGCTTGGAAGCGCGCTCAACCAAAGTCAACCGACTCTGTTTTGGTGATAGGCGCAGGCTCATTGGGTTTGGGCTTAACAGCAATGGCCCGGGATCAGGGCTGCAAATCAATCTTTGTATCAGACCTATCGTCCAAACGCTTGGAAGCTGCTTTGTCACTTGGCGCCCGGGAGGTAGCTCTGAGTTTCAGCCGAGAATTCGATATCGTGTTCGACACTGTAGGCACGGAGCTAGCCCGCACTCAGTGCATCAATCAAACAAAGAAAAATGGAAAAAGCGTTTTTCTGGGCTTTGCCTCACAATCTTTAAATATCGATTTCACTCGCATGATTCGAGAGCAGATAACGTTTATTGGATCCTTTGTTTTTTCTAGGCAGCAGTTTGGGAAAGCGATGGAGCTGGCGCATGACTGTAGTTCTGAGTGGGTAAAGAATTTGAGCTTTAATGAGGTTGCGGCCGAGCTAAAGGCTTACGCAGATGGCACTTTAATGCCGATAAAATCGGCGCTGCGACCGCGAAAAATAGTATAACCAACCGCGTAAGGCGGACGGCTTTCAGCCGCCGCTTCGCTCCGGGTTAGGGTTGAAACGAGCACTTTTTATATCCAGCCACGTGGGCTTGAACTAAGGAGGGCGAAGTGGATACAGGCAAGTTGATTTTCCTGGCTTCGTTTATGGCATTTGCTGCTCTCACCTTTTGGTTTAATTTGTTTGCGGCTCATCGGATCAGACCAACAAGAAAACGAGAGCACTTCCTCGCTAATCTGCTCTGGTTTTTCGAGCGAGACTCGTTTCGTGAAAATGACAAATGGATTCGATGGGTTGGGGCGCTACTTAACGTTTCTTTTTGGGGTACTTTATTTGGGGATTCCAAAAATTCATTATCCCATGAGTCTGCTTCCTAACCAGGCGCAGTTGCCGGACAATTTCTCCACCGCTTTGCGACTCCAAAATTGGCGCAAAGCTTCGCGTTATGTAAATTTAAGAATATGAATCCAACAAACATATTTGATTCGCTTCCAAAGGACCTAAGTTTGGAGGTTTTTGAAGATCTCGTTCATTCGTCAACGGTGAGGATTGAGCGCATTGTTTCAAAAGGTCATAGCTCACCTGATAAGGGATGGTATGACCAGGATGAGAACGAATGGGTGATGGTTGTCGAAGGTAAGGCCTCACTAGAGTTTGAGGATGGTTCAAAAAGTGAGTTGTCGGCTGGTGATTACATAAATATCCCCGCGCACCTCAAACACAAGGTTACCTGGACAGATCCGGACGAGATTACTGTCTGGCTTGCTGTTTTCTATAAGTAGCAAAAATTTACACAACAATTCGTTAAAGCCGACCGCGCTACGCGCGACGGCTTAACTCCAGCGTTAGCTGCGCCAGGACGACCCTACTCAGGAACTTAAAAGCATGTATATCCCGAACCACTTCAAAGAAGAAAACCAAAAAAAGCTTAAGCAGTACGTTCGCGATTATAGCTTTGGGCTGCTCGTCATCTCAGACGATGAAGGGATTGAGGCTAATCATGTCCCCTTTCACTTGAGCTGTCGGTCAGAAGATTCACTTGGACATCTTCAGTGCCACCTGGCTCGCAATAATCCAGTCTGGCAACGCATACAGGACGGAGCTCGGGTGCTTGCAATATTTCAGGGGCCCGATGCTTACATCTCACCCTCCTGGTATCCAACCAAGGCTGAAACAGGCAGGGTCGTCCCAACATGGAACTATCTTGCTGTCCATGCGCAAGGAAGTGCTCGGATTGTTCAGGAGCCAAGCTGGTTGAAAAATCATCTTCATCATCTAACAGATCAACATGAGTCGGAAATGGTTACTCCTTGGTCAGTTGATGATGCGCCAGCGGATTTCACAGAACGTTTGGTGCAGGCTATTGTTGGAGTAGAGATCAAAGTTGAAACTCTGACAGGTAAGCTGAAAGCAAGTCAGAACCAGCCGGCGGGAAACCGCGCCGGCGTCAAAGCCGGTCTGGAAGCTGGAGAAGGAGCGCAGAACCGTGCCATGGCCAAATTCATCAGCTAACCAGGGTCTTCAGCGAACCGCCTTTCCGGCGCGTTGCGCCTCCGAATCGGCCGCTGAGTCCATCTGTTAAATGTCAGGGTGGAAATGGAGATCTTCATAACAGTAATGAGCTTTGCCTTACCAGTTAGCTATTTGTATATCGCGGGAGTTGGTAGCGCATACTATAAAGGCAGTGTCCTAGAAGCGTTTTCTGTTATCAGTATTTTCTGCCCCCATAAATTTGAAGGTGTTGGCAGGAAATATTACAAGGCTCTAGTTTTCTGGTACTTATCAATGCTAGTCACCGTAGTCATGTTTTATGTCATCAACTGAAATGTATTTAACAAGCAAGGGCAGCATCGCCCTGTGGGCAGGACGCGCTACCGCGCGCTGAATATTGGCGTTATACGTTCTTTGACCAACGGATGGCCAAGCGATGCGAAATTTAGACATTCAATACATCGTCTATTTGGTGGGGATTTTCTCTTTTGCTGCCTTTTACTATGAGCTGAAGGCGGAATTCGAAAACCAATGGTTCTTTGTGGGCGCGGCATTGGCTTACCTTGCTTTCATCCGATTGATCGGTTACCTAGCCACCAAATGGTTGCGCTCACGAGATAAAACAAACACATAGGGTGGCTGCTCATTCGGCGCCAGCCTTTAGCCCATTTAACAAGTCGCAGCATTACGTGGCCTTCGGCCGCCGGACGGCTTTCAGCCCCCCCCTTATGCAGACGTTAGGGCTTCGTTAAGGCAGACAGGATGCGACAACTTTTTTATATCGTTTTACTGAGCTTTCCCTCAATTTCTGCGGCATTGGATTTTGAGCAAGCGGAAAAGCTGCTTAAAAAGCAGTGGATCGAAGGTGATCCAGAAGTTGCCGCTTATTCAGAGGAAAGGATGCAGTATGAGAATAGTATTCGACTTGATGAACGCGGTGGCTGCTACGGCATCCGAGGCGATGGCATTACCCAAATCTTGAGGATCAACGAAGAGGGTGTTGTCGATCAGGTGGTATCTTCGTCGAAGGGGCCGAAGAGCGAATGCTTCCGAGAACTCTATTTGGGAACCAAGTTCAAAAAGCCGCCCAAGGCCCCAATCTATCGAAAAATGATGATGGGGTATTCCTCAAGTTGAGAGCTTGCTGCCCTAACCAGTCACACGACCGGACGCCACTGTCGTAGCTCCGGTGTGCTAAGCGTTATCACACAAGGAGCTGCATCAATGAAGCAAACAGGTAGTTGTCTCTGCGGGGGCATTCAGTACGAAATCAATGGTCCGCTGACCGATGTTTTGAACTGTCATTGCTCAATGTGCCGGAAGCTTCATGCCTCAGCTTTCAGAACTCGCGCTAAGGTGCGGTCTTCTGACTGGCACACCGTCAAAGGCCAGGAGTTGATGAAGTTCTACGAATCGTCTCCGGGTGAGCACAAGGGCTTTTGCTCAAACTGTGGTTCCAGCCTTTATACAAAATTTGATGCAAACCCCAAGATCTATGGTTTCCCACTTGGAACGCTCAATACTGATCCGGGAGTAAAAGCAGGGCGCCATGTATTCGTGGCCAGCAAGGCCCCCTGGTACGAGATTACGGATGATCTGCCTCAGCATGCAGAGTATGACTGAGACAGTGATAACCAGCCGCCGCTCCGCTCAGCGTTAGGGCTACTATGGAAATACAAACTTATTCTGCAGACAAAGCTAGGGAAGTTGCTGAATTGTTTCATCAATCTGTTCATGCAATTGATCCTTCGTTGTATACGTCAGAGCAAAAAGAAGCTTGGGCTCCTACTCCTGTGGATTATGAGAACTGGTCTGAGCGACTGAAAGCGAAAAAACCGTTCATAGCTTTAATTGAAAATTGTGTAGCTGGTTTTATCGAATTGGATGCTAATGGTCATATCGACTGTACTTATACCCATCCGAATTTTCAGGGAAGAGGTGTCGCATCTGCCTTGTATGAGCATTTACTTGCGGAGGCAAGGGCCAGAAATATCAAACGCTTACACGTTGAGGCTTCACTCATTGCTAAGCCGTTCTTCGAGCACCGCGGCTTCTCTGTGGTCAAGAAAAATGAAGTGCAAAGAAACGGGGTTTCGTTAGTGAATTTCTCAATGGAAAGCTATCTAAGCCCTAACAATCAAATGCAGCCGACGGCTAACGCGTCGGCTGATTAGGGCGTTTTAGGCGGCATTTAGACACTGGTGCGGAACCACAGGGGGTTGCCATGAGTGAATTCAATATGAATGTGCCCGAGACCGGTTCACTCCACCCGCTCGTCGAACCAGAGTGGCTGGAGAAACACCTGGACGACCCTGACCTACGCATCGTGGATGCAACGGTGCAAGTGAAGCTCTGGCCATTCCCGCATGTCAGGAGCGGTAGGCGTGGGTTTAAGCGAGGCCACATCCCAGGGGCAACATTTGCAGACCTCCTGAAAATATCGGATCCCCAGCGGCCTTCCTACACGTTCACGATGCCAACTGCGGAACGGTTCGCCGACCACATGGGCCGACTTGGCATCGGGAACGGCACACGTGTCGTGCTTTACGACGGGCGGGAGAACATGTGGGCCGCGCGATTGTGGTGGATGCTCCGCACGTTCGGCTTTGACGACGCGGCGGTCCTTAACGGTGGGTGGAAGGCCTGGCGGCTTGAAGACCGTCCGGTCTCCTCGAAACCTTGCGAGTACCCGGCTACTAGGTTCACCCCGCATGTCCGGCCGGAGCTCATCGTTGGCAAAGAGGAGGTGCTGACCGCAATTGAGGATCCGACGACGTGCATCGTGAATGCGCTGGGCCGCCGGCAGCATCGTGGTGAACGTAAAGAATATGGGGGACGCGGGCATATTCCAGGCGCAAAAAACGTGACGGCATGGGAAATCCTCGACCGGAAGACGATGCGCTATCGTCCGGCCGAAGAGCTGCGCGAGCTGTTTCGCCCGATGTTGGAGGCCGAGCGGGTTATTACCTACTGTGGCGGTGGCATTGCCTCTTCGAGCGATGCGTTTATCCTCCACTTGCTGGGACATCCGAACGTGGCCGTTTACGACGGGGGGCTCATCGAGTGGTCGGCAGATCGCAGCTTACCCCTCGAACTCGGAGAATGACGATCACAAGTACGTTGCCTGACAAGGCGCACCAGTTCGCGCCCGGTTGGGCGCCGGGCGCTCTTATGCTCGTGCCGCTGTTTTGGCGTTATGTGAATTCAATAAAAGAAACCGATTATGATGGTCATTTTAAGAAATATATTGGTAATTGCATTCTTTAGCTTGATAGCTGGATGTTCAACTGTTCAGCCTGGAACCGGAGGTAGCTGGGTCGGTTTCACTGAAACCGGGCAAGCGTCATATTATGCGGATAAATTTCAGAACAGAAAGACAGCCAGTGGGGCACTTTATAAGCACGAGCTTCATACAGCTGCACATAAAAAACTACCATTCGGTACAACGGTAAAAGTAACAAACACCAAGAATGGCAAAAGTGTCGTTGTCGAAATCAATGATCGTGGACCATTCGTCAAAGGTCGCATCATTGATCTGTCAAAATCTGCGTTCACTCGTATTGGCAATACATCTGTGGGTTTGATCAACGTAAAAATTGAGGTGCTGAGGTAGCATTTAACAAGATGGCTAAAGGAATGCCGCCGATGCTGCGCTCCGTTGGCGCCCAGTACCAATAGCCTAATAGGATGGTGGATAATCGCCAGGCGGTGCGGCGCCGCGGCTGTTAGGGGCGTTGTCCTGAGGCGGTATCAGGTCTGATTGCGAGCTTGGGCGCGGATGCTAGAATGCCTGCCTGCATTGGCCATCACTGGAGAAAAAGCGATATGAACACGGCTTCCGCACCTTATCCAATCGGTACGCCTGGCGCTCCCTGGGGCGATGCGGAACGCGCCGATTGGTTGTCTCGGCAGACCCGTCAACGCAGCTATGGGACCGAGGTGTTGAGTGTGATCGAGCGCCTGCGCCCGCGCTTCGACGTGAAAGAGTATGGCCGTCTGGAATATGGCCCCGATAGTTATCCGTTGATGGCGCTCCGGAGCCGTGACTGGAATGACGATCTTCCGGTCGTTCTGGTAACGGGCGGGGTACACGGCTATGAAACCAGCGGTGTCCACGGCGCGCTGCAGTTCCTCGATCAGCATGCCGCCGATTACACGGGCCGCGTCAACCTGCTGGTCGCGCCCTGTGTCAGTCCCTGGGCTTACGAGCGCATCCATCGCTGGAACCCGAACGCGGTTGATCCGAACCGCTCGTTCCGCGATGACAGTCCGGCTGAGGAGTCGGCGGCACTCATGCGCCTGGTGGAGCCCGTCCGCGATCATGCACTGATTCATATCGACCTCCACGAGACCACCGATACCGACGAAACCGAGTTTCGCCCCGCGCTGGCTGCCCGCGACGGCAAGCCGTTTGAGCCGGGCGGGATTCCGGACGGCTTCTATCTGGTCGATGACAGCGAGAACTCGCAGCCTGAATTCCAGCAGGCGGTGATCAAGGCGGTTGAGCAGGTAACTCATATCGCTCCGGCCGATGACAGCGGAGAGATCTTCGGCTCACCGGTGGTCGCTCGCGGCGTCATCCAGTACCCGCTCAGCCAGCTGGGCCTGTGCGCCAGTGTCACCAGCGCCCCCTACAGGACCACCACCGAGGTCTATCCCGACAGCCCCCGTGCGACCGCCGAGCAATGCAATGCCGCGCAGGTTGCCGCGGTGTGTGCGGCGATCGACTTCGCGCTGGCGCACCGGTAGGGAAGGGCAATGAGCAGATGGGAAAGATTTCGAGCCCATTAAACAAGGTACTGGTGCCGGGCGTTATATTTTTCAAACTCACTCAAGGACGATCATGAAAGCCTCGACAATTCCGCTAATTATTCTCTGCCTGTTCATGGGCTTCACTTTCTGGGTTATGGCAGGCGCAGAGCAGTCACTATTGGCCTTCGGTGTCCAGCTTATGTCGAGCCCGGATACCGCTCAGGTTGTGATCGACCTCTATATTCTCGCCGGCCTGGCCTGCGTCTGGATGTACCAGGACGCCAAGAGTCGAGGTAAAGGACTGGGTTATCTCGTTCCATTTTTCATTCTGACTGCGGTGTTTGTATCCGCGGGGCCGTTATTGTATTTGGTGCTGCGTGGTGGGCGCGAGCCTGAAACCGAAGCCAGCAAAATGTGAGCATTTCCCAAAACGTTCTACTCTGGTCGGGCTCGTAGTGCCAAGCGATAAAAGCGGAAACTTCGTTCTGCTGCGCGAGTCAAACCTATTACAAATCGGCCCGCTTATCCGGCATGCTTCGCTCCGCTGCTACTACGGATCGTCAAGCGCCAAGGGGGAGTCCTGTGAACTGGACAGTCTCGTACGCTATAGGCTTTCACCCGTGGGAGGATACCGATCAGGAGTTTTTCCAATCTTTGTCATCGCTCCTTGAACGTGAAGAGCAGGGCCGTAAGCCACCCTATGGGCGTGCGCTTGATGTCGGCACCGGCAGCGCCATCTGGGGGATTCAGTTGGCCAAACGGGGCTGGGAGGTCACTGGTGTGGACGTCGTGGGCAAGGCCCTCGACCGTGGGCGTGAGCGGGTTCAGGCTGCCGGCGTAGAGATGAAGCTGGTGCAGGGGGACGTTACCCGGCTTTCTGCGGCGGAAGTAGGTTCCGGATTTCGGCTCATCCTGGATACCGGGACATTCCATGATTTCAACGTCGAGCAGCAGCAACGGATGGCCCGCAGCGTGGACGCCCTGGCCACGGAGGATGCCACGGTGATCTTATTGTGCTGGTCGCGGCGAATTCGTCCGCTGATCCGGGGCGTTAGCCGAGAAGACATCGAGACCGCCTTTGCAGGTTGGCAGGTCACCGACGTAGAACCCTCGCATTTCAAGCTGCCACGCCCCCTTGAATGGGTGCTGCGTCCCGACGAGCACTGGTATCGCCTGCGCCGTGCCCGCGCTCTTTGATCTATCCCGGGTATCTCGCCCATTTGGGGGATACTAGTTGCAAATGCGAAGTGTATTCTGGCGTGAAGATAAGAATAAAAGAAAGGCACGCCTATGCGCAGGATATCAACCTATTTGGTCATTGCGGCGGTACCGCTGACGGTGTTTTGTGCCGCGCTTTATTTCTTGAGTGCGGAGCCAGATGATTCACAAACACCCGAAGTGGCAGCGTCCCATGCATCCTCTATCAAACCAACGCCGACGCTTGACCTTCCCGGTTTGAAAGAGACCGATGCCGGCTTCGATTTTGATGATGAGATGAAATCCAAGCTCCAGGCCATTGGCGACGCCTACGAGGCCCAGGCGAGCTTCCCTGCATTATCCCAGCCGATTTCGCCGGACGAGCTGGAGGGCAAGTACCGCGGCAATACTCCGGTTGCGAGCGACTTGCCCGCGGATCTGACGGATCCGAACAGCCCGAGCATTTCAATTCTCACGGATCATTTCCGGTATTACCCCGGTGATCGGCTCGCCGCCAACGCGGCCATCTCCGGATTGTTCCCGGAAGAATCCAGTGCGGTGACTGCGCAGTTGTTGCGTGGTGACGAAGAAGTCGCCCAGGCTTCCGTTACCTCTTCTCAGGACCAGCCTCATTCGTACTACCTCGATTTCAGCGCCTTGCAATTTGATGACGTGAGTTGGAAAGAGGAGCTCACCGTTCAGGCAACCTTCAGTTTCCGTGGGGAACAGTACCTCCGCAGCGCCACTGTGGAGTATGTATCCACAATCGGAAGTGTGGACGGTGTGGCTCAGTCCCGGGTGCAGGCGGACTACCTGCAAATTCCGGTTCATGTGTCTACGGAAAAGCCCGGGCGCCACCGCCTGCAGGCGAACCTTTACGATGCTTCGACGGGCGAGCCTCTGGTGCATCTGAACGCCGAGGACAACGTGGATTCCACCGGTTCGCTGGTATTGAAAGCCCATATCGGGGCGTTGAAAGCCTCGGGTTCGGAGGGGCCCTATACGCTGGGCGATCTGGTCTTTACGCGTATGCCTACCAGCCCGGAATACATCACTGAATATGGTCGCGTAAATCAGGAGCGCTACCAGGTCGGGGGGCACAGTTTTGATGACTACCTCGACAAACCCTACGTGAATCAGAAAGCCACCCGGATTGCCAGGGAGCTTCGTCGTATCGGTTCATGACTCAGCCTGTTTAAAAAAACAAACCTATGAACGGGAGATAAGCATGAAAATCACGAAATACCTGGTCGCATTAGCGACAGTCTGGGCGGTCTCGGTGACCGCAACGGCCGGTCAGCTGGCGGGTAAAAATCTCATTCTCGTGCAGGGGTTTCAACTCCAGCACGTGTTCATGGGCCGCACCCATGACGACGGCAAGCGATTCGCCTACAACTACTGGAACCGGTTTGATCTGTATAACGGCGGCAACGGAGCCATCAAGGTCGCCAATCCCACAGGCCTGACACTGCTCGATCAGAACCTGCCACTCCTCAAGGACGCGGGCGGCACGAAATTCAATCTGTACGATACGTCCAGACAGCCAGTCTATTACAGCGATCCGAACGCCAGGATCCTGCATTTCGACTCGACATACCGCATCGAGGAGCCGAACGGGCAGGGCATTGGTGCCACCATCGCGCAGCAGCTCAATGCCTTGTTCGCTGACGATCCAACATACTGCACCCGCACCAACGGCTGCATTGTCATCACCCACTCCACGGGCGATCTGGTCATGCAATACGTTGAGGCAAACAAGTCGTCGCTGCTGAACGCAAACGCACGGAATGCGTTTGACGTGACCACCTACATCGATCTCGCCGGTGCTCGGGGCGGCACAGAGGGCGCGAAGATCCTCTATGATCTGGCCAACTACCTGGACGATCTGGCCTCCAGCACGGTTCTGTCTTCCTCCAAGCAGGACGAGGTGGACGACGCGAATGAATGGCTGAACCTGTTCCTGGGTAGCAGTGGCGTGGACTACCTGGCGCCAGGCAAACAGTTTCAGGCGGGTGTCCTGTACGATTTGCAACCTGCCAACGCGCGCAACACCGGCCTTTCAAACCCGGATGGCATACCCCATCTCCGGGTCGCCTCAGCCGGTGATGAGCCTTACGGGTTTATCACGCACCTGTTCATTAAAGGACATGATGACAGCGTTGTGCCACTGCACAGTTCCTGTGGTTCCGTGTACGCCAACAGCTACGATTCCTGCGTCTGGAACCGCACGCTGGACGGGAAGGTGACGATGTGGGCGGACGCGCCAGGTTCGTATTACAACCACCACTACCCGTTCATCCAGATTGAGAACCTGCGACACAACGGGCATCAGTGGGATGACACGGGAAATCGCATGGCGCCGCTGGTGACGGGCGGCCAGATAGGGGACATCACCATTGACGTGAATACCCGAACAACCTGGGACATCTTCCTGAACAAGTACACCCGCATCCGGGATGCGGACCAAAAAACGGTGGCTCAGGTTCTGGCCGAGTCACTCTACTAGTCGACGATAACCCTGGGCGGGAGAGAGCTTGGCTCTCCCGCTTTCCTCTGACGAGAGCAATTGGGCCTTGCCTTCGTATTGGCGTCTTATAGACTGAAAGTGGCGGCTGTGGCACGTGTTCTGGTGTTCACACTGCGCAGGTCAGAATAATCAGCCAACGACCAAGAGGAATGGCCGTGTCTCCTATCTCCCGTTTTAGCCGCGCAGCGGCATTGACTGCTATGTTGGTCGCGGCGTCGGCCATGGCCGCCGATCCGGTGGTAGTGTCTTCCAAGATTGATACGGAAGGCTCCGTGTTGGGCCAGATGATACTGCAGACCCTGGAAGAAGCTGGGATTCCGGTCGAAAACCGGCTGCAGTTGGGGGCGACCAATATTGTACGCAACGCCATCAAGGCCGGGGAAATCGATCTCTACCCGGAGTACACCGGTAATGCGGCCTTCTTTCACGACCAGGCTGACCGGGATTTCTGGAAGGATGCCGAAAAGGCGTATGACCAGGCGGCGAGCCTGGATAAGTCGGCCCACAACATTGTCTGGCTGAAACCGGCGAAAGCCAACAATACCTGGGCCATGAGTGTGCGTGGCGATGTGGCGCGGGAAAATGACTTGAAGACGCTGGAAGATCTCGCGGAGTACATCAATGACGGCGGCGCCTTCAAGTTTGCGGCCAGTGCCGAGTTCGTCGAATCCGCAAGTGCGCTGCCTGCTTTCCAGGAGGCCTACGGCTTTACGTTGAGGGCTGACCAGCTGCTGATCCTGTCGGGCGGCAACACCGCAGCGACGCTCCGGGCGGCTGCACTAAACGACAACGACGTGAACGGCGCAATGACCTACGGAACCGACGGTGGCTTGAACGCGCTTGATCTGAAGGTGATGGAGGACACGCTGGGCGTTCAGCCGGTCTATCAGCCTGCGCCGATTGTGCGCGCCGATGTTCTGCAAACCTATCCGAAGATCCGTGAGGTGCTTGAGCCTGTTTTCGAGTCCCTCGATCTGGAAACCCTGCAGCGTCTGAATGGACAGGTTGCGGTGAACGGTGTGCCGGCCGACAAGGTGGCTCGGGAGTACCTGGATTCACTGAGCCGGAACTGAGGCTTGCCAGTTTCCAGGACACTTCAACGTCGGATAGCGCCAAATCGGGTCATCCCGGTCCTGGCGGGGCTCGCTTTGTTGGTGGTCTGGTCGCTGGATTTTGGCACCATTCAGCCGAACCGTATCGTTCCTGGCACCGGGCACGGTCTCCTGTCGGCGACAGGCTGGTTCGGTGCGGGGGCCGTCACCCTGGTTCTTGCGGCTTCGATGCTGCTGTCCGTTCTGCCGCTGGGCGTGCGTTACGTGCCTCTCCTTGGCTTGGTCGGCCTTTCCCTGGCGATGTTGCCTCTGTTGTTGGAGGTGTTTGCCGCCCGGCATTTGCCTGAGGGGGCGCCCTATGCGCGCTCCGCAATTGGGGCCGGTTTCTGGTGCCTGCTGTTCCTGTTGTCGTTGGTGTTGATCGAGATTCTGGGGCGGCTCAGATCCGGGCGAGGGCTGCAGATCCTGCTCCTCGTGTCGATCGGTGGAAGCTGGTTGCTGCTGTTGCGGGGCGATGGCCTGGAGAGTCTGTCCCTGGTAAGGGAGTTCAACGCCCGGCCGGACCAATTCGAGCAGGCGCTCTGGACTCACCTGGCGCTGGCCTTTGGCGCGGTGGCCATCAGCGCTTGTGTGGCCTTTATTCTGGCACTGAAAATGATTCGCAGCCCTGGCTGGCAACGGCCGATCCTTGGCGCCGTGAGTTTTCTCCAGACCATCCCCAGTCTGGCGCTCTTCGGGTTACTGATTGCGCCGCTCAGTGCGCTGGCAGCTGCGTTCCCGTTTCTCGAAACGCTTGGTATCCGCGGTATCGGCTGGGCGCCGGCTATGTTGGCACTGGTGGCCTACAGTCTGTTGCCCATGTTGCGCAACACGTTCGTTGCCCTGACGGAAGTCCCCGACAATCTGGTAGATGCCGGCCGGGGCATGGGCATGAATGAACGGCAACTGTTCTTCCAGCTCAAATTACCCCTGGCGCTGCCGGTCATTATCGAAGGTGTACGCATCACGACCATTCAGGCAATCGGTCTGACCGCAGTAGCCGCGCTGATCGGCGCTGGCGGTTTCGGTGCCTTTATTTTCCAGGGGCTGGGGCAGGCGGCGATGGACCTGGTGCTGCTCGGTGCCTTACCTACAATTGCGCTTGCGCTGATGGCGGATGCCGTATTCACCATGCTGGCGGCGAGCCTCAGGCCGACCCCGGCAACGGCCTGATAGGGGAAAGGATTGTTCGGATGATCGAACTGAAAAATGTCACTCGGCGCTTCGGTGACACGGTTGCGGTAGACAACATCAATCTGACCATTGAAACCGGTGAGGTGTGCGTTCTGGTGGGGAGCTCCGGCTGTGGCAAGTCCACTACGCTGCGGATGATAAACCGCCTGTTGCCTCACAGCGCCGGCAACATCCTGGTGGATGGCGAGGACATTGCTGCCATGAACCCGGAACAGCTCCGCTTGAACATGGGATACGTTATTCAGGGAACCGGGCTGTTTCCGCACTGGACAGTGGCACGCAATATCGCCATGGTGCCTCAGCTGTTGAAGTGGCCCAGGGATCGGATCGATGCCCGGGTTAACGAGTTAATGACCCTGTTGGATCTCGATCCGACTGTCCACGCAAATAAATACCCCCAGCAATTGTCCGGCGGCCAGGCACAGCGGGTGGGCGTTGCGCGGGCACTGGCGGCGGACCCCAACATCCTCCTTATGGATGAACCATTTGGCGCCCTGGATGCGATTACCCGGGAAAACCTCCAGATGGAAATGCTGCGCATCCAGAAACAGGTCCGAAAAACCACCGTGTTCGTCACCCACGACATTGACGAGGCGTTGAAGCTGGCGACTCGCATCGCCGTAATGGACCGGGGCCGCATTATCCAGCATGACACGCCTGAGAACATCCTTCGGCATCCGGCGTCGGAATTCGTTGAAAACCTGGTAGGCAAGCAGGATCGCGGCCTCAAGCTGATGAGTCTGCGGCCGGTTCGGGAATTGATGAACCCCCATAGAGGCCCAAAACGTGCCGATCCCGGCGTGGAAGGCCTCAGGGAGGAAGACAGCATACGGTTGGCGCTGTCGGTGATGCTCTGGCGAGGCCTGCAGGAGGTTTCCGTGTTTAATGCCCACGGTGAGGAGACCGGTGTGATAACGCGCGAGCGCATCATCCGGGAAGGCGCCTGATGCGCGTCTGGTTGCCTCCCCTGGTGCTGGCCGCTCTTCTGTGCGGGCTGAGTGCCGGTATGCCTGCCCTGGAGCCGTTCTTCCAGTGGGTACAGCCGGACAAGCAGCGAGTCATTTACGAGCGGGACAGTTTTCTGTTCCTGTTGCAGAACCACCTGCTGCTAGTCGTCATTTCTGCGGCTGTTGGCACCATTGCTGCGGTCGCTGGCGGTGTTTTCGCCACTCGCCCGTCAGGTCGTGATTTCCTGCCCCTGGTAAGCCAGGTGGCCTCCATCGGGCAGACATTCCCTCCCGTGGCCGTCCTTGCGCTTGCGGTCCCGGTTCTCGGTTTTGGTGAAGCGCCCATTCTCGTGGCGTTAATCCTTTACGGCCTGCTGCCCATCCTGCGAAACACCCTGGCGGGCCTGGAAAGCATCAATCCGGCTGTGCGGGAGGCCGGGCTGGGTATGGGCATGTCACCGTTTCAGGTGTTGCTGCGGGTGGAGCTGCCTTTGGCAGGGAGAGTAATTCTCGCCGGCATTCGCACCTCTGTAACGATCAACATTGCCACGGCTGCCATTGGCTCAACCATTGGCGCGCGCACCCTGGGCGATCCGGTAATCGCCGGGTTGGTGAATGGCAACACCGCCTACGTGCTGCAGGGGGCAATCCTGATTGGTTTGCTCGCGCTTACCATAGACAGCCTGTTTGAGGCACTGGAACGAACCTGGGACCATCGGTTCTCGCCGCAAGGGGCGGCTTGATGCGCATTTTTCATAATTCCCTGTTTTGGAGTGAGCATGTCTGATTTGCGTTACCTGCAAACCAACGATCCCAACCGTTTCAAACTGCGTGGCGACGAGCCGACGATGAAAGCGGTCGTGACGACGGGCAGCGGCGGTTACGAGAAACTCGACTACCGGGATGTCCCGATACCTGTTCCCGGCCCGGGGGAGGTGTTGCTGAGAGTCCTGGCGGCCGGGGTCAACAACACGGAAATCAACACGCGCCTCGGCTGGTACTCGTCATCGGTAGAGGGTGGCACCGAACAGTTGTCCGAAACCGACAGCGCGTCAGAGATTGAAGACGGTGGCTGGAACGCGTCGACGCCGTTTCCGTTTATACAGGGTACCGATTGCTGTGGCGAGGTTGTCGCCGCGGGTGAGGGTGTGGCTCAGCCTGATGTTGGCACTCGGGTTCTCGTCAGGTCCTGTATGCGCACCAACGGTTTTGATTCGCTGGACAACCTCTGGATGGCCTCGGATTTTGACGGTGCCTTCGCCCAGTACGTCAAAGTGCCTGCGAGCGAGGTCTTTGAAATCCAGTGTGATTGGAGCGACGTGGAACTCGCGACCATCCCCTGTGCGTATGGAACGGCAGAGAACATGCTGCACCGGGCGAACGTGAAAGCGGGCGACCGGGTGCTGGTTACCGGGGCGTCCGGCGGCGTCGGTTCTGCAGTGGTACAGCTGGCCAAGCGCCGGGGCGCCTGTATTGTGGCGATCGCGGGTTCCAGTAAACTCGACCAGGTCGCCGGCCTTGGGGCCGACCAGGTAATCCCGCGAGGCTCCGACTTGAGCGCGGAGCTTCAGGAGTCCTCTGTGGACGTTGTGATCGACAACGTCGCCGGTGATCAGTTCGGGGCGTTGTTGAAATTGATGGCGCGCGGCGGCCGATATGCTTCGTCGGGCGCGATTGCGGGGCCGATAACCACCATCGATATGCGCGATTTTTACCTCAAGGATTTGACCTTGTTGGGGTGCACGGCCTGGGATGAACCGGTCTTCCCGAACCTCATCAGCTACATCGAAAAGGGTGAGATTCGACCACTGGTGGCACAATCATTCGAGCTGAAGGACATTGCGACGGCGCAGCAGGAGTTTCTCAAAAAGACGCATGTAGGAAATTTTGTGTTGGTGCCGCCTCAGTAAGAGAGTCGCTCGACGAAATACAAGGACCTGTCTAATGGATCCAGAATTTCAGCCAGGCAAGAACATAGCCATGAAGATCCCGGCTCACGAGTATGAGAGCACGGTACGGTTTTATCGGGATGTGCTCGGCTTCAAGGAAATACCATCGGAAGGGACGGATGACTCTCCAAGGTTTGAATTTGGCGACAAAGTGCTTTGGCTCGATTGCATGCCGGGCTTGAGTCAATCTGAGATCTGGCTGGAAGTCGTTGCCAGTGATATCGGTAAGGCCGCTGAATATCTCAAGGAGCAGGGGTGTTCCCGCCGAGACGAAATCGAGCCTCTTCCGAGCGGGGTCAAGGCATTCTGGATATCAAGCCCATCTGACATCATTCATCTGGTGACATCGAGCAGCGACACATAGCCAGGCTATGTGGTTCTGGCTGATGCCGGAAAACTGTTGAAAATGGTTCGTTGACGAACTATATTCGGTATCGATTGTCGTTGTGAATTGAGGGAAGACTGCCTGGATGAAACTAAGAACGAACGGGATTGTTTTTCAGGTCGCAGAGCTTCGCGATAATGCCTATGAACACGTTTCGAGGGAGCTAAGGCGCCTGGGCCTGAATGACCTGGCTCCATCACACGGGCTGATCCTGATCACGCTCTATCGGGAGAAAGCCCTGTCGTTGAAAGACCTGTCGATACGAATCAACAAGAAGAAGTCTTCCACCACCGAGTTGGTCGATAAACTCATTCGCCTGGGCTATGTCGAGAAAACAGCATCCAGCGACGACCAGAGAGTAAAGCTGGTCCGGTTGACCCAGAAAAGCCTGTCCCATAAGGACGATTTCAAAGAGCTGTCCGATAATGTGAACGGCCGTCTGTATCAAGGATTTACCGCCGAAGATAAGCGGGAATTGATGAGGTTGCTGAATAAAGCGCTGGCCAACTATTAGTTTTATCTTTTTGGTTCGGTAACGAACTAAAAGAACCCGGAGGAGCAGGATCATGAAAGCAGCATTCCAGACGGCCTACGGCAACAGTGATGTCTTGCAGTACGGAGACCAGGAAGCCCCCGAAATTACCGCGAATCAGGTGCTTGTCAGGAATTACGCATCAAGCGTCAATCCAAGGGATTTGTTGATTCGGAGTGGTCGATACCAGTTGCAGTTTCTCGTACCGAAATTCCCGCTGATACTCGGTAGTGACTTGGCGGGCGAGGTCCTTAAAACGGGCAGTCGCGTTAAGGGGTTCAAGCCCGGGGACCGGGTTTATGGCATGAAAAATCCCTTGGAAGGGCTCGCAACCTATGCGGAGCAGGTCTCTGTGCCCGCCCGCAATCTTGCGCTGATCCCCGGTAATTTATCGTACGTTGAAGCGGCGGGCGTTCCCCTGTGTGGTTTGACGGCCTGGCAGGCGCTTGTTGACCACGCCAATCTGAAGGCCGGACAGCAGGTTTTGATTGTGGGCGCCTCGGGCGGGGTTGGCAGTTATTCCGTTCAAATTGCAAAAGTGCTGGGGGCGTCCGTAACTGCAGTTTGTAGTGGTGCCAATGCTGAAATGGTAAAGCGGATTGGCGCCGGCCGGGTTATTGATTATTTGCAGTCCGATTTCACAAAGGAAAATGATCGGTATGACATTATCCTGGACACTGTCGGTCGGCACGATTTGCAACGCTGCGCCCCTGTTCTTAAGCCCGGTGGCTATTATATTTCAACGATTCCCAGCCCTAAAAACCTGAAAGCGATGGCGGCAACGCGAGTCCGATCGCTGTTCTCAAAGACTGCTTTGAGGGCGGAGGTTGTGATGGTCAAGCCAAGTGGGCGAAATTTGCAGAGCGTTTCTGACCTGATCGATCGAGGGGCGGTAATTCCCCTGATTGATCGGGTTTTTCCCATTGAAGAAACGGCGGCTGCGCACGACCTCAGTCGCAGCCAAAGGGCAAGAGGCAAGATTATTCTGGATATCCAGACGCCATCTTGAGGGAAAGACTCCGATGATTCGAGCAAAGGAATCGTTTGAGTCCCGCCTGTGGCGGTGGGCGGGGAACCTGTTTCCTGCCTACCGCCGTGTCGGAGCGCGGGTGACTTACGTTTCACCTGATTTTTATCAGGTACACGTAAAAATCCCCAGCAACTGGCAGACGCGCAATCATATGGGAATGACCTGGGGAGGGGGTCTGTATAGCGCCCTGGACCCGATTTACGGAGTGATGATCTACAAGTTGTTGGGCTATCGACATCGTGTTGTGGATAAATGCGCTGAGATCCATTTCAGGAAGCCCGGTAGAACCACCCTCTATGCCAAATTCCAGCTCAGTCCATCGGAAATCGACGCTATCCGTTTGGGCCTGGCGTCAGGTCGAAAAGTTGAGCGGACCTACCAGGTTGAGCTGGTCGACCAGGCCGGAGTTGTTCACGTCTCTTGTCTGAAAACGCTTTGTATATTCGCTTCGCCCTGATCTTGGGATTTTTGTGCAACAACCTGATTTGGAGAAATCCTGATGCTGGAAACTGTATTGGTTCTGAATGTTATCTGGTTTGCAATGGCGTTCAACGTGTTCTCCATTCGCAATAAGATATTTGCAAAGGTTCTGGTGCCCAGGGAACACCGGCAGACACCAGTCTTTGACGTGCTTGCCGAATCAGGTAGGTTTCTCGGTGGATTTAACTTCGCTTTTGCCCTTCTGAATATCCTTCTATTAATCAACCTCGATGTTTTCCCGAGTGATGCCCAGAGGTCAATATTGCTGTGGGTTATCGCGGTCGCACACGGATCACAGTTTGTTTTTAATGTGCCAGTTGCCATTCAAAACCGCCGGGGTGAGGGGGTATGGCAGGTTAAGGGATTGATGCTATTCATTTTTGTTACCGATTTCATAATGATGGTTTTGAATTTGGCTATGGCAGTCTCGTATATCTACTAGATAAACCAGCGCGACCCGATGCTAACGCAGATGACCTGATCTTAATCAGCACAAACCTTGTCGGTGGTTTGGTTGCTGACTAGGCTGGTACTGATGAAACACGCAGAGGGCATGGCGGCATGAAGTTTCCTTCGAGCACAGGGTTTGCGCTCTTGGGGGCGGCACTGATCGCGATCAGTTACGGGCTCGCGCGCTTTGCTTTCGGCTTGTTTGTTCCCCCGATCCGGGCCGAACTGGAACTGGCGCCGGACGTAATCGGCATCATCGGCGCGCTGCCACTGATCAGTTTTGTGTTCGCCACACTAGTAGCCCCTTTATCCGCAGATCGTCTCGGTGCCCGTAACACGGCCTTATTGTCCGGTGTTTTTGGAACCGTTGGGCTGGCATTAATAAGCCAGGCGGTTGGTGCTGTATCCCTTGGCGTGGGTGTGTTTGCCTGTGGCATCTGCACTGGCCTGATGATGCCGGCTCTGACCGCCGCCATGCAGGCGCTGGTGAAACGCTCCCTGCACGGGCGGGTTAGCTCTGTGATGAATGCGGGCACCAGCATTGGCGTGATCATCTCGGTGCCGACGATTCTTTTCCTGGCCGGTGCCTGGCGTTATGCCTATGCGTCCTTTGCTGTACTGGCAGTGGCCGGGGTGATTGCCACCTGGTTTTTCATCCCTTCGGTTTCTCGGGTTGTGCCGTCTAATGCAGCTCCACCGCCTCCCATCAGCGCCTTGCAGTGGTCGCGTCTGTTGAGGCTATCAATGTTCGCCTTCTTGATGGGGTTCGTCTCCGCCGCATACTGGATCTTTGCGCCTGACCTGGTCGTCAACCTCGGCTCCCTGGCTTCCGATGCAACCGGGTGGCTATGGCTGGCGGTTGGCATTGCTGGTCTAGGAGGTGCAGTGGTGGCTGATCTGGCTGATCGGAATAACCCGCCGATCACCCAGGCATTGATGCTGATGATGCTGTCGGCGAGTCTCGCATTGCTCGCCGCCAGCCCGGGTAATCTGGCGATCGCAGCATTCTCGGCGCTGGTCTTTGGGCTGGCGTACATGAGCCTGACCGGCTTGTACCTGATGACGGGTATCCGGTTTTTACCGGGCCGGTTGTCCATGGGACCGGTACTGCCATTCATGGCTGTCTCGCTCGGGCAGGCGACCGGTTCGCCCACCGTCGGTTGGCTGGTGAAAGAATTCGGTTACTCCGATGCGTTCGCCATGTTCTCCGCGATTGGCATTCTGGTCGCCATGCTGTCGCCTCTCTATCCTCGTTATATTGAAGAGGAGGCGCCCGAAGCGGAGATGGAGGAGGAGACAGGCCTTCAGGCGGCGTACAATTACCAGCTCCTTGACGAGGAGGGCGAGCCAATCGGGCCCGCATCCTGAACGGATTGTGCACAGTCCGCCGAGATGAGTGTCTTTAAACCAGCTTCTCCAGATCCCGAAAGATGTCGGCCCCATCCGTTACCCGAGCCAGCCAGCTCAGCGGTATCCCTTGCTCGTATCCAACGCCGTGTATCGCAGCCATGGCTGGCCCGATGATCCAGGCCCGACCACACGAATCGCCTCCGCAGTGGATGTTCGCCCGGATCGCCTCGGTAAAGGATTGAGCCTGACTGACAATGTGAAAAATGACGGGCATTGCCTCGTGGAGGTAGCAGGTTCGGCCGAACCTGTCCCCGGCTTGAACCGGATCGAGGGCGTTTCCGGAGCTGGCTATCGCCAGATTCTTTGGCTCCGGGGCCAGTTCGATGGCGGCCTCAAGCGCTTTTGTCGGGGGAACGCCCAGGAGGAGTCTCTCAAGAAGGCGTGCTGCGCAGCGCGCCCAGGCGACGGCATCATCATTGTTATTGGTGACCCGGACTGCCGCTTCGACCTGTTCCATCAGTTCCGCCTGCCCGGAGTAACAGGCGACCAGGGGCGGAAGTTTGGAGACGGCGGGCAATTGCGTGTCGTCGGCGCCACTTTCCGGTGATAAATGCCGATCAATGGTTTCCGCAAGAAACACGCCCGCGTCCTGAATCCTGGCTTCCTGATAGGTGAGGTTGATGGCTTTTCGAACGGGATCCGCCAACTGCTCGCCACTCAGCCGTCGGGTGTAGGGCAACACTTTCTGCACGAGTATGCGCTTCTGCTTGTCCGTCAGGTCGGTATCGATGGCCGAATAGGCCAGTTCGATGGCTTTCTGTTCGGTGGCGACCAGGTTGTTCAGGGTGCCCCGGGTGGGATTATCGATAAAACCCTGCCAATCGCCACCGGGACCGAAATGGTTCACAAAGCGACGCTGGTAATCCCGAATATTCAGTTCCCCATGATGGGCAAGAAGGCTGTCGCTGAGTACCTTGGTTGCGGCGCCGTAATGGCTCATATCGCCCGGTTTTTTGCCGTCATGGGCGAAGAAACCGAACACGCCTTTGAAGTATTCCGCTCGTGGAGGTAGAAATTCCGGGGTCTGACCGCCGACTTCGAGTATTCGGTCGCTGTTGTAGAGCCAGTGCAACCCGAGACTGGCGGCGTCTGCCACCCAGCCACCGGCAATCGCTGAAATCACTCTGTTACGTCTGTCTCCGGGCAATGTCTCGGTCATGATGCTCCCGCGTGAAGAGGCTGATTGGGTTATTGCGGGTAAGTGTAGTCATCCTCGTCAATATCTGTTGCAGGATAGCCCTTTGAAGTGTGGCGGCAGCGACCAGAATGCTGCCACCACACGGCTCCCTTTGTCACAAGTCAGGGTCGCGTTGGCCGTTGTCACGGGGCCTCCATCGGCATATTCCAGCATGAATTTAACAGTACACCTTTCGCGTTCTCACCCTGAAATCTGTACGAAATTTGGACAGGAGCGGGCGGGGACGCCGATTCCGGAGGCTTGGCAGGCCCTTAAAAGGAGTAGGTTACCGCCCCGAACCCTTTGAAAAGCCGCTCATCCTCAACAATCGGGCTGTTGGTGATATCGCTGCCTAGTTCCTCCATGGCGAGGCGGACAACCACGCGCCAGCTCTCAGTCAGCTCGTAAAAGGCGCCCACCCCCACCTCATAAGTGACCGTGTTGCCAACGTCGTAGGCCGGTCGGCCGGGAATCGCCGCCGAGGTCGGGACGCCAAAGTCGTGGTTGGCCAGTTTGCTGCTTAGCCAGTTGACGCCCAGCTCCGGCGAAAGACGCAGGTTGCCAAACTGGAAACCCCTGGACACCCTTGCCATCGCGGCGCCGCCACCAATCTGATCGAGGGCATCGTGTTCGTATCCCAGGTCAATCTCCAGTCCGTAAGGGGCCTCATAAACGAGACCCAAACCGGCCATCAGGGTGCTGTCGCGGTCCCCCAATCCTCTCAGGAATTCGCTGTCATCTTCTTCATAGGCGCCAATTCGATACGAGGCGGTTACCGCGAGGCGCAGTTCTTCACTCCCCACAATGCCGTAACGAAGGTTCGGTCCTACCCATTGAAGGCGCTCCCCGAAGTAGGTGATGGCTGGTATCGGTTGAAGCACGTTGGAATCGGAGCCCACATACGGGCTGCCGCGACCAATCACACCCAGGCCCACACCCCATTGCCCGAATTCGCCGAGAACCCGGTATAGCTCAATGTCGAGTGTGGCAGTCTCCTCCTCACGAACGGTGAAGGCCGCGTTCCGGAAGCTGGGCGGGCCCTTGGGCTGATAGTTGTTTGACAGGCCCACCGGCTCGCGGGGGATGCCGATAAAGTTCTTGTCCAGGGCACCGTTGTCGTTCTCGTCCAGGTAGGCGAGGACGGCGATTTTCCCGGTCGGAACATCGGGTAGGACATAACTCTCGCCTGGCTGGATGGAGTATCGGACCTCCTGCCTGGGATTGCGAAAGTCGCCGAAGGCGTCTGGATCGTCGTATACCTGAAGAACCAGCGTACCGTCTGCGGGCAGGTTCCGGACCTGCACTGAAAGGTCAGCGGCGTGAAGGGCTGTTGCACTCAGCAGCATCAGGAAGAAAAGTGAAGACAACGCCACGCGGGGGATTTTCATGAGATAACAAGCCGAGAATCAATGAGTCTGTGAAAATACGACCGGAACATATAATCGGATGGCCCCATCGATCCATGCGAATTGTACGGAGTCTCCGAGACGAAGGCCCCCAAAAACTGGATAATGGCCGCCATTCAGGCCATGGCGCGCCAAATTTTACAAACCGGGTACCTACGTAATGGAAATCAACGTCAACTTCCTCGACAATCTCAGACTTGAAGCCAAGTTTGACGATTTCACCGTCGTTACTGACCAGCCCATTCGCTACAAGGGTGATGGTTCTGCGCCCAGCCCCTTCGACTACTTTCTGGCATCCTCGGCGCTGTGCGCCGCCTATTTCGTAAGGGTGTACTGCAAGGCGCGTGATATTCCCACCGACAATATCCGTCTGTCCCAGAACAACATCGTTGATCCGGAGAATCGCTACAACCAGATCTTCAAGATCCAGGTGGAGCTGCCGGAAGACATCTCCGACAAGGACCGGCAGGGCATTTTGCGGTCCATTGATCGCTGCACCGTGAAGAAGGTGGTACAGACCGGCCCGACGTTCGAGATTGAGACCGTAGAGAATCTCGACGAAGACGCCCAGGCACTGCTGATGGTTGAGCCGGACAGTGAGCACCGGACATTTATCGAGGGGAAAGATCTGCCCCTGGAGCAAACCATTGCCAACATGACCGGTATCCTGGCGGATCTCGGCATGAAGATCGAGATCGCCTCCTGGCGCAACATCGTGCCCCACGTTTGGTCGCTGCACATTCGCGACGCGGCCTCGCCAATGTGTTTTACCAACGGCAAGGGCGCCACCAAGGAAAGCGCGCTGTGTTCCGCGCTTGGCGAATTCATCGAGCGCCTGAGCTGTAACTTCTTCTACAACGATCAGTTCTTTGGCGAGGAAATTGCCAATAGCGATTTTGTTCATTACCCGAACGAACGCTGGTTCAAGCCGGGGCCCGAGGACGAGCTGCCAGACGGCATCCTGGATGATCACTGCTGGGCCATCTATAACCCGGACGACGAGTTGGTTGGCTCCAACCTGATCGATACCAACTCCGGTAGGGTAGACCGCGGCATTTGTGCCCTCCCGTTTGTTCGCAAGTCCGATGGCGAAGTGGTGTATTTCCCCTCCAACCTGATCGAGAACCTGTTTCTCAGCAACGGCATGAGTGCGGGCAATACCCTGTTCGAGGCCGAAGTTCAGTGCCTGTCGGAAATCTTCGAGCGGGCGGTCAAGAAACAGATTATCGAAGAGGAAATTGCGTTGCCGGATGTGCCCGAGGAGGTACTGAACAAGTACCCCGACATTGTCGAGGGCATTCAGGCGCTGGAGGCCCAGGGCTTCCCGATTTTGGTGAAGGACGCTTCGCTGGGTGGGCGCTTCCCGGTGATGTGCGTCACTCTGATGAACCCGAGAACGGGCGGTGTGTTTGCGTCTTTCGGCGCGCACCCAAGCTTCGAGGTGGCGTTGGAACGCAGCCTGACCGAATTGATGCAGGGCCGCAGTTTTGAGGGCCTGAATGACGTGCCGGCGCCCACGTTCAACAGCCTGGCAGTGTCTGAGCCGAATAACTTCGTTGAGCATTTCATTGATTCCACCGGGGTGGTTTCATGGCGTTTCTTCAGTGCCAAATCCGATTACACGTTCAACGAATGGGATTTCTCGGGCACCAATGAGCAAGAAACAACCCGACTGTTCAATATCCTGGAGAACATGGGGAAAGAGGTGTATACGGCCGTCTATGAAGAACTTGGCGCGCCGGTGTGCCGAATTCTGGTGCCGGGTTACTCGGAAGTGTACCCCGTTGAGGACCTGGTCTGGGACAACACCAACATGGCCCTGGACTACCGCGAGGACATACTCAACCTTCACTCCCTGAGTGATGACCAGCTGGCGGATCTGGCGGAACGGCTGGAGGGCAGCCAGCTTGATAATTATATGACGATCATCAGCCTGATCGGCATCGAGTTCGATGAGAACACGGTGTGGGGACAGCTGACGATCCTGGAACTGAAACTGCTGATCTGCCTGGCACTTCAGTGGCACGAGGAGGCGCTCGAGTTTGTCGACATGTTCCTGCAGTTCAACGACAACACGGTCGAGCGCGGCCTGTTCTATCGGGCTGTGAATGCGGTTCTGGAAGTGGTCCTGGACGACGAACTGGAGCTGGACGATTACATTGCCAACTTCCGGCGCATGTTCGGGGATGACACCATGGACGCGGTGGTGGGTTCGGTGAACGGCACGGTGCGTTTCCATGGCCTCACCCCGACCAACCTGCAACTGGACGGTCTGGAGAAGCACCAGCGTCTCATCGAGAGCTACAAGAAGCTCCACGCCGCCCGTGCCGCCGTAGCAGCACAGGCCGTGAATTAGGCTTCCGCCGCCTGCACCGCAACCCGGGTGCCGTTGAACGCGGCATTCCCGGTCAAAGCGTCGATGCGCTGTGAGTCGGTGACATCGTTCATGCTGACGCCCGGTTGGGACTCGGCCACGGTCATGCCGGTATTTTTCCGGTTATGACCCCAGCCCTGGGGAACGCTGACGACGCCTTCAAACATGTCGTCATCAATCTCTACCGGAAGCTCTATGCGGCCGACGGGGGAGGACACCAGCGCCGCCTGGCCGTCCTCCAGCCCAAGCTTCCGGGCGTCTGCCGAATGAATCTGCAGTGTGCACGGGTTCTTGCCCTTCACGAGGCGATGGGAATTCTGGGTCCAGGTGTTGTGACTGCGGGCCAGTCGGCGGCTGATCATTGAGAACGGATAGGTCGGGTCCTCGCCCTCGGTGAGGATTCCGGAGGTTTCCAGGCGGTCCAGGTCATCAATATGCAGCTGTGGCGCGATTTGAATCCGGCCATCCTCCGTCTGCAGACGTTGTTCCAGGCAGGGTTGCAACGGCCCGAGATCCACACCGTGCGGGTTTTCCCTCAGCTTTGCCAGACTCATGCCCTGATCGCCATAAGCGCCGTGTTTCAGACCGGCGTCCAGCATCATTTCCGGGGTCAGGCCATCGTCTTCGCGCCCGGTCAGGCGCAGCGCCAGTTCCTTGAGAATTTCCCAGTCGTGCTTCTGGTCGGGTGCCTTGGCGAACAATGGCTCCGAGAACTTGGCCGTGTTGCGTACCGCGAACGAATTGAAGAAGACATCGAAGTGGGGCACTTCCAGGCCGGTCGTGGCCGGCAGAATGATGTCGGCGTACCGGGTGGTTTCATTCAGATAAATGTCCACGGACACCATGAACTCGAGGGAACCGAAGGCCTCGCCAAGGCGCGCACCGTCAGGGCTTGAAAGCACGGGGTTGCCGGCAATGGTCATCATCGCCTTGATCTGCCCCTCACCGGGTGTGAGGATTTCGTCGGCGAGCGTGGCAACGGGAAACTCGCCGTTGTAGAACGGCAGCTTCCGGACCCGTGATTCGTAGCGCCCATAGGAACTGGGTTTGCCCTTGGTACTGCGGACCAGATCGAACGCTGGCTGGGTGAACATGGCGCCGCCGCGTTTGTCGAAATTTCCGGTCAGCAGATTCAATACGTTGGTCAGCCACTGGCACAGGCCACCGAAAGACTGGGTGGAGGCCCCCATGCGGCTGTAACACACTGCAGTCGGGGCGTCGGCCATCTCCCGGGCCAGCCGGCGAATGGTTGCGGCTTCGATTCCGCAGGCATCCGCCACACGTTCCGGCGGGTAAGGCCTGACGGCCTCTTCGAGTTGATCAATGCCTTCGATCAGGTGCTCAAGGTGGCCAAGCCGGACTCGCCCTTCCTCAAACAACGTATGGGCCATGGCGAGCAGGAGCAGGGCGTCGGTTTCCGGACGGATGAACAGGTGCTCGTCGGATTTCCGGGCGGTTTCGGTGCGTCGCGGGTCAATCACCACCACTTTGCCGCCGCGCTGCTGAATGGCCTTGAGCCGTTTGCCCACGCCGGGCGCGGTCATCAGACTGCCGTTGGAAACGATCGGGTTGGCGCCGATGATCAGCATGAAATCGGTGTGGTCGATATCGGGTATGGGGATCAGCATCCCGGCGCCGAACATGTAATTGGACGCCACGTGGTGGGGAAGCTGATCGGCAGACGCCGAGCTGTAGCGATTGTTGCTGCCCAACGCCTTGAAGAAACCTGGAAACGTAACGGCGTTGCCGAAGTTGTGGGCATTGGGGTTACCCAGGTAAGTGCCCACCGCGTTTTTGCCATGGGCCTGCTGAATATCCCGGAAGCGGGTGGTGATTTCCTCGAAGGCTTCGTCCCAGGAGATTTCCTGCCAGCCTTCGGCGGTTTTCCTGAGCGGTGTTTTCAGGCGGTCTTTGTCCTTGTAGAAATCCTGGAGAGCGACGGCCTTGGGGCAGATGTGGCCCTGACTGAACGGGTCGTCCTTGTCCCCCTTAATGGACAGAATATCCTCGCCCTGCAGCTTGATCTCGAGGCCACACATGGCTTCGCAGATGTTGCAGGTCCGGTAGTGGGTCTTGGTGTCGCTCATCGGAAGTGGCCTGTTATTGGACTATTTGTTTGGCCAGTATGCCAGTCGATCCCGGGAATTCCAGCGGTCATAATTGACATTAAATTGGTCATTCCCGCCAGTCTTTCCCCTTGCTGGTACCACTACCGCAGATTTCGTGCTTCCTGTTCTGGAAAGATGCGGTTACGATTTCCTGCATTTGAAATTCTGGTATTTATCGAGGTAAGGCTATGGCTCTGCTGGAAAAACGAATTCCACCCCTGGCACTGACACTGGTTGCGGGTGTGGCTATCTGGGCGTTGTCGGCGGCTGTGCCCGGTATGGATCTACCTGGTTGGTTCCGGCTGCCTGTGTCCCTGTTTCTCCTGTTCGTGGGCATTGCATTTTGCGTGGCCGGTGTCGTCGAATTCCGGCGTGTCCAGACCACCGTTGATCCGCGCAAGCCGGAATCGTCGTCGTCCCTTGTCTGTTCTGGCATCTATTCTGTTACGCGGAATCCGATGTACGTCGGTTTCACGCTGGTGCTGCTCGCGCTGACGGTTTTCCTGGCCTCGCCCTGGTTATTGCTGATCGTGCTGGCATTTGTCCTGTACCTTGATCACTATCAGATTCGACCCGAGGAACGGGCATTGGCGAATCTCTTCGGGCCGGAATTCAAGGCGTACCAATCCCGGGTACGCCGGTGGTTGTGACCCGACCCTGTTGGGGAGCCGATTAGAAGAACAGAAACGCGCCGTATCCAGCGGCGACCGCCATCGCCAACACCACTGTTACAAACGCCAGCAGAAGGCGGGGAGTGAACAGGGAACGCAGCAGAATGAGTTCGGTCAGGCTGGCGCCGGCACTGCCGATAATCAGGGCGAGAACCGCACCAGCGCCGACGCCTTTGGTCATCAGGGCTGACGCCATGGGGATAACCGCTTCGGCACGAATGTAAAGCGGCACGCCGATCACGGCGGCAACCGGGATTGCCAAGGGGTTGTCCTGCCCGGCGTATTTGGCAAGCAGGTCTGTCGGCAGGTACCCGTAAATCGCGCTACCAATCGCGACACCGATCAGCAGGTAGGGAGAAACCCGAACAAAATCTGACAGGGCCTCCCGCCATAGCCCGCTGTATTTTCCCCCAGGTACACTGGCCCCGGTGCACGATTTTTCTTCCGAACTTGCCACCGATACCACCGGGTTTTCCTCCCGGCGCAGGTAGCGCTCGTAGCCCAGTGCCTGGAGCGACCAGCCAGCCGCCAATGAAACCGTCAACGCAGCAAGTACATAGATGGCCGTGAGGCCAACCCCGAATGTTGCAAAGAGGAGTACAACGACAACCGGGTTCAGCAACGGTGAGGCAAACAGAAAGACCGTCATCGGGCCAAAGCTGACCCGGGCGCGAATAAGGCCTTTAAGCATCGGTATGGTTGAGCAGCTGCAAAAAGGGGTAATTGCCCCGAGTCCTGCGGCAATCAGGTATCCGCGGCCACCGCTGTTGCTAAGCAGGGCTTCGAGTCGGGAAGGGGGGATATGGCGCTGCAAGGCGCCAACCAGAAAACTGATTCCGATAAAGAGTACGGACAGTTCCGTGGCAAGCAGCGTGAACATGAACAGGGTGTCCTGAAGTTGGGCTGACATTTTTCAATCCTATATTTCTAGATTAGTCGAAATAATGAGGTTAGGTTGTGCTTGTTGAGTCTGTCAACTATGATTCTAGAAATATAGAAACAATTTCCGGGAGAGTCAGATGACTCATGAAGAAGTAGCCGCCTGTCTTGCTGAACTGGGCAATACCCATCGGCTGGCCGTGTTTCGTTTTCTGGTTAAAGCGGGTCACTCCGGAGCACCGGTTGGCGAGATACAGAAAGCGTTGGGAATACCCGGCTCCACTTTGTCTCATCATCTGGCTCGCATGGCGAGAGTGGGGCTTATTCGACAGGAGAAACACAGCCGGACGATTGTGTGTATCCCCGAGTACCAGCAACTTGAGGGCCTGATCAGTTTTTTGAACAAGGAATGCTGTGCGGGCAATTCCTAGCGTGCCGTCCAAATCCAGTCTTACAGGTATCCTCCTTGATAAAACCGGGTGCCTCACTATTCTTACTTGAGTTCTTTCTGATAAACCTCTCCTAGACGAACACTGCAGTAGGTCGCCAACTACGAGTGCAGTAGCTCGATTCCCGCAGGGATGATTTCGTGCTTCGTAACGATGTGTGGATAGACGGGTTGGCCGCGATCACGGCCAATTCAATCTGTCCTGAGCAGCATCCAGAAACGGAGGACAACCGTGATGAAACGGATATTTCTATACGCTCTTGTGCTTGTCCTGGCATTGCCAGGTACCTTCCTTTTGATGACCGATTCCGCGTGGGCCCAATTCAAGCCGTCGCGGGAGTCACTGTCTGACCAATACCCGGGCAAGGCCTACTCGCCCTACGCGCAACGAAGCTTCCCGGATCGCGTGTTCTGGGGCGACACTCATCTGCATACCGGGTTATCCGTCGATGCGGGACTCTTCGGTGCACGGCTTGGACTCGATGAAGCCTACCGGTTTGCGCGCGGGGAGGAGGTAATGGCCTCCAGCGGACAGCCTGCGAGACTCTCGCGACCGCTGGATTGGCTGGTGATTGCCGATCACTCGGATGCGATGGGATTTTTCAATGATCTTGCCAATGGCAAGCCTGAGGTTATCAAGTTCGATCAGGGCAAACGCTGGTACGAGGAATTGCAGAAGGGCGGTGAAGCGTCAGCCGATGCTGCGCTCGACTTGATTGCGACGTTTGCTCAGGGAAAGATTGATCCTGAGATGATGGAGGAGTACTCGCCGGGAGGAAAAACCTACCAGACGATCTGGCAGAAGGTGGTTGATGCTGCCGAACGCTTTAATGAGCCGGGTCACTTCACGACGATTATCGGCTTCGAATGGACCTCCCTGGTTGCGGGCAACAATCTTCACCGCAACGTGTTGTTCCGGGATGGCGCGGATAAGGCGAGCCAGATTGTGCCTTACACCACTCAGCCGCCTATCGGGTCAACCGATCCTCTGGATTTGTACGCGTGGCTCGAGAACTATGAGAAAAACACTGGCGGTTCGGTACTCGCCCTGGCGCACAACGGCAATTTGTCGAACGGGCTCATGTTCCCGGTAGATGCCCAGTACACGGGGAAGGAGATCGATTCAGAATATGTTCGCTTGCGTGGCAAGTGGGAACCCATGTACGAGATCACCCAGATTAAGGGGGATGGGGAGGCTCACCAGCTGCTGTCGCCGGATGACGCCTTTGCCGATTATGAAACCTGGGATGCGGGCAACCTCGATCTTTCGGAAGCCAAAACGGACGATATGCTTCAGTACGAGTATGCCCGGGAAGCGTTGAAGAATGGCTTGAAGCTAGACAAGCGGCATGGCACCAACCCTTACAAGTTTGGGCTGATTGGGTCCACCGACAGCCATACTGCGCTCGCGGCTGTTGAGGAGGACAACTTTTTCGGCAAGGCGACGAACGTTGAACCCAATCCCGCGCGTATGGAACATCCTTTCACGAAAACGGAACAAGGTGTGTTCGAGGGCTACGAACTCACAGCCTCGGGCTACACCGGTGTCTGGGCCACTGAAAATACCCGCGCAGCGATCTTCGATGCGATGGAGCGCAAAGAGGTGTACGGCACGACAGGGTCGCGCATGCTCGTTCGTTTTTTTGGTGGTTGGGACTACACGTCTGAAGACATGAATAGCCGTCAACCAGCCTTCCGTGGGTATGAGAAGGGCGTGCCCATGGGCGATGACCTGCCAGACCGAACCGGCGACTCAGCGCCAACCTTCATGGTCTATGCGCTTCGCGACCCGATTGGAGCAAACCTCGACCGGATTCAGATCGTGAAAGGGTGGTTGGACAGCGATGGCGAGACCCACGAAAAGGTCTATGACGTTGCCTGGTCGCCAGGCAGAGAGCCTGATGCTGATGGGGTTCTTCCCCCGGTTGGCAATACCGTGGATATTGAGACTGCCAACTGGATGAACACCATCGGCGCTTCGGAGCTGGGCACTGTCTGGAGCGACCCGGATTTCGATGCATCCCAGTCCGCGTTTTATTACGCACGAGTGCTGGAGATCCCGACGCCGCGGTGGGTGGTTTATGACGCTATGCGTTTCGGCGTGGAGATTCCTGAGGGAGCTGTAACCACCGGGCAGGAGAGGGCTTACACGTCTCCAATCTGGTACACACCGGAATCATGACGGTTAGGTGCATTGGCAGAGCAGAGCGAGCACCCCGCTCTGCTCTGCCAAAGGTTGCGAGTCCGATTAACTTTGCTGGGATGGCGCGCCTGTGACCACTCGTACGGCAAGATTTTGGGCGTTTCTGGTTGCAATGGTTTGCGTGGCCCTGCAGACGGGCTGCGCGACCCCTCCGGTTGATCAGATTGAGCTCATGCCTGCACCGGACGTCTATGGCGATGGCCTGCTGAACCCGCTTCCCGAGACCGAACCTTTCCAGCGAATTCCATACGACGGGATTCTGTTTGCAACTGATCGCGCGCCGGCGACCGGGGAGGATCCCGAAAACTACTACCTGAACGATCGCGGTTTTGTCGTGCGAGTGGGTCTGGCCGAGATTCAATTCGGCAAGAAGGAATTCTCGTGGGAATTCGCCCGCCAGGTTTCGATGCTGAAAACACGCACCGAGGATTACCCGGTCAAGATCAAGGGTGTTGAGGAGTGGGGAATGATGAAAAGCTCACTGCCCAACTGGATAGACACCAGTCTACTCGACAGGGGCGAGTTGCCCGAGGACGCATCCGACAGGTTCGCGAAGGCCATCAATGCACAGTTGGCGGTATCCGGTAAAAAGCATGTCTATATCTATGTGCATGGCTATAAGGTGGTGTTTGAGAATCCGGTTCTCGTTTCTGCCGAACTCTGGCATTTCTTGGGCTACGAGGGCGCTTTCATTGCCTACGCCTGGCCATCGACGCCGAGCCGGTTTGCCTATATCAAGGATTCAGACACATCGGAAGGATTTGCGAGAAGCCTGAGAGTGCTGCTTGAATTCATCGCGCAAGAGACGGATGCGGAGGAGGTGCATGTCATTGGCTATAGCAACGGAACGCGGTTGGTAATGCGGGCGTTGGAACAGCTGGCATTGAAGCATCACAGCGAATCCGAAGAAGTCATCCACGAGAAGCTTCGTATCAGCAATGTCATTCTGGTCGGAAGTGATCTCGACCGGGGGGTGTTTGGTGCATTCATCTCCGATGGATTGCTGAAGGTACCGCGCCGAACCTCCGTGTATGTGTCCGATCGCGACAAGGCACTGGGCTTTTCGCAGTTTCTGACCCGCCGCCAGAGGTTGGGGCAGCTCTGGGGTGGCGCTGGCGATGAGATGCTGCCGCTGGTCAGGCAGGCCCTGATCGATCTGAGTGACCAGCTTGCCTTCATCAACGTGAGCGAGGCGGAAGCCTCAGACCTGGGGAACGGTCACGGCTATTTCCTCAGTAGCCCCTGGGCCAGCAGTGACATCCTGATGACACTCTATTACGGCCTGACGCCCCAACAGAGAGGTCTCTTGATGCAGGAGGACATGCCCGTCTACACGTTCCCGCCGGACTACATCCTGCGGCTCTGGGATGCCATTGACGATGTCGACCCGGCGTTTGCCGCCGAGTTGGAGGCCTTGCGCGCATCTGAAGTCTCGCCGACGGAGTGAACCATTCTGCCGGGTCAGTTCCCGGGCCGGGATTCGATATTGATGACGCGGCCGTTTCTCAAGGTAACGACCTGGCGAAACTGGTTGCTGGAGAAATCGTAAAGCCATTGCTGTATGAGTACCGGTTGCAGGACTTGCCAGGTTTCGGAGCGCCTCCGGGGTGTGGGTAGTTGCCATTCCACCCGTTTCGATGCGGGTTGGCCGCAGCGGGTTACGAGTTCGTATTCGTTCTGAATGTGCCGGAGTGTGTTTGGTCCGCAGGTGCCCATGCCGTCTGTGTGGAACCCGTACCCCAGACTTTCCACACGCGCGAGCCTGCCGTTGCGAAAGACAAGGAGACGGATGAAACGTTGGGGCCCCGGATTGTAATACCAATGCATTTCCGTTTGAACGACCCCCAGACCGGGGACGGTCGCGGAGGGGTATTCCGCGACGTAATCCGGTGGCCCACAACGCTCCTCGACCTCGATTGGCCAGGCACCGTCACTGACCAGCGACGCGCCGCAACGCAGGGCACCCTGGGCGCCTGACGTCAAGGTGGCAAGAATCAGCAGCATGATGAGTCGTTGATACCTGGTCATGATCCGGCTCGGTACGAGTGCTGTGCATGAAGCTCATTGTACTCCCGGGAGTTACGGATAGACCAAATCGGTGTTCATGGCTTTTCAGAGATCTCATTTCGTCTGCCAGCGTGAAAAAACGTCCAGACCTGCTAGGGTTAATAATCATGGGCTTTTTAGGGAGAAAAAAGCCATGTTCCGCCGAGCGAAAGTTTTTCTTCATCAGTTTGAGCAGATTCCATTCATTAATCATGCGCTTGATCGGCATTACGCAAAGGAGTTTGCAAGCGCAACAAATGTAAACTGGTTCAAGGGCGTGTACCCGGACTTTGCATCCGCCATTGCCGATGCGCCCGCCAGTAAGCCTCTGGGTTACAACAACGAAGCTCCTGCCTCCGCTGAAATGTATCGTTTTCGAATGCAGGCGATTTCGCCTTGCGATTACCCCGTGGCGTTCTGGCTTAATCGACTCCTGGAGCCGAACCAGAAGCTTCTGGATTTTGGTGGCCACGTTGGTGTGCTCTACTACGCGCTCACCAAGTATCTGACGTTCCCCACGCCGTTCGAGTGGCAAATTTACGATGTCCCGGCCGTCATCAAGGAAGCCAGAAAGTTCGCGGCTACCAACAATAAATCCGCTCAACTGAGTTTTATCGATGATCTGGCTGAAGCGAATGAGAATGACTGGGTGCTGTTTTCCGGTTCGCTGCAGTATGTCGACGAGCCGGTCAACTCCATCATCGAACGCCTGCCGTACCGGCCAACCTACGTGCTGATCAATATGCTGCCGGTGCATCCGCGAGAGAGCTACGTGACCCTGCAGAACATCAGCACGGCGTTCTGTCCGTACCGGATATACGGCGTTGGTGATCTGCTGGAGGATATCCAGAAGATGAATGGCGAGGTGATTGATGAATGGAAGAACGCGGACAAGGAGTGCGTCATTCCGTACCATCCTGACCATTCCCTGGACCACTATTACGGGATGCTGGTTCGCTTGAAGCCCCGTCATTGACTCTCTGGTCCGGGCAGGGCTTTTTACTTCGATACGATCAGCGGGGAGTCGATATGAAGCTTACCTCTCTGGCGATTGTTTGTGGGTGTCTTCTCCTGTCGGCTTGCGCGACGAGAGACATGCAAGGCAGCTTTATTCCACACTCCTACATTGATCCCAAAGGCGAGTTCCAGGGAGAGCTGATAGGTCATGTGTCGGGTACTTCCTCCCAGACACTGGTTCTGTATATCTTTCCGGTGGGTGATGCGCCAAGCCTGGACGAAGCCATGGATGACGCAATGTCGAAAATTCCGGGCACAAAATACCTGACCAATATTTCTATTGATGACCGGACGGTGTGGGGTATCGGTTACAGCAGGGAAATCATTGAACTTGATGCGGACGCACGAAACTAGATGAGGGGATCCTTGCCGGCACCTGCCGGCAAGGAGTCGTTGTTGCTATTGTCGCTACCGGCCTTCAATCATGCCTGACTCGTCAGAAATCACGATCTCAACCCGCCGGTTCTGCTGTCGCCCGGCGCTGGTGCTGTTGCTGGCGACCGGGTAAGCCTCACCATAGCCTTCCACTTCAACCCGGCTGCTGGAGATACCCATGCCCAGCAGGGAATCGTAGACCGCCATGGCACGGCGCTCTGACAGACGCTGGTTGTAGGACTCCTCACCGGTGCTGTCGGTATACCCCTCAATCCGTACGCGGCGGTTCTCGTACTCTCGCATGAACTCGGCCAGGCGTGAAACTGTGCGTTCACCGGAGGGCTTCAGTTCCGCCTCATTGAGGTCAAACAGTACATCCCCAAGCGTCAGCACCATGCCTCGATCGGTCTGTTCGGCCTTCAGTGCCTCCATTTCTGCTCTTAGTTTCTCGGCTTCGCTGGTTTTCATCTCCAACTGCATCTGCCGGCGACGTTCTTCAGCAGAGGCGACCTCCTCTTGCAGGGCCGCACGCATGCCTTGCTGCTGGGCAATCTGCGCGTGTCGGAGTGCCAGGTAGGCTGCCTGATCGACCCTTGGGTCATCGGCGTCTTCTTCCAGTAGCCGCTCGGCTCTATCCAGCTCAGTCCTGGCGGCACGCAGCTGGCTGTCGCCGCTGCGCGCCACATCCGGATCGTTTTCGATACTTAGATAGGTTGACCGGGCCTCGTCGAGCGTGGCGTTGTAGGGGGGCGAGCTGGCACAACCGGCCATCAATGTGAACAGCCCGATCACGATGCTTGTGTATAGTGTACGCGTCATCATCTCAATCTCCTTGTCCGGGCTCACTGTTGATCCATCTCGAGTTGATTCTGAAGGTCTTCGATACTACGGCTGATCTCAGCCACTGCGCGCTGGGCTTTTTCTGTCTCGGCGCGGGCTCCGGCCAGCTGCGCATCGACTGCAGCCTGTTCCAGCAGCCGTCTCGCTTCGGTGTAGTCCTCCTCATCGGGGTCCGGTTTATCGATCAACTCGCGGGCATCAGCCAGTTTGTTCTGGGCCTGATTCAACAACACGGGATCGAATTGCCGAGCATCGTTCGCTTCAGCCTGCTGGATTGAGGCCCGCGCTAATTGCAGCTCGCTGGTTGGCTTGGGGCCGGGCCCGGCACAGGCCATCAATGCTGAAGTCAGGGCGAGTATCACGAATGTACGTGGTATCAGTTTGTGCGGCTTCATGTAGGAACTCCCTTGTCTACGGTGTAACCCGCCATCCGGCGGCGCAAGCAGGAATGTCAAGAAATGTAAAACAACTGGATATACTATAGCAGCGGATTTGAGAATCGGCGTGAAGGAGCACCGATCAACTGACTTCCTGCAATTACTGGCGGGATGGCCGGCTGAACTTGGCTCGTCATTCATGTTCCAATGGGGAAGTGGTCTTGGGCGACTTAAGTGGCGTATGACTTACTGGAAATGCTCAGCGCAGCGGCCTGAGTTGTACATTTGTCTGGCAGGAGAAGTGATAGCTATGAGTGATCCCACCTATACCCCTCCGAAGGTCTGGAAATGGGAGGCCGAGAGCGGTGGCGCCTTTGCCAAGATCAATCGGCCCATCGCCGGGCCAACGCACGACACAGATTTGCCCATGGGCAAGCATCCGCTGCAGCTCTATTCGCTGGCAACGCCAAATGGCGTCAAGGTGACGATTATGCTGGAGGAGTTGCTGGCGCATGGGATTGAGGGGGCTGAGTATGATGCCTACCCAATCCGGATTACCGAAGGCGATCAATTTGGTAGTGGCTTTGTCGAGGTTAATCCCAATTCCAAGATTCCGGCGCTACTGGACCGCAGCGCTGACCCGGCGATCCGGGTGTTTGAGTCCGGCTCCATTCTTCTTTATCTTGCCGAGAAATTCGGCGCGTTTTTGCCGAAAGAGATTGCCAAGCGAACCGAAGCACTGAACTGGCTGTTCTGGCAAATGGGCAGCGCGCCTTTACTCGGCGGAGGTTTTGGGCATTTTTACGCCTATGCACCGGAGCCCTACGAGTACCCCATCAACCGTTACACGATGGAAGTCAAGCGTCAGCTGGATGTGTTGGATCGGCAATTGGCCAACCATCAATACATCGCGGGCGATGAGTACACCATCGCCGATATGGCGATCTGGCCTTGGTACGGTGCTCTGGTAACGAACAAGGTATACGATGCCGCGGAATTCCTTGAGGCCCATACATACCGGAATGTGATCCGCTGGACTGAGGAAATTGCTCACCGGCCAGCGGTTCAGCGGGGCAGGATGGTCAATCGTACCTGGGGAGAACCTGCCGAGCAGCTGCACGAGCGTCATGACGCCAGTGACTTCGAGAACAGGACCCAGGAAAAACTGGCCGCGATACTTGGTCATTCCTGACACGGATACTGAAACACGAAACGGCAGCCGAGGGCTGCCGTTTTTCGTTTGCAACGGCACCCTAATCTTTGAGCTATTCTTGATTAAACTGCGTGCAGCGCAATTTCTGCCAGACGCCCGTCGGGAGGAAGTTGATGAAAGGAACCGCAGCGCTGACCGAGGAACAGGTCTACCGTCGATGCCCTCTCGGCCAACTGGATTTTGAAACCACGGATTCCCTGGAAGATCTCGAGCTACCCTGTGGACAGGCACGTGTCCTGCGGGCGCTGGAGTTTGGTGCGAACATGCAGGCAGAGGGGTTCAACCTGTTTGTCTTGGGGCCCTCGGGGGCAGGCAAGCAAGAGTTTGTGGAACGCTTTCTGGCCCGGCATACCGAAACGCAGCCGGTCCCGCCTGACTGGTGTCATGTTTTCAATTTCCAGTTTTCTGACCGACCCCGCGCGATTCGCTTGCCGGCGGGCGAAGGGCGGCAGTTCAAGGACGATATGGTCGATCTCGCCGCGGAGTTACGTACGGCGATTCCCGCGACATTCGAGAGCGAGGAGTACCAGGCCCGGCTTCAGGAACTCCAGGAAGAAATGGCGAAACGCCAGCATCAGGGCCTGTTTGATATCCAGGAAGAGGCCAATCGCAATAACATTGCCATGATCACCACACCTGCCGGTTTCACCTTTGCGCCCATGCGAAATGGCGAGGTTATCGATCCGGAAGAGTACAAGGCGTTCTCCGAGGAAGAAAAAGAGCTTGTTGAATCGAAGGTCGACGAGCTGCAGAAGAAGCTCCAACTGACCATTCAGCAGATTCCGCGGTTACGGAAAGAGGTGCGGGAGCGGGTGCATGCCCTGAATGAGGAAATGGTTCAACTGACCCTAGGTGGTCCCATCGGTGAACTGAGGGCCAAGTGGTCTCACTTGCAGGGGGTGGTGGATTACCTTGACGCCGTGCGCGAGGATGTCGTCGAGCATGCGGAAATGTTTCAGGATGTCGAGAATGGCGTTCCCGGTGGCCTGATGGGGCGTTACCGGGTGAATCTGATCACCGACAACGCGGAGACTGTGGGCGCGCCTGTCATTTATGAGGATTTGCCCAATCATCAGCACCTGGTGGGTCAGATTGAGCACCGGGCCCGCCAGGGAACCCTCTATACCGACTTCACCCTGATCCGCGGGGGCTCTGTGCATCGGGCCAACGGCGGCTTTCTTATTATTGATGCCCGCCGGGTCCTGTCACAGCCAATGGCCTGGGAGAGCCTGAAGCGAATTCTGTTCTCCGGTGAAATCCGGATCGAATCCCTCGAACGTCTTTACGGCCTGGTCAGCACCGTAAGCCTGCAACCCGAACCCATACCAGTCTCGGTCAAAGTCGTGCTCCTGGGTGACCGGTTGCTGTACTACCTGCTGTCTCACTATGACCCGGATTTTCTGGACCTGTTCAAGGTCGAGGCAGATTTTGAGGACGATCTGGATCGGGACGAAGAGTGCTATACCTTGTACGCCCGCATGATTGCCACTATGACTCGCCATCTGAAAAGCCGGCCCCTCGACCGTGCCGCAGTGGCGAGGCTGATCGAACATGCCAGCCGGCTGGCCTCGGATCAGCGCAAGCTGACCGCTCATGATCGGGTACTCCGGGACCTCCTGAGTGAGGCGGATCACTGGGCAGATCAGGGGAGTTCCGGGGTCATTGGTGCCGGCCACATCCAGCAGGCGATCGACGAACGGGAATATCGCGCCAGCCGGATACGCCAGCGCAGTCGTGAACAGGTCGGCCGGGGCATTGTAATAATTGCCACGAGCGGTGAGGTGGTTGGTCAGGTGAATGGACTCTCCGTGCTCAGTCTCGGCGCTTCCATGTTTGGTCAGCCGACCCGGATTACCGCGACGGCGAGGCCCGGGAAAGGGCAGGTGGTAGACATCGAGCGGGAGGCAAAGCTCGGTGGGCCGATTCACAGCAAGGCGGTGATGATTCTCTCCCGCTTTCTCGCAAGCCGATACGCTGGCGAGGGGGACCTGTCGCTTTCTGCGAGCCTGGCCTTTGAGCAGTCCTATGGCGGCGTGGAGGGGGATTCAGCCTCTGTCGCTGAAACCTGTGTGCTGCTCTCGGCGATCAGTGGTGTGCCGTTGAAGCAGGGCTTTGCAGTAACCGGCTCCATGAATCAGCTTGGCGAGGTCCAGGCTGTGGGCGGGGTGAATGAAAAAATCGAGGGGTTCTACGACGTTTGCCGTCAGGCAGGAGAGGTGCGGAATCAGGGCGTGTTGTTGCCTGCCAGCAATGTGGAACACCTGATGCTGAATGAGGCGGTTCGCAAGTCGGTTGCCGTGGGCGATTTCAGCCTCTATCCGATCTCCGGGATCGACCAGGCGATTGAAATGCTGACCGGTATGGAGGCCGGTGAAGCGGACGCCGCGGGATGTTTTCCTGAGGGGTCGTTTAATCGCGCGGTGGCGGACCGCCTGGGGAAGTTTGCCGAGATCAGCAAGAAGCGGGACGACAACGACGCTGGAGAGGACAAGAGCGGTGACAAACGGGAGGACTGACGACCGCAAGGCGCAGCGTCATTCGCGGCGCGGTGAGGGCCGTATTGTGGTTCTGTTGGATGGCTCCCCGATGAGCTACGCAGCGCTCAGAGCGGCCGCCAATATTGCTGCACAGACCGGCGCGGAGGTACTGGGTGTCTTCGTGGAGGAGATGAACCTTTTACGCAGCGCGGGTTTCAGTTTTTCCCGGGAAGTGGGTTCCGCGTCTGGCATCAGCCGTACCCTTGATACCGCCAGGGTGGAGCGTCGTCTTCAGCGTCTGGCGGATCACGCCCGCCAGGCACTGGCCAAAGCCATGGAAGGGCGTGGCGGACATCATGCGCTCAGCATCACCCGGGGTCGGGTTATCGAAGAGGTGTTGGCACTGGCAGGTCCGGAGGATTTGCTGGTTCTTGGCCGGGTAGGCTGGTCGTCAGCACCGGGCGCAAGGCTGGGTTCAACGGCCCGGGGCCTGGTCCAGCGATCCCCGGGGCGGGTCCTGTTGTGGTGTGAACAAAATGTTCCCGCCCGGGACCGGATTGTGGTTTTTCTTAACGACCATCCTGAGGCCAATGAGCGGGCGCTCACCGCAGCGGCTGAGGCGTCCAGGCGCTACCGGCAAGCGGTGACGGCCCTGCTGTGCCCGGGCTCATCGGTTTCCCAGGAGCAGCTCAGTGACTTCAGCCGTGATCTTGAGGTGATGGGGGGTGGCATCCGATTGCGTGTTTTGCCAGCCTGTGATCCGGCAACCATCGCTCAGACAGTCCGGCAGGAACACGCCTCCCACTTGGTGATCAGCCGTGGGTGTGTGTTGTTTCAGAAGCCGGGAGCCGACCAGCTATTGGTAGTGCTTGATCTTCCGGTTACCGTTACACCCTGAAGATTTCAGGATTAAAGGCTTTTTTCGATTTTCGGTAGCGCTTCTATGTTTCTGGATATCCTTTACATCATCGGCTTGACCGCGCTTGCCGGCGCCTGTATTCCACTGGGCGGGTTGCTGGCCTGTGCCGAGCGCATCGGCCCGAACTGGCTGGAACAGGAGTTCCGCCATTTCCTGATCGCGTTCGGGGGTGGAATTCTGCTTGGTGCCGTAGCGGTGGTCCTGGTGCCGGAAGGGCAGTCGAGTATGGGCGATTCGTTATGGGCGATCCCCATGATTGTTGCGGGGGGACTGCTGTTCTTTCTGATCGAGCGTGTGCTGGGGATTCGGCGCCGCGAATCCCCCCAGTTGATGGGGCTGATGCTCGATTTCGTTCCGGAGGCGACGGCGCTGGGTGGGCTTGCGGTGGCGAGCCCCGGCACGGCGCCCCTGCTTGCAGTGCTGATCGCCTTGCAGAACCTGCCCGAAGGCTTCAACGCATACCGGGAGCTGTCTTCTTTGCCGGGTTATACCTCAAAAAAGACGCTGATTTTCATGGCGGGCCTGGTGACGGCGGGTCCCCTTGCAGGTCTGCTCGGCTATTTTTTCCTGTCCGAGCAGCCTGTCGTTCTGGGTGCAATCATGCTTGCCGCTTCTGGCGGGATTCTTTATCTGATCTTCCAGGATATTGCGCCACAATCCCGGCTTGATAGGCATTGGGGCCCGCCATTGGGCGCAGTGATCGGTTTCTGTCTGGCCCTGTTCAGTCACGATCTGGTGGCGATTGCCTGAACGCCCGGTCAGGCAATTTTCCGGGCGTCTTCCTTGCGCAGAATCTCGTCGATCTCCTCGGCGGACAGCGTCTCCTTCTTCAGCACGGCTTGTGCCAGAGCCTCCAGTTGCCGGTGATGTTCCTTCAGGAAATCGAGGGTGGATTTTTCGAGGGCAAGGAGCTGTGACTGGATTTCCGTATCGATCAACTCCGCCATTTTTTCGCTGAACTCCCGGGGCAGGCCCATTTCCCGGCCGAGAAAAACGTGCTCCTCGCCAATGCTCAGGCCTAGCGGGCCGATTTTTTCACTCATGCCCCACTGCCCAATCATTCGGCGGATCAGCGTGGTCGCCTCTTTGAGATCGTTCTGGGCTCCGGTGCTGACCTCGCCATAGATCAGCTTTTCCGCGGACCTTCCCCCGAGCATCACCTTGATCCGGTCTTTCAGGTAGCTTTCGGTGTAGTTGTATTGATCGTCTTTTGGGGTCTGCTCGGTCACCCCCATGGCCAGGCCATGGGGAATGATGGTGATCTTGGTGAGCGGATCCGCCTTGGGCAGGTAATAGGCCATGATGGCGTGTCCGCACTCGTGGTACGCCACGGCTTCCCGCTCTTCCTTCGACAGGTGGGCATCGCGCTCCTCACCAAGAATGATGCGGTCGCGGGCCAGCTCGAAACAGTGGGCTGTAACCTCGTGCAGGTTCTCCCGGGCTGCCGTCAGGGCTGCCTCGTTGACCAGGTTTTTCAGGTCAGCGCCGGAGAAACCGATGGTGCGCGCTGCGAGCTGGTCAAGGTCCACATCGTCCGCCAGTGGCACTTTGCGCGCGTGTACTTGCAGGATTGCGGCGCGCGCCTCCTTGTGTGGCCGGTCCAGTGTGATCTTGCGATCGAACCGCCCGGGCCGAAGCAGGGCGCTGTCGAGTACATCGGGTCGGTTGGTGGCCGCCAGAACGAGTATGTTTTCATGGGGTTCGAAGCCATCCATTTCGGTAAGGATCTGGTTCAGCGTCTGTTCCCGTTCATCGTGTCCGCCGCCGAGGCCGGTGCCCCGTGAGCGGCCGATGGCATCAAGTTCATCAATAAAGATCAGAGCGGGCGCCTCCTTGCGGGCGTTCAGGAACATATCCCGCACTCGTGCCGCCCCCACACCCACGAACATTTCGATGAATTCCGAGGCACTGATGCTGAAGAAAGGTACCTCGGCCTCACCAGCAATGGCGCGAGCCAGCAGGGTTTTACCGGTGCCCGGCGGCCCGACCAGCAGCACGCCCTTGGGCATTTCCGCACCCAGTGCCCGATATTTCTCAGGGGCCTTAAGGAAATCGATGATTTCACTGATCTCACGCTTTGCCGACTCAATGCCCGCAACGTCGTCCAGCGTGGTGGTGGAGGTTTCCTTGCGGGCACGACGAGCCTTGGACTTGCCGTAGTCAAACGGTCCGCCCCCCTGGGTCATGCGTTTCTGGGCGACGCCCCAGAACCAGAACATGAGGGCCAGGAGCAGAATCCAGGGCAGGAAGCCCCGAATCATTTCCTGCCACCAGGGCAGCCCCGAGGGCGTAGCGCGTATGGTGACCTCGTTTTCTTCAAGCAATGGCAGCAGGGAGGGGTCTTCCATCGGCGGACGAATGGTGTGAAACCCGGTGCCGCTCTCCTGGGGGGAGGTGTCTGAGCTGAACGACGCTGCACCGCTATCGGTGAACGTTCCGATGATGCTCTCCTCCATGAGAGTGACGTCCGCCACTTCGTTGTTTACCACCGCCGTCTTGAACTCCGAATAGGCCAGTTCGTGAAGCCTGGGCTGGCCGCCATCCTGGAGCCAGAGCACCATCAGGAAGATGGCGGCACTGAGCCACAGGAAGGAATACTGGTTCGGGATAGCCGGCTGCGGCTCATTTGACGGTTTATGGTTTCCAGGTTCGTTTGGCGTTGTCATTTCGGTCTCCGGTCACCCTCCATGATTTTGGCGACAAAAACGGATTTTCCATAGGTTTCGAAGGACCACTTCATAGTATCGGAGAGTACTTTCATGACTTCGTCATACTCACCGAAGATTTCCGTGCTCATGCGCCCCGGAACCACCTCAAGCGAGGTTTCCTCAAGACGCGCGATGAGGTCCCAGATCGGTTGTTTGTAGTCGTCTTTGAGCGGATAGCAGCTCAGTTGGACTGACAGGAACATGCTCGCCTCCTTGTTCAGCGTTTCAGTTGACCGGTCACGTTAATAGCCCCTGGCCGAGGAGGTGCTTCGCCTCGGGTCGGCGCCACCGTAAAGCGTACCGTCCTTTCCAATCATAATACTCTGAATGGCGCCCATCGCCGAATTGGTCACCACGGTGTGGCCTCGTTTTTCCAGCAGTGCAATGGTGTCAGGGCTGATCCCCTGCTCAATCCGAACCTCATCTGGCAGCCACTGGTGATGAATTCGGGGGGCATTGACCGCTGTCTGGATATTCATGCCATGGTCAATGACGTTCATGATTACCTGGAGGGTAGTTGTGATGATCCTTGAACCACCCGGGCTGCCGGTAACGAGGAAGTTCCTGCCATCTTTTTTGACAATCGTCGGGGACATTGAGCTGAGCATGCGTTTGCCAGGCTCCACTTTGTTGGCTTCGCCGCCGATCAGGCCGTAGGCATTGGGCACGCCGGGTTTTGCACTGAAATCGTCCATTTCATTATTGAGCAGAAAGCCGGCGCCTTTTACGGTTATACCGGAACCGTAGCTGAAATTGATGGTATAGGTGTTGGACACGGCATTGCCCCATTTGTCCACGACTGAAAAATGCGTGGTTTCCGGGCTTTCGTAGGCCGCCGGCTGTCCCGGGCTGATTTCACTGGCTGGCCGGGCCCGACCCGGCTCAATATCGCCTCGCAGCGCTTCGGCGTAGGCCTTGCTGGTCAGGCCGGCCAGGGGGACATCGACGTAGTCAGTGTCTCCCAGGTATTCCGAGCGATCCGCGTACGCCAGTTTCATGGCTTCCGCCATCAGATGGAGGGTGTCGGCGGAGTTGTGGCCGAATTGGCCAATCGGGAAACCCTCAAGAATGTTCAGGATCTGGACAATGTGGGTGCCGCCGGAGGAGGGCGGCGACATCGAATAGATGTCGTACCCTCGATAGCTGCCATGCACCGGGGTTCGAACCACGGGGTGGTAGGCTTTCAGGTCTTCCCTGGTAATCAGACCACCATGGCGCTGCATTTCCTCTGTGATCAGTTCCGCCGTCTTGCCCTCGTAAAACCCCTTAACCCCGTCATTGGCGATGCGCTGCAGGGTTCTGGTCAGGGCTGGCTGGCGAAACAGGTCGCCGGGCTGGTAGGCATCACCATTGCGCTTGTAAAAGGTATTGAGTGTGGCGGGCCAGCGCTCTAGGCGCGGTCGCGCGGATTCCAGGCCCTCGGTGAAACGCTTGGGCACCGTGAACCCGTCGCGGGCCAGTTTGATGGCCGGGGCCAAGGCCTCTTTCAATGAGAGCGTGCCGTGGCGTTCAAGCGCCAGTGCCAGCCCGGCGACCGTACCCGGAACCCCGGCGGCCAGGTGGGTAAAACGACTGCGGTCCTCGACCACCTCCCCGCTGTCGTCCTGGAACATGGTTGCGGTTGCCGCGGCTGGGGCCCGCTCACGGTAATCAATGGCTTCCGGGGCGCTGCCATCGCCCTTCGAAATCAGCATGAATCCACCGCCGCCAATATTGCCGGACCGGGGCTGGGTTACTGCCAGGGCAAAACCCGCAGTGACGGCGGCGTCAATGGCGTTTCCGCCGTCTCTCAGGACCTGCAGCGCGACGTCCGTTGCCAGGGTGTGGCTGGTTGCGACCATGCCATGGCGAGCAACGGTTGGGTGAAAGCGCTCGCCCTCGAGAATGGGCTGACCGGAAGCTGGAACGACGGTTGTCATGGAAAGGAGGAATGCAATGACCCACAGGTGCCCTGAGCGCGTCATGAGGTGGCTTTTCCGGGTTTGCCGCTGTGGTGCAGTGTTCATGATTCTCTTCCTCGTTTCTGACGTTCAGATAGGCTATGATAGCCGGTCATTTTAATAGGTGCGTATCGTCAACCTGTCGAGTATCCGTCAGTGATTCCCCTGCGCACCTGCTTTCCCGGATTTTAGTTAAGGAAAGGCTTTCATGGAGCATACCTATCGTCTTGTGATTTCCTGCCCGGACCGGGTGGGAATTGTCGCCAAGGTGAGTAACTTTCTGTCCACCTACAATGGCTGGATTACCGAGGCGAGTCACCATTCGGATACTCACACCGGCTGGTTCTTCATGCGTCATGAGATCAAGGCCAGTTCGATTCCCTTCGGCCTGGATCAGTTCCGCGCAGCGTTCGATCCCATTGCCCGTGAATTCAATATGAACTGGCACATTGCGGACTCCGCTCAGCCCAAGAAAGTCGTCCTGATGTGCAGCAAGGAATCCCACTGTGTGGCCGACCTTCTATACCGTTGGCACAGCAAGGAAATCAATGCCGAGATCGTGGCGGTGATTTCCAACCACGACGATCTGCGCAGAATGGTGGAATGGCATGAAATTCCTTACCACCACGTGCCCGTGAGCAAGGAAAACAGGGCTGAGGCGTTCACCCACATCGACGAACTGTTCAAACAGTATGACGCTGACGTTGTGGTGCTGGCCCGATACATGCAAATCCTGCCCGCCGAGCTTTGCGCCCGGTACGCCGGCAAGGTCATCAATATCCATCACAGCTTCCTGCCATCATTCGCCGGAGCCCGCCCGTACCACCAGGCCTACAGCCGGGGTGTGAAGCTGATCGGTGCGACCTGTCACTATGTCACTCAGGACCTGGACGAGGGGCCGATCATTGAGCAGGACGTCATTCGCATCACCCACAGCGATTCCATCGAAGATATGGTGCGCCTTGGAAAAGATGTGGAAAAGAACGTGCTGGCCCGCGGTTTGCGATCCCATATCGAAGATCGCGTGATTACCTATGAAAACAAGACTGTGGTGTTTGATTAAGGCCGTCTCACAGTTGCCCCGGCGAGGGTGCGATTGTGGTAGACTTGGCGGCTTGTTGAAGAATAACTAGGGGGCCCGGAAACGGCCCTGACACGACTTCCAGATAACGCAAAGGAACCTTTCTCGATGGGTGAGTTAGCCAAAGAGATCCTGCCGGTAAATATTGAAGACGAGTTAAAACAGTCCTACCTAGATTACGCCATGAGCGTCATCGTCGGCCGGGCCTTGCCGGACGTCAGGGACGGCCTTAAACCGGTGCACCGCCGGGTTCTGTTCGCCATGTCCGAATTGAACAACGACTGGAACAAGGCTTACAAGAAATCCGCCCGTGTGGTGGGTGATGTTATCGGTAAATACCACCCCCACGGTGACTCCGCGGTCTACGACACCATTGTTCGTATGGCTCAGCCTTTCTCGCTGCGTTATCCGTTGGTCGACGGTCAGGGCAACTTCGGTTCCATCGACGGTGATAACGCGGCAGCCATGCGTTACACCGAAATCCGGATGGAAAAGATTGCCCATTCGCTGCTGGCGGATCTCGAGAAGGAAACGGTGGATTACGTCGACAACTACGACGGCACCGAGCGCATCCCTGACGTCCTGCCCACCCGGGTGCCCAACCTGCTGGTTAACGGTTCCTCAGGCATCGCCGTGGGCATGGCGACCAACATTCCGCCCCACAACTTGACCGAAGTGGTCAAGGGCTGCCTGGAGCTGATCAATAACCCGGATCTGACGGTTGACGAGCTGATGGAATTCATTCCCGGCCCGGATTTCCCGACCCAGGGCATCATCAATGGCCGTGCCGGCATCGTTGAGGCTTATCGGACCGGTCGCGGCCGCATCTACATTCGTGCCCGCCATGAAATCGAGCACGACAACAAGACCAACCGCGACGCGATCATCATCACCGAGCTGCCGTACCAGCTGAACAAGGCGCGGTTGATCGAGAAAATTGCCGAGTTGGTGAAAGAAAAGCGTCTCGAAGGCATCTCGGAGCTGCGGGACGAATCCAACAAGGAAGGCATCCGGGTGGTTATTGAATTGCGGCGTGGGGAAAACCCGGACGTCATCATCAATAACCTGTTTGCTCAGACCCAGTTGCAAACCGTGTTCGGCATCAACATGGTTGCGCTTATCAATGGCGAGCCGAAGACCCTCAATCTGAAGCAGATGCTGGACGCGTTCGTGCGTCACCGCCGTGAAGTGGTAACCCGTCGGACCATCTTCGAACTGCGTAAAGCGCGGGAGCGGGGCCACATTCTTGAAGGCCTGACCGTTGCCCTGGCCAACATCGATGAAATCATCGAGCTGATCAAAGCCTCACCGTCGGCGACCGAAGCCAAAGAAAAGCTGATGGACAAGGGCTGGTCCCCCGGTGATGTTCTGGGCATGCTGGAGCGCGCCGGTGAAGACGCGTGTCGTCCGGATGACCTGCCCGAGATCTATGGTCTGCGTGAAGGGCTGTATCACTTGTCGCCCGAGCAGGCCCAGGCCATCCTGGATCTGCGTCTGCATCGCCTGACCGGTCTGGAAACCGAAAAGCTTGAGAATGAGTACAAGGAAATTCTGGAAAAGATTGCCGACCTGCTCGACATTCTTGGCGATCCCGACCGCCTGATGCAGGTTATACGCGAGGAACTGGAAGCCATCGTTACCGAATTCGGTGATGAGCGCCTTACGGAAATCACCAGTTCGCGCCGCGATCTCACCATCGCGGACCTGATTGATGAAGAAGACCTTGTAGTTACCATCTCGCACAGCGGCTACGCCAAGACCCAGGCCGTTGAGGATTACCAGGCCCAGCGCCGTGGTGGTCGGGGTAAGGCAGCCACGTCCATGAAGGATGAGGATTTCGTCGAAAAACTGCTGGTGGCCAATTCCCATGACACCATTCTGTGTTTCTCGAACCGCGGCAAGGTCTACTGGCTGAGAGTTTTCGAAATCCCCCGTGCAAGCCGCGCTTCCCGCGGTCGTCCCATGGTGAACATCCTGCCGCTGGACGAGGGCGAGCGAATTACGACCTTCCTGCCAGTCCGGGATTACCCGGAAGACCAGTTTGTACTGATGGCAACCTCCGCCGGTGTGGTCAAGAAGACGCCGCTGCCGAACTTCTCTCGTCCCCGGAGCAGTGGTTTGATTGCCCTGTCCCTGGATGAGGGCGATACCCTGATTGGCGCCGCCATTACCAAAGGCGATGCGGAAGTGATGCTGTTCTCCACCGCTGGCAAGGCCGTTCGCTTCGCCGAAGAGGCGGTGCGCCCGATGAGCCGGACCGCCCGAGGTGTGCGCGGTATCAAGATGCCGGTAGGGCATCACGTGGTGTCTCTGATTATTCCCCAAGAAGACGGTGTGATCCTGACCGCCAGTGAAAACGGCTACGGCAAGCGAACCGCCATTGATGAGTTCCCCACCTACGGTCGTGGCAGCCAGGGCGTTATTGCCATGCAGTGTTCCGAGCGTAACGGCAACCTGGTTACTGCGCTGCAGCTGTTTGATGGCGATGAGATGATGCTGATCTCCGACAAGGGCACGCTGGTACGGACCCGTACCGACGAGGTCTCTGTACTGAGCCGGAACACCCAGGGTGTGCGGCTGATCAAACTCAGCCAGGAAGACGAACGCCTCGTGGGCGTGGAGCGTATTGCCGAAACCGACGACGAGGAGCTCGACGGCGAAGAGGGTGAAGGTTCCGCTGAAGGCAGCTCCGAAGACAGTGCCGGCGAGGAATAAGCCGGCACCGCCACAAGACCGAACCAGTAAGACTTGAGAGATCACAGGATCATGAGTAGGGCGTATAACTTTTGTGCAGGCCCGGCGACCTTGCCGGAATCCGTGCTGCAGCAGGCACGCGAGGAAATGCTGGACTGGCGCGGTACCGGCATGTCCGTCATGGAGATGAGCCATCGCAGTGAGGAGTTTGTACAGATTGCCGAAACTGCCGAGAAAGACTTCCGTGAATTGGCGGGTATATCAAATGATTACGCCGTACTCTTCATGCAGGGTGGAGCTTCTAGCCAGTTTGCTACCATTCCGCTCAATCTTCTGGGAGAGAAGACTTCCGCGGATTATGTGAACACTGGCATCTGGTCCAAGAAGGCGATTGCAGAAGCAAAGCGCTATGGCGAGGTGAATGTGGTGGCCAGTTCGGAGGAATCCGGCTTCACCACCATTCCGGATGTGTCCAGCTGGCAACTCAACGCTGATGCTGCGTATCTGCACTACACGCCGAATGAAACCATCGGGGGACTCGAGTACGACTTCATCCCGGACAGTGGCAAGGTGCCGCTGGTGGCGGATATGTCGTCCACCATGCTGTCCCGCCCGATGGATTTCTCGAAGTTCGGTCTGATCTATGCCGGTGCCCAGAAAAACATCGGACCCTCGGGGCTGGTTGTCGTGGCTATCCGCAAGGATCTGCTGGGCAAGGCCCGCAAGGAAACGCCGACGATGATGAACTATCAGGTCATCGCCGATAACGACTCCATGTACAACACCCCGGCGACCTATTCGTGGTATCTGGCCGGGCTGGTATTCAAATGGCTGAAGGCCCAGGGCGGCGTGGAAGCCATGGGTGAGATCAACCATCGCAAGGCGAGGAAGCTGTACGATTTCATCGATACCAACGACTTCTATGCGAACCCGATTGATCCCCGGTTCCGCTCCTGGATGAATGTCCCGTTTACCCTGGCGGACGACGGTCTCAACAGTGACTTCCTGAAAGGCGCGGACGCCCGCGGTCTTCTCAATCTGAAGGGGCATCGCTCCGTCGGAGGAATGCGCGCCAGCATCTACAATGCCATGCCTGAGGCCGGCGTTGACGCCCTGATCCAGTACATGGCGGAATTCGCCAGGGAGCGTGGCTGAGCATGAGTGACGAGCAAGTTCGCCTGGCAGAGCTTCGGGACGAGATCGACAGCCTTGACCAGCAGATCATGGATCTGATCAGTGCCCGGGCCCGCTGTGCCCAGGAAGTGGCGCACGTCAAAATGGCTTCGAACCCGGACCAGGATGTCTTCTTTTATCGCCCTGAGCGCGAAGCCCAGGTGCTGCGCCGTATCAAGGAGCAGAACCCGGGGCCTTTGTCTGCCGAGGAAATGGCCCGGCTGTTCCGAGAGATCATGTCTGCTTGCCTGGCTCTGGAAAAGCCGATGCACATTGCTTTTCTGGGCCCGGTGGGCACCTTTACCCAGGCAGCGGCCCTGAAGCATTTCGGGCACTCGGTGGTCAGTGTGCCTTTACCCGCGATAGACGCGGTGTTCCGAGAGGTGGAGTCCGGCGCTGCTCATTACGGGGTGGTGCCCGTGGAGAACTCCACCGAGGGTATGATCAACCACACCCTGGACATGTTCATGTCGTCACCGCTGAAAATCTGCGGTGAGGTTCAGCTTCGAATTCACCACCACCTGCTGGTATCACCGAAACACAAAGACCAGGAAATCACCCGGATCTATTCCCATCAACAATCCTTTGCCCAGTGTCGTCAGTGGTTGGACACCCATCGCTACGGTATTGAACGCATTACCGTGTCGAGCAATGCCGAGGCGGCCAGGCGTGCGGCGGAAGAGCCCGGTGCGGCGGCCATTGCCGGTGATATGGCCGCGGAGCTCTACGGGCTGGAAATGCTGGCGAGCAGCATAGAGGACCGTCCGGATAACACGACACGGTTCCTCATTATCGGCCGCGAGGAAGTGCCGGCCAGCGGGCACGACAAGTCGTCCATCCTGGTGTCCATGCGCAATAAACCCGGCGCGCTCTATCAGCTTCTGGAACCCTTCCATCGCCATGGCATCAGCCTGACCCGGATCGAAACCCGGCCGTCGCCCAGCGGTACCTGGGCGTATGTGTTCTACATCGATTTCGAGGGGCACATGGAGAATGAGCAGGTACGCAATCTGCTGGCGGAAGTGGACGACGAGGCGGTTGAGCTCAAGCGGCTGGGTTCCTACCCGATTGGTGTGCTCTAGATTCGCGGTATTCAGGCTAGGAACGAGGTAAGGCTATGGCGATTGATTACCAAAGCCTGGCAGTGAAAGGGGTTCAGGCGCTGTCTCCCTATCAGCCGGGCAAACCGATTGAAGAGCTGGCCCGTGAGCTGGGCCTGAATCCGGCCGATATCGTCAAGCTGGCCAGTAACGAGAACCCGCTCGGGCCCAGTGATAAAGCGCTTGCGGCCGTTAGGGAGGCGCTGCCGGAACTGTGCCTGTATCCCGATGGTAATGGTTTTGACCTGAAACAGGCTTTGGCGGCCCGATTTGGTGTCGGTATGGACCAGATCACCCTGGGTAACGGCTCGAACGATGTGCTGGAAGTGATTGCCCGCTGTTTCGCGGACCGTGACTCGGAAGTCGTTTTCTCCCAGTATGCCTTTGCTGTTTATCCCCTGGTGACTCAGGCCATTGGCGCCAAAGGCATATCGGTACCGGCAAAGGCGTGGGGGCACGATCTTGACGCCATGGCCGCAGCCGTGACCGATCGCACGCGACTGATCTTTGTGGCCAACCCGAATAATCCGACCGGCACGGTTCACGAGGCTGAAGCGATCGAGGCGTTTCTGGAAAAAATCCCCGCCAATGTCCTCGTTGTTCTCGACGAAGCCTATTGCGAATACCTCCAGGGTGATCAGTACCCTGATGGCGTCAAGCTGCTGAGCCGGTTTCCCAATCTGATTGTCTGCAGGACCTTCTCCAAGGCTTGGGGACTGGCCGCGCTCCGGGTCGGCTACAGTATCTGCTCAGCAGCGATTGCCGATATCCTCAACCGTGTTCGCCAGCCCTTCAACGTTGATACGCTGGCTCTTGCAGCTGCTACTGCGGTGTTGGGTGACGACCAGTATCTGGAGCGATCCCGTGAGGTAAATGCCGCAGGACTGAAACAGCTGGAACAGGCGTTCGACAGGCTGGGCCTGGGCTACATACCGTCAGCCGGTAATTTTATTGCCGTTGACGTTGGCGGGCGGGCCCAGGACATCTATCAGTCACTGCTCGCCCAGGGCGTCATCGTTCGGCCGGTTGCCGGTTACGGAATGCCGAACCATTTACGGGTATCGGTAGGCCTGCAGGCTGACAACGATCGCTTTATCGACGCGCTGGAGCATGCGCTGCAGCCGCCAGGGCAGGGAGCCGCGGATGTCTGATCAGCAGCCGCTCTTCAAGCGTGTCGCGATCATCGGGCTGGGCCTGATCGGCGGATCTCTGGCCTGCGCGATCCGGCGAAACGGTCTGGCAGAGGTAGTGGTTGGCGCCGACAAGCGCGCCGACGAGCTGGCGCTGGGTCATGAGCTCGGTGTCATTGATGAGGCCGCGGCATCAATCGAAGAGGCGGTGAAGGGGAGCGATCTGGTGGTTCTCGCGGTGCCGGTCCGTGCAACGCGAGCGGTGCTGGAGGAAATCCAGCCGTGGCTCGGTGAGAGCGCCGTGCTGACCGACGTTGGCAGCACCAAGTCCAGCTTTGTCGCCGATGTGGAGGCGGTTTTTGGGGCGCTGTCGCCGCAGGTAATTCCTGGGCACCCGATTGCCGGTTCCGAGAAAAGCGGTATCCGGGCGGCCAATCCGGATCTGTTTGCCAGGCACAAGGTTATCCTGACGCCTGATGAGCAGGTCAACCAGTCCGCATTGGATCGTTTGAAGCGGCTCTGGGAGGGGTGCGGCGCTACCGTGCTGACCATGTCGGTGGCCTATCATGACGAAGTGCTGGCGGCGACCAGCCACCTCCCGCATCTGATCGCTTTCTCCCTGGTGGATACCCTTGCCGGCGAAGATGAGAACATGGACATCTTCCGATACGCTGCCGGTGGTTTCCGTGATTTCACGCGGATTGCCGCCAGTGACCCGGTAATGTGGCACGATATCTTCCTTTCGAACCAACAGGCAGTGCTTCGGGTGATCGACCATTTCACCCACGATCTGGAACAGCTGCGTGAGGCGATTGCCAATCAGGACAGCGCCACGCTGCTGCGAGTTTTCAGTCGCGCCAAAGCAGCGCGGGAACACTTTTCAAAGATGCTTTCAGGACAGGCTTACGTGACAAACAACAGTGAGAAACAGGTAACGTTCCGTCTTCAGCCCGGCAGCGCCGTTACCGGCGATATCCGGGTTCCGGGTGACAAATCCATGTCCCACCGCTCGATTATGCTGGGCGCGTTGGCTGACGGGACCACCGAGGTGAAAGGCTTCCTGGAGGGTGAGGACAGCCTGGCCACCCTGCAGGCATTTCGGGACATGGGTGTCACCATTGAGGGACCGGATGCCGGATTTGTGCGCATTCACGGCGTTGGTGTCAATGGTCTGCAGGCGCCGCGGGGACCGCTTTATCTGGGCAACTCCGGCACTGCCATGCGTCTGTTTGCCGGACTGCTCGCAGCTCAGCCGTTCGATTCCGAACTGACCGGTGATGCGAGTCTGTCCAAGCGCCCCATGGGTAGAGTGGCCGATCCGCTGCGGGCCATGGGTGCGGTAATCGACACCGCCGAGGGTGGTCGACCGCCGCTGAAAATCCGCGGCGGTCAGCACCTGAGTGGCATCCATTATGAGATGCCGGTTGCCAGCGCACAGGTGAAGTCCTGCCTGTTGCTGGCCGGTCTCTATGCCGAGGGCAGTACTTCTGTAACCGAACCGGCACCGACCCGCGATCATACCGAGCGCATGCTGGCGGGTTTTGGTTACCACGTTCATCGCGACGGCGCGACCGCAAGCGTCTGTGGGGGTGGGCATCTCAAGGCCACCAACATCGACGTGCCGGCCGATATCTCGTCAGCGGCGTTTTTCCTGGTAGCCGCCAGTATCGCACCGGGCTCGGACCTTGTGCTGCGCCATGTGGGAATGAACCCGACACGGGTGGGTGTGATCAACATTCTCCGCATGATGGGGGCCGATATCGAAGTGCTTGACGAGCGGGAAATCGGTGGGGAGCCGGTGGCGGACCTGCGCGTCCGGGCGGCGGAGCTGCAAGGTATAGATATTCCCGAGGATCAGGTGCCACTGGCGATCGATGAGTTTCCGGTGCTGTTCATCGCCGCAACCTGCGCCAAGGGGCGCACCGTTCTCCGTGGGGCCGAAGAGCTTCGGGTCAAGGAAAGTGACCGGATCCAGGTGATGGCCGATGGGCTTGCTGCGCTGGGCGTTGAAACCACGGTAACGCCGGATGGCATTGTCATCGAGGGCGACCAGACGATTGACGGCGGAACGGTCAACAGTCACGGCGATCATCGAATTGCCATGTCCTTTGCGGTGGCATCGCTTCGGGCGGAAGCGGAGATAGAGGTCACAGACTGTGCCAACGTGGCAACGTCTTTCCCGGGATTCGTGGAGCTGGCCCGGAGCACCGGGATCCACGTCACCGCCGAGGGAGATGAGTAATGTCTGAGAGCGTGGCGACGGTTATTACCGTTGATGGGCCGGGTGGATCGGGCAAAGGTACCATTACCCAGATGCTGGCGACGAAGCTGGGATTTCATCTTCTGGACAGTGGTGCACTCTATCGGCTGACCGCCCTTGCCGCCGTGCGCCAGGGGGTTTCCTTGGATGATGAGGCCAGCCTGGTAGGTGTTGCGGCCTCCCTGGATGTGGCGTTCCAGCCAACTCCGGCGGGAGAGCCGGCGAAAGTGATCCTGGCAGGGGAGGATGTGACCTCGGAAATTCGCACTGAGACCTGTGGCGACAACGCTTCCCGGGTTGCGGTGATGCAGCCGGTCCGGGATGCGCTGTTGCAACGGCAGCGGGATTTCAGGAAGCCCCCGGGATTGGTTGCCGATGGCCGGGATATGGGCACGGTTGTCTTTCCCGATGCGCCGGTGAAGATTTTCCTGACTGCCAGTGCCGAGGAGCGTGCCCGGAGACGATTTAGCCAGTTGAAGGACGCGGGTGTCGATGTTAACATTGATACCCTTTTAGAGGAGATACGGGTTCGTGATGAACGGGATATGAACCGTTCTGCAGCCCCTCTCAAGCCTGCAGATGATGCGCAAGTCATTGATTCTACGGGTTTGAGTATAGAAGAGGTGTTAGACAGGTGTATGGCCGCAGCAGGTCAGGCCTGACTACACCTTTTTGTCGTTCAAATGCCGGATGTGGCGTTATCGGCCAGCCACTGGCCATATCCGGACATGACTAACAGACCGTGTTGCTGGTAGCACGGAGTAAACTTGCGTTGATCACATAGGACACATAATGAGCGAGAGCTTTGCGGATCTTTTTGAAGAAAGCCTAAAAGAAATTGACATGCAACCGGGTTCCATCGTCCAGGGAACCGTAGTTGACGTCGACAGCGACTGGGTCACCGTTAACGCCGGACTGAAGTCCGAAGGCGTTATCCCCGCCTCCCAGTTCCTCAACGAAAAAGGCGAGTTGGAAGTTGCTATCGGCGACGTTGTCGATGTAGCTCTCGATGCTGTTGAAGACGGCTTCGGGGAAACCCGTCTGTCTCGTGAGAAGGCCAAGCGTGCCGAAGCTTGGAAGGTTCTTGAGAAGTCCTTCGAAGCGGAAGAGGTTGTCAAGGGTATTATCAACGGTAAGGTCAAGGGTGGTTTCACCGTCGATCTGGCCGGCATCCGCGCCTTCCTACCCGGCTCTCTGGTAGATGTTCGTCCGGTTCGCGATACCGCGCATCTGGAGAACAAAGAACTCGAGTTCAAGGTTATCAAGCTGGACCAGAAGCGTAACAACGTGGTTGTTTCCCGCCGCGCCGTTCTGGAAGCTGAAAACAGCGCCGAGCGTGAAGCTCTGCTGGAAACCTTGACCGAAGGTCTGGAAATCAAAGGTATCGTCAAGAACCTGACCGACTACGGCGCGTTCGTAGATCTGGGCGGGGTTGACGGCCTGCTGCACATCACGGACATGGCTTGGAAGCGCATCAAGCATCCGAGCGAAATCGTGAATGTGGGCGATGAGATCAACGTTAAGGTCCTGAAGTTCGACCGTGAGCGTAACCGTGTATCACTGGGTCTGAAGCAACTGGGTGAAGATCCCTGGGTTGATATCAAGGGTCGCTATCCGGAAGGTACCAAGGTTACCGCACACGTAACCAACCTGACCGATTACGGCTGCTTCGCAGAGCTGGAAGAGGGTGTTGAGGGTCTGGTCCACGTTTCCGAAATGGATTGGACCAACAAGAACATCCATCCGTCGAAAGTCGTCCAGGTTGGCGACGAAGTGGAAGTGATGATTCTGGATATCGACGAGGAGCGTCGTCGTATTTCTCTGGGTATCAAGCAGTGCGTTTCCAACCCGTGGGAAGATTTCTCCAGCAACTTCAACAAGGGCGACCGTATCTCCGGTAAGATCAAGTCAATCACTGACTTCGGTATCTTTATCGGCCTGGACGGTGGCATCGACGGTCTGGTTCACCTGTCTGACATCAGCTGGAACGAGACTGGCGAAGAAGCGGTTCGTGAATACAAGAAGGGTGATGAGGTTGAAACCGTTATCCTGTCTGTTGATCCGGAGCGCGAGCGCATTTCCCTCGGTATCAAGCAGCTCGAGAGCGACCCGTTCGCCGAGTTTGTACAGCTGAACGACAAGGGCTCCATCGTGAAGGGCACCGTGTCTGCTGTTGATGCCAAGGCTGCGACCATTGCCCTGAATGACGAAGTCGAAGCCGTACTGAAGGCGTCTGAAATCAGCCGTGACCGTGTTGAAGATGCACGCAACGCGCTGAAGGAAGGCGAAGAAGTCGAAGCGAAGATTATCAGCATCGACCGCAAGAACCGCATCATCAACCTGTCAGTGAAGTCCAAGGACGTTGAGGACGACAAGCAGGCACTTGAGGGTGTGCGGGCCAAAGCGGCTGAAACTTCTGGTGCGACCACTATTGGTGATCTCATCAAGGAGCAGATGCAGCAGCAGAACGCCAACAAAGATTAATATCTCAAGTTGGTAAGAAAAAAACGGGCTCTAAGAGCCCGTTTTTTTTGTGTTTTTTTTTGGTTTGGCTAAACTGGTAGTCATGAGAGTCCGGTAATCGACGGTCGAATAATAATGAAAGAGGGAAACGCCTCATGACGAAGTCCGAACTGGTCGAGCTGATCGCGTCCAAGCAAACTCAGCTCTCCGTTAAAGATGTAGAATTGGCTGTGAAGACCATCATTGAGCACATGTCTCAATCCCTTGCCGATGGTCAGAGAATTGAAATCCGGGGCTTTGGCAGTTTTTCCCTGCATCACAGGGCTGCTCGCACCGGCCGTAACCCCAAGACCGGAGAAGCGGTTCAGTTACCCGCCAAGTACGTGCCCCATTTCAAGCCGGGCAAAGAGTTGCGGGAACAGGTTAACGACAGTCTGAAAAAAGGCTTCTGACGCCGGATCGGGGAACGGGTATAATTCGGGCTTTTCCGAAGCCCATCAGGGAGCGCTATGGCTATGGCAGGATTGCAGAAAATTCTTATTATTCTGTTGGTACTGGTCCTTATCCTGCTAGCACTCGTGTTTTCGCTCAATAATCAGGTGGCTGTTTCGCTCAATTTTCTGTTGTTCGAAACCCAGCCCCACGGGGTGGCTGTCTGGATTATCATGGCATTTGTGATCGGCGCTCTGGTTGGAGTGCTGATCGCGATGCTGGCAACTGTTCGTAACTCGGTTTCCCGGCGAACTCTTCAGAAACGACTTGATCGTGCCGAGCAGGCATTGGAGAAATCCAGGGCCCAGAACGACCGGACTCTTTAATGGATATAGTGCTTCAGTGGCTGCTGCTCACCGCAGCGGTCGCGGCTGGCTGGGTAGCCGGCAGGCTAGGCAGCAATGGCCGCAGGACCAGAAAAACCATCTCCGACGAAGAGTCGGTGCGCGATCGTCTTCAGTTTCTGTTTACCAATTACTCCGACCAGGCCGTGGAAAATTTTGTTCAGTCCCTCGCGGTGAACAAGGATACGGTCAGTCTGCACCTCTCTATTGGCAGTCACTTCCGCCTTAAAGGCGAGACCGAGCGCGCAATCCTGATTCATCAGAATCTACTGGCCCGGCCAGAATTACCCACCCGCTTTTCACCCCAGGTAACTCTCGAATTGGCCAAGGACTATCTGAACGCCGGCCTTCTGGACCGGGCGGAAGCCTTGTTGCAACAATTGATGGGAGACCGAGACTACGGCCGCAAATCCGCCCAGCAGTTGATTGAGGTCTATCAGCAGGAAAAGGAATGGGGGAAGGCCGCTGACGTGGCACGGGCGCTGACTAAAGGCGATGCCGATCCGGCGATGTTCAAGATGCTTGCTTACATTACCTGCGAATTGGCAGAAGAGTCGCTGCGGCGTGACGACCGCTGGGCGGCGCAGAAACTGGCGAAGGAAGCCCTGGATTACGATCATTCCTGTGTCAGGGCAACCCTGATACTGATGAAGCTGCAAGTTCGCCAGGGCAGTTTCCGGGAGGCGGCTAACCAGAGCCTGAAGGTCTTCGACCAGAATCCGGAGTTTGGCCCGGAGGCGGTTGACCGCCTGATGCGGTTGGAAAATGAGCACGGCGATGTTGGTCGCCTTGGTAAAAAGCTGCGCAAGCTCTACGAAAGCTATCCCAGTACGAGCCTGCTTCTGGCGCTGGTTGAATCGGTGGAACGTTCCTCTGGCCGACCGGCAGCCATTGATTTGTTAAGGCAGGAGCTCGAGACGCGCCCCAGTGTCAGGGGCTTGCTCCGGCTGGTGGAGATGGCCGGATACGAAAAAGGCATGACCACGGACGAAGGCCGGCTGGTCAGTCGGATTGGTCATCTGATTCTCTCCAATCGCCCGGTTTACCGTTGCGCGAATTGCGGGTTCTCCGGTCAACAGCTGCACTGGCTGTGCCCGAGTTGCAAACAATGGGAAACCGTACGCCCGATCCAGGGCGTTGAAGCCGAATAACTTTTCTGACATTCCGCAGGACATTAAACGTGCAAGACGCTAACGATCCGAAAATTATCGTCGCGCTGGATTTTCCCTCCGAGAATCCGGCGCTTGAGCTGGTGGACAAGCTGGATCCCGCCAAATGCCGTCTGAAGGTGGGTAAGGAGCTATTTACCCGTTCTGGCCCCCAACTGGTTCAGAACCTGCAACGGCGGGGATTCGAAGTCTTCCTTGATCTGAAGTTTCATGATATCCCCAACACAACGTCTGCAGCGGTGGCGGCTGCGGCGGACCTGGGGGTGTGGATGGTCAACGTGCACGCCTCGGGTGGCGAAAAGATGATGACCGCCTGTCGCGAACGCCTGGAGTCTTTCGGTGCCGATCGCCCATTGCTGATTGCGGTAACGGTCCTGACCAGCATGAGCGCTGCAGACTTGGCAGGTATTGGCATTGTTGAATCGCCAGAGGCCCATGTGTCACGGCTTGCAACCCTGACCCGAAATTGTGGTCTTGACGGTGTCGTGTGCTCGGCTCAGGAAGCGCCGACTCTGAAGGCGGAGCAGGGCGCCGATTTCCGGCTGGTCACGCCGGGCATTCGGCCGCTGAGTGCGGCCAGAGGTGACCAGCAACGGATTATGACCCCGAGCGATGCGCTTCGGGCTGGCAGTGATTACTTGGTGATTGGTCGGCCGATTACCCAGGCGTCTGATCCACTGGCGGCGCTGGAGGCGATACATCAGGAGGTGGCGACTCTCTGAGTCGCTTTGCCTTCGGCCAGAAATGAAAAAAGCCGCTGATTCCAGAAATCAGCGGCTTTTTTGAATAGTGGCTCCCCGAGCTGGGCTCGAACCAGCGACAAACGGATTAACAGTCCGTTGCTCTACCAACTGAGCTATCGGGGAACGTCGTCGTGTGACGAGGCGCGTATATTAAGTTGGCAATACGCCCCCGTCAACCCCTGGTCGGAACTTTTTAGCCAAGTGCTTTTTGAAGGCGCTCGATGGCCTTTTTCAGGTTTTCCATGCTGGTGGCGAAGCTCAGGCGCATGTGGCCCGGGCAACCAAAGGCGGAGCCTGGAACCAGTGCCACGCCGGCGTCAGTCAGCAGCTTTTCGGCAAATTCCACGTCGGTGCTGACGCCTGAATCGGCGTCGATGGCGCCGTGGAAGCTCGGGAACACGTAGAAGGTGCCGTCGCCATTCAGGCACTCAACGCCCGGCAGTTTGTTCAGAGCCTCAACCAGCCAGTCGTGGCGCTCCTTGAATGCCTTGACCATGTCGCCAACGCAGCCCTGGTCCCCATCAAGCGCAGCCTGTGCCGCCGCCTGGGAGATGGAGGCCGGGTTAGAGGTGCTCTGTGACTGGATTTTTTTCATGGCACCGATAATTTTGGCCGGGCCCGCCGCGTAACCGATGCGCCAGCCTGTCATGGAGTAGGCCTTGGATACGCCGTTGAGCACGAAGGTGCGATCGTACAGCTCCGGGGTGGCGTTCAGGATGTTGCAGAACGGCTTGCCAGTCCAGAGGATCGGTTCGTACATGTCATCGGTCGCGATCATGATGTTCGGGTGCTTTTTCAGAACTTCGCCAATCGCCTGTAGCTCTTCCAGGGTATAGGCCATACCGCTCGGGTTGGACGGACTGTTGATCACGAACAGACGGGTGCGCTCGGTGATGGCGTTTTCCAGCTGCTCAGGCGTAATCTTGAATCGGGTTTCCGCGCCGGTTTCGATGATCACCGGCTTGCCCTCGGCAACCAGGACCATGTCTGGGTAGGATACCCAGTAGGGAGCCGGAATGATGGCTTCGTCACCCGGATTAAGAGTGGCAAGCGCCAGGTTGAAAAAGCTCTGTTTGCCTCCACTGGATACCAGTATCTGGTTGGCTTCGTAATCCAGGCCGTTGTCCCGTTTAAACTTCGCAATAATCGCTTTCTTCAGGGTCGGCGTACCATCCACAGCGGTATACTTTGTCTGGCCGTTGTTGATGGCTTCAATGGCTGCCTGTTTGATGTGATCGGGAGTGTCGAAGTCCGGCTCGCCTGCACCCAGGCCAATGATGTCCTGGCCAGCTGCGCGGAGTTCCGCGGCTTTGTTGGTGACTGCGAGGGTGGGAGAGGGCTTGATCGCCTGTACACGGCTGGAAAGTTGAAGGTCCAAACTTGCGCTCCTTAAAGCTGCGTCTGATAGGGCTGCGATCGGCCGGGACTCGGTGCTTAAGCCATGGAGCTGGCTGATTTTCGCCCAGCCGTCGATCGCACTGATGGTATCATGAAGCCGGCGTAACGCTAAATTTCTCGACGGTTCGGGCCTGCGCAAGGGCTGTGTCTGTCAAAAAACCGGAGGTTGTCCGCCTATTATGGCCAAAAACGAGTCCAGTGCTGACAAAGAGGGTGTGTTCAAGGTTGATTCGCCCTACAAGCCTGCTGGTGACCAGCCAAAGGCCATCGACGGTCTGGTAGATGGCATTCAGTCAGGTCTGGCGCACCAGACGTTGTTGGGGGTAACCGGCTCCGGCAAGACCTTTACCATAGCGAATGTCATTGAGCAGATTCAGCGCCCGACCATTGTGATGGCGCACAACAAGACGCTTGCCGCGCAGCTCTATGGCGAGTTCCGGGAGTTTTTCCCAAATAACGCCGTCGAGTACTTTGTTTCCTATTACGACTATTACCAGCCCGAGGCCTATGTGCCTTCGTCCGACACCTTCATCGAGAAGGATGCATCGATTAACGAGCACATCGAGCAGATGCGGCTGTCTGCGACCAAAGCCCTGCTGGAACGGCCGGATGCAATCATCGTGGCCACGGTTTCATCCATCTACGGTCTGGGTGACCCTCAATCCTATCTGAAGATGATGCTGCACCTTGACCGGGGCGACCAGATTGACCAGCGCTTAATCCTGCGTCGGCTGGCCGAACTTCAATACACCCGCAACGATATCGAGTTTCACCGGGCCAATTACCGGGTTCGTGGCGACGTGATTGACGTGTTTCCGGCAGAATCCGAAAAGGAGGCCATCCGGATCGAGCTGTTCGATGACGAGGTAGAAAACCTCAGTTACTTCGATCCGCTTACGGGCGAGGTCCTGCGCCGGGTTCCCCGGGTCACGATCTATCCGAAGTCGCACTACGTTACGCCCCGCCAGACCGTTCTGGATGCGGTGGAGAATATCCGGGTCGAACTCGACGAGCGCCTGCAGCAGTTACGCGACAACAATCGTCTGGTGGAGGCGCAGCGGCTCGAAGAGCGGACCCGCTATGACATCGAGATGATGATGGAGTTGGGCTACTGCAATGGTATCGAGAACTACTCGCGTTATCTGTCTGGACGCCGTCCCGGTGAAGCACCGCCGACTTTGTTTGATTACCTGCCACCCAATGCACTACTGGTGGTGGACGAGTCGCACGTGACCATCCCCCAGATTGGTGCTATGTACAAAGGCGACCGCTCGCGCAAGGAGACCCTCGTGGAGTATGGCTTTCGATTGCCGTCCGCGCTGGATAACCGGCCCATGCGATTCGATGAATGGGAACGTATCGCGCCCCAGATGATCTTTGTCTCGGCAACGCCGTCCAACTATGAGGCGGAGCATTCCGGGCAGGTTGTGGAGCAGGTGGTCCGGCCCACCGGTTTGCTGGATCCGGAGATCGAGATCCGGCCCGCGTCCACTCAGGTCGACGATTTGCTCTCGGAGATCCATTCCCGGGTGGCCATCAAGGAGCGCGTGTTGGTGACGACCCTGACCAAACGGATGGCTGAGGACCTTACCGATTTTCTCATGGAACACGACATTAAGGTTCGGTATCTCCACTCCGATATCGATACCGTCGAGCGGGTTGAGATCATCCGGGACCTTCGGCGTGGTGAGTTCGACGTTCTTGTCGGAATCAACCTGCTGCGGGAGGGCCTGGATATGCCGGAGGTGTCGCTGGTAGCCATTCTTGATGCGGACAAGGAAGGTTTCCTGCGGTCTGAACGGTCACTGATCCAGACCATTGGCCGGGCTGCGAGGAACATACATGGCAAGGCGATTCTGTATGGGGATCGGATTACAGGTTCCATGCAGAGAGCCATTGATGAAACCGAACGCCGGCGCGCCAAACAGACTGCACATAACGAAGAGCATGGGATTACGCCTCAGGGACTGAACAAGAAGATTGCCGATATCATGGAAGGCGCCGGTGGTGGCGGTCGAGGCCGCCGGAAGGGCGAGCGTCCGGGTCAGAAGGCTGCGGAGGAAGCGGAACGGTATCGGGCCAAGACTGGCAACAAGTCACCCGAAGAGGTGCTCAAAGAGGTGTCAAGACTCGAAGACGAGATGTACAAGGCCGCATCGGATCTGGATTTTGAGACTGCTGCACGGATCCGGGATGAGATTTCCGACCTGAAAGAAGCAGCTTTGCGTACCGGCTGATCAGTTGCCCCGTTTGGGGCCGACGATGACGGCCGCCTGAAGTGGTTGCAGACGGCCGTAACGGGACATCTTGTTGAAGATCCGGCGGTCGATGGGCAGATACTGCTTATCGGCCACGGTTTCGCCGGCCTCGACATCGATTTCCGGATCGTGCAGGTAGACGAACTGTTCGTCTATGGCGCAGACGGTCACCCAGTGAGGAACCCGGCTTCGATTCAGTTGCCAGGTGCTGATGAGGATGACCGGGATGCGGCCGTGCTGAAGAGCCTGCTCCATGCCCTCCAGCGTCAGAGGGTCGTGATGCAATTCAATTCCGGTCTGGCCGATGTCGTGCAGGAAGCCCTCGTGTACCAGTTCCAGTACCCGCTTCTTCTCCTCGCTCCTGACGGTGTCCTTGAACAGGGCGCCTTCCTTGCTGATCCAGGCGCTGGCCTGGAATCCCCGATTCCAGGCTGACAGTGCCAGTCCGTGGGGCCCGCAGCCCCCATGGCCGGCCAGCATGAAAATGGTGGTCGCTTCGCGCCAGAGTCTGAGTTCCTCCAGCGTGGTGACCGGTTGTTTTTCATCCAGTGCCGCCATGGCCATGATCAGTGCCGCGGGCCCGCATGAAAAATCCGTCGTTTGCGGGTAGTAGGGCACGGGGGAAAATTGCTTGGAGGGTTCGTAAAACAGAATGCGGCGTTCGAAGCGCAGGGCGTTGCCATGGTCCTCGTAATAATCCCGGTAAGTGCCGAACTGTCGGTAGCCCAGGCGCTTGTATAGATTGATTGCCGGATGGTTGTCCTCACGCACTTCCAGACGCATGATGATGCGACCGGCGTTGACCGCCTCACGTTCCGCCTCACGCACCAGTTTCTCGCCTGCACCCAGGCCCCGGGTTTTCGGTGAAACGGCGATCGAATATATGCGGGCAAGCCGGGTCGCTGCATTCATCAGGACCAGGCAATAACCCACCAGTGCATTATCGAGGGTCGCAACAATCAGACGGTCTCGCGGCATGTCGAGAAATCGACGGAAACTGCGCCGCGATATCCGGTCTTCAGAGAAGCACCGATTCTCCAGCTGAACTAGGTCGTCGAGATCGGTCTGTATGGCCTGTCTGATCTGGAGTAAGGACATTTTATCGGAGCCTTGGTGAGCGTCTTGGTGGGCAGGCCGGTGAACTTTCCTGGCGGCGCTATTATGAGCCAGAGCCGATGACTGAAAAATAGCTGAAGTATGCGTAAAAGCACGCATCAGCAAACGATTGTGCAGGTTTCGGCTCAAGCGTATTGTTGCCAAAAATAATCAGGGTCGAACCTTCAGGGAGGAGCGCCTTTAATGTCCCGTTTGCTCATAGTCGTCGATCGTGCGAAAGACTGGTCTCCTTATTACCCCAGTGAAGATGTCCTTACGTTCGATGAGTACCTCCAGTTCTCAGCGCCCGCGTCCAGCCGGGTGCGGGTTATCAATCTGTGCCAGAGTGCCCGTTACCTGAGCCGGGGTTACTATTGCTCCCTGCTGGCCGAAGCCCGTGGGCATCATGTGGTGCCGTCCGTGATGACGCTCAACGATCTGAGTCGGAAGGGGCTTTTTTCCCTGCAACTGGAGGAACTGGACGACAGCGTAGTGAACTGGCTGGAGGCTTCCGGTGCGGAGATTGATCCGGTCACGGATGCGCGTGAGGCCACCCATGAGGTGAGGATCCGAACCTATTTTGGCCAGGCGGCCCACGCGGAGCTGAAACCTGTTGCCCGCGCGCTGTTTGACCGGTTTCCGTGCCCGATCCTGGAAGTGGTCTTCAAGCGCCGAAAAGGCTGGCAGATCGAGTCGATGAAACCGGCGGCGCCGGCTGATCTGGATGAGCAGGAACAGGATGTCTTCGCGGAAGCCCTGGACCGGTTCAGCAGCATGGTCTGGCGCAAACCGCGCACCCGGCGTCGTTACCGTTATGACCTTGCGATTCTGGTCAATCCCGAGGAGGAGATGCCGCCCAGCGACAAGCTTGCTTTGAAGCGCTTCGAGAAGGCCGGACGCAAGCTCGGTATCAACGTGGAGCAGATTACCCGTCGCGATTACATGCGGCTGCCTGAATACGATGGCCTGTTTATCCGTGAGACTACGGCGATTGACCATCATACCTATCGGTTTGCCCGTAAGGCCGAAGCCGAAGGGATGGTGGTGATTGATGACCCGGTGTCCATCCTGAAATGCACCAACAAGGTTTTTTTGGCAGACCTGCTGAAAAACAACAAGGTGCCAACACCGAAGACACTGATTCTATCCCGGGACCACAAACAGTCGGTGGAGCAGATCATTTCGGAACTGGGCTTTCCTGTGGTCATCAAGATACCGGACGGTGCCTTTTCCCGAGGCGTCACCAAGGCCGAGGATGAGGTATCGCTGCGCGCAGGCCTGAAGACGCTGTTCAAGCAGTCTGCCCTGGTGCTGGCGCAGGAGTACCTGTATACCGATTACGACTGGCGGATTGGCGTTCTTGGGGGCAGGGCCATCTACGCCTGCAAGTACATGATGGTGAAGGGGCATTGGCAGATCTATCAGCACGGTGAGTCCAGCAGTGAAAGTGGCGACTTTGAAACCATGCCCACTTACGAGGTGCCGCGAAATGTCATTCAGGCGGCGCTGAACGCTACCCGGCTGATCGGCAACGGACTTTACGGGGTGGATATCAAGCAGTCCGGTAACCGTGTGGCAGTCATTGAGGTCAATGACAATCCCAGTATTGATGCAGGCGTGGAAGACCGCTTTCTCGGCGGAGAGCTCTACACGCTGATCATGCAGGAGTTTTTGTCGCGTATGGAGGACAACCGGCGTCGTTAGGCGCCGGTCTCCCGGTTTTTACTGGCCACTTACCCAGACCCTTACACTGCCAAACCAGCCGTAGTCGGCCAGTTCTTCGCGAATTCTGTCGGCAGAAAGTATGTCGCCATCGGCCGCGGTGTCGAAAAACAGCTCCAGGTATACCTTGTTCTTCAGATAGTGCAGCCGAAGGCGGGTGTTCGACGGCAGTTCGCCGACATGCCGGGACAGGACATTCAGGATCTCTTCGCGATTGGGGAGGCGTTCCGAGGTTTGGGGTTGATCCTCATCGTTTTCGGCGTCTATGTGGAAATTGATATCCCGTATGTTCTCAAGTGCGTGCCGCATGCCGCCAACGACCTGCATGCCGATCTGGTGGCCTTCGGAAACGCTGATATCCGGCCGAACGACCAGATGAATGTCGAGCAGGATGTCGTGCCCCATCCGGCGACTGCGCAGTTCATGGACATTCCTGACACCGTCGGTCTGGCGCGCAATATCCTTTAGCATGTCGGTGTCTTCCGGGGATAGGCCCGTGTCCACGAGCTCCTTGACGCTGTCCCAGGTGAACTTCCAGCCAATGTGAATAATAATGCCGGCAATGACAACCGCCGCGAGGACGTCCAGCCAGAGCATACCGGCCATGGCGCCGACGGTGGAAAACAGCACGACAACCGAGGAGAACGCATCGGTTCGGCTATGCCAGGCGTTGGCGATGATGAGGTCGGAGCGAATTTCCTTGCCAATCCGTCTGGTATAGCGATAGATCCATTCCTTGCTGACCACTGATAGCCCTGCCGCGACCAATACCGGCCAGCCGGGTACGATGTCCGCTTCGCCGTGAACCAGACGCAACGTATTCTCCCAGGCCAGCGCCGCGCCCACCGCAATCAGAATGCTGCCCAAAACCAGTGTGCCGAAGGTTTCGATACGCTGATGGCCGTAAGGATGGTCTTCGTCGGGCTCTTGTCTTGAGACCTTCATGACGGCAAGTACCACCAGGTCCGATGCGACGTCGCTGAATGAGTGAATACCGTCGACCAACAACGCCTGAGAATGAAAAAGGGTACCTGCAATAACCTTAATGACGCCCAGAACCGCATCGAGAATCATCCCAATGATAGTGACGCTGGTTGCGGCCTTCATTTCCATGGCGAGATTTTCACGACGGCCTTGCGCCGGCGAAACAGGCTCTTCCATCAGGTTGCTCCGGTAATAGGATGGTGTGTCATTATAACGTTATTACTGAAGACGGGAGGGGCCAATTTTCAGGCACCTCGTGCACTATTTATGCACAATGTTGCTGAACTGTGACTGGCTAACATTTTGTTCATGTTTACTCAATACCTTCTCTAAAAAATTATAACTATCTGAAAATAAACAATTAAATAACTGGTTAAAAAATGATCAATCTGTAGATTGGCGCAGTTATCAAGGGATGGAAACCGTTGCCCCTCGATTTTCAACAGGTTTATCCACAGATTCCGTGGAAAAGATCTTGGGAGGTGCGTCAGGCAGTCATTTAGCGCTGATTCTTAATGGAAAAGCGAAGCTGTGGAAAACTTCCGGTATACTCCGCTCACTCATTGGCAAGGAGTTTTCAGATGTATGGCGTAATCCGCAACCTGCTTTTCCGGCTACCCCCTGAACAGGCACACAATATTGCATTAAACGGTCTGGATGCGGCCAACAGGCTCGGTTTACTGAAGATTTTTTCGCCGAAGATAGATGCATTGCCAGTGAATGTAATGGGGTTGGAGTTTCCGAACCCTGTTGGCCTTGCCGCCGGGCTGGATAAAAACGCCGATCATCTGGATGCGTTGGGTGCATTGGGTTTCGGATTTATTGAAGTGGGTACCGTGACACCGGTCGCCCAGCCGGGCAATCCCAAGCCGCGAATGTTTCGTTTGCCGGAACATCAGGCGATCATCAATCGAATGGGCTTCAATAACGAAGGCCTCTCGCATCTTCTGGAGCGGGTAGACCATCGACGCTACCAGGGAATCCTGGGAATCAACGTCGGCAAGAACAAGGACACGCCGAACGAGGAATCAGAGGCCGATTATCGTAAGGGCATTTTTTCGGTGTATTCTAGGGCGGACTACATCACCGTCAATGTGTCCTCGCCGAATACGCCGGGCCTCCGGGATTTGCAGTTCGGGGATTCCCTGAAGGGATTGTTGGAAGCCATCAAGGACGAGCAGGGCAAATGCGAGCGGGAATTTGGCCGCTACGTTCCGATTGCCGTGAAGATCGCGCCAGACATGGATGATGATGGCATACGTTTTGTCGCTGATGCGCTGCGGCAAACGGGACTCGATGGGGTAATAGCCACGAACACCACCATCAGTCGCGATGCCGTAACTGGCCACCGCCACGCCGGAGAAACTGGTGGCCTGAGCGGGGCGCCAGTGCGAAAAGCCTCCCTGAGAGTGATCCAGGGACTGTACGCCGAGCTTGGAGAGGCGCTGCCGATCATTGGGGTTGGCGGCATCACGGATGGTGAGAGTGCTGCGGAAAAAATTCGCGCCGGGGCCAAGTTGGTACAGATATACACAGGCTTCATATACCAGGGACCGGCATTGATCCGTGAAGCGGTGGAGGCCATTCGGCAGTTAAAGGAAGAGGGGTAATGCCCTGATCGGCAGGAATACGCCGGGGCCAGAACAAGAATGGGCCCGCTTAGCGGGCCCGTGCGGGGAATAAACCCCGTGGCGCTTCTTCGCATGGTACGGGGCGGGAGGCCCCGTTTGGGTTAGTCAGCGTACTGCGTCAAATTGTCGGTGTACAAAAGATCAGACTAGATCCGGAGTTTCAGTGAATGTCCGTCACGCCGAGGTGACGTTGGAAAGTCTGTGGATGCCGGAAACTCCGGTCATACCCTCCCAGTTATCGGTGCGGCCTTCTCGCCACCCGCTTAACCATTCCTGGCGGACTTCTGGTTGTTCGATGGGGCAGCTGTCCTTGGGTTTACCAGACACGCCAGCGAGATAACCCCGCTTGAATGCACGAGCGTACATATCTCTTTTCTGTCTTTTCATGCCGTTCCTCACTGATGGATTAACAGAACATGCGTGTACACATCTGCAGTGGCCCTGACATGCGGCACCCCTCCGGGGAAAACCCACTATTGTCAGCTCAAGCCAGAGCAGTCAGGATCCTGTTAACGGAGGCAATTAATGACCTCCGGAACGACGCGTCACCTACAAGGTAAGTCGAAGGTCGAGCGGATGTACACTAATTATTTCGTCTATGTGGCGATTTTCTTATAGTTTCATGACATAAGCGATGGTGGCCGTTTCAGGTAAAAGCCGCAATTTCGCCAACTTACCTGAAGCCTCTTCAATCAGGAGTAGAACTTGTCCAAATCTGTCTTTTTCGTAACCTGCCCAAAGGGCGTCGAATACCTTTTGGCGGACGAGCTCAGTACTTTCGGTCTGGAACCAGTGCGCAATGCACCTGCAGGCGTCTGGGCAGAAGGTACTCTTGAAGGCGGCTACCGGGTTTGCCTGTGGTCGCGTCTGGCGAACCGCATCATTCTGCACCTGGATGAGATTGACGCCACCAGCGGCGACCAGCTGTACGACGGTGTCGTTCACATGGATTGGCAGCAACATATTCCGGTCAACGGCAGTTTCAGGGTCACGTTTCTGGGCCAGAACGATGCTATCCGCAACACGCAGTTTGGCGCCCAGCGGGTTAAGGACGGCATTGTCGACCGGTTCCGGGCAAGCGGAGGGCAACGACCCTCTGTGGATGCGAAAACACCGGACGTTACGGTGTCTGCGCGATTGAATCGGGGCCGGTTGTCGCTGGGAATCGATCTGAGTGGGCACAGCCTCCATATGCGCGGCTACCGGACCGAGAAAGGCGCGGCGCCCCTGAAGGAGAACCTCGCGGCGGCTCTGTTAATGCGGGCGGGCTGGCCTGACCTGGCGCGCGAGGGCGGTGATTTTGTTGATCCCATGTGCGGGTCGGGCACCTTGGCGATCGAGGCGGCTATGATGGCTCTGGATCTGGCACCTGGCCGCAAACAAGAACGCTTCGGTTTTGAGAAATGGCTCGGCCACCAGTCGGAGATGTGGCTGTCATTACGTCAGGAAGCGGAGCGTCGGGCGCACGAGGGCAAACAAGGAAAGCTGCCCAGAATTTGGGGGTTCGATCAGGACAACCGCGTGATTGCCACTGCAAGGAATAACATTCAGCGAGCAGGGCTGGACGGCGTGGTTGAGGTTGGCATTTGCCCGCTGGCGGATCTCAAGCTTGAGGGCGAGTGGTCGTCCACCGGGTTGGTCTTGACCAACCCTCCTTACGGTGAGCGGCTGAGCGAGCGCCGCGAACTGGGCGCACTCTATGAGTCCCTGGGTGACGCTGTGAAACGTCTGGTTCCGGGCTGGCGACTTGGGGTGTTTACCGGCGCCCCGGAGTTCGGAAAATCAATCGGTTTGCGCAGTTACAAGCAATATCGTCTCTTTAACGGCAAGTTGCCGGCCCAACTTTTGTTGTTCACCATTGACGAAGTCAGTGCAATGACGCCGCGTGAACCCGATGTTCCCGGCGAAATTACCCCTCGAATCACCAACGAGGACCGGGCGGCAATGTTACGGAACCGCTTGCAGAAAAACCGGAAAACGGTTGGGCAGTGGGCGCGCAAGCAGGGAATCAGTTGTTACCGTCTCTACGATGCCGATATGCCGGAATTTGCCCTGGCCATTGATGTATACGAAGGGCGGGTGCATGTGCAGGAATACGCGCCACCAAAAACAGTTGATGAGCGCGCTGCCCGGGAACGCCTGGCTGAGGCGCTCGCCGTGATACCTGAGGCGTTGGGTGTCGAGCGGGAGTCGATGGTGTGTAAGCAGCGCCAGCGTCAGGCCGGAACCAGCCAGTATGAAAAGCAGGCGGTGAGTGGTGAGTTTTTCCAGGTCCACGAACACGGTTGCGTGCTCAAGGTCAATCTCAAGGACTACCTGGATACCGGGTTGTTCCTCGACCATCGTCCGGTCCGGCACTGGATCCAGCAGCACGCCAAAGGCCAGCGTTTCCTGAACCTGTTCTGTTATACCGGTGCGGCAACGGTTCATGCAGCGGTTGGTGGCGCGAGCCGGTCGCTGAGTCTGGATATGTCCAAGACGTACGTACGATGGGCGGAGGATAATCTGGCATTGAATGGCATTGATCCAAAGCGGCACCGGGTGGAGCAGGCGGATTGCCTGGCCTGGCTGGCGGAGAAGCCGTCCCCGGACCAGCGCTTCGACATGATTTTCATGGACCCGCCGACGTTCTCGAATTCAGCAAGGATGGCCGGGGTGTTGGATATCCAGAAGGATCACAGCCGGCTTGTGCGCCAGGCGATGCAGCGTCTCAGCTCGGAGGGGTTGCTGATATTCTCCAACAACTTCCGTCGCTTCAAGCTGGACGAGGAGCTGGCGTCCGAGTTTGATGTAGAGGAGGTGAGCCGCAGCACCATCGATAAGGACTTTCAAAGAAACGCACGCATTCACCGCTGCTGGCATATCCGCCATCGCGGCTGAAACCTAGAACTCGTAACGTAACCCGCCAGAGAACTGGAACGTGTTGACCTCCGTTCCAGTGTCTTCGAAGAGTTTGCCGCCTTCGAACACCAGGAAGGTGTTCGTCATCACCTCGAAGTCGAGGCCTGCGAGCCAACTGACGCTGAATCCGCTGTCCGGGAACTCGCCCTCCAGGGTCTGAAACTGGCGATTGCGGTCTGCCTCGGAATTGCGCAGTTCAGCCTCACCGCTGATGTAAGAGAAGCCGAACTGGCCGTAGAGGTTGGCGTAGTCGGTGATGGGATGGTGCATGCCGATATACCAGCTGGCGAAATAATCCACCGTGAGAGTCAAATCGCTGTTCGGGACTTCGGCATCCTTAAAGCCGCCGCCGGCACGCAATTCGGCATGAAAGAGGTCGGTGATGTGCCCGCCGACAATCAGTGTGCCGCCAGTGCCCCATGCTGCCTCATTGGTAATCTCGCCAATGCTGCGGTGGTTGAAGGTGGTTGCAAGCAATCCTACATAGTGGAGATCTTCCCTTGAGTCCGAGGCAGCACTTTCCTGGGCGAATGCGGCCGGGTTGATCATCAGTGTCGCTGTTAACAGCGCGGCAAGCAGGGACGTTCGCACAACCTTGTTCATTGTTATCGGGCTTCCTGAGGTGAGCAGATACGGGCCTGATTCTGCCTTGCGTAACCGTTTGTTACGTCGACCCGTGTCACACTTCCCCGTGTCCGGCAGGCCCCGGCTCAGTCTTCGTCAAACAGCCCTTCCTCCCGGGCCATCAAGAGCAGGGCGTAAACGCCATTCTCCGGTAGCTGCGGTTCGAGGCCCTCATCAATCATGAGCTGGCGACGTCGGTCTTCAAGAGAGTCGCTGTCCAGACTGATAATGAGCTCGGTGATGGGGGCAATTTCGAAGGGTGGTTCCTGTCCGACGGCGCTGAAGAGCTTGTCGATCAGGATTTCATCCGGATCAAGGCCGTCTACATAAACGGTATGGTCCGGCAGGTCCTGATGGAGCTCTCTGGTCAGTTCCAGGGGCGGAACGCCCTGTTCCTCAAGATACCTGAGGTCGAAATCCCCCAGGTCGCCATCCTCCGGAAGCCAATCGTCTTCAGGGGCGATGACGACCGTTTTCATGCGGCCATCCGCAAGGGACCACGCCATGGCAACTGGAAACAGGGCGTCTTCGGTCTGGCAGTATTCGATATCTAGAAATCTCGGTGCTTGCACGCTGAGCTCCAGTTCTGAGAGGTAAGTGAAGTCGCGGTTATAAGGAATGTCCGCTGACCCGGTATGAGGCTTCATGGCTTCATGCCATACTGTTCCGGCAATTATCATTCAATCAGGGACATCATGGAACACGCTGAATTTAACAAAGATTTGTTGAAGTTTCTGAACTCGTCGCCAACGCCCTGGCATGCAGTGGCGACCATGAAGGTCCAATTGGACGCTGCTGGTTTTGAAGAGCTGGACGAGAAAGATGATTGGAGCCTCGAACCCAATCAGGGGTACTACGCCATCCGGAACGGGTCCTCCATCGTCGCATTCCGCACCGGCACTCGGGACGTTTCTGCCTCCGGCATCCGGATGGTCGGGGCGCACACAGACAGCCCGTGCCTCAAGGTAAAGCCGAACCCTGAGGTGCGGCGCAAGGGGTTTTTCCAGTTGGGCGTCGAGGTGTACGGTGGCGTTCTGCTGAACCCCTGGTTTGACCGTGATCTCTCGCTTGCCGGCCGTGTGACGGTTCTGGATGAAGACGGCGAAGTGCGCGACACCCTGCTGGACTTCCGCAAGCCCGTGGCCTTTATCCCGAGCCTTGCGATTCATCTCGATCGCGAGGCCAACAGCAATCGCACGGTGAATCCGCAGACCGATTTGCCGCCGGTGGTCATGCAGGTGCCGGAGAGTGATACCACCAGCTTTGCCGACCTGCTGCGCCAGCAGATTGCCACCGAGTCCGGCATGAAGGTGCGCAAGGTGCTGGGGTATGAGCTGAGTTTCTATGACGCCAGCGAAGCCTCTTTTATCGGTTTGCGCGACGAGTTCATTGCCTCCGCCCGGTTGGATAACCTGCTGAGTTGCTACATTGGCCTCCAGTCGCTGCTTAAAACCTCGGGTGATGAAGCCGCTTTGCTGGTGTGTAACGACCACGAGGAGGTGGGCAGCATGTCGGCAGAGGGCGCCCAGGGGCCGTTCCTCGCCTCCGTGCTCGAGCGCTGGTGCGGTGCGGGTAAATCTCGGGCGATTGCCCGGTCCATGATGATCTCGGCGGATAACGCCCATGGAATTCACCCGAACTATATGGACAAGCACGACGAAAACCACGGCCCACAATTGAATGAGGGCCCGGTGATCAAAGTGAATCACAATCAGCGCTACGCGACCAACAGCCGGTCTGCAGCCGTTTATCGTCATATCAGCGATGAATTGGGGCTGCCGCACCAGACGTTTGTTGTGCGCAGTGATATGGGCTGTGGCAGCACCATTGGCCCCCTGACTGCAGGTAACCTGGGCGTAACCACGCTCGACATCGGCGTGCCACAGTTTGGCATGCATTCGATTCGGGAACTCATCGGTACCGAAGACGGCTATACTTTATTTCGGGTGCTGACCGAATTCATGCAGCGTGATCGCGTTCTGTGAGGCATGAAACGAAAAATGCCGCTGCTTCGTATGAAGTAGCGGCATTCCGGAAAAGTGGCTCCCCGAGCTGGGCTCGAACCAGCGACAAACGGATTAACAGTCCGTTGCTCTACCAACTGAGCTATCGGGGAACAGTATCGAAGTGGCGCGCATATTAAGTGCTTTGGTGGACCGGGTCAACCCCCTGAATTAGAAGGTTAAAAATTGTACGGAAGTGAGTGCTCGGCAGTGCATAGTGACAGGGAGGTGTTGTTATGACCGCTTTTGAATCCGCCCCTTATCCTTTACCCGCCAATGTCAGGCTGGAGCGAATGCAATATGCGCCGCCGCCCTGGCTACGAAATGGTCACCTGCAATCCATCTGGCCCACACTGTTTCGCAAGGTGGATATGGTGGCGCCCCAGGCCGAAATCCTGCCCACCGACGATGACGATGAGCTCCATCTGGACTGGTACCGTCAGGGCAGTGACCGTCTGGCCATCGTGTCGCATGGTCTGGAAGGGCACAGCCGGAGGCCCTATGTGCTGGGTCTGACCCGCGCGCTTTTGAGTGCCGGCTGGGATGTACTTGCCTGGAACTATCGCTCCTGCGGCGGTGTGATGAACCGTCAGCCCCGGTTTTATCACAGCGGCGCCACGGGGGATCTGGAACGGGTGGTCCGGCATGGCCTGGCAGGCTCCTACAGCAGGCTTTTTCTGTCCGGATTCAGCATGGGCGGCAATTTGACCCTGTTGTACCTGGGCGAACAGGGAGAGCGGGTTGATAGCCGTATTTGCGGCGCTGTCACCTACTCGGTGCCCTGCGACCTGGCCGGTAGTGCAGACGTGCTTTCCCGGCCCAGCAGGAAGATCTACATGCAGCGTTTCTTGAACGATCTGCACGGTAAAATGAAGGAAAAGGCGGAAAAGTTTCCGAACATCATCGATGTCTCCGGATTTGAATCGATTCGTAATTTCCGCCAGTTTGATGACCGCTACACCGCTCCACTGCATGGATTCCGGGATGCTGAAGATTACTGGGCGCAGGCCTCGGCGCTGGGACGCCTGCGAGATATCCGGGTACCGGCCCTGATGGTTAACGCCATTGATGACCCGTTTTTATCCGATCGGTGTTTTCCCGAATCCCGCAGCGTACTCGGCGCCCATGTTCGGGTTGAATCCCCACGCTGGGGCGGTCACGTAGGTTTTGTCGAGCACGCCCGGGACGGTTATTACTGGTCCGAGCGCCGGGCAATCGCATTCCTGCAGGGCTTTGTGTAAAGCGGTGCCCACTCGGGGGAGGGTTATTCCAGGTTTTGTTTGAGAACGGGCCAGATATTTTCCAGCAGTTTTGGCTGCGCCGCCTCTGACGGGTGGAGGCCATCGTCCTGCATGAACCCGTCCCGGTCGTAGACCCCCTGCAGAAAGAAGGGAACCAATGCCGTGTTGTAGCGGTCCGATAACTTCGGAAAAATATCCGCAAACATCTCGGTGTACCGCTGACCGTAGTTTGGTGGTATCTGCATACCCACCAGCACGGTGCGAGCGCCAGTTTGCTGGACCTGTTCAATCATTTCCGCCAGGTTGGATTCGATGACATTGGGTGGAAACCCCCGCAGGCCATCGTTGCCACCGAGCTCAATAACGACAACATCCGGATCGTTTTCCCTGAGTAGATCCGGCAGACGTCTGGCGCCCCCGTCGGTGGTTTCACCACTGATGCTGGCGTTGATTACCTGCCACTGGGATAGCCCATTCTGGTCCAGGCGCTCCTTGAGCAGTTGCACCCAGGCACGTTCGGATGGCACGCCATAGGCGGCACTGAGACTGTCCCCCATGATCAGCAAGGTATTCTGATTGGCCAATGCCGGCATCGCCAGTAAGGCGAGCACAACGAAAAGGATTGATCTGACGGACAGTCGTGCCGTATTCATAGACAATTCGTTTACCCTAATTCAGTTTATTGACCCAAGGATTGAGAGCTTCCGTGAACCAGATGACCGATTTCAACGCCGAGCGCCGACAAACCATGTTACGAGTGGACAACCTTACGCACCGGGTCAGCCTGGAAACTGATACGTTGACGATCTTGCAGGGGGTCAGTCTGGAAATCAATCGGGGAGAGTCCGTAGCCATCGTCGGCCGGTCCGGCTCGGGCAAAACCACATTGCTTGGCCTGTTGGCAGGTCTGGACACGCCCAGTGACGGAACCGTGGAACTGGACGGCTCCGTGATCAGCAAGCTGACCGAAGATGAGCGGGCGAAGCTCAGGGCGCGCCGGGTGGGGTTTGTTTTCCAGTCGTTCCAGTTACTGCCGGCACTGACTGCCCGGGAGAACGTGATGTTGCCGCTGGAGTTGGCAGGGATGGAGTCGCCGGAAGCCCGGGCGCGGGAACTGCTGGAAAGGGTTGGCCTGGGCGAGCGTCTCAACCATACCCCCCGGCAGTTGTCCGGCGGTGAGCAGCAACGGGTTGCGATCGCCCGGGCATTTGCCTCCGACCCAGTCATTCTGTTTGCCGATGAGCCGACCGGCAATCTCGATAACCGCACTGGCCAGTCGGTGTCGGATCTGCTGATGGAACTGAACCGTGAGCAGGGAACGACATTGGTCATGGTGACTCACGATGAACATCTGGCGGCCCGCTGCGGCCGCCAGTTCCATATTGAGGCAGGCATTCTGACGGAGCCGGAAGCGGCCCGGGAGCTGGCTGACTGATGGCGGCTGCAAGCAAGTTGATGTCGGTTCGCCGGGACTGGCGGGAGCGTGATGTACGGGTAGTGCTTGCTGCGTTGATCATTGCCGTCGCCACTGTCGCTACCATCGCGCTGTTTGCCAGCCAGCTGCAGCGTACCCTTGTGTCGTCTGCCAGCTCGTTTCTTGCAGCCGACCGGCAACTGGAGGCTGAAAACGGGCGGGAGATTCCCGGGGAGTGGCTGACCGAAGCCCAGTCCAGGGGGCTGGAAACGGGGCGTATGGTGGAGTTCTCCACCATGGTCTTCGGCAGCGGTGGTTTTCAGCTGGTGTCCGTAAAAGCCGTCAGCGACGAGTATCCACTGCGTGGTGAAATCGAGGTTCAGGACGCTGCGGACGCACCGAGAAAGCTGGTCGGGTCAGGCCCGAAACCCGGTGAGGTCTGGATCAATCCACGGTTGCTGCGGCTGCTCGAACTGAACATCGGCGACTCCCTGGAGGTGGGGAACCTGAACCTCAGGGTGTCGGGCCTGCTGATCAGGGAGCCAGACGGCGGGTTCCGGCTCTCGTCACTGGCGCCACGGATCATGATCCACGCCGATGACGTGCCCTCAACCGGTGTTATCCAGGAGGGCAGCCGGGTCGAGTATGTCTACCTGTTTGCCGGCGATGACGGTGCGCTTGAGGGCTATTACCAGTGGTTGCAGTCGCGACTGGAGCCCAGCCACGAGTGGGAGGGCGTTCGGGACGGGGAAACCTTTTCGCGGTCTCTGGAGCGCGCGGAGAGTTTTCTGCTGCTGGGCGGCAGCCTTGCCGTCTTACTGGCGGCCGTGGCCGTTGCCGTTGCAAGCAGGCAATATGCACTGTCCCAGCGTGACACCGTTGCGCTGCTGAAAACGCTCGGGGTTCGCAGTCGGGGAATCGGCAAGCTGTACCTTCGTCGCCTGGCACTCTGGGGCCTGACCGGTATCGTCGGCGGGCTGCTGGTTGCCTTGCCCCTGTTCTGGTTGCTGACCCGGTTGCTGAGTAATGTGCTTGAGCGACCGGTCGAGTTTTACCTGGATCCGGCGGCGTTGGCCCCGGCATTGCTGACGGCCCTGGTTTCCCTGTTTGCCTTTGCCTATCCACCCATTCGCCGGCTACGTGATGTTCCGGCCATGCGCGTGCTTCGTAGCCAGCCGGGCGAAGGAGGGCGTGAGGCTTTGCCGGACTTCGCGATTGCGATCATTGCGGTATTCGGGCTGGTCTGGTTGTACGCGGGCGAATTGAGTCTGGTGGCGGCCTTGTTGGGTGGGCTGGTGCTGCTGCTCGGTGCACTGGGCCTCCTGGGCTGGCTTCTGGTCGCAACCCTGCGTAGGGTCAGGGGAGGCGGCAATGCCTGGCGTCTCGCGCTGGTCGGGCTCTACCGGCATCGTCGTGCCAGCCTGTCACAGATGGCGGTGTTCGCGATGACACTGATGCTGGCAGCGACCCTGGTCCTGGTGCGAAGCTCGCTCCTGGACGATTGGCAGGCCCAGCTTCCCCCGGACGCTCCCAACCACTTCCTCATCAATATCGCGCCTGACGCCGTTGAAGAGGTCAGTGCCTTCTGGCAGGAGCGTGGGCAACCCCTGAACCAGCAGTATCCAATGGTTCGGGGCCGGCTGACCGAGTTGAACGGGCGGCCGGTGAAGGAGGCGGTGAGTAAGGATGAGCGCGTGGGCGCGTTGAACCGAGAACTGAACCTGACCTGGATGTCGACCCTGCCAACGGATAACGAAATTATTCAGGGCCAGTGGTTTGACCCTGGCCAGACCGAGGGGGTTTCCGTTGAGGCGGAGCTGGCCGAACGTTTAGGCCTGTCTCTGGGAGACCGACTGACCTTCACCATTGGCTCAGAGAAGGTGACGGAATCGATCACCAGCATTCGTACGGTCCAATGGGACAGCATGAGGCCTAATTTCTACATGGCATTTCCGCCAGAGGGCGGTCTGACCGATATGCCGGCGACCTGGATTACCAGCTTCTACCTGCCCACTGACAAGAAAACCGCGCTGAATGACTTCTCGAGGCAGTTCCCAACCATTTCAGTGCTCGAGATCGATCATATTATTGACCGTATCCAGCAGATTGTTCGCCAGGTGACGCAGGCGATTGAAGCCATTCTGGCTTTGATCCTCGCCGCTGCATTGGTCGTGATGGCGGCGGTTGTCAGTGCCACATTGCGGGATCGCCAGCGGGAGGGAGCCCTGCTGCGAACCCTTGGCGGTCGTCAGTCGTTGCTGGTGCGCAGCACCATGCTGGAGTTCGCGCTGCTGGGCGGTTTTGCCGGAGTGCTCGGCGTGGTTGCAGCCGAGGCAGCCGTATGGGCTCTTCAGTTCCGGATGTTTGAGGGTAACTTCAGCTGGCATTGGCAGGTGGTGTTGCCGGTGCCGCTTATCAGCGCCGTTGTGCTGGCCCTGTTCGGTCGGTGGCAGCTGAGCCCGGTGCTGAGCGTGTCGCCCATGCTGTTGCTTCGCCGGTTGGAATGAAGCGGGTCTTATCGGTAGTTCGCGAGGATGGCTTCCAGTTCGCCGTTCTCGCGAATGTCTTTAAGTTCGGCGTTGAAGGCCTCGGCAAAGTCCTGCCAGTCTTTTCGGAGCATAAGACGGAACCCCACCTTGCTGATACCCTCACGGGTGCTCCGGAAGCGATCCTGGAGCCCCTCCCGGCGAAGGATCCACTGGCCGACCAGTCTATCGGCGATGGCAGCGTCAAAGCGTTCACCGTGCAGCACAAACGTGAACATATCCCGATCCCGGGAAACATCGAAACGCTGGATGGTTCCCGCATCAAAATGTTCCTGCAGGAGGGGGTACTGGTAACCGAGATGGGTAACGACGGTCTTTGAGAAAAGATCCTCTGGCGACCGGAAGGTCAGGTCGGACTCGGCGGGAATGAAGAAGACTTCCTCAATGGGCACTACCGCGTCGGTGAACAGGAAGCGCTCCGGCTCGGTGGTCCATTCGATTGCCCGGGGGGTGCCGTCAATAAAACCCTCGAGCAGCATTTCATCCACCCGTTTTCTGGGGACTTTCTCCGGCACGACCTTGTAACCGAGACGCTCTCCGATAAGCGAGACCACATCCCACATGATGCCGGAGGGTTGGCTCTCGTTTACGATGAGGTACGGTGGATAGCCATTCGGAGAGACATTGAAATGGAAGGTTTTACTGTCTGCGGCGGCGATGGCTTCGGAACTGAGGGTCACGGCCCAGATTAAAAGTGCGGCGAGTTGCACGGCAGGAATCAATCGGCGAGACCGTTTTCGCATCATCATGCAGGACTCTTTACTGTGTAAAGTTGTACCCGGCTTACTCCCTGCCAGTGTGGCCACAATTGTTACGCTTTTGTTAGATAAATTCAATCATTGTTTTGTCTGCAAGTGACTGAAAAAAGGGGCCCTCGCTGGGACCCCGTCTTGAGTTATGCCCAGGCCCGTCGCAAAACCGCGCGGGCGTCTTCCAGGGTAACTTCCTTCGGGTTGAACATGATTGATCCATCGTCCAGAGCCATCTCGGCAATGTGATCGAGCTGTTCTTCCTGCACCTTGCCGGTTTCCTTGAGCGTGCGTGGCAACTGGCAGCGCTTGTACAACTGATCCCGGAGCTTCCGAAGGGCAGAGATGCTGGCCTCGGCGCGGCGGCTGGACGGTGTGGCGGAGTAGACCTCGGGCCCTTCAAGGTAAAGCAGGAGTTCGCCCAGCGGGGCGCGAATTTCTTCAAGGTTGTACTCAAGCACGTAGGGCAGATACAGGCTCATGCACAGGCCATGGGGAAGGTGACAGATGGCACCGGTCGCATGCCCAAGGGCATGCACCAGGCCCACCATGGAGTTGGAAAACGCGATGCCGGCCATCGTTGACGCCTGGGCCAGTTCCAGGCGGCCGTCGGTGTCTTTGGGGTTGTCCATGACATGCAGCAGGGAGTGGCTGATCTTCTTCACCGCTGCGGTGGCGTAGGCATCACTGAGCGGATTCTTGGCCATGCAGGTGAAGGCCTCGGTGGCGTGTGTCATGGCATCCATCGCTGTGGCCGCGGTGATGTGCGGCGGCAGCGTCAGGGTCATTCTTGGATCAATAATGGCGGCATTGGGCAGCAGGAAGGATGAGGTGAAGGGCAGTTTGACGCCCTTGGCCTCGTCTGTAATGACGGCGACAGAGGTGACTTCCGAGCCCGTGCCCGCGGTTGTCGGCACAACAAAGAATGGCTTTAGTGGATGCTTGATGATCCCGGCGCCACTGTATTTGGCGATATTGTCGCCACCTTCGGACACCAGAATGTTTACGGCCTTGCCGGTATCGATGGCGGAGCCACCGCCAACAGCGATGATCGAGTCACATTTTTCCTGGCGGTAAATGCCGGCGATGTCCCGGACGACTGTGGTCGAGGAGTCCGGAGGCACGTCATCGTAAATGCTGACAATTTCCAGACCACTTTCCTCGCACGCCGCGATGACAGGGTCGAGCAGGCCGGCGGCTCGGACACCCTTGTCCGTCACAATCATGGGTCGTTTCGCTGCCAGTCCGGTCAATTCGTAGGGGATATGCTCCAGGGCTGACTTGCCGGCGATGACTTTTACCGGACAAAAGAACTCATAGTATTTGTTGGTCATTACGCTCTCACCGTCTCAACGAAATTGGTAGCAACCTTCAGGTAGATTCTTGCCGCGCTGATCAGCTTTTCCGGCAGGTGAAGGTTGGCGGGGTATTCCTTTACCGCCCTTTGGGCAATCAGTTTTGGAAGAATAAATGACTCAAGCCGGTTCAACACGCGGGTCATGCGAACGGCGTAGCTGATATCGCCATCAACGAGCATGCGGTCGTTGGCAAAGGCTACGGATGTCTTTTCCTGGAACGAGAGCACCAGAAAGGCGTGGGCGATGTGTTTGAACTGGATTGACAGGTCGATCGGTCGGGGCGCCGAGTCGCCATGAAAATGGAAACGGCCGAGGCCGGTATGCTCGACAATCAGTCGCGGCCCATCCGGCATGACCATCATCTCGAAGAGAAACCCTTCGGGCAGGGCCCGGGCCTCATTTTTGACCGAATCATCCACTTCACTCACTGCCTGCAACGCACGTCCCATCACCTGGAACATCATCTCCACGTACAGGCGACGAGCCTGGAAAATCATCGGCTGGATACGTTTCGCTAGCATGGCCGTCATCCATTTGTTGTTGGTGTAACCTGATTTTTAGAGTTAATGCTCTAAAAGTCAATGTGGCAATGACGTTTAATCTGCGTCAGCAGGGCAAACCCGGGCGTCAGGCATAAAAAAAGCCGGCGGATGGGGCTGTCCGCCGGCTTGCTTCCGAGCAGCATGGGGCTGATCAGCCGGTGAGCGCTTCCAGTTTCTGACGTGCCTCCTTGGCAACGTCGCCTCCGGCTTCGGCCGCTTTGCTGTAATAGGCTATGGCTTCATCGCGGCGATTCTCTTTGGCAGCAATGTCGCCCAGGCGCAGGAAGGCTATGGATGTGGGGACCACCTGATTGGCGCGTTCCAGGTTGGTCCGGGCTTTATCGAGATTATTGAGTGCCAGCGCGTTCAGGCCGTTGTACAGCCGGTAAACGAACATTTCAGGGTAAAGGGAAACGGCTTTCTCAAAATCCGCCGAGGCTTGCTCAAGTTTCTTCTGTTCCTGGTAAATGCGGCCTCGCAGGCTGTAGAACAGGGCCTCATCCGGAGCCAGGCGAATGGCCTCGGTGATGTTCTCAAGCGCCGCTTTCATGTCCCCGTCAGAGGCCAGTTTCATTGCCTTCTCATGGGCATCATAGGCTGGCTGGAGCTTGCGGAGGGTTGCCAGTTTGCGTTCAAAAACGTCTTCCCCACGGTAGCCTCCGGCACCGACTTTATTGACGAGTTCCCGATTCTTCTGGACCCGCTTCGCCGAGGGCGGGTGAGTGGCAAACATGCCCTGGATAAAGTCGCTCTCCTTGCCCTCGGACAGTTCCAGGAACAACTGCTGAAGCTCAACGGCCGCGGTCGGGTCGTAGCCAGCTTTTTTCATGTACAGAATGCCGTAGTAATCCGATTCCAGTTCATCGGACTGGCTGTATTGCGCAAGCGCCAGCTGGGCGCCCACGGCGGCGCCACCCATGAGCAGGCCCGCCCACTCATTGTCGGAGAGAGCAAATCCCAGTCCGGCAACTCCGGCGCTGATCAGCATCCCCTGCTGCATGCGCTGGACACTGTGTCGCGCTGCTGCGTGTACAATCTCATGGCCGATCACCGAGGCCAGTTGGGCTTCGTCGTCCAGTTCGGTCAACAGGCCGCGGTTGATGGCGATTTTGCCGCCGGGGAGCGCCCAGGCATTGGGCACGCTGCTGTTCAGGATCGCAAATTCATAGGGAAGGTCCGGTCGGTCACTGACCTGAGCCAGTTTCTGCCCCACCTCACGGACGTAGAGGGTGAGCTCCGGATCCAGGTAGAACTGACCTCCCTGGGTTTGCTGGGTAGGTGTATACTGCTCTGCACCCATGGCCAGCTCCTGATTTTCATCAATCAGGGACAACTGGCTCTCGCCGGTCACCGGATTGACGGAGCAGCCAGTCACGGCCAGAGCCAGCACCAGCAGCATTACGCAACGTTTCAATACGAACTGATTCACACGGAACTCCCTTCACGGCATTTCGCAACGTTATAGCACATCATTGCACGGCTTTGGTTGGCTGGAAATCCCCCTGGTTGTGGTGACGCCACCGACCTTAGCGTATTATAAGTATCTGTTCCCTCGACGTTTCACTCCGAATTCTGGCTCTAAGGCGTTACATGAGTAATTTCCTCGAACTGATCGCATTACTCTGGTTTCTGCTCTGTTGGCTGGGCTACAGCCATTACTCCAAGCGCCGGGCCGGAGATCGGCCGTGTCTTTCCAATACCCTCGATCTGTATCGGGAGGACTGGATGCGCGTGATGCTTCGGCGCGAAAACCGCATTGCCGACGCCTCGGTGGTCGGTAACCTGGAGCGCAACGGGGCGTTTTTTGCCTCCAGCTGTTTGCTGATCCTGGCCGGTATCATCACCGCCCTCGGTTATACCCAGGAAGTTATGGAGGTGTTCAGCACCATGCCGTTCGGTACCCTACCGAGCCGCGAAGTCTGGGAACTGAGGATGGTGGTCTTGCTGGTGGTCTTCATTTACGCCTTCTTCAAGTTCACCTGGTCCATGCGGATGTACAATTTCGTGTCGGTGATGGTCGGCAGCGCTCCACCACCGGATGACACCAAAACCAGCCCGGCTGGTCGCGAGGCGTTTGCCCGCAGCGCCGGGAATGTCTGTAATCTTGCAGGCGATGCCTTCAACCTCGGATTGCGGTCATACTACTACGCCCTTGCCGTGGTCGGCTGGTTCATCCATCCGGTTGTCTTTATGGCCGCCTCTACACTGGTCGTGGTTGTTCTTTATCGGCGGGAATTCTGCTCCGACGCGCTCTTTGCGTTGCGCTCGGGCAAAGTGTTCGAGGAACCGGTGCCGGGTAAGTCCGAGAAAAATGAAAAGTCCAATTCTTGACTCACAGGTTTGTCCTGAATGAACGATGCTATCCGCCTAAACCGGGTTACCCGGTTCATTGATACCCTCAAGCAGGCCCAGGAGTTGGGCCTGTCGGTAATCGAGGCCAGGGAAGGGAGCCTCACCCTGTGCCTGCCCTATAGCGACCGGATCATCGGGAACCCCGATACCGGCGTCATCCACGGTGGCGCGATCACCACGCTCATGGACACGGCGTCAGGGTCGGTCATTCTCTGCGCGCTGGATGACTTCGAGCTATGCCCGACACTGGACCTTCGGGTGGATTACATGCGACCGGCAGAGCCCCACAAGCCGGTCTATGCCCGAGCGGAAACCTACAAGGTCACCCGCAATATCATCTTCACCCGCTGCGAGGCCTACCAGAAAGGTGGGGAGACCATCGCCAACTGCGTCGGCACCTTCATGCGTATCGGAAAGGAGGCCTCGCCCAAGCACTACCGTGATCTGATCACCGGAGGTGGCGAATGACCGATCCCGAAATCTACCGCTACACGCGGGAATCCGGCGATTTTTCCCGCCTGCTGCAAAGCATTCCGTACGCCACCTTCATCGGGCTGGAGTGTGACCAGTTTGGCGATGACCTGATCTTCCGCCTGCCGAAAAAGGAGGAAAACCTGGGTAACCCGATTCTGCCGGCGATACATGGTGGTGTGATCGGTGGATTTATGGAACTGTCGGCTGCGATCTACCTGATGATGTCACAGGACAGCATGCGTATGCCCCGCATCGTGGATTTTTCGCTGGATTACCTGCGGGCCGGCCTGAACCGCGAAACCTACGCAGAATGCCGTCTCACCCGCCAGGGCAATCGTGTTGCCAATGTCATGGTCACCGCGTGGCAGAAATCCCGTTCCCAGCCTATTGCCACGGCGCGCGCCCACTTTCTCATGGAAGACTGATTTCCCCACGCGGCCGGGGCTTGAAAAGCTCTGGCACGCCCCCACTTTTGCAGCAAGACAAAAAATCCGTGCTGAAGCAAGCACAGAGGTTTTGCTGAAACTCGCTGCGAATACGCCCTTGTGCGCTCGGCTCTGCCAGACACGGCTCCGCTCGGTTTTGGAAAAACCTCTGCACTTCCTTCTCTGAACTGTGAGTTAAAATCAGGAGATTTAGACGCCATGACGGTTGAGTCGCAAAAAGAGACCCTGGGTTTTCAGACCGAAGTGAAGCAGCTGCTTCACCTGATGATCCACTCCCTCTATTCCAACAAGGAAATCTTCCTTCGTGAGCTGATTTCGAACGCCTCGGACGCCGAGGACAAACTGCGCTTTGCCGCCTTGAAGGACGACAGTCTGTACGAGGGCGATCCGGAGCTGAAAATCCGGTTGGACTACGACAAAGAGGCGAACACCATCACGCTGACGGACAACGGCATCGGCATGACCCGCGACGACGTCGTCCAGAATCTCGGCACCATTGCTCGTTCAGGTACCGCGGAATTCCTCAAGCAGCTCTCCGGGGACGAGAAGAAGGACAGCAAACTGATTGGTCAGTTCGGTGTTGGTTTCTACTCTTCCTTTATTGTGGCCGACAAGGTTGATGTCTTCACTCGCCGTGCAGGCGCTCCGGCGGAAGAGGGCGTGCATTGGGAGTCCAAAGGCGACGGCGAATTTTCCATCGAGCAGGTTAATCGGGAAAATCGCGGCACCGAGATTGTGATCCACCTGAAAAAGGATGCCACCGAATTTGCCGACGGCTTCCGGTTGCGCAATCTTGTGAAGAAATACTCGGATCACATTTCCTTCCCGGTGGTCATGAAATCCGAATCCGAGGACGAGGAAGAGAAGGGCAAAGACGAAACCGTCAACGACGCTACCGCTCTCTGGACCCTGCCGCGTACCGAGATCAAGGACGAAGAGTACAAGGAGTTCTACAAGCATATTGCCCACGACTTTGAGGATCCGCTGACCTGGTCCCACAACAAGGTGGAAGGCAAGCTTGATTACACCAGTCTCCTGTACATTCCGGCCCGTGCTCCGTTCGATCTTTACAACCGGGAAGCACCGCGTGGTCTGAAGCTCTATGTGCAGCGGGTTTTCATTATGGACGATGCCGAGCAGTTCCTGCCGCTGTACCTGCGGTTTGCCAAGGGTGTGATCGATTCAAACGATCTGTCCCTGAACGTCTCCCGTGAAATTCTCCAGAATGACAGCACGGTGGAAAGTATTCGCTCCGCGCTGACCAAGCGGGTGCTGGACATGCTGTCCAAACTGGCCAAGAAAGACCCGGACCAGTACCAGAAGTTCTGGGGCGAGTTCGGAACCGTGCTGAAAGAAGGTCCGGCTGAAGACTTCAGCAATCGCGAAAAGATTGCCGGCTTGCTGCGGTTTGCGTCCACCCACACTGGGGAAAGCACCCAGAACGTATCGCTGGACCAGTACATCGAGCGGATGAAAGACGGTCAGAAGAAGATCTACTACATTACGGCCGATAACTTCATGGCGGCCAAGAGCAGCCCGCACCTGGAAGTTTTCCGCAAGAAGGGTATTGAGGTCCTGATTCTCTCGGATCGTATCGACGAGTGGATGATGGGGTACCTGAACGAGTACGACGGCAAGCAGTTCCAGGACGTCGCGCGCGGTGACCTGGATCTCGGCGAAGTGGAAACTGAAGAGGACAAGAAGCACAAGGAAGAGGCGGCCGAGGAGCACAAGGAACTGCTGGAGCGTATCAAGACCGCCCTGGATGATCGCGTTCAGGAGGTTCGGGTTACCAACCGTCTGACCGATTCGCCAGCCTGTCTGGTTGTCGGGGACTTTGACATGGGTGCCCAGATGAAGAAGATCATGGAAGCGGCTGGCCAGAAGGTTCCCGACAGCAAGCCGATCTTTGAAATCAACGTGGACCACCCGTTGGTCCAGCGCCTGGAAAACGAAAAGGGCGAAGAGCGCTTCGGCGAGCTCTCTGCAGTACTGCTTGATCAGGCCACCCTGGCCAGTGGCGAGCAACTGCAGGATCCGGGTGCCTATGTGACCCGTCTGAACCGTCTGTTGCTGGAACTGGCCAACTAAGCTCTATGCAGCAGATCATCGTGGATCTGAGCATCAGCCCTGATGAGTGGCTCAAACTCTATCAGGGCGTTGCCAGAGATGTTCACACCACGGCCCGGGACGGACGCTCAGTCCGTTTCCCGGCCCGTATTCTGTCCCGCTTCTATCTCCGCGACGGTGTGCGCGGCTCCTTCCGCATTGTTTTCGACAATCAGGGCAAGTTCGCCTCCATTGAACGGTTGTGATAGCCAATAGCTTAAAACGTATTTTCTTTCTTTGATTTATCATCAACCCGTTTTCTCAACTATCTTAGGGATATGCACTTCAGCGAAGGAGTTGTGTGATGTCCCCGTGGATGAGATCCTGGTCTGAGCAGTGGAAAAAACAGAGCAAGGTGCTGGCGGATTATTGTGTGAACTACGCCATCTCTCAGTAACTTCGCCGCAAGGCCGAAACCTTGCGCTTCAATCTGCCTCAGAAACTGACTACAATGCCGGCCCGCTTAATCTTTAACCACTCCCGGAGCCGACATGCGAATAATCCTTGCCCCGATGGAAGGGCTGGTTGACGCACCCATACGCGAAACCCTGACGAAAGTCGGCGGCATCGACCGGTGTGTCACTGAGTTTGTTCGCGTGACTCATGGCATGTTGCCCCCCCGTGTTTTCTACAAGTACGCACCAGAGCTACACAACCGGTCACTGACCGAAGTGGGCACGCCTGTGGCCGTTCAGCTTCTGGGGTCTGACCCGGAGCAGATGGGGCGGCATGGGGCCCGGGCAGTGGAATTGGGTGCGACCCAGGTGGATATCAACTTTGGCTGTCCGGCCAAGACGGTCAATCGGCACAAGGGTGGCTGCGTGCTGATGCGTGAGCCGGAACTGATGCACGGCATCACTGCTGCAGTGCGCAAGGCTGTGCCGGACCATATTCCGGTGACAGCCAAGATGCGCCTGGGCTACGACGATCGGTCCATGGGGGTTGCCTGTGGCCAGGCTCTTGAGGCGGCCGGAGCGTCGGAGATTGTGATACATGCCCGTAGCAAGGTAGACGGATACAAGCCGCCGGCATACTGGGAGGAAATTGCCAAGGTGCGCGAGGCGGTCTCCGCCCATGTTATTGCCAATGGCGAGATATGGACGGTGGCCGATTACTGGCGCTGCCGCGAGGTCTCCGGCTGCGCCGATGTGATGATCGGGCGTGGCCTGATCGCGCGCCCGGACCTGGCCCGCAAGATCAAAGCCAGTCAGCGGGGTGAGGAGATTGCCGATATGACCTGGCCGGAAGCGGTAGCTCTGGTCCGGGAATACGCCGAAGTGCTGCAGGGCTGGCTCGAGGACCGTTATGTGACCGGCCGCATCAAGCAGTGGATGAATTTCCTTCGTCAGGGTTTTCCGGAAGCGGAAGGGGTCTGGCCGAAGGCCCGCAAGATCCGCGAAGTGGCCCCCATGCTGGCCAGTCTCGAGGAAGTGCCACCCGTCGAAAACGGTCAGGAGCGGGCGGCCTGACGCATCCATTTTCGCCCGCAATCCCTTCCGCTGGTGCTCCCTGATTACCAACTACACTGGTACAGAATGCCGATGTATTCGTAACGAAGTACGTTATGAAGGCGAAATCATCCGGGAGGAACGAGCGATGTTCGAACGAACGAAACAATGGGCACCTGCATGGGTCGCCGGTGGGTGTTTGCTGGCGATGGGACTGGTCTCAAGTGCCGGTGCCGCAGAGGGTAACGTCAAGGTAACGCCGCTCGGTAGTCACGATGGCGAATTCTGCAGCCGCGACCGGGCACTGGTCTTTGAAGATCCCAACGGCACCCGGATTTTGTACGATGCCGGGCGCACCGTAGCCGGACCGGACGATCCGCGGCTCGGTAATATCAACGTGATCCTGGTCTCGCACATGCACGGGGATCATGTCGGTGATCAGCGCATCGCCAAGACCAACGCGGGAACCTGCGCCTCACCGGATACCTCGGTGTCGACTCTGCCACAATCCAACAGCGTTGATATTGCGGTGAAGAAGCAGGCCAAGATTGTCACCGGGAGTGAAATGCCCGCGTTCTTCGCGGCCAAATTGAAGGCGGCTGGCGGTGACGCTGCCAATTCCATGCTGGTGCGTTTTGGTGCCGAACGTGAACTGGGCGGCGTGGCGATTACCACGGTGCCTGCGGTGCATAGCAATGGCGTATCCCCCGGTTTCCTTACCGGGCCGCTGGCAGAGCATTTGAAGCAGGCGGGTGTGGGCGCCAGCGTTGGACCGCCCACCGGTTATGTCCTGACCTTTTCCAATGGCCTGGTGGTTTACCTGTCTGGGGACACCGGCATCACCGCCGAGCAGGAACTGGTGGTTAAAGACCACTACGGTGCCCAACTGGTGGTCATGAATATCGGCGACACCTACACCACCGGTCCCAAAGAGGCCGCCTATGTCATTAACGATCTGATCGAACCAAAGGCGGTCATTGCCTCTCACGCCAACGAGCCAGCGACGGCGGGGGGAGAGCTGAAACAGGGTACGCGCACCTCACTGTTCCGGGATTTGGTCAAAGTACCTGTGTACGTGCCACTGAGCGGCCAAACCATGTCGTTTGACAGTGATGCAAACTGCACAGAGGGCTGTGACTAGTCACGCTTCCATCTCGGGACTGTAGGTGCCAGCGCGGGCGGCGCCGTTGAGTCGCGCCCGTTTCAGGATTGCCTCCTGGGCCGCAGGACCGTTCTCCAGTCTACCTGCCCAGGCTTTCTGGGCCGGTTCCTGTAGCGCCCGACCGTAGGAAAAGCTCAGCGCCCAGGGTTGGTTACCAAGGCAGTTCATTGCATTCAGATTCAGCGTTGCCTCCTCCGGAGTCTGGCCACCAGACAGGAAATTGATTCCTGGCACCGCCGCCGGGACCACCTGTCTGAACACCGAAATTGTCGCTTCAGCAACCTCTTCGGGCGTTGCCTTGGCGGACTCTTTCCCGGGTGTCACCATGCTGGGTTTCAGGATCATGTGCTCCAACTGGACTCTGTGCCGGGCGAGTGCAATAAAGACCTCCCTCAGTACCGTTTTGCTGACTTCTGCGCACCGGTCGATGCTGTGGCCGCCGTCGATCAGCACTTCCGGCTCGACAATCGGAACAATTCCCATGGACTGGCAGAGCGCGGCATAGCGTGCCAGCACCTCAGCGTTGGCTTCCATAGCCTGCCGGGAAGGTAGCGTGTCCGAGATATGGAAAACATCCCGCCACTTGGCGAACCGCGCACCCCGGTTCTTGAAGATTTCCAGCCGATCATCCAGACCATCCAGTCCGAAGGTGATTTCATCACCCGGTGCATTGATCAACGGTTTCTTGCCCTTATCCACTTTGATACCCGGGACAATACGCTGGTTCTCCAGTAATTGCGGGATCGGGATGTCGTCCAGGCTGTTCTGGCCCAGAGTTTCTTCGAACAGTATGACGCCGCTGATGAATTCCCCGAGCCCGGGCGCGGACAGGATCAGGCTTCGATATTCCCGGCGTTTTTCTTCGCTGGATTCAACGCCCACTGCGGTAAACCGTTTGGCAATGGTGGGGTGGCTCTCATCGGCGGCAAGAATTCCCTGACCCGGCTGGATAAGATCCTCAATGGTTGCAGCGAGTTCACCCTGAATGCTCATGTTGGCTCCTCCATATCGGGTTTCGGTTTGACGGCTTGTGGAAGATGGCTCTGTACAGTGTAGACCCTGAATGAATGGCTGAACTTTGACCTGTGCTAAGGCGGAAAAGGTTTGTGTGATTTACGCTGAAAAGGATAACAACACTCACCGAACAGGGATGAGCCATGAAGACGGTTGTGAGCGTCAGCCAGGGATCCTCCGAATACGATTACGATCTGGAAACGGAGTTTCTCGGACAGTCTTTCCGTATTATCCGGCTGGGGGCCGACGGTAATCTCTCCCGGGCGGAATCGATACTTGAATCGGTTCGTGAACAAGCCGATGCGATCGGTTTGAGCATGGTTCATGATCACTATGAGGTTGGGCGGGAAAAACTTCAGCACCCGGACACAGCGAGACTTGAAGCTTGGGTACCGGATCGGCCGGTAACGACCGGTGCAGGGCTCAGGGGCATCCTGCAGGAATGGGCTGTTCGCCACACGCAGTCTGAGCTAGGGCATTTCTTCGACAATGCCCGGGTGCTATTCATGAACGGCCAGGCCAGTTATCGAATAGCCAAATCATTGTCAGAACATACGGACAATCTATTTTTTGCCGATCCGTATAACGATTTTGGCGTGCCCCGCATGCTCACGTCCCTGAAGCAGCTCGAGACCTATACCTCGATTACCGCGCCGTTGATGTTTCGGCCCACGGCGGTCAAGGCCGTGGAGACAATAATGCGTAATCCACTTTACCGTCTGGGAGAAGGCCTGGTTAAGGGCTCTCTCCATCAGGCGATTGAAAGTGCGCACGTCATCGTAGCCGCCATCGGCGATCTTGAACATTTCAGTCAGAAGCAGCTGGATGGCAAAACCGTTATCACCTCCCGGGTGACGGAGACTGCCCTGGACTGGCTGCGCTCCCGCCGGGTGGCGATGGTGGTGGATTACAGCCCCTGGCTGGAGGGCCGGCCCGTGGGGATGAACGTCATGGAAGCAATGATCAGTGCGGCGCTGGCGCGAACACCTGAGCAGTTGGGGCCCGACGACTACCTCGATGTCATCCAGAACCTGGGAATCGAACCCAGGATTCTTTACCCGAACGGTTATCGCCGGGTAAACCGGTTTGCCTTTGTTATTCACCCGTTGTCGCAGCAGTATCTGACGAAAACTCCGCCGCTGGACTGGATTGCAAACATTTCGCCACCCCTGGTGATGAATCTGGTTGAAAAAGCCGTGGCCTATGCGCCGCCGTTCCTTTACTCCAAGGTCTCCGGGATCCACTCGCCAACCGGTGACGAAGTTGAGGGCTGGCTGATCACGGTTGGCGGGACGCCCCGGGAAATCATGGCTCATGGTCCAGAGTTTACCTACAGTCGACTGCTCGCAGCCGCCCGGCTCGCGAAAAAACTCGGTGCTCAGGTGATGGGGCTGGGGGCCTTCACCAAGGTCGTGGGTGATGCCGGAATTACCGTGGCCAAGCGCGCGCCGTTACCGATAACCACGGGTAACAGCTACAGCGCCTCGGGGGCTCTCTGGGCCGCCCATGACGCCGTTAAACGGATTGGCCGGGTGCACATTGGCCCGAGTGGGAAAATGGCGGGTAAAGCGATGGTGGTAGGAGCAACGGGGGCCATTGGCTCTGTTTGCGCCCGGCTGTTGGCCAAGGCCGTGGATGAAATCTATCTGGCTGCGCCTGAGCCAGCCAAGTTGCTGGCATTGAAGGAGAGCATTGAGCAGGAGACGCCGGGAGCCGTGGTACACGTAGCGGGCTCTGCGGATCGGGATGTGGCGGATATGGACATGATTGTTACCGCCACCTCCGGGGCCGGAAAACGGATTCTGGATATCATGAAAGTAAAACCCGGATGCGTAATTACGGATGTGGCGCGCCCGCTGGACATCCCGGCTGAAGATGTGGCGAAGCGTCCGGATGTCCTGGTGATTGAATCCGGCGAGATCCAGCTTCCCGGCGATGTTCATATGAAAGATATTGGCTTACCACGAGGCATTGCGTACGCGTGCCTTGCGGAGACGATCGTACTGGCCCTCGAAGGTCGGTTCGAGAATTTTACCCTGGGCCGGGACATCGAATGGGAAAAAGTCCGTGAAATCTACAAGCTGGGTCTTCGGCACGGTATGAAACTCGCGGCCATCTCGGGCGTGAACGGCGTGTTCAGTGAGGAGGACTTTGAGCGGGTCAGGGCACTTGCGGCAGAACCTGAACTGCCCGCCCGATCAGTCAAATAAAATGCCCGGGTTGAGGAGATGGTCGGGATCCACGGAGCCTTTTGCGCTACGTAGCATCGAAACAAACAGAGGCGATGCCTGCCTGAGATAATGCATTTTGTGGTCCCGTCCGACGGCGTGATGGTGGGTGATGGTCCCGCCTTCCTCGATCAAAGCGTCGGATACCGCGCGCTTGATGGCATCCCAGCGTTTCAGGTCGTCCTTGCCGTTCCCCTGGGCCATGATGGTGTAGTAGGGCGCGGGTCCGTCGGGATAAAGGTGCGTGAAGCGGCAGGTAATAAACCCTTTACCGCACTGGTCCCGGATGGCCGCATTGGCAGTGGTAAGGAGTCGCTGGTGGAACCGGTCAAACCTATCCCAGGTGATTGCCGTTTCCAACGTCTCGACGATCAGGCCCCGGCGAACCAGTTCGTCACGCAGGTAAGGCACGGTGATGAACGCCTGTTTCCAGTTATCGGCGCCCGTGTCACGTTGCTTCGCATCGGGGTTCCCGGTCTGTGGTGACAGGTCTGTACCGCCACACTCAAGAGCCAGTGATATTGCCTGTTTCAGCCTGTCTGTCACCGGAAATGCATTGGATTCAAATCCGAGGATCAGGATGTCCTTGCTGCCATCACCCAGTCCCATGAACATGGCTTCCTGCCTGCCGATGTAGCGCGCATTGCTGGGCTGCAGGCCTGACTGACTTATCTGTCGACAGGCTTCCACGCCCTGGGAGTAGTCGGTGAATCCGATGGTGGTCGCGGCCTTGTACTGTGGAATGGCCTGCAAGCGCACCCAGGCTTCCGTAATGATTCCCAGGGTTCCCTCGGAGCCGAGGATTAGTCGTTCCTCGCTGGGGCCGGCACCACTGCCGGGTAGGCGGCGGGTTTGCATGGTACCTTCGGGAGTGACCAGGCGGATCGATTCAACAAACTCGTCGATGTGAGTGTATTGCGTCGCGTAGTGCCCGCCCGCGCGGGTGGCGATCCATCCCCCGAGTGTCGAGAATTCAAAGCTTTGGGGAAAATGCCTCAGGGTCAGGCCAAAAGGCTTCAGCTGCCGTTCGAGGTCGGGGCCATAGGTGCCGGCCTGGATGCGGGCACATCGAGAAACCTCGTCTACCTCCAGTACCTGGTTGAAGTTCAGCATGTTTACGGAGATCACGCCGTTGCTCTGATCCCTCGGTGGAGGCTCAATTCCACCTACCACACTTGATCCGCCCCCATAGGGAATTACATGAATCCCTTCCTGTTTGGCGAACCGGAACAGCTCGGCCAGTTGCCCGTCGGTGCCAGGAAAGGCAACGTAATCCGGAGGGTTGTCAAACTGCAGGTGTGTCGCTCGCCAGGAATCCCGGAAAGATTTGCCAAAGCAATGGTGAAGACGAATTTCCTTGTCGCTGGTCAGCCATTCGGCGAATGCCGCTGGAAGCACAAATCTTGGCTCAGGAAGCTCAATGGCTTGAGTGTCTGGCAATTCCAGAGGAGGGCTGGCACAGATTCCACTATATTGCTCCAGGAACGTGGTGAAAGCATCGACCATTGGGGTGGGAACCGGGCTGGCCTGGTTTCCCCAACCCCAGTACCTGCGCTTCAGAAAGTCCTCGATTGTTCTCATTGGCGGCGCTGCCCCTCGGCAAAGAATCGGTTGCAGGGCAGTATGGAACAGAACCTCTGAGCGTGCATTCAATGGCGTCCGGCTGGCCTAATTTGGTGACGCCCGAAGGGCCTCCTCCACCGCCTGTTCGGCGTGGATGACCGTGGTGTCGTAAAGCGGAACGGGCGTATCCGATTGCTGAATCAGCAGGCCGATCTCGGTACATCCAAGAATGACGGCTTGGGCGCCCCGTGCGGACAGGGATTCCACGATTTCCAGGTAACTTGTCCTGGAGGAGGAACGGATCGTGCCCTGGCATAATTCCTGGTAAATGACCTGGTGAACCCTTTCGCGCTGGACCTCATCCGGTATCAGAACCTCAATGTCCGCCTTTTCCAGGCGTTCCTGGTAAAATTCCTGCTCCATCGTAAACCGGGTGCCGAGGAGGCCGACCCGGGTAACTCCGTCCCGCTGTAAAACCCTGGCTGTTGCATCCGCGATATGGAGAAGCGGCATGTGTATCGACCCTTCGATCTGCGGAGCCACCTTGTGCATGGTGTTCGTGCCAATGACCAGAAAATCCGCGCCTGCGCATTCAAGTGAACGGGCGGCCGCGGAGAGGATCTCTGCCATCCTATCCCAGTTTCCCTGGTGCTGAAGTGCCTCGATCTCTGCGAAATCGACGCTGTATAAAATGACTTTTGCGGAGTGCAGGCCGCCAAGTCGCGCTCTTACTTGTTGATTGATACTTCGGTAATAGCTCTGGGAAGATTCCCAGCTCATACCGCCCAGCAGGCCAATGGTTTTCATCCGATTCGGTTCCCTTTATCGTCCCCCGGCTACATCGATAAATGATCCGGTCACATAGGATGCTTCATCCGATAAAAGCCAGCAAATTGCGTTGGCGACCTCTTCCGAAGTGCCTCCACGTTTCAGGGGAATGCCCGGTGCCAGTCGTTCCACGCGACCAGGTTCGCCGCCCGTGGCGTGAATATCGGTGTGAATGAACCCCGGCCGCACGGCATTCACCCGAATGCCACGGGTGGCCGCTTCCACGGACAACCCCTTGGTCAGGGTATCCACGGCGCCTTTCGAAGCTGCGTAATCAATATATTCAAAAGGCGAGCCGGTTTTCGAGGCCAGGGAGGAGACGTTCACAATGGAGCCACCGTCGGTCATCCGTCGCATGGCCTCCCTGGAACACAGAAAGCAGCCGGTTACATTCGTCGCCATCACTTTGCTGAATCGTTCTACCTCCATATCGGCCAGCGTGGACTGGGTAAACAGGATGCCAACGTTGTTCACCAGCGCGGTTACCGGCCCGTAGGCCTGTTCAGTGGCATCAAAGAGGGCGATCACATCCTGCTCGTTGCTGACATCGCCCCGGCAGGCGAAGGCCTGACCGCCAGCGCCAATGATCTCGGACACCAGAGCCTCGGCCAGTGTCTGGCTGGAAAGGTAGTTGATACAAAGCGCGTAGCCCCGGGCCGACAACTGCCTTGCGGTGGCAGCACCGATGCCGCGGCTGGCACCTGTGACAATCGCGACTTTGACCATGCAGTCCTTTTCCTTCACGGGATAACCCATTGCAATCATTGTAGACGTTTGGTCGCGCACCTGAGCGGCGAAGAAGGTCAGCCGACAAACTGGTCCTTCAGAGCGGGACTAATTGATTAACCGGACACCAATGAAACTGCGGAATCCGAGTTATCGCCACAAACAAAAAAGCCCGGAGTTCTCACTCCGGGCTCTTGATTCAGTCGTCGATCAGGTTCAGCCGCACTTACTGTCGCCGCAGGAGAGACAGGTTGCGCAGCCGTCCATCACGATCACCGCCTTGGTGCTGCACTTGCCGCACATGGTGGCATTGGCCGGGTAATCGCTGGCCTTGTCGTCATTCGTCGCCGTGGTGTGGCTGGCTTCGAACTCGGCACGCTTTTCGGCGAGGATGCGCTTGGTGGTTTCGCTCATTTCCTCACTTTCCAACAGACCGATGGCCTTCAGGTGCTTCTCAATCACCGCGCCAATTTCGGCAACCAGCGAGGGCATGAACACGCCACCTTTCTTGAAGTAGCCGCCATTCGGGTCATAGACCGAGCGAAGCTCTTCCACCAGAAAAGTAACGTCGCCACCCTTGCGGAAAACGGCGGAGATGACGCGGGTGAGGGCGATCACCCACTGGAAGTGTTCCATCGATTTGGAATTGATGAACACTTCATACGGTTGCCGACTTTCGTGGTCGGTACCTTCATTGAGCAGGATGTCGTTGATGGTGATGTACATCGCGTGCTCGGCCACCGGTGGCTTGATTTTGTAGGTGGTGCCCAGCAGGAAATCGGGCCGTTCGATGTATTCGTTCATCTGAACGGGTGTGTTTTCCGGCTTCGGTGCCACTGCTGCTTCCGAGGTGGCTTCCGGGTCGGCTTTCTTTACGCGGTAGCCGACGATTTTGTTGCTGATCTTGACTGTCATGTTCGTTGTCCTGTGTCGGGTTCCCGGATCAATACTTGCCGTAAGTGCCTTCTTTGAGCGCGTCAAACAGGTTGGCAGCGTTGTGGATTTCGCCATCGTACTCGACCTGTTCGTTACCCTTCAGCGTCACCTTGCTGCCGTCGTCCAGAGTGAACTCGTACAACGTGTTCTCCAGATCTTTCTCCTTCACCAGTACACCCTGGAACGCCTCCGGGTTGAAGCGGAACGTGGTGCACCCCTTCAGCCCCTTGTCGTAGGCGTACAGGTAAATACCCTTGAAATCGCGGTAATCAAAGTCTGTAGGAACATTGGCCGTTTTGGAAATCGAGGAATCTACCCATTTCTGGGCGGCTGCCTGGATGTCTACATGCTGTGCCGGTGTCACATCGTCCGATGTGGTGAAGTAGGACGGCAGTTTCTTGTCTTCATCATCGGAGAACGGCATGGCGCCCGGATTGACCAGATGGCGGTAGGCCAGCAGCTCGAATGAGAAGACGTCAACTTTTTCCTTGGTCTTCCGGCCTTCCCGGATAATGTTGCGGGCGTAGTGGTGCGAGAAACTCGGCTCGATGCCGTTGCTGGCGTTATTGGCCAGTGACAGGCTGATGGTGCCGGTTGGCGCAATGGAAGTATGGTGGGTGAAGCGTCCACCTTTCTCCGCCAGCTCTTCTACCAGTTTCGGATCCACGGCGGCAATCTGCTGCATGTACTTGCTGTACTTGGCGTGCAGTACGCGGCCCTTGAGCTTGTCGCCGAGTTTGTAGCCATCTTTGGACAGCTGCGGGCATTTGCCCAGCATCTTCGGGGTGACCTCGAACTCGTCGTCCATGATCGGTGCTACGCCTTTTTCTTCGGCGAGAGCCAGGGACTGACGCCAGCCTTCAACCGCCATTTCGCGAACGACATCCTCGGTAAACTGAACGGATTGTTCAGAACCATAAGGCATGCGCAGCATCGCGAGGGTAGATCCCAGGCCCAGGATACCCATGCCGTGTCGGCGCTTGTAGGTGATTTCATGGCGCTGTTCTTCGAGGGGCAGGCCATTAATCTCCACTACGTTATCGAGCATGCGGGTGAAGATGGCCACGACTTTGCGGTACTTCTCGTAGTTGAAGCTGGCCTTGTCGGTGAACGGGTAATCCACGAACATGGTCAGGTTCACGGAACCCAGCAGACAGCTGCCGTAAGGGGGCAGGGGTTGCTCGCCGCAGGGGTTGGTGGCGCGGATGTCCTCACAGAACCAGTTATTGTTCATCTGGTTGACCTTGTCGATCAGGATGAAGCCCGGCTCTGCGTAGTCATAGGTGCTGGTCATGATGGTGTCCCAGATGAACTGGGCTTTCAGGGTACGGTAGATGCGGCAGGCCACTTTGCCCTCATCGTTAATTACGTAGCCCTTCTGCACCGGGAAGTCACGGTAGACGAACTGGCTTTCATCGCTCAGGTCAAGCTCTTCGTCTTCAACTTCCTTCTGGGTAACAGGGAAAGACAGGTGCCAGTCGTCCCCGTTGCGTACGGCTTCGATGAAGTCTTCGGTGATCAGCAGCGACAGGTTGAACTGGCGCAGGCGACCGTCTTCACGCTTGGCCTGGATGAAGTCAATTACGTCGGGATGGTGCACGTCGAAGGTGGCCATCTGGGCACCGCGGCGACCACCGGCAGAGGACACGGTGAAGCACATGCGGTCGAAGATATCCATGAACGACAGCGGGCCCGAGGTGGTGGCACCGGCGCCGGCGACGTAGGCTCCCTTCGGGCGCAGGGTAGAGAATTCATAACCAATGCCGCAACCGGCTTTGAGGGTCAGGCCGGCTTCGTGGTTCTTTTCCAGGATGTCGTTCATGGAGTCTTGAACGGTGCCGGAAACGGTGCAGTTAATGGTGGAGGTTGCCGGCTTGTGCGCTTCGGCTCCAGCATTCGAGGTAATGCGGCCGGCGGGGATTGCGCCGTGCTGCAAAGCCCAGATAAAGTCCTTCATGTGCTTGTTGCGCACGGACTTGTTTTCGACTTCAGACAGGGCCTTGGCTACGCGTTCGTACGTAGCGTTGATGTCCTTGTCGACGGGCTCGCCAGTCTTGGTTTTCAGCTGATATTTGCTGTTCCAGATGTCGAGCGAAGCTTCCTGCATCGGAATTGTAGTAACCACTGCCTGTGCCTTCGCGTTCATTGCCACCCTCGGTATTCCCAGTATGTCTTCTTTTGACAGCGCCATCCCTAATGACAGCGCTGCACCCCTTGAATTTCCTAATGCCCGGTCTTGACTCCCGGCGCGTTGATGACCACTACATGTGGTGGCAGCTTGGGAAGCTTTAACGCACCCGGATATTCCGGTTCTTTCTTTGGATCGTTGTTGTCGGCCTGGCTTGAAGCCGTTTTGGGCTTCGCCTGGCGGCGAGTGACCTTGGAAGTCTTTGACCCTATATATAGGCTTATTTTTCGAAAAGTATAACAGGATATAGTGGTATGTGAACAAGAACGCAACTATTGATTGAAGGGATGGCGCAAAGAAAATCAATCGACTGCTGGTTGCAAGTCTGAAAATCTCTGTAAATCGAGAGCTTGCCCGTGACTATTCATGAACACTACATGTTGTGTTCAAAAAATATCCGGATTAGCCCTCATATGGTTGTAAACAGCAACCAATTTGTGACACCTGCACGTACCCCGAGACAACGTGTCGCTAGAGTATGGGGGTGGTGTCGAACAATGCAGTGGCCCACAGGAAGTGATAACTAATATAAAAGGAACGAACGATGAAAGGCCTGAAACCTACCTTGCTAGCGCTGTGCGTTGCAGGTGTCCAACCTGCAGCCATGGCGGAGATCCAGATGCTGGATGATTCCGTGATGGGAAATATCACCGGTCAGGCCGGTGTCACCATCGAACTTGAAACCAAACTGAATATCGATCGCTTCATCTATACTGATGAAGGCTCGTTGGAGATCAATGACATTTTCGTCGGCGGCACCAACCGAACCGATCTGTTCTCCGAAATGCGTTTGAATCTGACAGGTCGAGCAGCGAACACCTTGCTGGATAATATACGCATTGATATTGATGTCATGTCTGATGGGGACGCCATTATCAATTTCCAGCCACAGGATCTTGCTTTCATCGATCTGGGCGTGAGAACTGGAGCCTGGAATCTGGTCAGTCAGACGGACAGCACCACAATCATGGATAACTTCAGGATGGATGCGCTGATCGGTTCGGGGACGATTTCAGTCGATACAGCAACCGACGAACTCAATTTCATCACCGACATTGCTATCGATGATATGGATTTCGACGTACCATTTCTGGCCCTTGGAATTCGGGATTTTGAGCTGACCGGTTCCGGGTATGACCTGAGGGCGCCCCGGGCGCTGGATCTTTTTGCCAGAGTGGATATGGATATCTATAAGGCGCCTAACAGCGCTGGTGTGGATAGTCTTGCGGTGGATCTGAACACCTTCGAGGCGGATATTCGCATTGGTGGTGTGATTGTGGGCGGCACATCGATTGGCTCCCTTGCACTGGATAACCTGGCGATAAGCAACACTGCGATGCGAATCTACGGTCACTGATCGAGCTTCAATCAAGTGCAATAAAAAGCGGGGCTTCGCCCCGCTTTTTATTGGGTATTGCTGGCTTAGCCCAACAGTAGACTGTCGTCGTCCACTTCCAAGCCACGCTGTTTCTCGAACAACCCGAGCAGATCCTTTACCTCGAGACCTTCCCGTTCCTTGCCAGCAATATCGAACACCACCTGACCCTGGTGGAGCATGACGGTGCGGCTACCGACTTCCAGAGCCTGTTTCATGCTGTGGGTAACCATCAGCGCCGTCAGTTTCTGTTCTTCGATGATCTGGGTAGTCAATTCCAGTACAAATGCCGCAGTTTTCGGGTCGAGAGCGGCAGTATGTTCATCCAGGAGCAGGATGCTCGATGGCGTCAGGCTCGCCATCAGTAGGCTGACGGCCTGGCGTTGGCCGCCGGAGAGTAGCCCCATCTTGTCACCCAAACGGCTTTCCAGACCCAGCTTCAGTGAGGCCAGGCTCTCGCGAAACTGGTCCAGGTACTGCCGCTTGACCGCCGCACTCAGGCCGCGGCGCTGGCCTCGTTTGATGGCCAGTGCCAGGTTTTCCTCAATGGACAGGGCCTCGCAGGTTCCGGCCAGAGGGTCCTGGAATACCCTGGCGACACGGCCCGCGCGTTTGTGGGTCGGTAGTTTGGTGACATCGACGTTGTCGACGATGATCTCACCACTGTCCACCAGAACCTCACCCGAGAGGGCGTTCAGGAAGGTAGACTTGCCGGCACCATTACTGCCAATGACGGTAACGAATTCACCCTGGTTAACCGTCAGGCTCATGCCCCGGAGTGCGGGGTTCTCCAGAGGCGTTCCCTTGCCAAAGGTCAGTCGAAGATCGCTTGCACTGATCATGTCGCCTCCTCAGGCCTTGCTGCGGGTGAACTTGCCGATCACGGAACTGCGAACGCCGGGAAGGACAATTGCCAGGGTCACCAATACCGCGGTGATCAGGTTCAGGTCCTGTGCCTGGAGCCCCAGAACATCGGCGTTCAGGGCGAATGCAATGGCAAGCCGATAAATGATGGCGCCAAATACGCAGGCGAGCAGGGCGCGCACCACGGTCGACGGCGTGATCACGGCCTCGCCCCCGATCAGGGAGGCGAGGCCAATCACGATGACGCCAACACCCATGGTCACGTCGGCTGCACCCTGGCTCTGGGCAAACAGCGCGCCGGCCAGGCCAACAAGGCCGTTGGACAGGGCGACGCCGAGCACGATCATGGCTCCCGTCGCAATGCCCTGGGCTCTTGCCATTCGGGGGTTGGCGCCGGTGGCCCGCATGGCTAGACCGGTTTCAGATTTCATGAAGCGCCACAGCAGGATCAGGGCCACGACGGCGACAACAATGAACAGCAGGACCGGTACCTGATGGTACGCCAGATCCAGATTGTACCAGGGAGTGAGCACCGTCTCTTCGGTGAGCAGCGCGACATTTGGCCGGCCCATGATGCGCAGGTTCACGGAGTAGAGCGCGATCATGGTGAGAATTGAGGCCAGCAGATTGAGAATCTTCAGCTTCACGTTGAGCAGCGCAGTGACCGCGCCTGCGGCCATGCCGGCAAGAACGGCAGCACCGGTCGCAATCCAGGGGTTCCAGCCGCCAATGATCAGCACGGCAGCGACGGCCGCACCCAGCGGGAAGCTGCCGTCAACGGTCAGATCCGGGAAGTCCAGCACCCTGAAAGAGATGTAAATGCCAAAGGCAACCAGGCCGTAGATCAGGCCAGTTTCAATGGCGCCATAAAATGCGATTTCACTGAGCATGGGTAATATTCACTGTGAAAGAAAACGGGCGGGCCCTTGTGGGGTCCGCCCGTCTTGGTCAGGCGTTACTTGTCGCTTTTGACGACTTCTTTGGCGTCTTCGATCAGGTCCTCAGAGAGGGTGATGCCCATGCGCTTGGCTGCGGCCGGGTTCACAAACAGATCCAGAGTGTCCATGGTTTCCACGGGCATGTCGCCGGGATTGGTTCCGCTCAATACCCTGGCAACCATCGCGCCGGTCTGGCGGCCGTGATTGTAGTAGTCGAAACCGAGCGCTGCGACGGCCCCGCGCCCAACGGTGGCGGTGTCCGCTGCAAAAACAGGTATACCGGCGCGCTCACCCACTGAAATAACAGCCTCTGCGGCACTGATTACGGTGTTGTCCGTGGTCAGGTAGATCGCGTCTACTTCCCCCACCAGTGAGCGGGAGGCGCCCAGCACTTCGGAAGTCTTGGTGGCCGCGGCCTTGACCAGCTTCATATCGCGGGCTGCCAGTTGCTCCTCAAGCAGATTGACGAGGGATACGGCATTGGCTTCGCCGGGGTTGTACACCGTGCCGATGCGTTTGGCATCGGGCATGACCCGCTGAAGCATGTCGAGGTGTTTCTTGATGGGCAGCATGTCGCTGACGCCGGAAATGTTCGCACCCGGCGCCTCGAGACTGGATACCAGCTTTGCGCCAACCGGGTCAGTCACGGCTGAGAAAATGACCGGGATGTTTCGGGCAGCGGCCGCAACGGTCTGGGCAGACGGCGTTGCAATGGCTACGATCACGTCGGGGCTTTCGCCGACAAATTTCCGGGCGATCTGAGAGGCAATGGCGGAATTTCCCTGAGCGCTTTCGTGCATGACGGTCAGGTTCTCACCTTCCGTATAGCCCTGCTCGGCAAGTTCGTCTTTCACGCCCTGGTAAACCGCATCCAGTGCCGGATGTTCGACGATCTGCGTGATAGCAACCGTGCGTACTTCCTGAGCCTGTCCCAGGCCCGCCGCTGCCAGCAGTGTTGCACCAATCAGGGTGCGCAGAGTTCTCTTGGCCATGTGCCTGTCTCCGAGTCAGTGTCTGGTTTTGATGAGTATTCGACGTTCAGAAATACGAAGGGGCGCAAGTTTACCACAGGCCCGGGGGATTCGGGGTAGGATTGTTGGCTGAGACGCGTTCGTCGCCCGGGAAAGTTGAGAAGTGGAATAGTTTTGCTTGTGTCACATTTTGACTGCCGATAGTGTGTTGAAATACCCTACGAAAGTCTAATAATAAGACCGAATAATTCGAATAACGAATGCAAGGAAGATTCATGGACACAACTAACAAGCTTCCGCTGGACATGGTTTACCATTGGGAAACCACCAAGGCGAACTCCCTTTACATGACCCAGCCCATCGGCGATGGCAAGGTCGTGGAATACACGTGGGGCAGGGCGGTTGACGAGGCACGGCGCGTGGCTGCCTATCTCAAATCGCTTAACCTGCCGGAAAAAAGCCGGATTGGCCTGATTTCCAAAAACTGTGCGCAATGGATCATGACCGACTGGGCCATCTGGATGGCCGGTCACATTTCCGTCCCGCTCTATCCAACCCTGAATTCAGATACCGTTAATTACATCCTCAATCATGCCGAATGCGATGTCCTGTTCGTGGGTAAACTCGACGACTGGGACATGATGAAAGGCGGTGTGCCGGAGTCTGTCCGATGCATATCCTATCCCCTCAGTCCGCCCAACGATTTCGAAACCTGGGATGACATCGTGGCCAAGTACCCGCCGCTGGAAGGGCAGGTGCAGCGGGATCCTGACGAACTGGCGACCATTGTGTATACCTCCGGGAGTACCGGTCGGCCGAAAGGCGTGATGCTGAGCTTCCGTAACATGGCCTTCGCCGCCGCTGGCGGAACCCAGGTGCTGGGCGTCGGTTCGGAAGAGCGTATGCTGTCGTACCTGCCGCTGGCCCATGTATTCGAGCGTACGTTTGTCGAGCTGGGCTCGCTTTATACCGGCTTCGAGCTGTATTTTGCCGAGTCTCTGGACACCTTTGTCCAGGACCTGCAGCGGGCGCAGCCGACCCTGTTCCTTTCTGTTCCGCGCCTGTGGGTGAAATTCCAGCATGGTGTGCTTCAGAAACTGCCGAAGCAGAAGCTGGAACGGTTGATGAAGATTCCGGTGGTCAACAAGCTGATCAAGAAGAAGATTCTGAAGGGCCTGGGTCTGAGCAAGGTCAAGCTCGCAGGCAGTGGCTCTGCGCCGCTATCGAGCGATGTTCTGGACTGGTATCGCAACCTCGGGCTGGAACTGCTGGAGGGGTACGGCATGTCCGAGAACTTTGCATACTCCCACATGAACAAGCCGGGTCGTTCACGGACCGGTTATGTTGGTGAAGCGCTCCCGGGCGTGGAGGTGAGGATCAGCGAGCAGGGCGAGGTCCTGGTCAAGAGTCCGGCGACCATGATGGGGTATTACAAGGACGAGGAGAAAACCCGCGAGGCCTTTACCGAAGACGGTTTCCTGAAAACTGGCGATAAGGGTGAGATTGACGAGATGGGTCGCCTCAAGCTGACAGGCCGAATCAAGGAGATCTTCAAGACCAGCAAGGGCAAGTACATTGCGCCGGCGCCGATTGAGAATCGCCTCATGTCCCACGACGCCATTGAGATGGTTTGCGTGTCGGGTGCCAACCAGACCCAGCCTCACGCGCTGGTCATGCTCGGCGAGGAAATTCGTCCGAAGACGGCCGATGAAACCTTCCGCAAGGAGCTTGAAGCCAGCTTCAAGAACCTGATCCAGGAGGTAAACAAGACAGTCGATCCTCACGAGCAGCTTGCCTTTATCACGGTAGTGAGCGATGAGTGGTCCATCGAGAACAGCTTCCTGACGCCGACCCTCAAGCTCAAGCGCAATGTGGTGGAAGACGCCTATCAGGAGAAGGTGGATAACTGGTACGCGCAGCGTCAGGCGGTTATCTGGCAGTAAAACTGGCCGTCGATTCGCAGATGATAAACAGGCCCGGCACCGCCGGGCCTGTTGCTGTCTGAAGCCGACATAAGTCGCATAGGGAAACACAAGGGAGAGGCCTAAACTGGAGGGTAATCAGGAGGATGATATGACCCAGTTGGCGCTTTTCCAGAAACGCATCAATGAAGAAATTCCGCTGTCCAAAGCGTTGGGAATCCAGTTGATATCCTGGGACGGTCACGCGCTGCTTCTTAGCGCGCCCCTGGAACAGAATCGCAATCACCAGGGAACCGGCTTCGGGGGCAGTGTCTACTCTGCGGCGGTTACCGCAGCCTGGGGGCTCACAGAGCTGGCGCTGGCGGACCTTGGGCTCAGGGGTGCCGTGGTCGTGCAGAGCGGCACGATTGATTATCTGGAGCCGGTTGAGCAGGACTTCTATGTGATTTGCCGGTTACCCGGGGGCGAGATTCCGGCCAAATTCCGGAAGAGTCTGGCGCGACATGGCAAAGGGCGTCTGGACCTCACCGCCGAGGTGTTTTGCGGCGTTCCCACCACGGAGCCAAACAATCAACCCGTGGCCGTGTTCCAGGGGCGGTTTGTCGTCAAGGACGCCCACTCTCGGGTGAGCCTGTAATCTGGAAGACGGAGTCTGTTCAACCTATCGTCCGGGTGTTGGAGATTGAGCGGCTCATCAGAATAATCGGAACGATCCCCGCCAGAACAATGATCAGTGCCGGTAGGGCGCTGTGATAGAGACGTTCGTCTGAAGCAAACTGGTAGACGTAGGTCGCCAGGGTTTCAAAATTGAACGGCCTCAGAATGAGTGTTGCCGGCAGCTCCTTCATGCAGTCGACGAACACCACCAGCGCGGCGGTCAGCAGGGTTCCGCGCAGCATCGGCAGGTGCACGCGGACCAGGGTTCCACCCGGCGTATGCCCAAGAGAGCGCGATGCCATATCCATGCTCGGCGTGATCTTCTGAAGCGCACTCTCCACGCTGCCTGCGGAAACCGCAAGGAACCGCACCGTATAGGCAAACACCAGGGCAAAGGCGGAGCCGCTGAGAAGCAGACCCGTGCTGAGACCGAAAACCTCCCGCATCAGGCTATCGAACCAGTTGTCGAAGCCGGCGAGTGGAACGATAACACCCACGGCCAGGACTGCCCCGGGCATGGCATAGCCAAGGCTTGATAGCCTCATGAGGATCTGCATTCCGCGGGTGTTGTGGAGTCTGCGGCTGTAGGCCAGGGTGATACCGATCAGCAAAGTAGTCAGTGCTGCGGTGCTGGATAGAAAAAGGCTGTTAAAGGTGTTCTGTATAAAATCCGGATTCCAGCTTTCGCCGAAGTACTCCCATGCGTAGAGACCCAGTGTGAATCCGGGGATGAGGAAGCCGAAGGTCACTGGAACGGCACACACCGCCACGCACACCAACTGTCTGGGGAATGACATGCTGAATCTGCGGATCGGGTCCCGGTTGTCCCGGGCTGCAAACTGTTGTTGCCGACGCCGTGAATAGCGTTCGAGGGTAACGAGGATAACGACGAATATGAGCATCGTGGTCGCAATCTGGGCAGCCCCGCCCAGATTCCCCAGGTTCATCCAGGTGTCAAACAGACCTGCTGTGAGTGTCTGTACGGCAAAAAAGTCGACGGTCCCGAAGTCGTTGAGGGTTTCCATCAGCACCAGCGAGAGGCCAACTGCAACCGCAGGCCGGGCGATGGGCAAAACCACGCGAAAAAAAGTGCTCAGAGCCGAATGGCCGAGGCTGCGGCTGACTGCAAACAGCGAGGGCGACTGCTCCAGAAAAGCGGCTCGGGCAAGCAAATAAACGTAGGGGTAGAGCACCAGCCCGATCATCAGCGTGGCACCTTCCAGGCTGCGGATTTCGGGGAACCAGTAATCGCTGGCATTTTCCCAGCCAAACCATCCCCTCAGAGCTCTTTGCACCGGCCCGGCATAATCAAGAAGGCTGGTGTAGACATAGGCGATCACGTAAGCAGGGACGGCGAACGGGAGCAGCATTGCCCACTCGAAAAAACGCCTGCCCGGAAATTCGCACATGGTGACAGCCCAGGCGGTCGAAAGTCCGATGACCAGTGTCAGCGCGCCTACTCCAAGCATCAGTTGGAGTGTGGTGGTCAGGTACCGGGGAAGTGTCGTCTCGAGCAGGTGAGGCCAGATGTTCTCTTCTGGGAAAAAAGCGAGAAAGACAACGGAGAGTACCGGAAGCACCACTATGGCTGTGGTGAGGGCAGCGGTTACCAGCCACCGCCTTGAGGTTCGTTTCGCCAGCAAGGGCTCGGCAAGCCCTGGGGCAACGCTGGTAACGGCCTCGGTCATAGCGTTCCTGTCGTTGAATCGAAATGAGAAAGGATGCCGATTGTAGACAGCTCATCGCCCGCCTGCAATTGCCCCGGTCATCTTCAACAGACGTTGGCGAGCGAAAGTCGGGCCGAAGGTGGGTGTCACCTCGGCCCTCGGGCATTACTCGCCGTCGTAATCGACGCGGTCAACCAGCTTGACTGCCGCATTCCGGTGATTTGCGATTTCCTGCAGGGACAGTTTGTCCGGATTGATCGCACCCCATTCGGCAACCAGACCGGAAGGATCAACGTCGGGGTTTGCCGGATATTCGGTGTTCGCCTCGGCATAGATGCGCTGCGCCTCGGCCGAGGACAGGAATTCCATCAGTTTGATGGCGTTGTCACGGTTCGGGGCGCTCTTGGTCAGGGAAATGCCGCTGATGTTGATGTGCGTCCCACGACCATCAGCATTGGGGAATACCAGGCGAACCTGCTCTGCAATCGCGCGCTGGTTTTCGTCCTGGAGCATGTTGCCGTAGTAGTAGCTGTTACCAATGGATACGTCGCAAACACCTTCGGCAATGGCCTTGATCTGGTCACGGTCGCCACCTTGGGGCTTGCGGGCCAGGTTGTCCTTGACGCCTTCGAGCCAAGCTTCAGTCTCTGCTTCCCCGTGATGGGCAATCATGGAGGAAATCAGGGCGATGTTGTACGGGTGTTTGCCGCTGCGGGTACAGATGCGGTCGTCCCATTTGTCGTCTGCCAGCTCTTCATAGGTGGTGATTTCACCTTCCTCGACCCGGTCCTTTGACGTAAAGATCAGTCGGCCCCGGGTGGTCAGTGCAAACCATTTGCCTTCGGGATGGCGGAGATTTTCAGGAACGTTCTTGTTTAGCACCTCGCTGTCGACGGTCTGAACCAGGTCGCGCTCCACCAGTTCGTTGATGCGCGAGATGTCGACGGTCATAACGATGTCTGCCGGGCTGTTACGACCCTCCCGTTCCAGTCGCTCAGCCAGGCCTTTCTTGGCGAAAACGACGTTGGTATCGATTCCGGTCTCCTGTTTAAAGGCATTCAGCAAGGGCTTGAGCAAATAGGCCTGCCGGTAGGAGTAAATGTTGACCTCTCCGTCTGCGGATGCACTCATCGGAAGCAGAGCCAGGGCAATCGTTGCGGTTGCGGCCAGTTTCAGTCGCATATCGTTATCCTTTTCACCAAGTTTCGAAGTCAGATCCCGTGATGCTAGTCACAGGCATTTAAAAACGCCAACCATTCTCATTTGTATTAAGCGGCGAGTCAATATCACCTTTGGCATATTTGGGTGAAAATGGTGGTATCCTTCGGAAGACTATAAAAACTATGTAAAAAGTAGTGGAAACCGCGTGATGGCAGGGAACGATCGAAGAGAACACATTCGCACCGCGATGAGCGCAAAGGTAAAGGTCATGCACCCGGAATTGGGAGAGTTTGTCTTCTCGACCCGGGACATATCCGATGGAGGCGTGTTCATTGTAGTGGACGCGACTCCCTTCGAACCCGAGCTTGGTGACACCGTGACGGTGCAGGTTCAGGGGTTGCCGGTGCCTGCCCCCGTTCTTGATATGATCGTCGTTCGCAGGACCCGCGATGGATTCGGACTTCAATTTGAGCATAACCAACACTGATATGAAGCGCTTCTTCCTTCTTCTGTTTTTGCCCTTGATTCTGCACGGCTGTGCATCCTACTACTCACATTACGCAATGTTTCCGGCCGAAAATTCAGCGGGGGAACCTCGCCAGATACGAGTTTCCTGGCAAACAGCCGATTACCCGGATTGGTGGTTGGTCAGTGATAAGGCGACTCCGGTACGCGTGGAAACGCAATGCAGCGATCGCGTTTGGCGCTTGCGGGACGACTCCGACCCGGAGGCAACTGGTTGTGGTAGAGGTATCAGAGCCTGCGGTGAGCAGGGCAGGGACGTACGCGCTCCAGAGGGAGCTCCAGTGGCGGGTGAGCACCCTTGCATGACAGTGGATCCGTCAAATCCAGGGGCACGTATCGTGACGGTTGGAGAAAAGCTGCAGCTTCTTGTTTCCTGCAGGCCTGTGTCGCCCACGCAGGGGGAGGGTGACAATTCACGTAATGTGGATTACTTGCGTGCCTCTACGGTGCCTTACACGGTGTATGCCCGGAAGGCGCCCCGGGGCTCGCTTCGGGCAAAAATGCCGGAATTTGACGATTCCGTATGTGACGTGCAGTGACACGTTTTGACGTTTTAGTGTGATCGTTTTCACGTTGCTACACTTTGTTTCCTCCTGAATATTAGCGTTACCATTTGTTGCCCTCAGGTTACTTTGCGCTACCAAACTGTTATGGACTCTTTTCGCGACTCCGGCAGAATGGTATTCATCGATAAGTTTATTTGTAGAGGTGGCTTGTGGGCGTCCAGCAGCGAAAAATTGCAGTGCACGATCTGGAGGTGGGCATGTTTGTGTCCGATCTGGATCGGCCGTGGCACCAGACCCCCTTTCCCATCCAGGGATTCCACATCCGCTCTCAAGATGATGTTCGTGCGCTGACGTCCCACTGCAAGTGGGTGATGATTGATGTTGCCGAAGTTCGAATTTCCGGTGACCTCACCGAAAGCATGAAGCCGACCTTCAATCGTAGCTCCACCAGACGTGGCAACGGTCGGGAAGTTCTGCAACTGCCTCCGATCAACATCCGAGAGCCGGTTTCCTACGAGACGGAAACCACCCTGAAAAAAGAAATTAAGGTTTCGCGTCATCTGCTGGACGATGCAGAGATGGCGCTTCATCGCCTGTTTGAGACTGTGCGTCACGAAAGCGTTGTGGATCTCAAGCCCATTGCCGAGATCACGAGCCGGATGGTCAGCAGTGTTATTCGCCAACCTGACGCCCTGCTGTGGCTGAGCCGGACCCGCCAGCATGACGATTACATTTACCGCCATGCCCTGAATACTTCCGTGTGGGCGCTGGTCTGCGGTCGTCACCTTGGATTGAACGAAGGCCTGCTGAATCATCTCGGGTTGGGTTGTCTGCTTTCCCAGGTCGGTAAATGTGCAATACCGAGAGAATTGCTGAACCGTGAAGGGCAGTTGAGTTCCGAAGAATACAGTCAGTACCGTGAATACGTCTCCAAGGGCGTTGAAATGCTCTCCGACAGCGGGCTCTCCCGAGCGGTCCTGAGTGTGGTGCAAGGGCATCGCGAACGACACAATGGTTCTGGTTTTCCGGAGGGCATCCGGGGTGACCGGATTCCTCTGCTAGCCAAGGTTGCAGGTATTGCGGAGTTCTTCGAGTCGCTGATTGGTCCGAGGGACGCGTCGTCTCCGATGACGCCTGATAAGGCCGTAGCGCTTCTCTATGACATGAGAAACATCGAGTTTCAGGAAGATCTGGTCGAATCCTTTATCCAGGCCATCGGGATATACCCCACTGGAAGCCTGGTTGAGTTGACTGATGGCCAGCGGGGCATTGTCATGTCCCATTCACCCGAGCGTCGTCTATGGCCCCGTGTCATGGTAATGACCGACGCTGATCATCAGCCCCTGAAGTCGGCGAAGGTGATCGATCTTGCGCGGTTCAACGAGTCCCGGGAGGCGGACGAAGCCATTAATGTCCGGGAGTGTCTGCCCCACGGCACGGCAGGTTTGGACCCCACTGGTTACGATGTGACCGGCGGCGAATCCCGCTGGAACCTTTCGCGACTGATCAGCGGATAATCACCCTTAATTGCTTGCGCACCCACCGGTAAGTGTCGCTCGGGCGAAAGCTCATGACCAACTCGGCTTCGCCTCCGGTTTCGCCCGCAACAAAATACTCGACTTCGGCCTCCTGCCAACTGGTGGCGTTGATCATTACATCGGCCGGACGCGTGCTGATGGCATCAATATCGGCAAGTTCCGGCGCAGCTCCGATCTTCTTAATGCTCACCGTTTTTATCCCGGTATCACTGGCGGGGTGACTGGCTACGTCTTCGTCAAGGTAGAACCGGTTTGAAACTGCCGTTGTGATGGCTTTCAGCTCCCGGGTCAGATAGGTCTGGGCATCGTTTGCGTCTATGTCCTCAAGAGAGCGAACCGCTCCTAGAATGCGATCTCTCTTGGCCTGGAGGTCTTCCCGGTACTCGGTGTCCGGGTCTCTGTCGGCTTCATTGTCGGGGCGTGCCGGTGCCGCGGCAATTTCTGCAGGCGTGGGGGGCTCCTGGCACAGCTCGTCATCCTTCGGGTAGAAGCAGATAGCGGCAAGTAGCTGATTGGCGGGAGACGGCGTCGTGCCGCGTGCGGTGAATTCTGCCTCGCTCACGGTAAAGTCAATGGGCGCCGTGAGTCCGGGGAGGGCTGCATTCAGCTGTTCGATGACACGATCCCGAATTTCTATGCCTTCGCCTTCCCGAACGTTTTCGGTCCAGTTAAGAGCAATCAGGAAGCGTGTAATGTTGTTCAGGGAAATGTCGTCGATCAGTTGCTGCTCCGTGATGGTATGGGTGCTCAGCCCCTCATCATCGAAGGCGGGATTGGCCAGTTCCGCCCGAAGATCCGGGAAGAATTCCAGGGGCGTTACGTATTTCCTTGCCGGGACACCTTCGACTATCGGCAGATCACCCACACGCAGGCTCAGGGTTTCACCGGGGTAGTAGCGGAATTCACCTTGAGCGTTGGTGGTCCCGCTCTGGCTGGCAGTCTGGTAAGTCATGCCGCTAAAACCGTTGTAATTGAGTCGGCCCACGCTGGTGTCATTGCCGCCGGTGCTGCTGTCATGGAGGCAGCCGGCGGCGGCAAGAGAGGCTATCAGGGTGAGTGACAGTCGGATCGGGTGAACGGATCTCATGGTTTGTCGTACATTCCCTTCGCTTCAGCCGCTCCTTGTTCGAGGATCGGCGGTATGTTTGTAAGTTGTTGTAACCGCATTATAGGGGCGAGAGCCCGCCGTTATCGGGATACCTGTCGCAGTTTCCGGTTTTGTTTCGGGCTTCCGATTCTCCCTTTGAACCTTGAAAAACCGTCAGTTGCCACAATCAATAGCAATCTAAATTTCAGCCCCGGCGAGCCCCCCGGTTAGCCCGGGCTTGCCAAGAATTCAGGATCGTTTATGACCCATGCTCTGGAAATCGAAGGTCTGGTCAAAACCTATGGTGACGGCTTCGAGGCGCTCAAGGGGATAGACCTTCACGTTGCAGAAGGCGATTTTTTCGCGTTGCTGGGCCCCAACGGCGCTGGCAAATCAACGACGTTGGGCATCGTTTGCTCGCTGGTCAACAAGACGGCAGGAAAGGTGAGGGTGTTCGGCAATGACATTGATACCCAGCTTTCCGATGCCAAGCTCAACCTTGGTGTGGTGCCCCAGGAATTCAATTTTAACCAGTTTGAAAAGGTCTTCGACATAGTGACCACCCAGGCTGGTTACTATGGCATTCCTCTTAAACAGGCGTCGGTGTCTGCTGAGAAGTACCTCAAGAAGCTGGGCCTCTGGGACAAGCGTGACACACCCGCAAGGATGCTATCCGGAGGCATGAAGCGGCGGCTGATGATTGCCCGTGCGCTTGTCCATGAGCCCAGACTCCTGATTCTGGACGAACCGACGGCGGGGGTGGATATTGAACTCCGGCGCTCGATGTGGACGTTCCTTGAGGAAATGAACCGTCAGGGCACGACCATTATCCTGACCACCCATTATCTGGAAGAAGCAGAAGCGCTCTGCCGGAATATTGCGATTATCGACCATGGCAAGATACTCAAGAACACCAGCAAACGTGACCTGCTCCAGGAATTGAGCGTGGAGACGTTCGTGCTGGACACCGAGCTTGCGCTGCCAGCGGCACCGGAGCTGGATGGATTTGCCACCCGACTTGACGGTGAGGGTGCCCTGGAGGTGGACGTTGAAAAAGGTCAGGGCCTGAATCAGGTGTTCGTACAGCTCGAGCAGCGTGGCATCAAGGTGGTAAGCATGAGAACCAAGGCCAATCGGCTTGAAGAGCTGTTTATTCGCATGGTGGAAGAGAACGCCGTGGAGTCCCGAAAAGGCCTGGAGGGCGTGGCATGAGGACTCAGGCTCTGATAACCGCGTTTAACACCATCGTGGTTCGTGAGATTCGGCGATTCACCCGGATCTGGGCGCAGACACTGCTTCCGCCCGCGGTCACCATGACGCTCTATTTCATAATTTTCGGGAATCTGATCGGCTCCCGGATTGGCCAGATGGGTGGCTTTGACTACATGGCATTTATTGTCCCGGGCCTGATCATGATGGCCGTTATCACCAACTCCTACGCCAACGTGGTGTCGTCGTTTTTCTCGATGAAGTTCCAGCGCAGTATCGAGGAATTGCTGGTGTCGCCCGTTCCCAACTGGGTCATCCTCGCGGGATACGTTTGTGGCGGCATGGCGCGAGGTTTGGGAATCGGGCTGATCGTCACATTATTGTCCCTGGCCTTTACGAATCTGTCGATTCACAGTCTGCCCATGATGGTTGTGACTGTGTTCCTGACATCCGCACTGTTCGCCCTGGGCGGGTTCATCAATGCCATGCTGGCAACCAAGTTTGACGACATCTCCATCGTCCCGACGTTCGTGCTGACGCCACTCACTTATCTGGGCGGGGTATTCTACAGCATCGATCTCTTGCCGGATTTCTGGCAAGCGGTGTCCATGGCGAACCCTATCCTGTACATGGTGAACGGTTTCCGGTTTGGCATTCTGGGCGTTTCAGACGTTAATCCGTTCGTGTCTCTTGGTATGATTCTGGTTTTCATTTCCGTGCTCGCACTCATTGCCTTGAAAATGCTGTCACGCGGAAAGGGCATACGGCACTGACTTCAGGACTCCTTATGGCGTTACATGATGCACCGCTGGGCAAAGCCAGCGAGTACCCCGACCACTACGATCCGGCCCTGCTTTTTCCGGTCGCCCGGGATGAAAACCGCCGCAGGCTGGGTTTGAGTGACGGCCGGTGGCCCTGGTTCGGTGAAGACCTGTGGCAGGCCTGGGAGGTTTCCTGGTTGCGCCACAGTGGGGTGCCAGCGGTGGCGTGGGCCGAGATACGATTTCCAGCAGCATCGCCGTCGATTGTGGAGTCCAAGTCTCTCAAGCTGTACCTGAATTCGTTCAATCAGGCCGTTTTCTCGTCAATGGAGCAGGTCGCCGAAACCATGGCCGAGGACTTGTCCAGTGCCTGTGGCGCCGCGGTTCAGGTGGAAATGAAAAGCGTCGATGCATCCGCAGAAGCGGTCGGGCGTCCAGTCGGCCATGAACTGATTGATGACGAGCCGGTTACTGATCCTACCTACGAGTATTCGCCCGAGGTGCTTGCTGCCGGGGTGGAGGTAGTTACAGAGAGTCTGTGTTCGCATTTGCTGAAGAGTAATTGTCCGGTCACTGGCCAACCTGACTGGGCCACGCTCCTGATGACCTATACGGGACCACGGATTGATCGCGGGGCGCTGCTGAAATACGTGGTGGGATTCCGCCAGAAACAGGATTTTCACGAACATTGCGTGGAGACCGTATTTACCGACCTGATGGCGAGGTGTCAGCCTGAAAAGTTAACGGTCTGCGCACGCTACACGCGACGTGGCGGGCTCGACATCAACCCGTGGCGCAGTACTGAACCGGACTGCACGCCCACTCCCAGGCTGGTTCGTCAGTAGGCAGCCCTGGGCAGAATCGCCTCCGCTTCAGGAGGCGTCCTCTTCCTGCCGGAGGCGATCCGCTGCGTCTTCAAGAGCGGCGAGGATGGACTCACGTTCTTTCTCGGTGATCTTGTCAGAGTCGAGGTACATGGCAAAACCGCTGTGTTCGTGTTCGAGAAAACTGCGGTTGGGGCCCATGTCCCGACGGAAATCAACCACTTCGTAGATGGGCACCGGCTTGCCGAAACCCTTGACGGTGATTTCGCCCTTGTCCCGGCACATGATCTTGTCCTTGATCAGCGAGAAAGTCTCGTAGGACACGAGAATCTCTCCGGCCTCGGCCAGAGACTCCAGTCGGCTGGCAAGGTTCACTTCCTTGCCGATGATTGTATAGTCCATGCGGTTCTCGGCCCCGAAGTTGCCCACGGTTGTGTAGCCGGTGCTGATGCCCATTCGGATTTCCAGCGGGGTTTTAATACCCTGGCTGCGCCATTTCTGGCGCATGATCTTCATGTGTTTGCGCATCTCGATCGCCATCGAGACACAGGCAAACGCGTCCTCGCGCTGGCCCCGGCTGGTGGGGTCGCCGAAGAACACCATGATCGAATCGCCCACAAATTTGTCGATGGTGCCGCCGTATTTCAGCGCGACTTCCGACATCTCGTTGAAGTAGTGATTAAGCAGCTCGGTCAGCGCCTCAGGTTCCATTTCCTCCGACAGCTCGGTGAAGCCCTTGATGTCGGAGAAGAACACCGCCAGTTTCTTGCGTTGGGTTTCAAGGCGCACATCCCGTTCGCCGGTAAAGATCGATTGCCAGACCTGCGGTGACAGATACTTGGAGAGCTTGTGGGAGAGTGCGATGGACTGTTCCCGCTGGTTCTGGATCTGCGTTTTCGCGAGCATGAGGGCTTGAGCCTGCTGATGGGAGTAGTAGGCGGTAACGCAGATGTAGAGACCGGTCGAGGAGACAGACAGGATGCTGGTCAGCAAGGGCGCGCGGAGCGTTTCCGCGGGACCTACGACAGCGACAGACGCGGCGACGGTAGCAGCCATGAAAACGGTTCCCAACAGCCATTGTCGGATACCTCCAACGATCAGGCAGCTGAACATCAGCATCAGCACCACAGAGACCGATGGAATAGCGACCAGACCGATGCAACCGATAAACCCTCCGCCAACCATGCAGTCAAAGATCAGCATCTTTTGACGGATACGGGGCGAATTACGGAGGAAGGTGCGCCGGGTTAGTGCGTGGGCAATGTGGGGCCAGGTGAGTGCGCCGGCCACAAGCCAAAGCAGCCACTGATGGAAGGTACCCTGGAGGACGCCGGCCACAATTATGGCCGCGGTTGTGGTGTACGCCAGTATACGGCCGCTGTAATCCGGCATTGGTGGAATGGCAATGGGGCTGTTGGGGTGATCAACGGACAATGCCTTGCCAGCGCTAGTGCTGGCATTACGCAGATCTGCCGGTGCACTCATCATATTAGAAACGGATCCGGCCAATGAGCATATCTCGGAACATGACCCAGTCGCCCATCAGGCTGTAGACCGGGTATTTAAAGGTTGCCGGCCGGTTCTTTTCGAATTGGAAATGGCCCACCCAGGCGAATCCGTACCCGATGACGGGGAGCAGCAGTAGCCAGGCCAGTTTGCCGGAGGTAATGGCCCAGGCTGCGACAATCAGCACCAGCAGGCTGCCCGCGAAGTGCAGCCGACGGCAGGTGGCATCGCTGTGCTCTTCGAGATAGTAAGGGTAGAATTCTGAAAAGTTGCTAAAAGTTCGTTGGTCACTCATGGTGCTGCTACCAAGTCGTTTATAATTGTTAGGTAGACCGGACTACGACTAAAGGTTAACAGTATTACGTATAACCCACAATTAACTGAATCGACGTAAACGTCCATAGATCCTCCCGTCGACCATCCATCTGATAGCGAGAAGATATGACTGCAGTCAGTGAGTTTCTGCTCAACCGGGCATCAGAACCCAGGCTTGAGTCGCCGGCCCCGGACTCCGATACTCTGGCCCGCGCCTTTGCCTGTGCCGCTCGCGCCCCGGATCATGCCCTGCTGCGCCCCTGGCGCTACCTTATCATACAAGGGGAGGGCCTGAACGCATTGGGTGACCTGTTCGCTTCGACCTGCGCCAACAACAGCGACGAGCAGGAGATCGACAAGTTGCGTCGGGCACCGCTCCGGGCGCCGATGGTCATTGTCGGCATTGCGTCTCCGAAGGTGCACCCCAAGGTTCCGGAAGTCGAACAGATCATGTCGGCGGCAGCCGGGATGAGCTTTCTGGAGCTGGCTCTGCAGGACGCCGGATTCGGTGTGATGTGGCGCACTGGCAGTGTTGCCTATCATACGGCGGTACATGACGGCCTTGGACTAACAGAAGAAGAGTCGATCGTTGGCTTTCTCTATGTCGGAACGGTGTCGTCGGAAAAGCCGCGGGTGCCCCGTCCGGAAATGCACGACTATGTCCAGAACTGGCCTTCCTGAATGCCACGGTTCCCCTTCCCGCGGGCCTTACTACCGGCTCGGGGGAGGGGAAACCGCTTGCCGCTTTTTACCTGTTCCACGGATTCCGCCCCCTTTTTAACACCTTTCGCAATACTCCCGAAGCCCCCACAGAGCGCGATTCAGAGAGATTCAAGAACTTTGGCATTGGCCTTGCTTTAATCCCGTTAGAGAGCAAATCCGGCAAAGAGCGCCGGCATGCGGGTGCAGTTTTGGGAGGCAATATGTCGATTTCGTTTGATAAAGCGCTTGGGATCCACCAGTACGCACTGGAGGCCCGGGTCAAGCGGGCGGAAGTACTGGCGAACAACATGGCAAACGCTGATACCCCGGGATTCAAGGCTCGTGATGTCGACTTCCGGGCGGTGATGCAGCGGGCCCAGCAGGCCGCCTCCGGATTCGAGATGGCGAAAACCGACGCTGGCCACATGGATACATCAAGCGGTGCGTCCGACAGTGAATTGCTGTATCGAACACCACATCAGCCGTCTGTGGACGGAAATACAGTGGACGCACAGCAGGAGCAGACCCGGTTCATGCGCAATGCCATGGATTACCAGGCGAGCTTCCAGTTTCTGAGCAGTAAATTTTCCGGCCTGACCAAGGCCCTCAAGGGCGAATAAGCCGCAGCGACGCGAGTAGCAAAGGAGAGTTTCCATGTCATTGGGCAGCATTTTTGACATCGCCGGTTCCGGCATGACCGCGCAATCCCTGCGGCTGAATACCACGGCATCCAATATCGCCAACGCAGAAACGGCCAGTTCCAGTACTGAGACGACCTATCGGGCCAGAAAGCCGGTGTTTGCCGCCATTCAGCAGTCCCTGCTCAATCCGGTCAGTCAGGGCCTTGCCTTTACCAGCGAGCAGGGTGCCGGGGCAGGGGTTCGCGTTGAGGGCATTGTCGAGAGCCAGGCTGACCTCCAGATGCGGTATCAGCCGGAGCACCCGGCAGCGAATGAAGATGGCTACGTGTTCTATCCGAACGTGAACGTGGTGGAAGAGATGGCCGACATGATGTCCTCTTCCCGCAGTTACCAGATGAACGTGGACATCATGAATACCGCTAAATCCATGATGCAGCGAATCCTGACCCTTGGTCAGCAGTAATCCGGAGAGGAGCACGCAATGAGCGCAATTAATGCAACCGACGCTTCGGATGTTCTGAGCCAGTACCAGCTGAAACAGCAGCGTGGCGCTGAAGGCAACAGCGAATTGGGTCGGAACGAGTTCATGGAACTGATGCTGGCCCAGTTGAAGAATCAAAATCCGCTGGAACCTCAGGATAACGGCGAATTTATATCCCAGCTCGCCCAGTTCAGCTCACTCGAAGAGATGCAGAAATTGTCGGGCACCGTCGACGACGTCGTTGGTCAATTTCGCTCGACCCAGGCCCTTCAGGCATCTGCCATGGTCGGAAAGACCGTTCTGGCGCCGTCCAGCGTCGGCATTCTGGGAGCAGATGGTGAAATCAGGGGCACAATTGCTGTTCCGGCTTCCACGGGCGGGCTCCGGCTGTCGGTGCAGAATCAGGCCGGCGAACTGGTCCGTCAGATTGATCTGGGCAGCAGCCCGGCCGGCGTGAAGTCCTTCAGCTGGGATGGTCAGGATGGCAACGGCAATCCATTGCCGCCGGGCCCGTACCGCATTGTCGCGGAGGCTTCGTACCCGGAGGGCACGCAACAGCTGGGCACTATGGTCAGCGCTAATGTGGACAGTGTTTCACTGGGCCAGAACGGTTCGATTACATTGAATCTGGCCGGCATGGGCTCCATCGCCCTGTCGGATGTAAAACAAATCAACTGATACCGGTGTCAGACCAAGAGGTGATTTATGGCATTTAATACAGGGCTTAGTGGTCTTCGGGCGGCATCGGTGGATCTGGATGTCACCGGCAACAACATCGCGAACGCCAGTACGGTTGGCTTCAAGAGCAGCAGTGTTCAATTTGGTGATCTCTACGCCAGCGGCTTTCTGAGTGCAGGCACCAACCCGATTGGCGACGGTGTTCGGGTTCAAGACGTCAAGCAGTCGTTCGGGCAGGGCAATATCAGCTTCACCGACAACGGGCTGGACATGGCCATCAGTGGCGATGGTTTCTTCATCCTCAACAATGGCGGTGAGATCCGCTACTCCCGGGCGGGCCAGTTTGGTATCGACAAGAACGGTTACGTGACCAATAACCAGAACATGCGTGTTCAGGGTTACACCGCAGATGGTGATGGCAACCTGTCGGGCATCCGGAGCGACCTTCAGATTGAGACGGACAACCTGGCGCCCAGACGAACCACCAACCTGACGACGGACCTGAACCTGGATTCCCGAGAGCCGGTGCTGGAAAACCGGGTGCGGGATATCGGACCACTGAGCGTTGCGGGCATCCAGGGCGAGAGTTTCTCGGTTCAGTACACCGATGGCTCGCCAGACTATGCCGTGACAATCGACCCGGCTGCATCGGCGCGTGAGGCTGCCCAAACGCTCAATGGCGTACCGGGTTTCAATGCTTCGGCAACAACCACCGCGCAGCTTAACGGCCTGACCGACGCCTTTATCACGGGTGGCACCTTCTCGTTCAATCTGAACATCAACGGCAGCCCGCTGACCCTCGACACCAGCAGCATTTCTTCCCTGCAGGATCTGGCCGACGCGATCAACAACTCCAGTGAAACCGCGATCTCTGCCTCGGTCGTGGACGATGGCTCCGGCACCGATGTGCTGCGTGTCATTCACAACCAGGGAGAGACGCTCGACTACACCTACAGCGATGGCACCACGACAGTCGGACCGACCCAGGTACTCGGCGACGTGAACGTGACCGCGGACCGAATGGTTGCCAGCGTTGATGATCCGGCAGATGGCAGCTTCGAGACGGCGTTCAATGGCTCGCCGATCCGGATAACCAACGAGTTCAATCCGCTGGATCAGCGCACATACAACCATGCAACGTCCGCGACGATCTACGACAGCCTCGGTAACTCTCACGAGATTACCCAGTTTTTCGTTAAGGAGCCGGCACCGGGCAGCGGCGTGGGTATCAGTGAGTGGTCTGTTTATCTGCAGATTGACGGTGAAATGATTGCCGGTACCGATACCACACCTTACACCGCGCGCTTTGATCAGGATGGCAATCTGCAATCCGTGAATGGCGACCCGGCCGGTGAGATCGTGGTGAGCGACTGGATCCCGAAAGACCAGAACGGCCAGCCCAATGGTGCCGATGGTCCTCCGGGGCCGGGCACCCAGGTGGTCACCCCCATTCCGGAGCCACCGACTTCGTCCGCGTTTGTGGTTAATCTGGGAGGTACCACCCAGTACGGCGCCGCCTTCGGTGTGAACGACCAGCAGCAGAACGGTTATACCACCGGCCGGTTATCGGGACTGGATGTCTCCGATCAGGGGGTTCTCTTTGCCCGCTATACCAATGGCCAATCCAAGGCTCTGGGCCAGGTTGCCCTCGCAGCCTTCAATAACACGAATGGATTGTCGCCGGTTGGGGAAACCACCTGGGTAGAAACCTTTGAATCGGGCCAGCCGATTATCGGTGCTCCGGACACGGGTACTCTCGGTTCCATCACCGCAAGCTCGGTGGAAGAATCGAACGTGGATCTTTCGGCGGAACTGGTCAGTCTGATCATTGCCCAGCGTAATTACCAGGCCAACGCCAAGACAATTGAAACCTCCGATGCGGTCACCCAGACCATCATCAATCTCCGCTAACCGCTAGCGCAATAAACATGGCACAACTCCTGCAGGAATACTGGAAACAGTCAAAATTCCGGCAGGAGTTTTCCCATGGACAAAGCCCTCTACATCGGTATGTCAGGCGCCAAGCAGAATATGCTGGCCCAGCGTGCCCATGCCAACAACCTGGCTAACGTCAGCACCACCGGCTTCAAGAAAGACTTCGCTCAGGCCCGCAGCGTGGCCGTCTTCGGGGAACATCATCCTACCCGGGCGTACGCCATGACCGAGCGCCCGGGTAGTGACCTGTCGGCCGGTGCGCTCATGGAAACCGGTCGGAAACTCGACGTGGCAATGGAAGGGGACGGCTGGCTGGCTATCCAGAATGATCGCGGCGAAGAGGTGTTTACCCGTACCGGAAGCCTCCAGATTGATGTGAATGGCCTCATGCGCCTGCCCGGCGGCGAACTCGTTCTGGGTAACGGTGGCCCCGTGGCGTTGCCGCCCTTCGACAATGTCCAGATCGGTGCCGATGGCACCGTTTCGGTGGTGCCGGTAGGTGGCGCCCCGGATGAGCTTGTTGAAGTTGACCGACTGAAACTGGTTAATCCGCCCTCCGATTCCCTGGAGAAGGGGCTTGACGGCTTCATGCGTCGAAAGCCGGACCAGGCCATAGACGGCGTGGAACCGCCGGATGGCAACCTCCGGGTCGCAACCGGCTTCCTGGAAAGCTCCAATGTGAACGCCGTTGAGGAAATGATTTCCAACCTGCAGCTGTCAAGGCAGTACGAGATGCAGGTGAAGGTCATGACCACGGCCAATGAAAATTCCGAAGCGGCGGCACGCCTGTTGCAGAACCTCTGATAACAACTGAATACATTGGCCTGACGGGCTGAAAGCGGCAAAAAATGGCCGCCCAATCATCCCCCGGCAAGGAGTAAGAGTCATGCATCCAGCACTTTGGGTCAGCAAAACCGGGTTGAGCGCACAGGACACCAACATGTCCACCATTTCCAACAACCTGGCAAACGTGAACACCACTGGCTTCAAACGGGACCGGGCGGTCTTCCAGGATCTGCTGTACCAGATCAATCGCCAACCCGGCGGCCTGAGCTCCCAGAATTCCGAGTTGCCCTCCGGTCTTCAGTTAGGCACCGGTGTTCGGGTCGTCGGAACGGCAAAACAGTTTTCACAGGGCAACCTTCAGGTCACCGAGCAGCCCCTGGACATGGCGGTGAATGGGCGTGGCTTTCTGCAGGTGCAGTTGCCGGACGGACAGGTCGCCTACACTCGGGACGGCCAGTTCCAGCTCAATGCCAACGGCGATGTCGTGAACCCGGACGGCTACGCGCTGGAGCCTGCCATAACGGTCCCGGAGAACGCCACCAACATTACGATCGGCAAGGACGGTACGGTAACCGCCGTGACCGACGACCAGTCTACTCCCGTCAACCTTGGGCAGATCACGTTGGTGGACTTCATAAACCCGCAAGGGCTCCAGGCGATCGGCAACAACCTGTTCAAGGCGACCAATGCCAGCGGCGATCCCGCCGAGGGTGAGCCGGGACTCGCCGGGCTTGGCACCATCGAGCAGGGCTCCATAGAGGCCTCCAACGTGGAAGTGGTGGAAGAGCTGGTGAATATGATCACGACCCAGCGCGCCTACGAGATGAACTCGAAGGTGGTGTCCACCACGGACCAGATGCTGCAGTTCATTACCAACAATATCGGTTAAGCCATGAAACGCATCATTCCAACCCGCATGTTCAAAGGGGCACCGACACTGACCCTGGTCGGTGCGCTGATTGTGCTGCAGGGGTGTACGGCCATGAGCCGGCCCCGGGCAGTGCCGGACGATCCCGAGTTCGCGCCGGTTCGTGCGCAGGCAATGATGCAGCGGGATCCGGAGTCCGGCGCAATTTTCCAGAGCTCCCGGAACTACAATTTCTATGGCGATACCACGGCGCTGAACGTCGGCGACGTGCTGACGATCACGCTTGAGGAATCGACCCGGGCGAGCAAGAACGCCGAAACCAGCATCAGCAAGGAAAACGAGATTCGCCTACCGGAGCCGACCATCTTCGGTAAGAGCAATATCGGGCTGGACACCGCACTGAATCACGAGCGGGACTTCGAGGGCGCGGCAGAAGCCGACCAGAGCAACAGCCTGGCGGGTAACATCACCGTTACCGTTACCGAGGTTCTGCCGAACGGTGTGCTTCGTATCCGCGGTGAAAAGTGGCTGTCCCTGACCAACGGAGACGAATACATCCGCCTGACCGGGCTGGTGCGGCCGGAAGACATCCAGCCGGACAACACGGTTGCGTCAACGCGGATCGCGGACGCGCGAATCGCCTATGGCGGCACCGGCGATTTCGACCAGGCGAACCAGATGGGCTGGCTGGCCCGCTTCTTCAACAGTGAGTGGTGGCCCTTATGAACCTGAAAAAAGTCCTGGCTGCCACGTTGATGCTGTCCCTCTTTGCCGGGCCGGTACTGGCGGATCGCCTGAAGGATCTGGCCCGCATCAAGGGTGTGCGTAACAACCAGCTGGTGGGTTATGGCCTGGTGGTGGGGCTTGATGGTACCGGTGACAAAGCACCCTTCACCAATCAGACCTTCCGGAACATGATGAACCAGTTTGGCGTTACTCTCCCCGAGGGCGTGAATCCCAATCTGGCAAACGTGGCTGCGGTTACCGTCAGTGCGACTCTGCCGCCCTTCGCCAAGCCCGGGCAGGAGCTGGACATTACCGTCTCGTCCATCGGCAACGCCGATAGCCTGCGCGGTGGCACACTGCTGATGACACCGCTGAAAGGCGCCGACGACAATATCTACGCCATCGCCCAGGGTAGCCTTGTGGTTGGTGGTTTTGGTGCCCAGGGACAGGACGGTTCACGTATCACCGTGAATGTTCCCAGCGTGGGCCGTATTCCAAACGGTGCGACCATCGAGCGAGAGGTGGTCTCACCGTTCTCCAAGGGCGATACCATCACGTTCCATCTGCTGCGTCCGGACTTCACCACGGCCCGTCGGGTGGTGGAGGCCGTCAATGGCCACCTTGGTCCGGACATGGCGTATGCCCATGACGCCACGTCCATTTCGGTCCGTGCCCCGAGGGACCCGTCCCAGCGCGTGAGCTTCCTCTCGATCCTCGAGAACATTAACGTCGATCCGGCACAGGATGCGGCCAAGGTTGTTATCAACAGCCGGACCGGCACCATTGTTGTCGGCCAGAACGTTCAGGTCAGCCCGGCCGCAGTAACCCATGGCAACCTGACGGTCACCATTCAGGAGAATCCGAACGTCGTCCAGCCCAATCCGTTTGCCGAGGGCGAAACGGCGCTTGAGCAGGATAGCCAGATTGCCATTACCGAGGAGCCGGCGCGGATGTTCAAGTTCGGACCGGCGGTCACGCTGAACGACATCGTCCAGGCAGTAAACCAGGTCGGGGCGGCACCGGGTGACGTCATGGCGGTGCTCGAAGCGCTCAAACAGGCCGGCGCCCTGCGCGCCGAGCTGATTGTGATCTAGGTGTCGTGATGCAGGACTATCAGGTTAAACAGGCTCAGGTTTATACCGATTTCAGTGGATTGAATGCCCTGAAATCCCAGGCCCGTACCGACAAGCGGGCCGCACTTGAGGAAGTGGCGCGCCAGTTTGAAAGCCTGTTTCTGTCCGAAATGCTGAAATCCATGCGCAAGGCCGGAGACGTCTTTGCCGAGGGGAATTACCTCAATAGCAGCCAATCCGAATTTTACCGGGACATGTTTGACAGCCAGTTGAGCCTGACCATGGCGAAGGGGCAGGGAACCGGACTTGCCGAAGCACTGGTGCGTCAACTGGGTCAGCAGGTTCCGGGTCTGGATAATCGGGGCGGCAAGCTTGCCGGACACAGGGCGAGTCTCGCCGATTACGATCGCAGTCTGCCGGCTCTGTCCACACGCCTGCCGGAGCAGCTCGAGAAGGTTGAGACGGTTGTCCGGAATGCCAAACCGGAATCGGCGACCGATGCCGGGGCGTTGCCCGAGCGGTTCGATTCTCCGGAGCACTTTGTCCGTGAACTCCTCCCGGTGGCCGAGCGCATCGCCCGTGATTCCGGAATCGATCCGAAGCTGATGGTCGCCCAGGCCGCGCTGGAAACCGGGTGGGGGCGACACATGATCAGGGGCGAGAACAGCAGGCCGAGTTTCAACCTGTTTGGCATCAAGGCCGACAGCCGCTGGCAGGGCGATGCGGTAACGATCACCACCACGGAATATCGTGAGGGGCTGCCGCTGAAAGAGCAGGCGGATTTCAGGGCGTACGCGGATTACGAAGCGAGTTTCCGTGACTACGTGTCTTTCCTTGAGTCCAACCCCCGCTACCGGGACGTGCTCTCGGTCGCGGATCAGCCTGATCTGTTTGCAGACAAGCTTCAGGAAGCCGGTTACGCAACCGACCCCAACTACGGTGAAAAGATCCGACGGATTATGAGCCGTGATTCACTGATGACGCTGTCCATGGGCAGTGAAGGGATGAAGGAGTAACTGATATGGCGGGACTTATCGGCATTGGCCTGACCGGCATCCTGAGCCATCAGTCGGCTCTGAATACTACCGGCAACAACATCACCAACGCGAATACGCCGGGCTATAGCCGCCAGGAAGTACTTTTTGAGACCCTGGAAGGCCAGCGAACCGGAGCAGGCACCATTGGCAGCGGCGTCAGTATCTCTGATATCCGTCGTTTGGCGGATGAATACCTGGTCCAGCAGGTCAGGGAGGACAGTACCCTGTTCAGTGAGCAGGAAACCCTGAACTCTGAGCTGACAAGGCTGGACAACCTGCTCGGTGGCGAGTCCACGGGTCTGAGCAATGCACTGAACAACTTTTTTGCCGCCCTTCAGAACGCCGCGGAAGATCCGACTTCGCTCCCGCAACGCCAGTTGGTGCTCAGCGAGGCCCAGCAAATCGTCAATCGGTTCCAGGCACTGAATCAGGAGTTCATTCAGCAGCGGGAATCGGTCAAAACCCAGATGGAACAGGGGGTCAAGGATGCCAACACCCTGCTCAAAAGCATTGCCGAACTGAACCTTGCCATTTCGGAATCACCCGGCATCGCACAGGGCCAGATGCCCAATGAACTGCTCGATAAGCGCGACGAGAAACTCAGGCAGCTTTCGGAGCTGGTAAACATCAAAGTCACCGAGGGTGAGGGCAGTCAGGTCAATGTTTCGCTGACTAATGGCCTGTCTTTGGTGGTCGGCAGCAACGCCGCCCAGTTCGGGACCGAGGAAAGTGCCGAGGACCCGACAAGGCTGTCATTCACGCTCTCCAACGGTGGTCGCACCCTCAATATTGATGAGCAGATCACCGGCGGCAAACTTGGCGGCCTGCGCCGGTTCGATAATGAAGCGCTGAAACCGGCGTTCGACGAGCTGGGGCGAATTGCCATCGCCCTGTCGGCCACGATGAACCATCAGCATGAAATCGGCATGGATCTGGAGGGCGATCTCGGTGGCCTGTTCTTCACCGACATCAACTCGCTGGAGGCCCAGCGCAGCCGGGTCGTCGCCAATGCCAACAATCAGTCTCCCCAGACCGGACGGTTGGCGGTGGAGATCACTGACAGCGCGGCGCTGGCAGCCGGAACCTACACGCTGCAGTTCAGTGGTGATGGTCGCAGTTTTGAATTGATCGACAAGGCCACCGGGGAGACCGTCAATCAGGGCCGCTTGCCGGACCCGGTGCAATCCGAGATCTCCATGCCTGGCTTTAATATCCGCGTCGAAGGGGGCACGTTCAATCCCGGTGACAAGTACCTGATCCAGCCCACCAGGAACGCGGCAGAAAGCATTGGCCTTGAAGTTGCCCGGGAGGAGGATCTGGCCTTCGCGAGTCCGATCCGGGCCGAGGCCGGCGACCAGAACATAGGCACCGGTGCGATTGATCAGGGCACCATGCTCAACGTGCGGAACCCTTTCACCAGTTCGGTGTTGCCGGCGTTTTCCCAGCAAGGCCAGTTGTCGCCCCCGCTGGAAATCCGGTTTCGGGATGACGGCGGAACCCTGGTTTATGACGTCTACGACGCCTCCAGTGGCGCCATTCTGGAAGCGGGCGATGCGAGCGCCGTTCCTCCGGTGAACACTTTTACCCCCGGTGTGTCGAACAAACTCTTCCCGGAGGACCCGTCCGATCCCGGGTACCGGGGTTTCCAGTTTGAGGTCAACGGTGAACCCGCGCCCGGTGACAGCTTCGTGATCGGGTATAACAGCAATGGTGTATCCGACAACCGAAATGCTGAGTTTCTGGCGGCCCTTGGAACCGCCAACACCCTGAACAACGGCAGCCAGAGTTTTGCCGAAGGTTATGCGGGCCTGGTGGAGGATATTGGCGTTAAAACGCGCCAGAGCCAGCTCGACATGGATGCCGGCAAGACTCTCCTGGAGCAGTCGACCAATCAGCGGGAATCCGTGTCTGGCGTCAATCTGGACGAAGAAGCGGGCAGGCTGATCCAGTACCAGGCCGCCTACAACGCGTCCGCACAGGTGATGTCGGTGGCGCAGGATTTGTTCAATACGCTGTTACAGAGTTTCCGGTAATGGAACGGGTAACGGTCTTTAAGGCAGCGTGAGGTGACGTGAGATGATGCGAATTTCATCACAGCAGATTTTTTCCGGCGGGATCAGTCGCCTTCAGGAGCTGAACAGCAGCCTGAACAACACTCAACAGCAGATCTCCACCGGAAAACGGGTCAACCAACCGTCGGATGATCCTGTGGCGGCAGCCAGGATTCTGAAGCTTGATCAGGAGCTGTCGCGGGTAGAAACCTATCAGCGCAACGTAAACCTCGCGGACAACCGGTTGAACCAGGAAGAGAGCACGCTGGAAAGTTCCATCGATATCATTCAGCGGGTGCGGGAGCTGACCGTCCAGGCGGGCAATGGCTCGCTCTCTGCAAATGACCGTCAGTCCATTTCCTCTGAGCTCAAGGAGCGTCTGGATCAGTTGGCCGATGTCGCGAACACCCGCGACCCTTCCGGCGAGTACATTTTCAGTGGTTTTCAAGGCACAAAGCAGGCATTTGTCCAGGCTGCGGATGGCAGCTGGCAGTATCAGGGTGATGAGGGTCAGCGTGTTCTGGAAATTGATGACGGTGTCACGGTGCCGATCAGCGATCACGGTAAGGGGATTTTCGTAACCGTGCCGAAGGCCATCACCGGCGTAGAGGCGGCTGGCAATAGCCCGGGCTCATACATTTCGGGTGTTGAGTTGGCGGACGGCGATGCCCTGCAGAACGCGTTCGGTGGGGCCGTCCCCAATGACATCCAGCTGACGGTCAACGGGGCGGGGGAAGTCATCGCCGAAAACCGGAATACCGTGCCTGCAACCGTGTTGGCAACAACTCCGTCGCCCGCCGTCATCGGTGAGGAATTCGAGGTGGCCGGTATCAGCGTTACGGTGAGCGATGCGGCTGCCGGTGATGAATTCACGCTTGCCATCAGTGACAAACAATCGGTCTTCAAGACCATTGAGAACCTGATTGCCGGCCTGGACTCGCTGGGCAAGGACACGGCCAAGAGCGCCGCCCAGTTTGATACATTAATTGCCGATTCCCTGAACAATCTTGATAACGCGCAGGAAAGTATCGTCCTCAAGCAAACGGAACTCGGTGGGCGGATGAATGCGGTGGAGTCGACCAAGAATTTTCTTGAGGATTCGTCAGTGTACACCAACCAGATCCGGTCAGAGCTGCAGGATGTGGACTACGCTGAGGCCATCAGCAACCTGAGCTTCCAGAGCTTTGTCCTGCAAGCGGCCCAGCAGTCCTTCGCTCAGGTTTCCCGGCTGTCCCTGTTCGACAGACTGTAAATAATTGAACCAGTGGGCGGATCTGTCCGCTGGCGTTATTGATTTCGCGAGCGAGCTCAGTATAATCGCCTCTCTCTTTGATGGCGGCGTGGTGAAATTGGTAGACACGACGGATTCAAAATCCGTTGGGGTAAAACCCGTGGCGGTTCGAGTCCGCCCGCCGCTACCATTCTCCGGGAACCCCCGGACCTCTCGAGCCTGTTGTGCTCCAGTCCCAGTATTGTTGTGCTCTTCGAATGGGTTGCCTCTGCCCCGATTTTTCCTCTGTCAGCACTCTCATCGTCGGTTTTGGATCGTAAAATCAATTGCGTAGCTTTTGAATTGATCTATCTTTAACAGACGTGTGTTGTAGGGAAAGCAGCGAACACTTGAGAGGGACCGACATGTTGAAAATTGCCTACCTTTTTATTGTCGCGCTTTTGGCGGGTTGCGCCGGTTCAATCACCGAGGTTCAGCGCATAGAAGCCGTCCCCGAAGTCGATAAGACCTACAAGCGGATTCTTGTGTTTGCGGTCACCCAAAAGGAGCGGGTTCGAGCCGCGGTCGAGTCCGAGTTGGTGGCAGAGATGAATAAGAGTGAGTTTGAGGCCAGCCGGTTCCAGGAGCCGAATGCCGCCGTCCCCTGGGAGAACCCCAGCGAACTTCAGAAACTGGTCGCGGAGGATGCGAGAGAGGGTGGGTACGACGGTGTTCTGGTGGTTTCGCTGATCCGGAAGAACCGTGAATCCCGTTACGTGCCTGAGCAGGTGGTTTATCAGCCGATCGTCACTTCAATCGGTCCGCTGGCATCCACCACTTACATGGACACCACGGTGGTGCCACCGTCCTTTGAAGAAACCACAAACTACGTACTGAAATCCACGCTCTTCGATTCGGTTTCCGGCAATCCCGTCTGGCAGCTTTATTCAAACACGGTTAATCCCGATTCCCTCGATGCGGCGGCCAGGGATTTTGGCAAGGTTGTCGTGAAAGCGCTGAGGAAAACCCTGCCCCATGCGGCGGAGCAAAAATGAACGCGATTCTCCCAAGATGGCTATACGTTACCGTGTCATTGGGTATGACCGGTTGTGCAAGCGATTCGCGTTTATCTCTGGGGGTTTCCGATCCGTGTGAAAGCCTGCAATCAATCATTGCGGATTTTGATAACGGCTTTGCGAGTTATCGGGGGGCGCGCAATGATTTTGACTCGTTCACGCTGTTCAGGGCCAGGGAGGAGTTGGTGAAAGGGCATTGCGAGGTCTGGTTGTGGGCGGGTGGCGACAGTGCGTACGTCTGTTCCGCCAATACGCCCGTGGAGGAGGTTGCCGAGCAAAGGTATCAGAACAGCCTGGCTTTTGTTGAGGAATGTGTGGGAAGTGACTGGCAGAAGGAAACCGTTACCCGGGAACGAGATGGTAACTACCTCGGGCTGGCAACCCGGTTCACTTCCGCCAGCAAGCCCGGGTTGGTGATCTCCGTGCAGAACATCACGCCGCCGGGCTCGTACCGGAATTTGCGCAGCAATTACCTGTATATCGGCACCGCGGGACGCAGTCCGAAACCAGAATAAACGTTCTGGTTGTTCAGGCGAGACGCATTCCGTGGTAAATTCCGCATTCTTTTTCACAACTGCTGTCGCGCCTCGACATTCCTTTCTATGAACGTCTCTGATTTCCACTTTGATTTGCCGGACGAGCTGATCGCCCGGTATCCGCTCAGGGAGCGCACTGCGTCACGCCTGTTATGCTTGGACGGATTGTCCGGTGAGACTGCACACAGGCAGTTCACCGACCTGCCCGAGCTGCTTCAACCGGGTGACCTGCTGGTGTTCAACGACACCCGGGTGATCCCGGCGCGCCTGTTCGGAAAGAAAGAAACCGGCGGGCAGGTCGAAATACTCGTCGAACGGGTCACCGGCGACCACGAGATCATTGCGCATGTGCGCGCTTCCAAGGCGCTGAAGGAAGGCCAGGCGGTGATCCTTGAGGACGGCACCTTCATGCGTATGGTCGGTCGTAACGAGGCACTGTTCCAGCTCGTCTGCGAGACGTCGGAGTCCGTGCTTGAGGTCCTCGAACGCATCGGTCACATGCCGCTGCCGCCGTACGTCGATCGTCCGGACGAATCCACGGATCGTGAACGCTACCAGACCGTCTATGCCCGGGAGGCAGGCGCCGTTGCGGCACCCACGGCCGGCCTGCATTTCGATGACGCGCTGCTTGAAACGATTCGCGCCAAGGGGATTGAGACTGCGTTTGTCACGCTGCATGTGGGTGCAGGTACCTTTCAGCCCGTGCGTGTGGACCGGATTGATGATCATGTGATGCACAGCGAAGTGGTCCAGGTTCCCCAGGCAACTGTGAACGCTGTAGAGCGGACGAGGGCCCGGGGTGGCCGGGTCGTTGCGGTGGGAACAACGTCCGTCCGCTCCCTTGAGTCGGCCAGCCGGGGAGGGCGTCTGCGGGCGTTCCAGGGTGAAACTGATATCTTCATCAGTCCGGGTTACCGGTTCCAGACCGTGGATGTCCTCGTGACCAATTTCCATTTGCCCGAATCGACCCTGATCATGCTGGTCAGTGCCTTTGCCGGTTTCCGTAATGTTATGGATGCCTATGCAGAGGCTGTCGGGGAGCGGTACCGTTTCTTCAGCTATGGCGATGCCATGTTTATCACCTGTCAGGAGCCAAGCCGGGGTATGCTGCTCGGTGCTTCCGACACCACCTACAATTCAACCTCAGATAATACCGGGGAGTCACTTTGAGCCAGTCCTGTTTCATGTCCTTTGAAAAGCTTGGAGAAGATGGCCGGGCGCGTCGTGGCCGGCTTACTTTTCCCCGTGGCACGGTCGAGACTCCAGCGTTTATGCCGGTAGGCACCTATGGCACGGTGAAGGGCATGCTGCCCCGGGACATCCACGAAATCGGCGCCGAAATCATTCTCGGTAACACGTTTCACCTGATGCTGCGTCCCGGGACAGAGGTAATCAAGGCCCACGGTGACCTTCACGATTTTACCCAATGGAACGGTCCCATCCTCACCGATTCCGGTGGTTTCCAGGTGTTCAGTCTTGGCGACATGCGGAAAATTACGGAAGAAGGGGTGACTTTCCGGTCACCGGTTGATGGTTCGTCGGTAAAGCTGTCACCGGAAATTGCCATTCAGGTCCAGCGTGACCTTGGCTCCGACATCGTGATGATCTTCGACGAATGCACGCCTTACCCGGCGACCGAACGCCAGGCCAAGGACTCGATGGAGCTTTCCCTGCGCTGGGCCGAGCGCAGCAAGCTGGCCCATGAGGGGAACCCGGCGGCGTTGTTTGGTATTGTTCAGGGTGGCATGTACGAGGGCCTGCGCGACCAGTCCCTGGAGGGGTTGACCAATATCGGCTTTGACGGTTATGCCATTGGTGGTCTGTCTGTCGGGGAGCCGAAAGAAGACATGATCCGGATTCTGGATCATCTTCCGCCGAAAATGCCAGAGGACAAACCTCGCTACCTGATGGGTGTTGGACGGCCGGAAGACCTGGTCGAAGCGGTTCGTCGGGGCGTGGACATGTTCGATTGCGTCATGCCGACCCGGAACGCCCGGAACGGTTACCTGTTCACCTCCACTGGGATCGTCAAGATCCGCAATGCCCGGCATCGTCACGACACGGCCCCGTTGGACGAGTGCTGTGACTGCTATACCTGTAAGAACTTTTCTAGGAGTTATCTCTATCATTTGGATAAGTGTGGAGAAATGCTCGGATCGCAGTTGAATACGATTCATAACCTGAGGTTCTATCAGAACCTCATGGCTGGATTGCGTGGGGCCATTGAAGCAGGTACATTGTCCGACTTTGTAACCGACTTCTATGCACTGCGCGGCGAAACAGTGCCGCCGCTCGGTGCCGACTGAATTTCTTAAAAACCAACGGAGATACTCAATGAAATCAATCAAATTGCTCGTAGCCGGCCTTCTGGCACTTATGCCTGCACTGGCCATGGCCCAGGACCCGGGAGCGCAGGGTATGGGTGTCATGGGTCAGGTGATTTTCTTCGCCGGCTTCATCCTGATTTTCTATTTCCTGATCTGGCGTCCGCAGTCAAAGCGTGCCAAAGAGCACAAGGCACTGATGTCCGGCCTGAACAAGGGTGATGAAATTGTTACGTCCGGTGGTGTTGCCGGCAAAATCACCAAGGTAACCGACGATTTCATCGTGGTAGAGATCGCCGACAACGTAGAAATCAAGGTGCAGAAAGTAGCCGTTGCCGCTGCTCTGCCGAAAGGCACCTTGAAGGACATCTGAGCCGGAGTCCGTAACCTGACGGACTGATTTTTTCTGGCTGAAACACCATGCCGACCTTCGGGTCGGCTAAAAGGGATCCCATGCTGAACAAGTATCCGCTTTGGAAAAACCTGGTCATCCTGGTCGCGCTCGTGATCGGATTTATCTACGCCTTGCCCAACCTTTTTCCTGACGATTACGCCATCCAGATCACCGGTGCTCGCAGCAGTACCGAGGTCAACTCAACCGTTCTCGATCGCGCGGTCAAAGCGCTGGAATCGGAGGGCATTGAGGTAAAAAGCAGTACGCTTCAGGACCGGGATGCATTGATTCGTCTTACCAGTGGCGAGGATCAGCTTCAGGCCCGTCCGATTGTTCAGTCGGCACTGAGCAACGACTATCTGGTTGCACTGAACATGGCACCTTCGACCCCGGAGTGGCTGAAAAGTCTTGGCGCCGGTCCGATGAAACTGGGCCTCGATTTGCGCGGTGGCGTCCACTTCCTGCTGGAGGTGGATATGGAAACGGCTTTGAACACGCGATTGGAAGCCCTTTCCAGCCAGATCAAGGGTGATCTTCGGGAAGAGCGGATCCGCTATCGCGGCGGTGACGTAGAGGGTCAGCGGCAGATCGTTCTTACCTTCCGCGACGAACAACCCCGTGCCGAGGCATTTGACCTGATCCGTGACCAGTACAACCAGTTTCTGATGGATGAGAGAACCGTGGACGGCGAGCGTCAGATCGTATTGTCGCTGTCAGAGGCCGAGGTGAAATCCATCCAGGAATATGCCCTCGAGCAGAACCTCACCACGATCCGCAACCGCGTCAATGAGCTTGGCGTTGCCGAGCCGCTTGTTCAGCGCCAGGGCGCCGACCGGATTATCGTTGAGTTGCCAGGGGTTCAGGATACAGCCCAGGCCAAGCGAGTGTTGGGCGCGACTGCAAATCTCGAGTTTCGCCTGGAGGCGCGTCAGGACGCATCGGCCAGTGAGGTCGAGGAATTTGGCTTCCGCGACAACCCCCGGCGCACCGCGCGTCTTGAGCGTGACGTCATCACAACCGGTAATAATGTCGCGAACGCCCAGCAGGCGTTTGACGAGAATGGTCAGCCTCAGGTCAACATCACGATGGATTCTGTCGGTGGAGACCAGATGAACCGTGCGACCCGGAACGCGATCGGGCGCCGCATGGCTGTGCTATTCATTGAATTCCGCACGGAAACGGAAAACCGGATGGTCGACGGTGAAATGACGTCTGTCGACAAACGGGTTGTGGAGAAGGGCATCATCAGCCTGGCCACGATCCAGTCAGCACTCGGAAGCAGTTTCCGTATCACCGGCCTGGATTCCATTCCGGAAGCCGCAGAGCTGGCCCTATTGCTGCGCGCAGGCGCGCTGGCCGCACCGATGTATTTTGTGCAGGAACGCACAATTGGGCCGAGCCTCGGCCAGAAAAACATTGATGCTGGCGTGATGTCCGTAGCACTCGGCTTCGGGCTGGTGCTCCTATACATGCTGGTTTACTACCGGGGGTTCGGTCTGGTCGCCAACGTGGCGCTCACCCTCAACCTGATGCTGCTCATTGCCTGCATGTCCATCCTGTCGGCAACGCTCACGCTTCCGGGCATCGCTGGTATCGTACTCACGGTGGGTATGGCGGTCGATGCCAACGTCCTGATATTTGAACGCATACGGGAGGAGCTCAAGGCAGGGGTTCCGCCCCAGTCGGCCATCAGTGCCGGGTATTCCCGGGCCTTCGTGTCCATTTTCGATGCCAATATTACGACCCTGCTCGTCGCGGTAATCCTGTTTGCCATGGGTTCCGGCCCGGTAAAAGGGTTCGCCGTTACCCTGTGTCTGGGTATCCTGACCTCGATGTTCTCCGGCCTTATGGTCAGTCGCAGCATCGTGAATTTTGTATATGGCGGTCGAAAGATCGAGAAGTTGTCGATCGGAGGAAAGCTGGCAAATGTCTGAGCAAGAGAATAAACCATTTGATTTCATGGGGTTCCGGAAGCTCGCTTCCGTTCTCTCGATCACGCTGCTGGTTGCCTCCGTCGTGTTGCTGGCAGTTCGGGGCCTGAACCTGGGTATGGATTTCACCGGCGGCACGTCAGTGGAATTCGAGTATGCCGAGGCGCCGCAACTGGATGAAATTCGTTCCACGCTGAATGAGGCAGGCTACGAGCAGTTCGTAGTACAGAACTTTGGTGCCGACACTACGGTTCTGGTTCGACTCGCCGAGGCTGGTAATGACGAACTGGGGGGCGAGGTGACTGACGCGCTGACCGCTGGAGGCGCAAATCTCGAGCTTATCAGCTCCGAGTTCATCGGCTCTCAGGTTGGCGAGGAGTTGAGGGAAGACAGTGGCCTCGGGCTTCTGCTTGCGCTGGCGGTAGTGCTGATCTACGTCGGTATGCGCTTCCAGTTCAAGTTCGGTATTGCCTCTGTCCTGCCACTGGCGCACGACGTGATCATTGTTCTGGGTGTGTTTGCCCTGTTCCAGTGGACCTTCGATCTGACGGTACTGGCGGCGTTGCTGGCGGTGATCGGTTACTCCCTGAACGACACCATTGTTGTGGCCGACAGGATTCGGGAAAACTTCCGAAAAATGCGGGTGGGTGATTCCTGGCACGTGATCAATACCTCGATCCACCAGACCATCAGCAGAACAATCAATACCTCCGGTACGACTCTCGTCGTTCTGTTTGCGTTGTACCTGTTTGGCGGTGAGGCCATCAATAACTTCGCGCTGGCGTTGATTATCGGTGTGATTGTTGGTACCTACTCCTCCATTTATGTGTCTGCGAACCTGCTGATTGCGTTTGGTGTATCACGGGAAGACCTGATGCTCCCGGCGAAAGAGGGAGCCGCTGATGCAGAAGAAGAGGAACAACCCCCAGAGTGGCTGAACCGGATGTAACTGGTTCACCGGAAACAAAAAAACCGCCATTCCCTTGGGAAGGCGGTTTTTTTATGGCTGCTTGCTGGTCGATCAGCGGGGCAGACGCCCCCGGAACGGGTGAAGTGATTTCAGGACTTCCCGGAACAGCTTGGGATTGGCCACTACCAATTGGCGGGCACTGCCAGTTGAGGGGTTGCCGGAGAAGTCGCCGGTCAGGGCGCCTGATTCCATGGCCATCGTTACGCCTAGATCCAGATCTACCATCTCCGGGCGGAAGATGACGGCTGCGTCCAGGTTGCCGGCAGATACGCGGGCAATATCCAGAACCACACAGCCAGAAGTGCGGAACATCGCAGATTCACGGGCAAGGACGGAGGCCATTTCGCCCCACAGTTGAGTGTCTTCGCTTCTGCGCGCCTGATCCAGCAGGTTAGTGGCAATTGCAGCCTTGTTGGCGTGCTTGATGTCGGACGTCCGAACCCGACGGCTGTTCAGTGCCGCCCCGTGTCCGCGGCTGGCGGAGTATTCTTCGCCGGTTACCGGGTTGATCACCAGAAGGTTTTCGGTGCGGTTGTTCTTTTTCTGGGCCAGGGCGAGGGCAAACTCCGGGATGCCCCTCAGGAAGTTTTCGCGACCAAGAACCGGGAAAACGTGCCAGCTTCTCTCGCTGGTTCCTGCATTCGCTTCGTTCAGAGGGGCGATGCTATGGTCCTTGTAGGCCTTTTCGAGTTGCTCCGCAAAGTTGTCGTAAATTGACTCCTCGACCCGATCCAGCTGACGGCGGCGTTCTTCGTCGTCCTTACCGGCGGGCTCCTGGCGCTCGAAATGGGCTTTCAGATAATCGGACCCCTGACGCGCGACGCGCAGGGCCATTTTAATAGCTGGTTGCATCTGAGTGTTCATTATCCGGGTGTGTGAAGGCCGGGTATCATAGCAAAAGATCAGGGCGCTTGTATGTTTTTTGACTTAGCAATAGCACGGATACCAAAGGATTACGGCATCTCCGGACGGGCGGGACGCGTTGGTTTTCTGCTATCATGCCCGCCTCAATTAAATCAGTCTGGACCCATACTCAATGCACAAGCCGGCACTTCCCCTGGAGGGCACTGACTCATTTCAGGATCAGATCCGAATCGTTCTGGTCGAGACCTCTCACTCAGGCAACATTGGTGCGGTGGCTCGTGCCATGAAAAATATGGGCCTCGGGAATCTGTGGCTGGTCAACCCGAACTCTTTCCCGGACGAGGCGTCTTACGCCCGTTCCTCGGGCGCTTCTGATGTGCTGGATCGGGCAAACGTTGTTTCGTCCCTGGACGAGGCGCTTGCGGACTGCGTTCTGGTAATGGGAACCAGTGCCCGGGGGCGGAAAGTGCCCTGGCCGGTTATTGCGCCTCCGGAAGCAGCTGTGGCGGCCTCGGAAAATGCGACCAACGGCCCAGTCGCGCTGGTATTTGGTCGGGAGAATCATGGCCTGAGTAACGAGGAACTGCAACGCTGTCATTACCACATTCATATACCGTCCAATCCGGATTACAGCTCTCTGAATCTGGCGATGGCCGTCCAGGTCATGTGCTACGAATTAAGGATGCATTTTCTGCGTGGCCTTGAAGGTGGTGAGGGAAGCCCATACTTAAAACCCATGACGGCGCCTGGCGATCCGGGATGGGATGTTCCTCCCGCACCCGTCAACGACGTGGAAGGCTTTTTGGGCCATCTTGAGCAGGTACTGGTGGATGTGGATTTTCACCGAAGGGAAAATCCACGCCAGCTTATGACGCGCTTGCGGCGACTGTTCCAGCGCGCGAGACTGGACCAGATGGAAATCAATATACTCAGAGGCATACTGACGTCAGTGCAGAAAGCTGCTGGCGCCAAGGCTGACAGTAAAATAACCGAGGCCGATTCGAAGGCGACGGGGCAGGATAATGGCCATGTTTGAGCGTTTAAGGGAAGACATCAACAGCGTTTTTCATCGGGACCCGGCGGCCCGGAACACTTTCGAGGTGCTGACCAACTATCCAGGCCTTCATGCCCTCCTGTTTCACCGGCTTGCTCACAGACTCTGGCGATTCGGTCTCAAGTGGATTGCCCGCACAATTTCCACGATCGCCCGCTGGCTGACCGGAGTCGAAATCCATCCGGGGGCGACCATTGGCAGAAGGTTCTTTATTGATCACGGCATGGGGGTCGTTATTGGTGAGACGACCGTTATCGGAGACGATGTGACCCTGTACCAGGGGGTTACTCTGGGTGGCACGAGCTGGAATAAGGGTAAACGGCACCCGACCATTTGCGACGGAGTGGTCGTGGGTGCCGGCGCCAAGATTCTCGGACCATTTGAAGTGGGAGCGGGCGCCAAGGTCGGTTCCAATTCGGTGGTAACCAAGGCGGTACCGGCCGGGGCCACTGTTGTCGGCATTCCCGGGCGAATCATCGTCAAGCGCCCGAGTGAAGATGATGATGTGCGCCGCAAGGAAATGGAAGAGCGCATGGGCTTCGATGCCTATGGTGTTACGGAAGAGATGCCCGATCCCGTTGCGCGCGCCGTGCGCTCCCTCCTGGACCACATGCACGCAGTGGACGACCGCATTGAGAACATGTGCAAGGCCCTGCGCAAGGTAAACATCGAATACCAGAACGGTGAATTGCCGCCGCTGCAGGAAGAAGATTTTGATTGCGTTCGTGATGAGAGCGAGGAGCCCCGGGGGTGAATACTTGACTGAATTAGTGGGTCAATTCATACTCGCTGCTGTATTTCGAGATTCAATCCCATCACGGGGCTGATGCCATGAAGCTGACCACCAAAGGCCGCTATGCCGTCACGGCAATGCTGGACCTGGCTCTGCACGGAGACCAGGGGCCGGTGAGTCTTGCCGATATTTCAGCCCGTCAGGAAATCTCACTTTCCTACCTGGAACAGCTCTTCTCCCGTCTGCGCCGACAGAATCTGGTGGTCAGTATTCGTGGTCCCGGCGGTGGTTATCGTCTGAGCCGCGAGGCCGGGCAGGTGTTCATAGCGGAAGTTGTGGATGCCGTTAGCGAGTCTCTGGACACCACGAGATGTGGCAACAAAGGGGACTGTCAGAAAGGCGAGAAGTGTCTGACCCACCACCTTTGGTCTGATCTGAGTGACCAGATTCATCAGTTCCTGAGTGAAATCAGCCTCGGCGACCTGATGAAGAAGCATGAAATCCGCCAGGTTGCGGACCGGCAGAACCGCCGTCAGTCTGACAACGGCTCTGAAACGATTAATACCGAACGCCTGTCTGACCAGGCGCCGGCCTGAAATAATACTCCTTGATACCATGAAAAAGCCCGTATATCTGGATTATGCGGCGACGACGCCCGTTGATCCGTCTGTCGCCGAAGAAATGGTTAAATACCTGACGCCTGATGGGATCTTTGGGAACCCGGCATCACGATCACACGCCTTTGGCTGGAGGGCGGAGGCTGCCGTTGAGGCGGCGCGTCGTGAAGTTGCCCAACTGATCCACGCTGATCCCAGAGAGATTGTCTGGACCTCCGGCGCCACTGAGTCGGACAATCTTGCCATCAAGGGTGCGGTTGCCGGACGAACTGACGTCCACATCGTGACCTCATCCATCGAGCACAAAGCCGTGCTGGATACCTGTAAATGGCTTGAACAGCATGGCGTGGACGTGACCTGGCTGACACCGGACCGGGTTGGTCGAATTCATCCGGATCAGGTGACCGATGCCTTGCGGGACAATACGGTTCTGGTCAGTCTCATGCTGGTCAACAACGAGCTGGGATGTGTGACCGATGTTGCCGCCATTGGTCGCGAACTTCGTGAACGGGGTGTGCTCTTTCACGTCGATGCAGCTCAGGCAGCCGGCAAAATGCCAGTCGATGTTACGGCAATGCCGGTCGATCTGATGTCGTTGTCCGGGCACAAAGTCTACGGTCCAAAGGGTGTCGGGGCGCTTTATGTGAGACGTTCACCGGATGTGCGTATCGAAGCTCAGATTCATGGCGGTGGACACGAGCGTGGCATGCGCTCCGGGACTTTGCCGACGCATCAGATAGTGGGCATGGGTAAGGCATTCTCCATTGCCCAGGAGCGCCTTGAGTCGGATGTGGAAGAGCTGGAACGCCTGCGGACCTCTTTCCTTGGCGGCCTCGAAGGTCTGGATGGTGTCAGTCTGAACGGTAGCGCCGAGTTTCGCGTGCCAGGCATCGTGAATCTTTCCTTTGACGGAGTCGAGGCGGAGTCCCTGATGCTGGGTCTAAGGGATCTGGCCGTGTCGTCGGGATCAGCCTGTGCTTCGGCCACGATCGAACCATCGTTTGTCCTGCGTGGAATTGGTTTGAGCGACGAGCAGGCCCACAGGGCGCTGCGTTTTTCTTTCGGCCGGTTTACCACGGCCGAGGAAGTGGCTTTTGCCAGTTCGCAAATAGTTGATGTTGTTAGCCGACTGCGTGCAGTGCGGTAGGCAGTTGCCCTTGGACTGCGTATAATCGCAGGCCGGAATTTTAACCTGAACCCTAGTGGAGAAACACCATGGCGAATGAGCGCACGCTCTCAATTATCAAGCCCGACGCAGTTGCCAAGAACGTGATCGGCGAAATTTACAGCCGTTTTGAAAAGGCTGGATTGAACATCGTCGCTGCCAAGATGATGCACCTGACCCAGCAACAGGCTGAAGGTTTTTATGCCGAACACAAAGAACGCCCCTTCTTCAATGACCTGGTGGCGTTCATGACTTCCGGTCCCGTGGTTGTTCAGGTGTTGGAAGGCGAGGGCGCAATCCTCAAGAACCGTGATCTGATGGGTGCAACTAACCCGAAGGAAGCAGACGCGGGCACCATTCGCGCGGACTTTGCCTCCTCTATCGACGCAAATGCCGTTCACGGCTCTGACTCTGCGGCGTCAGCTGAGCGTGAAATCGCGTACTTTTTCAATGACAACGAGATCTGCCCGCGCGGTTGATCCTGTTGATCGGGGGCGGTCGTTGTTGGCCTGCCCCCGAATTGGTTATCTGATCGAGGTTATAAAATGACAGCGGCCGCTGAAAAAACCAATCTTCTGGGGATGCCGAAAGCCAAGCTTGAGGCTTTCTTCGAGACCCTGGGGGAAAAGCGTTTTCGTGCCACTCAGGTTTTGCAGTGGATTCATCAGCGTGGGGCTGATGACTTCGATCAAATGACCAATATGAGCAAGGCGCTCCGGGAAAAACTCAAGCAGGTTGCTGAAATTCGTGGCCCTGAAGTGGTCTATGACGAGACGTCCAAGGACGGTACCCGCAAGTGGGTAATGCGCATGGACAACGGCAACAGTGTTGAGACAGTACTGATTCCCGATGGCGAGCGTGGAACGCTCTGTGTCTCCTCGCAGATCGGGTGCAGCCTGGACTGTACCTTCTGCTCGACCGGTAAACGGGGCTTCAACCGTAATCTGACCGCAGCCGAGGTAATCGGCCAGGTGTGGGTTGCGCGCAAGGCCTTCATGCCATTTGAGCCGGGCCCGGATCGTCCCATTACCAATGTGGTCATGATGGGGATGGGTGAGCCCCTCCTGAATTTTGACAACGTTGTCGATGCCATGAATCTCATGATGGAGGATCTGGCTTACGGCATCTCGAAGCGCAGGGTCACCCTGAGCACATCCGGGGTCGTTCCGGCACTTGATCGCCTGGCGGAAGTTACCGATGTTTCACTGGCTATTTCCCTGCATGCCCCGAATGATGAACTCCGTAACAAGTTGGTACCGCTCAATAAAAAGTATCCGATTTCGGAGCTGCTTGCGGCCACCAAGCGATACTTCGCCCGGTTACCAGACAAGCGCAAGGCCACCATCGAATACACCGTGATTGAGGGAATGAACGATCAACCGGAACACGCCCGTGAACTTGCGGTGCTGCTTCGGGATCTTCCCTGCAAGATCAATCTGATACCCTTCAATCCTTTTCCGGAAAGCGATTTCCGTCGGCCGAGCATGAATGCAACCCGCCGGTTCCAGGCGGTTCTTAATGAAGCCGGATACATAGCTACCATCAGAACGACCCGTGGCGATGACATCGATGCGGCATGCGGCCAGTTGGTGGGCAGGGTTGAGGATCGTACCCGTCGAAGCAAACGATACATCGAGGTCCAGCAGGTTAATCCCTGATAAGGCACCGACAACGAGTTGAAGCGAGGAATGCGAAACTGTGACCTATAGATCGACGAGCTGGCGTTTTTCTGTCGCGGCGCTGATGTTAGCCGCGTTGTTTGTCACAGGTTGCGTCACGACCACCGACAGTCGCTTCTCCCGTGAGGCGGACCGCCAGGAAGCGGTGGAGGATTACGTTCAGCTGGCCACTGCCTATATTGGTCAGGGTAACCTCGACCGCGCCCGTCATCATCTTGACCGTGCACTCGATCTGGACGCCGACAGCCCTGCAGCGAAGGCCGCAATGGGCCTCGTATACAACGCCGAGGGCGAAGCCGAGCTTGCCGAGTCCAGTTTTAAGCAGGCCATCGCGACAGATCAGGGGTACACCCGTGCCCGCGTTTACTATGGCGCGTTTCTTTACGGACAGGGTCGTATCGAGGAGGCACGGGACCAGTTTCGGGCAGCGTCACGGGACACCGAATACAAGGAGAGGGGCTCAGTCTTTTTCAACCTGGGGATGACCCAGGAACGCCTGGACGAACTCGATAATGCAGCGAACTCATATCGCCGCGCTGTGGAGTTGTCCAGGGGCGACGCCCGCTCCTTGCTGGCGCTATCGCGCGTGTTGGCAGATCAGGGAGATTACGATGCAGCCGCGCGCTATTATACCCGACTTGCCTCAATGATGCAGAGAAACGACCGTCTTCGTCACTCACCTGAAAGTTTGTTGACGGGCATCCGGATCGCCCGTCATCTGGATAACCGCAACCAGGAAGCCAGCCTGGCACTGCAGCTTAAGAATAATTTCCCGGAGTCAGTCGAATACCAACAATATAAGGTGCTGATTTCTAATGACTAGTGAAGAAACCCCCCAGCCAACGAGCAGTGATCCTGTAGGGCAGCAACTGCAGCGTGCACGTGAACAGAGAGGCCTGAGTGCCGACGACGTTGCCAAGGCCCAGCATCTGAGGCCGGCTGTTATTCAGGCAATCGAGGCAGGGGACTACAAGAAGATTGACAGTGAACTCTTCCTGAAAGGGTACGTCAGGGCTTATGCCAAGCAAGTCGGGCTGGAAGCCAGCGACGTAATAGCCGATCTTGACCGGGAACTCGAGCCAATGCGCCAGGAGCGTGAGCAGGAGTTCGAGGCCAATCCACTGGTCGATATTGAGCGGCGGCGCCGGAGAAAACGTCGAGTTGCCAAACTGGCTCTGTTGTTGTGTGTTGCGGGGCTTGCCGGCTATCTGGTATTCGCCTTCGTATTGCCGCAGCCTGAAACCGTGTCACCATCCGGAGTAGCGGAAAAGGCCGGTCAGGAAGAGCCTGCATACAATGGATCCGGGAACGAGACGGAGTCAGCTGCTCCCGAGATTGATGGTGCCGCCGGCATGGAGACAGAGGAGGCGGCAGAGCCTGCTTCCGAGCCCGAGCCGGAGAATGCGACGGATGATTCGAACGGCGCGGCGCAGGTTACGGACGAGGTGGCTGGGACCCAGGTCACCGAACCGCTCGAGCCAATGGCCGAGGATTCAGTGACCAGTGACCAGACGGTGGACCCGATTGAGTCCGCCCCCGTGGTCACCCAAACGACGGACCCCCTACTGGAGGATCCGGCTGAGCCGGTGGTAGTGACCGATACCGGAAGGTTGCAGATTACCTTCACCGGTGATTGCTGGGTACAGGTCAGCGATGCTGCCGGAAATCGCCTGGTCAATTCATTGCAGCGGAGTGGCGACCAGATTGATGTGTCCGGTGAGGTGCCGCTCAGGGTCGTAATCGGCGCAGTCGATGCCGTTGGCTCGATCAGTTTCCAAGGCGAGCCCGTGGACATGGGCGGTTATCCTGTCGTAAATAATCGGTCAGAATTTACCCTGACGATCTGAAACTTGAAACCACTTGAAATCGGTCAGTAACGCATGAAACACGAGTCCCCAATCGTTAGACGCAAATCCCGCCAGATCATGGTGGGCAACGTACCTGTTGGTGGCGATGCGCCGATTGCGGTTCAAAGCATGACCAACACCAACACCTGTGATGTGGATGCCACCGTCGGACAGATTCGGGCGCTCCAGGACGCTGGCGCCGATATCGTTCGAGTGTCGGTCCCGAGCATGGATGCCGCGGAAGCCTTCGGAAAAATCCGGGATCGGGTTTCCGTTCCCCTGGTTGCGGATATTCATTTCGACCACAAAATTGCGCTACGAGTGGCAGAACTCGGGGTTGACTGCCTTCGGATCAATCCCGGGAATATTGGCCGGGAAGATCGGGTCAGTGCGGTCATCAGTGCCGCCCGCGACCGGAATATTCCGATCCGGATTGGTGTGAATGCCGGTTCCCTGGAAAAGGAACTCCAGCGGAAATACGGAGAGCCAACACCGGATGCGCTGGTCGAGTCCGCGATGCGTCACATCGACATTCTTGACCGCCATGATTTCCAGGACTTCAAGGTAAGCCTCAAGGCTTCGGAAGTGTTCATGACCGTTGCGGCCTACCGTAAGATAGCGGCCCAGATTGAGCAGCCATTACATCTGGGCATCACTGAGGCCGGCGGCTTCCGTTCCGGAACCGTGAAGTCGTCCATTGGTCTGGGGATGCTGCTCATGGACGGTATCGGCGACACCATTCGTGTTTCCCTGGCGGCTGACCCGGTCCAGGAAATCAAGGTTGGTTATGACATCCTGAAAAGTCTTCGCCTGCGCAGCCGCGGCATTAACTTCATCGCGTGTCCGAGCTGCTCCCGCCAGAACTTCGATGTCATCCAGACCATGAATGACCTCGAGGCTCGCCTGGAAGATGTGAATACGGCGATGGATGTTGCCATCATTGGTTGCATAGTGAACGGGCCGGGTGAGGCCAAAGAAGCGGATATTGGTCTGACCGGTGGAAGCCCGAAGAACCTGTTCTATATGGCAGGGAAACCGAACCAGAAGCTTGATAACGCGACGCTGACCGACGACCTCGAACGCCTGATTCGCGATGAAGTTGCTCGGCGCAAGGAAGAGGAAGACGCCATCATCGCCCGCTCGGGCAGCTGATCCCGTCTGATTTTCCGACATCATTACTCCGAAATACGTTTAAGGGTTTAACTTGGCTAAGATTCAGGCAATTCGCGGGATGAACGATATCCTGCCCGAACAGACGCCCGTCTGGCAGTTTGTTGAAGACACCGTACGAAAGGTGCTCTCCCAATACGGGTACCAGGAAATCCGGATGCCTATCGTCGAGCAGACCGAACTGTTCAAGCGCTCCATCGGCGAGGTTACGGACATCGTCGAAAAGGAAATGTATACCTTCGACGACCGTAACGGCGACAGCCTGACCCTGAGACCCGAGGGGACGGCCGGATGTGTTCGTGCTGCAGAAGAGCACGGTCTGCTGTTCAATCAGACCCGCCGTTTATGGTACACGGGTCCGATGTTTCGCCATGAGCGTCCGCAGAAGGGCCGCTATCGCCAGTTTCACCAGATAGGCGTGGAATGTTTTGGCATGGCGGGGCCGGATATTGATGCGGAGTTGCTGGTCCTTACCGCCCGGCTCTGGAAAGAGCTGGGCCTTGCCGGGCATACCCGTCTGGAGATCAATTCCATTGGCACGTCGGAAGCCCGCAAGGTCTACCGTCAGGCTCTGGTTGAGTACCTTAATCAGTACAAGTCTGATCTGGATGCGGACAGCCAGCGCCGGTTGCAGAGCAATCCGCTGCGCATCCTCGATAGCAAGGACCCGTCGACCCGGGAGATTCTGGCTGGCGCCCCGAAACTTGACAGCTATCTGGACGAGGAATCCCGCGCTCACTTCGACAGGTTGCGTGAACTGCTGGATGCCGCTGGTATTGCCTATACGGTGAACCCGGCGCTGGTACGCGGCCTTGATTACTATGGCAAAACCGTGTTCGAGTGGATCACCGACAGCCTGGGCGCCCAGGGTACTGTCTGTGCCGGCGGGCGTTACGATGGACTGGTGGAGCAGCTCGGCGGCAAGCCAACCCGGGCCGTTGGCTTTGCCATGGGGCTGGAGCGGCTTATTCTGCTGCTTGAGACCCTGGATCTCGTTCCGGCGCATGTAAACAGCGATGCCGACGTCTACGTAACGGCGATGGGTGAGGGCGCCATGGCACCCGCATTGGCTCTGGCGGAGGAGCTGCGTGTCGCGTTGCCGGAAGCCGTGGTGGTGTCCCATTGCGGCGGCGGCAGTTTTAAAAGCCAGATGAAAAAGGCCGATAAGAGCGGAGCCCGCTACGCCGTTATTCTCGGAGAGAATGAGGTGGCAAACGGCACCGCCGGGCTCAAACCCCTGCGCTCAGATGAGCCTCAGCGAGAGCTCACCTGGAAGGAGCTTTCACTGGCACTGGCTGAAGCGCTTAAGAACTGAACCTAACTTTAACAAAAGCAAAGCATCCGACTACAGGAGTCAACATGGCTGAACTGCGCACCGAGGAAGAACAGGTCCAGGCGATTAAGGACTGGTGGAAGAAAAATGGCAGCTCTCTGCTAATCGGTATCGGTGCTGCCCTGGCCATCGTTTTTGGCTGGCAGGCCTGGCAAAACCACCAAGCGCAGCAGCGCACCGAAGCCGCGAACCAGTTCGCCAACCTCCTGAATGCCTTCAGTGAACAGGCAGATGAAAACAGCGGAGACACCGTTGCCTTTGTGGCGAAAACACTGCGGGAAGATTATGCCGGCAGTGCCTACGCAGTTTACGGTAACCTGATCCTGGCCAAGCAGCAGTTAATGGATGACGATGCGGCGGCGGCGATTGACTCCCTCTCTTGGGCGCTGGAGCAGAGCGGGGAGCACGAGGCTTTGGCGCTGGTCGTTCGAAGCCGCCTGGCGCGCGCCCAGTTTGATGCCAAAAAATACGAGGACGCGCTCGCCACCATCGACTCTGCATCAAATTCGGATGCTTTCGATGCAATTCTCTCGGAGCTTCGGGGAGATATCCTGTTGGCCCAGGGCGATAAAGAGGGCGCACGTGAAGCTTATCTGACAGCGCGAGAGCAAAGTCAGCAGGGTCGAAGCGGCGTCTTGCAGCTCAAGTTGTCTGATCTCGGTGTCGGGGAGGACGCCTGATGCGACGCCATCGCAACAGGTTTGTGCGTGCCGGACTTGTGAGCGGCTTGCTCGCGGTCATGGGGCTCGCCGGTTGCAGTTCCACTGACACCTTTGAACAACCCGCTCCGTTGCCGGAAATTGAAAGCTCGGTAGAGTTCAAGCAGGTCTGGAGCATGTCTGTGGGAGACGGTCATGACGAAGACTTCCTCTACCTGGCGCCTCTGAATGCCGGTGATCTTCTCTATGCGGCCTCCGCGGATGGTGAGGTTTATGCGGTCCAGTCTGAAAATGGCAAGGTGATCTGGCAGACCGAACTCAGTGATCGGATCTTCGCCGGCGTCGGCGGAGACGGTCAACGGCTTTACCTTGCGACACGAGAGGCCGATTTGTTGGCACTGTCGCGGGAAGACGGCACAGAACTGTGGCGTGCGGCCTTGCCAACTGAAGTCCTGGCTGCCCCCCAGTCCAATGGCCAACTGGTGGTTGCGCAGACCACCGATGGGCGGGTGCTGGGATTTGACGCCGAGAGCGGTGAGAAACTCTGGCAATACGACGGCGTCGTTCCGGTTCTCTCGATTCGCGCTGCGGCTGCGCCTCTGGTGGGGGGAGACGTGGTCCTTGCATCCTTCGCCAATGGTAAGCTCATTGCGCTGAGTGCAGAGTCCGGCCAGCCGCTGTGGCAATACGAAGTAGGGCAGCCCCAGGGACGAACGGAACTGGAGCGTCTGGTCGATATTACCGGCCAGCCTCTGGTCCTCGATTCTGCAGTGCTGGTTGTGGGTTACCAGGGCAAGCTGGCGCTGGTGGACATCCGCACCGGGCAGGAGATCTGGAGCCGCAAGGCGTCCAGCCTGTATTCGCCGATGATTGGCGATGGTGAAATCTATCTGGCATCCGCCAACGGCGATATCGTGGCGTTGCGAGGCTCTGACCGCAGGGAACTCTGGGTTCAGGATCGGTTATCCTGGCGGCAGCTGACCCAGCCCATGGTGGTGGAAGATTACCTTGTTACTGCCGATTTCGAGGGTTACCTGCACATCCTCTCCCGGGAAGATGGCAGCTTCCAGGGGCAGTTCGAATTCGATGATGAGGGTATACGCGTACCGGCACAGCGGCTGAGCAATGGTAACCTGCTCGTCTTCGGTAACAGCGGAGACATGGCGGTTCTCAGGATCCGGCCCATCGAATGAATACCTTGCAGCCCGGTACAGATGCCGGGCTGTTTTCCTTTTTGCATAGCGATTTATTATGACCCCAGTAATTGCCCTTGTCGGCCGCCCGAATGTTGGCAAGTCAACCCTGTTTAACCAGATGACCCGGTCCCGGGACGCCCTGGTCGCGGATTTTCCGGGACTGACCCGTGACCGGAAGTATGGCGAGGGCAACTACGAGGGCCAGCGGTTTATTGTTATCGATACCGGTGGTTTGACCGGCGACGAACAGGGGCTGGATGCAGAGATGGCCAGACAGTCTCTGCAGGCGGTGGAAGAAGCCGACATTGTGCTGTTCCTGGTGGATGGCCGCTCCGGCCTGACGGCGGGTGATGAATCCATAGCGAATCACCTCCGGCGCTCGGGCAAACAGGCTCACCTGGTGGTTAACAAAACAGACGGCCAGGACCCCGACATCGCGGCAGCGGATTTCTACAGCCTTGGCTTCGACTCCACCTTTCTGATTGCGGCCTCCCACAATCGGGGGATCCGTTCCATGCTCGAACTGCTGCTGCCGTCAGAGGAAGAGCGAGAGGAGGCGGATCGGGCGGATCGGTACCCCGGCATCCGGATTGGCGTCGTAGGTCGTCCTAATGTGGGTAAATCGACCCTGGTCAATCGCATGCTGGGCGAGGACCGGGTCGTGGTGTATGACATGCCGGGTACTACCCGGGACAGCGTCTACATTCCCTATGAGCGACAGGGGCACGAATATACCCTGATTGACACCGCCGGCGTCCGTCGGCGGAAAAATGTTCGGGAAACGGTCGAGAAATTTTCGATCATCAAAACCCTGCAGGCCATAGACGATGCGCATGTTGTTATCCTGGTCATAGATGCCCGGGAAGGGTTGGTGGACCAGGACCTTCACCTCATCGGTTTTGTTCTGGACGCCGGCCGCTCGCTGGTCATCGCTGTCAATAAATGGGATGGGATGGATCCGGAAGACCGTGCCCGGGTCAAGGAGCAGGTCCAGCGCCGCCTGGACTTTCTGGATTACGCCGACAAACACTACATTTCAGCGCTTCATGGCTCCGGGGTCGGGGTTATGTACGACTCTGTGCAGGCCTGTTTCGAGTCCGCCATGGCCAAATGGCCGACCAACCGACTGACGGCAATTCTTCAGGACGCCGTGGCCCAGCATCAACCACCCATGGTTCACGGGCGCAGAATCAAGCTTCGTTTTGCGCACCAGGGCGGCTCAAATCCGCCGGTCATCGTTGTGCATGGTAACCAGGTTGATGCCCTGCCAGGGGCTTACAAACGCTATCTGGAAAATACCTTTCGCAAGGTTCTCAACGTAACGGGCTCCCCCATCCGGTTCGAGTTCAAGTCGGGCGAGAACCCGTTCGCGGGCAAGGTCGACAGGCTTACGCCCCGGCAGAAGGTCAAGAAAGATAACGACCTCAAGAAGGGGCGGCGGATCAAGAAAACCCGCCAGAAGAGCCTCAAGCGGTAATTCAGGGCCGGATTACCCGGCCCTGTTCATTTCGATTTCACAGCGGCGACCTGCTGTGCCTGGACTGCGGTCAGTGCGATGGTGAATACGATATCCTCCACCAAGGCACCGCGGGACAAATCGTTAACGGGTTTCCTGAGGCCCTGAAGCATGGGGCCAATGCTGACGACATTGGCGCTGCGCTGAACCGCTTTGTAAGTCGTGTTGCCAGTATTCAGGTCCGGAAATACAAAGACCGTCGCTTTTCCCGCCACCTCGCTGTCCGGGGCCTTGCTTTTGGCAACGCTCTCGATGGCAGCGGCATCGTATTGCAGTGGCCCGTCGATGAGCAGGTCCGGGCGGCGCTCCCGGGCAATACGGGTCGCTTCGCGTACCTTGTCGACATCCTGTCCGGTTCCGGACTCGCCTGTACTGTAGCTGATCATGGCCACCACCGGTTCGATGCCGAAGGCTTCCGCCGATTCCGCACTCTGAATGGCAATATCCGCCAGCTCCTCGGCATTGGGATCGGGGTTGATGGCGCAGTCGCCATAGACGACAACCTGGTCCGGCAACAGCATAAAGAAAACCGAAGACACCACCCGGGCGTGTTCATGGGTCTTGATCAGCTGCAGGGCAGGTCTGACGGTGTTGGCGGTGGTATGGATCGCACCGGAGACCAGGCCGTCAGCCTCGTCCTGGGCCACCATCATCGTACCGAGCACCACGTTGTCCTCGAGCATAGCTTCGGCCATGTCTGGAGCCAGTCCCTTATGCTTGCGGAGCTCCACCATGGGGGCGACATACGCACTGCGTACCTCGGCCGGGTCAATGATCTCCATGTCCTCTGGCAGTGTTAAGCCGTGGGACACTGCGACGTTGCGAATCTCGGAGGCTTCGCCAATCAGGACGCAACGGGCCAGCCCGCGTTGGTGGCATATGATCGCCGCCTGAATGGTGCGCGGTTCGCTGCCTTCCGGCAGAACGATTCGTTTGTTGGCAGCGCGAGCGCGTTCGGACAAATGATGGCGGAATGCCGGGGGTGATAGCCGGCTCTGACGCTGGACCTTCAGGTGATTCTGGAGCCAGTCGGTATCGATTCGAGTGGCGACCATCTCCATGGCTTTCTCGATGCGGTCCGGGTCGTCGACCGGGATGGCTGCCGAGAGATTCGCCAGCATATGTGCGGTTTCATAGGTGTTGTTATCCGAACCCAGAACCGGCAATCCGGTGTCCAGAGCCCGCCGGCACAGTTCGATAACTCGCGAGTCCGGCATAAGACCGCCCGTCAACATGAGGCCTGCCAGCGGGACACCATTCAGGGCCGCAACGGCCGTGGTAACAACAATGTCCTCGCGGTCTCCGGGGGTGACTAGAAGTGTCCCTGGTCTGAGTGTCTCAGTCATGTTTCGGATTGTCCTGGCGCAGACCGAGACGTTCTGGACACGACGGCTCTGCATCTGCCCCTCGTTGAGGACCTGGATGTCCAGTTCGCGCGCTATATCAGATACCCGGGGCGCCAACAGTTCGGGCTGCCAGGGAATCTCCGCCAGAAGCCGAAAGCGATTCTCACTGAACACCTTGCACTCCTTACGGTAGTCCGCCATCCCGGTCGTCGGCGTGGATGAACGTTGCAGCGAAAGCCCCGACTGCTCGGGCTCGCCTACCTTGTTGAGGATTACCGCGATGACGTCTGGGTCGGAGGGGGCGGCAAAGAGTCTTGCCGAAAAGTCGAGTTCTTCGTCCAGCGCCTCGGCATCGCTATCCTCTGGTGTGCTCACCAGGATTACCTCGGAGCCCAGATTTCGTGCAACCTCGACGTTCAGCCGGGCAATGTAGGCTTCGCTGCGGTCCGGGACCAGGCCCTCAATGACTACGACATCAAAGTCTCTGGCGACTTTCTGGTATTCACCCACGATGGTTTCCATCAATTGGTCAGATTTGCCCCGGTTGATCAGGTGCTGGGCCTGTTTCAGATTGATGGGTTCCGGTGGTTCGAGATTGCTGCGAGCCCTGACAAATTCAACCGAGGTGTCCTTGCCGTCGTTATGGATGGATTCCCCGTGGTGGACTGATTGATGGAAAGGTTTGTAAAAACCAACACTGACGCCGACCCGTTCCAGGGCGCGGAGCAAGCCCAAACAGACAGAGGTTAGGCCCGAGTTCATGGTGGTTGGTGCGATAAAGAGACTTTTTGCCATATCAGATTCCTGATCGGTGGGGCGTCACACCGGTTGAGACTTTTCAGCGAGGCGAAGTGCTTCTCGGGCGATCACCAACTCTTCGTTGGTGGGGATGACCAGTACCGGGAAGCGGGATTCCGCACTGTCGATCCGACCGTCGCTGTAAAGGCCGTTGGATTGATTCAGTTCCGGGTCGAGCTCGAATCCCAGAAGCCGAAGGTGGCTCAACGTCTGTTGCCTTACCTGCGAGCTGTTTTCGCCAATACCACCGGTAAATACCAAGGCATCAAGCGCTGTCAATGAGGCCATCATGGCGCCTATGTATTTGGCTAGCCGGAAACAGAAAACGTCGATCGCCAGTTCCGAGGGCTTGTGTCCGTGCTCGGCAAGTTCGCAAAGGGATCTCATGTCGTTTGATTGACCTGACAACCCGAGCAGACCGCTCTGTTTATTCAGGACCTCGTGAAGTTCGGCCGCAGAGACGCCTTTTCCTGCCAGGTAATCAAACAATCCGGGATCGACGTCCCCGCTACGCGTGCCCATGACGAGGCCCTCCAGCGGCGTCAGACCCATACTGGTATCAACACTGATGCCGTCCCGGATGGCGCTGATACTGCAGCCATTGCCAAGGTGTGCAGAGATGATTGATGTGGTCGCGGGAGTAAGTCCCAGGAGTCGAGCGGCTTCCCGGGACATAAAATAGTGACTGGTGCCATGGAAACCGTATCGGCGAACCGCCCAGTCACGGTAGTAGGCTTCCGGCAAAGCATAGAGGAAAGCCCGGGGCGGCAGGGTTTGATGAAACGCGGTATCGAAGACGGCGACCTGGGGAACGTTCGGATAAAGGGTGCGCGTCGCTGCGATACCAGCCAGGTTAACCGGGTTGTGCAGGGGGGCCAGGCCTGCGCATTCCCCGATGGCCGCAATGGCGTCGTCATCCAGTAGTGCCGCTCCTCGAAAGGTTTCGCCACCGTGAACGACACGGTGACCAATTGCCGCCGGATCCTGAGCCAGAATTCCTCGATCCCTCAGAGCGTCAATCAATGCCCGCAGAGCGGTTTCATGTGAAGCGCCTGCCGGCAACGAGATTGGCTCGTCGGCATCGGCGATGTTTACGAAGGCATCGTCCGTGTTCAGTCGTTCGGCCAGAGCTGAAACCAGCTTGTTGTGGAGGCGGTCGAACACCGCAAGCTTCAGTGAGGAACTGCCGCAATTGACGACGAGTATATTGGCTTCCATGGTTCCGGTGGTCCTGCTGTTCAGATCTGTACGCGCTGGTTGGTTTTGAGCCAGCTTTCAAAGTCACGCGCGGGCAGGGGGCGACTGTAGAAGTAGCCTTGGGAAAAGTCACAGCCTTCCTGTTTAAGGAAGTGCGTTTGGGCTTCTTCCTCGACACCTTCGGCTATCACGCGCAGCCCGAGGCTGTGGGCCATGTTTATAATAGCGCGAACCAGCGAGGCATCCTCGGGTTCCTTCATGACATCCTGCACGAAGGATTTGTCGATTTTCAGGGTGTCAAAAGGGTAACTCTTCAGGTAACTGAGCGCCGAATAACCGGTGCCGAAATCATCCACAGACAGACGAATGCCGGCCCGGTCAAGCTGGCGTAGTATTTCAGCGGTCTCAATGGAGTTGTCGAGGATCAGGCGCTCGGTTATTTCCAGCTCGAGCTGGTTGGCGGGAAGCCCACTGTTGGACAAGGCCCTCATGACAATATCGGTGAAGCCCGGATCCCGGAATTGGCGGGGCGAAACGTTGACGGAAATTCCCACATCCCGGCCTGTGATTTCCTTCCAGGAAACAGCCGTTTTACACGCCTCTTCCAAAACCCATTCGCCGATGGGAATGATAAGCCCGGTTTCCTCAGCCAATGGAATGAACCGGTCAGGCATGACCGTGCCCATGGTTGGATTGTTCCAGCGCAGCAGGGCTTCGACAGAACACAAATTACCGGAATCTGTGTGGACAATGGGCTGGAAGTTCAGTTCGAACTCGTTAAGCTCCAGGGCCCGTCTCATGCGAGATTCCATTTGCAGCCGTTCGTGGGATACCTCGGTCATTTCGGGGGCAAAATGGGCGTATGAACTCTTGCCCTTGTGCTTGGCCTGATACATGGCCGCGTCCGCGTGCTGGAGGAGGGTCCCGCTGTTGTCGGAGTCAGTTGGGAAGATGGCGATGCCGATACTGGTGGTGACGAACACCTCCTGGCCATTCAGGATGTAAGGAGGCGAGAAAGTTTTCAGGATTCGATCGGCGACCTGATAGGAGGCATCAGCCCCGTTCAGACCGGGCAGGATAACCAGGAACTCGTCGCCACCCAACCGGGCAACCGTGCTGGTACCCCGCAGACAGCTTGAAATCCGGCGCGCGGCCTCAACCAGCAGATTGTCGCCGGCATCGTGGCCCAGGGTGTCGTTGATGTGCTTGAAATTGTCCAGATCCAGGAACATTACCCCCACCAGGGTATTCTCACGTCGTGCCTGGGCCAACGCGAGCTTGAGTCGGTCCAGGGCAAGCATTCGATTGGGGAGGCCCGTCAGGATGTCGTAGTTCGCCTGACGCAAAAGTTGTTGCTCATAGCGTTTACGGATACTGATGTCCTCACCCAGAATCAGGTAGCCGGTGGCCTGGCCGGAGGCATCCTTGATGGGAGTGACAATCAACTGCTCCCAGAACCGCTCGCCGTTTTTCCTGACACTGTTTACTTCCCCCTGCCAAACGCCGACGCGCTGCACCTGGAGCCGGATCGATTGCCACAGGTGCCGACTCTCGCGGTTCTCGACATTTCCCTCGCCCAGTGACCCGGGGTGATTGCCGAGGATCGACTTGGCGTCATAGCCGGTCAGTTGCGTGAATTTCTGGTTGGCGAATTCGATTCGCCACTGGCGATCACAGATCAGCACCGAGGAGGGGCTCTGTTCAATCGCCTTGGAAAACTTGTGGATCTCAGCGGCGTCCCGCTCCTGGCGCTCGAGATCGTCATTCAGCCGTTCCCGCATCTGATTGATGGCCTCAGTTACCCGTCCGAGCTCGTCGTTCCGGTTTGACGGAGTGTCCGGGCGATCTAGGACCAGGGGGCGTGAGAGGTTGGTCAGCGAAAAATCACGGGCGTAATCCGCCATTGAAGACAAGTGTCGCGTAACGAAGTGCTGGAAAATCAGGATAATCAGGATCGATACAAAAAAGGTCTTCAGAAACTGGGTCGCCAGAATGATGCCGACCTTCCGTTCCATCTCTTCATAGACCCGACCGAGGTCCGCTGTCACAGTGAGCTCGCCCAGCTTGAACATTTCGTCGCCCTGATGGACCAGGCTGAAGCTGTGGGATCTGGTTTGCGCACCACGGTCTATATCGCCCATCACCAGCTCTGAATCCGGTTCTATCTTTAGCCTCAGGTGCACGATGTCCGGGAGGCTGAGTATTCCTTCCATCTGTGTTTGCAGCAGTTTCTGGTCCAGGGCCCAGAGGCTTCTGGCCAGGCTGGAGGCGTAGCCTGACTCAACAACCTTCATGCGGTTATCGATCTGGGAAAGGTCTTTGCGGTAGTCGGAGTATATCTGGATGCCCGAGGCGATCAGGGTAAAAACTGAGCTGAACAGAATTATCCACGCTAGCAGCCTGAAGGATAGGGGGGAGCCTTTTCGGAAACGTTGGAGCCGCGTAGACAGTTTTGGCATGCCGTGAACTTCTGCCACCCAGTCTGGTTTAGGGGAACGGAGGTATGTTTACCTTTCCGACTATAGCAGCAGTTCCTCTCCGTTGCTCTGCAAATACAGGAAAAATCGAGAGAAATGTGTCCGGGTTCAGTATTTTAAAACGGCTCGACGAAACCTTTCGGTTGATGTGGATCAATACCCCTGATTCCAAGCGGGCGTAATCTGAACCTAGTCAAGTAACTGATTAGTTGGAGAACGCAAAATGTATATGGATGCTGTCGTTATCGCGGGTATTGTTGCGGTGCTGCTGGTTCTGGGTTTTTTCGTAGGTGTTGGGCTCTTCGTGATGAAGGACCAGAAAGCACATGGCCGAGGGCCAAAAGAAAAGGGAAAGCAGGGTGGTAAACCGGTCTGACGGTAGACGGAAAAGCCTTCCTGCCAAGGAGAAGAAATGGCGTCCCCTAGGGGGTTCGAACCCCTGTTGCCGCCGTGAAAGGGCGGAGTCCTAGGCCACTAGACGAAGGGGACGCAACGTTTTCAAAACCTTGCCTCGTCGAGGTGGCGCGTATATTAAGTAAGCCTCCCGATAGTGTCAACGCCTTTTTTTAGAAAATTTCGAGGTGAAATGTCCTGTCCGGATTATTGCACGCAATTTGACAGGGCCGGTTCAAGTTCCGGGTAGCGGAATTGAAAACCCTGTCCGGTCAGCTTGGCCGGGATCGCCTGTTGGCCTGTCAGTAAGAGGCGGGCCATTTCGCCCAGAGCCACGCGTAAAACCGGGGCTGGGGCGGGGAAGAGCGTCGGTCGATGTAGAACCCTACCAAGACACCGGGTAAATTCGGCGTTAGTAACCGGCTCCGGACTGACAACATTATAAGGCCCGGCGGCCTCCTCGTTTTCAAGCATCCAGATCAAAGCGCCGACAACATCCTGTCGGTGTACCCAGGGCATGAATTGTTGCCCGCTTCCCAGCCTGCCACCAAGGCCAAGCCGGAAAGGCGGAACCATTCGGGCGAGGAAGCCGCCGCCCGGTCCTGCCACGACACCGGTTCTGGATAAACAGATCCGGACCTTCTGGTCATTCAAGGCCAGTGCGGCGTTTTCCCAGTCCCGACACAGCCGATGGGTGAATTCGTCATGGGGAGACGTTTCTTCGGTAACCACCGAAGCCCCCTGATCCCCGTAAAAACCCACAGCCGAACCCGAGACCAGGACATCGGGTAGCGTTTCCCAGCTGCGGATTACGTCCACAAGAACTTCCGTAACGCCAATCCGGCTGTCCCTCAATTGCCGTTTTCGCTGTTCTGACCATCGCTTATCCGCAATCCCCTCGCCAGCGAGATTGATCACGGCATCGAAGCCCGGGTGCGACCGGAGCTGATTGAGATCCCGCGTTGCTTCAACGCGACCGCAGGTGGCCAATACATCTTCCGGGGTCTGGCGGCTGAACACGGTCAGTTCGTAACCGCGCCCGAGCAGCTCCTGACACAGAACCCTGCCTATGAAGCCTGTGCCTCCGGTAATCAGAATGCGTTTATTCATCGGTCTCGTCCTCCTTGCTGGTTGCCGCTGGTGCTGGTGGGCGCTCCCTGGGTGTCACCCGCCTCACTCGTCTGTTTCGGCCAACTGGTGCAGAACCACGCCTTTGATGGCTTCACCCAGCTGCGGGTTCTCACCAACCGGTGGAGCCAGTTCAATACGGACCTGATACCTTTCCTCAAGAGTTTTGATCATGGCCGGCACGTCTTTGCGAAGGTGCCGGCCGGCCGCGAGAAAGAGCGGCACGATAGTGAAGCGGTATGCACCCTCTGCCACACCCTCTGCCACAATGTCATCCAGCGAGGGTTCGGCCAATTCCATGTAGGCGATGCGTGAGTCTGATACCGCTTCCAGGGTCGGCGTGGCAAGATGTTCAAAGGTCTCACACCAGCGCTTGTCACTGCTTCCGTGTGCTAACAGAATAATGCGGTTGCTCATCAGCTCTCCTGAGTCATCGTGGTTAAGCGGCCTGTCGTACACCTTCACCGCTCACCCGCGAGCGGCGTGCGCAGACCTTTAAAATAGCAGGGTACCGGGTAATGTTCGATTGGAAAGAGATTCTGGATTTCTGGTTTGGAGAACTTGATGGCGAGGGGCTGCCCGACCGCGATCATCGTAACCGGTGGTTCAGGTCTGATCGAAGATTCGACCAGGAAATTCGAAGGCGGTTTCTATCCATGGTCCTGTTTGCCTCGGAGCAGGGTCTCGATCACTGGCGGCGTGAACCGGGTGGAATTCTGGCTGAGATAATTCTGCTCGATCAGTTCTCCCGGAATATTTTCAGGGGCGCGGCCATGGCGTTTGACCAGGACGTCCAGGCGCGGAAATTGTGCAGGCAGGCGATGAGAAAAGGGCAGGATGTCGCCCTTGCTCCGGTTCAGAGAGCCTTTCTGTACATGCCTCTGCAGCATTCTGAGCGCCTTGAGGATCAGCGGACGTCTGTGGAGTGCTATGAACAGCTGGCGGCGTCAGAGTCGGGCATCCTGGGTGATTTCCTGGAAAGCTTTGCACAGTCGGCTCGGGACCACCACGACATTATCAAGCGTTTCGCGCGTTTTCCTCACCGAAATAAGGCCTTGGGCCGAAACTCCACGGATGAAGAAGAAGCGTATCTTGCTGGCGGTCGCAGATTTGGCCAATGAGCCAGCCCTTCGACTAATCAAAAAGTGCAGAACCTATCAATGTTTGGCCCCTTTGCTTCGGTCATACTTGGTGATAAACCGGGAAAAGGGATTGATGGAACAGCAAATGGCAGAGGAACAGTCGAGCCTTGCAGGAGTTTGTGATATCGGGTCAGGTCAGAATGTCAGTGAGCAGTCTCCGGGCTATCGGGGGCGTCGGGTTACCCGGGCAAAAAGCGAAGTACGCAGGCGGGAAATCCTTGAGGCGACGTTGAGGATTGCGGCCCGGGATGGTATCCGTGGCATCAAGCATCGCTCCGTTGCGAAGGAGGCCAATGTCCCCCTGGCAGCGACCACGTATTATTTCCGGGACATCGGTGAGCTCATCAGCGATGCCTTTCTGTTCTTTGCGGAAAAGGCCAGCGGTGACCTTCAGGCCTTTTACGATACGATCAATCTGGTTCTTGATAGCCTGCCGCCCGAGCAGCTGTTACGAACAAGTCCGGATCGCTGGCACCTTGCTCGGCGTCTCTCGGCCATTGCGTCGGCCTACCTTGAAAGTCAGTTTTCGGAAGGCCGTGAGCGTATTCTCGCCGAACAGGTTTTTCTGCTTGAGGCCCTTCGGGATGAGCGACTTGCAAAGCTCGCGCGCAGCTATCGGCAGGCATGGATGGCCGGGCTGGAGCGCCTGCTTGCGCGGCTGGATTCGCCCCTGCCTCAACGAGATGCCGCCCTGATCGTCAACGTAGCCCTGGGTATGGGATACGACATCCTTCTTGGTCTACCGGAGGGTGAAGAGGATTCGCTTCAAAAGGCCGTCGACAGGATCGTCGATCTGGCCTTGGGTGTCGGGGTCTGACGCCTTTGCTCCCGCGTCTTACTTGAGGAAACTGCTGCTCTTTTTGGGACGATGTCTACGCCCTGTTCTTGCGATGGCACTTTGCGCCGGTCTTTCATTCGCCTCACATGCCGGTTCTCTGGACCATGGTCTTCTGGGACGTTTAGCCGCGGCCGCGCCCATGCTGGACGGAATAGTGCTTCAAACGGCCTTGAGTGCCTCCCGTTGTGCTGTGTCGGCAGGCGTCGCGATGCCCGATCGACTGGCTATCATTATCCATGGTGCTGAATACGTGAATGAAACCTGGCTGAGCAGGTACGGCAGAATTGGCCGGAGCCATGGGTGTCCGGCCGCTGATAATCAGGTAATCGAGCGGGTAGTCGATAGCCTCAAAGGCGGGCAATTGGTGTTCAAGTACTATCCCGACAAGGTGTGGCTTTAAAGCTCTGAATTCCTGAACTGTTCCGATGGTAAAGTCGCGGGGCAGGCAGAGGATGCCGGAAATCAGGGCTGACCCAACGGTCCATCAGGGCAATACTGGTTACCTTATAAACAGTTAGTTGGCGAGACGAAAAGAACAATAAAAAAGTTGGGAAAAAGAGGTTGACGGCCGCCGCCTGATCCGTAGAATACGCCTCCGTTGTCGGTATCAACCGTTCAGCATTGCGGGAATAGCTCAGTTGGTAGAGCACAACCTTGCCAAGGTTGGGGTCGCGAGTTCGAATCTCGTTTCCCGCTCCAGATTTCAAAACCCGGTTTCGAAAGAAACCGGGTTTTTTCGTTTCTGGTACTCTCAAACTCGGCGTGGCCCGGCCTGCTCAGGTATAATCGGCAGCTCTATCTCTGAGCTGCGACAGAACCGGAGGCGTACCTACATGAATGTCCATTCGCTGTGGATTTATCCGGTCAAGTCCCTTGCAGGGATTGCAGTTGGGGAATTCGCGCTGGACGATTTTGGTCCGGTCGGGGACCGAAGATGGATGATCATCGATGATGATCGGCATTTCGTGACTCAGCGCAATCATCCCGAACTCGCACGAATTCGAGTCTACCTTGTTCAGGGGAACGTCGAAGTGGAGATCCCGGAGCAGGGCAGGTATGCGCTGAGGGTCTCGGAGGAAACCCTGAGAGCGCTGGTCTGGCGGGACTGGACTCAGGCGCTGGTCGGACAGGCAGAAGCCAGTGAAGCACTCAGTCGCTTTTGTGGCAAATCCCTGAGATTTGTTTACATGCCTGACGAATCTTTTCGGAGGGTCGATGCCGCCCGTTTACAGGACTTGCGTCGTGTCAGTTTCGCCGACGGCTTTCCGCTGTTGATTACCAATCTCGCCTCCCTAGAAGAACTGAACGGCCGTCTAGATGAGCCGGTTGAGATGCGACGGTTCCGGCCAAACATTGTCGTTGAAGGTGCCGGGCCCTGGGCTGAAGATCATTGGCGCGCCCTGAACGTGGGTGATAACGCGTTCGATCTCGTCAAGCCTTGTTCACGCTGTGTAATGACGACCGTTGATCCGGATGCGGGCACCAAGGATGCGTCTGTTCAGCCGCTACGAACCCTGTCGAGATACAGGCGCACCGAAGACGGCGTCATCTTTGGAATGAACGCAATTCATGAGTCGATAGGCCGCATCAGGGTGGGCGATCCGGTCAAAATCACCAAAACGGAGTAAAACCGAACGTGCCATTGTTAACGTTGGATTCAGTGTCCCTGGCCTATGGCATGCAGCCATTGCTTGATCAGGCATCGCTTGTTGTTGAAGCCGGTGAGCGGGTGTGTCTGCTGGGACGGAACGGGGAGGGCAAGTCGACCCTGCTGAAGATCGTCAGTGGCGAGGTTGTTCCTGACGGCGGCGTGGTGCGCCTGGAGGACGGAGCGGTACTGGCCGTTCTTCCCCAGAACCTTCCGACTGAGGACGCGCGAACAGCTTATGACGTCGTTGCCGGTGCCTTCCCTGAAACCGGGGATCTGCTGGCAGAGTTCCACCGTCTGTCGCAGCAGGGCGATGAAGCCAGCCTCGACCGGATGATGAAGGTACAGGAGCGATTGGAGTCGCTGGATGGATGGCGCCTGGATCAGAAAGTTACCACCATTCTGGCTCAGTACGGCATTGACCCGGAGCGCCGGCTCGATACGCTCTCCGGCGGCTGGCAACGTCGCGTGCTGTTGGCTCGGGCGCTGGTCGGTGATCCCGATATCCTTCTGTTGGATGAGCCCACCAACCATCTTGATGTCCCGGCAATTGCCTGGCTTGAGGAGGCCCTTGGGCAGTTTCGAGGCGCCATGCTGTTCGTCAGCCACGACCGGGCATTCATCCGCCGCATGGCTACCCGCATCGTTGAGCTGGACCGGGGGCGGCTTGTCAGCTTTGCGGCAACCTACGACAAGTACCTTCAGTTGAAGGAAAAGGCACTCGAAGAGGAGGAAAGGCAGAATGCTCTCTTCGATAAGCGGCTGAAACAGGAAGAGGCCTGGATCCGCCAGGGCATCAAGGCCCGGAGGACCCGTAACATGGGGCGTGTTCGGGCCCTCAAGGCAATGCGTGAGGAGCATCGCCAGCGCAGGGTTCGCGGCGGTACAGCCAGCTTCGCTGTTGAGGATGCGGCGCGATCAGGCAAGCTGGTGGTCGAAACCCGGGATGCAGGGTTCGGCTACGCAGATCGCGCCGACATTATCCGGGGGCTGAACCTCACGGTGTTCCGTGGCGACAAGATCGGACTGGTTGGTGAAAACGGAACCGGAAAAACCACGCTCGTGCGCCTGCTGCTCGGGGATCTGGAGCCAACGGAAGGTTCGGTGCGCCTCGGAACCAACCTCGAGGTGGCATACTTCGACCAGCTTCGAGGCGAATTGGACCTGTCTAAAAATGCCCTCGATAATCTGTCGGAGGGCCGCGAGTTCATAGAGATCAATGGCCAGAGCAAGCACGTTCTGGGTTATCTACAGGAATTCCTGTTTACCCCTGAGCGCGCACGCTCGCCGGTGAGGGTTTTCTCCGGTGGCGAGAGGGCGCGGCTCCTGTTGGCCAAGCTGTTCAGCAAGCCCGCGAACATCCTGGTTCTGGATGAGCCGACCAACGATCTCGATGTGGAAACCCTGGAGTTGCTGGAAGAGCAGTTGGCGGAGTTCAAGGGAACGGTCATTGTCATCAGTCATGACCGCGAATTCCTGGACAATGTGGTGACGGAAACCGTATTTCTGGATGGCACCGGCCAAGTTCGGGAGTACGTTGGTGGCTACAGTGACTGGCGCCGACAGGGTGGCCGATTTCCGTCCGAGGCCAGTGGCAATCGGCTGGACAAACAGGATAAACAGTCCGGGTCTGGGGGTAAGGCCGCGAAGTCGACCGCCAAGCCTGAGGGGCAATCGACAAAAACCAAATCGGCAAAACTCAGTTACAAGCTAAAACTTGAACTGGATGAATTGCCTGGAAAAATTGAGGCATTGGAACAGGAAATTGCCAGGCTGCAGAGTACAATTGCGGATTCGGACTTTTATTCAGGCCCACCGAACGAAGTCTCGGCCACTCTTGAAGAGTTGACGGACACGGAAGCCCGTCTGGAGCAGGTGATTGAGCGGTGGATGGAGCTGGAGGAACAGGCGAGTCAATGAATGTAAATTACAGTTTCAGGTTTCAGGGCGGCCGTAACGTTGAATTCAAAGTGACCGACCAGCCGGCTACGGCGTCGGGAAAGCAGCCCTCTTGGGTCAAGCTGGAGCACTGCCAGTGTTCTAACTGTCCTTTGAAGGCCAGTGAAACGGAGCATTGTCCCGCGGCGACGGAAATTCTACCGGTTGTGGAGGCGTTTCAGGCTGACGATGCCTATCAGAAAGTTGAGGTAACCGTTGAGGACGAGCGTCGCAGCTACGTAAAACAGACCGCTCTGGAGGAGGCACTCAGATCGCTCCTGGGGCTCAAAATGGCAACCAGTGGCTGCCCGGTCCTGGCCGAGCTGAAGCCGATGGCGGTCCACCACCTGCCGTTTGCCAACAGCGACGAATTTATCATGCGCAGCGTATCCCATTACCTGTTGCAGCAATATTTCGCCAAGCGCAACCACCAGGAGCCAGATTGGGAGCTCAAAGGGTTGGTTGAGCGAAACCAGCGCCTTCAATTGGTCAATCAGGCCTTGTGGCAGAGAATTCACTCGGTCTGCAAAGGCGACAGCAATCTGAAGGCACTGCTGAACTTCTTCTCGATGGCGTCGAGTGTGAGTTTTTCGCTGGAGAGTCAGCTACGAAAACTTGAAGCCAAGATGGGTGGGGAAGTGCAGTAGCGATTACGGCTTTGATCGATAACGAGCTGGAGCCCGGGACGTTTCTCCCGGGCTCTGGCAGGAATTAGTTGATTCGTACCGCAAGAACGTCGCATTCAGTGCCGTGCAAAACCCCGTTAGCGGTCGATCCCAGCAGAAGTTGAAAGCCCTTTCGGCCGTGACTCCCAACAATCACCAGGTCCACCTGTTGTTCCTTCGCGAGTCGGTGAATTTCGGATTCCGGCCGGCCTACGGTGACGATTTGGTTGCTCTTGGGGATGCCATGTTGGTCGCCAAAGCTTGCGAGCTGCTCGTGCGCCGCTTTATCAAGCTGGTCCTGGAGTTCCGTCAGATCCATAGGGATGTCGCCGCCGTACGCGTAACCGACCGGCTCCACCACGTGAATAAGCATCAATTCGGCACCATGGGCCTCACATACGGCCTTGGCTTTGTTCAACACCTGTGGAGCTTCTTCGGTCAGATCAATGGCAACAAGCATTTTCTTGTAGGCGGACATCGCATCACTCCTTTTCGTGCGCGGGCATAAGTTCAGAATAGTACGTCGAATCTATTCCGAAAAGTGTAGCGGGTAACTGATGCGCATCAATATATGGGGGAGAAAATTGAATTCTGACGGGCAATTACGCCCGCCAGAGGAGCAGAAAGGCTACGGTCAGGCGTTGCTTTGCAGCAATTCAATCGTGGTGGAAAGGCCTTTGAGAATACCCTTGGAGTATCGATCGATTACGAACCCGACGTTCTTCTCGTTGTAGTTTATGTAGGACCCGCGAATAAACTCCCACTTCGAGGACACGTCATTCATCACGTCCTTTAGTTCCGCCCCTGAATCTCCGCGCATGACGGTCGCAAGCAGTTGATCAAACTCGCGGGCCTGCTCGTCCAACGGCTTTTCGGTGGCGGAGCCCTGAAAGGTCTGGGATACCGACGAGTTTGTCCGAACCGAATATTTCGCCATCATCTGGGCCATCTTGACGGCGGCTGAGCGGGCTGCTTCGATACGTGGACTGGTTTCGGTCTGCCCGCTTTCCTGGGCAACCTGGTAGAGGTCCGTGGCCATGTTGTTCATGGTCAATGCCTGGTTGGCCATGTCGGAAACGAGTCGGAGGTCCGGGTATCCGGTTTTGCGCACGTCATTGATGTTGCTGCGCATCAGGCTCTTGAACTTGTCAAATTCCTGGTTCAACCCTTCGATCTGCTCGGCCGACAACACACCGGTGGTACTCTCGATGATCGTGTTCATGGCGTCGTTGGCAGAATTAATGCCGACAACGATTTCGTTCAACGTCTCGGTGTCTCCGTTTGCGCTGAACCGGTAGTAGGCGTCAAGGGCCATATAATTGTTGACGCGGAATTCGTGCAAGTCCGAGAGAAATCCGCCGGCAGTTTCCTGGGCGCGGACTCCCAGTGAGGTAATTGCGAGCAGAATCAGGGCGGTTACCAGGGAGCGAACCCGCAGGCGAGAGTCTTTCATCGGATGAGTCTCCGTAATGCTGTTTTATTATTGTGGACCAAAGTCGTAGATCGAAGTTAAAGTAAGTTTGCTGGCCAATCAAGCGGTTTTGGCCGCCTTGCGGGCGACGACTGTAAACAAGTATGAAATTTCATAGATAGGGTTCCTGAATCCTCTTGGCCGTGTTTCCTACACGCGTAAACTAACAGAAAAGTGTAAGCGTGTACCCGGGTCTGCCCGTGTCGCAGAGACTTTTCTGCCTCTCCAACAAGAAACAAATTGACAAACGTCCGTTTTTTTTTCATCGTGTGCCCTCACGATTCAAACGACTGTATGAATTTTGGATCGAATGATCGGGCAGTGACCGAAATCTCGCTGCACAAACAGCCATTACGATCGCCGGGTTGAGGGACGGTCGGGTGGCTGGAAGCAGTTCCAAACACAGACTGGAGATCAGTTGATGATTTACGAAGGTAAAGCCATCACGGTTAAAGAGATCGAAGGCGGGATCGCTCAGTTGAACTTTGACTTGCAGGGCGAGTCAGTAAACAAGTTCAACCGTCTCACTATCGAAGAGCTGGGTGCCGCTACTGACGCAATCAAAGCGCAGAAGAACCTCAAGGGACTGGTAATCACCAGCTCTAAGGACAGCTTTATTGTTGGCGCCGACATTACCGAATTCACCGAGCTGTTTGCCGGCTCGGAAGAGGATCTGGTAGCCAACAACCTGAAGGCCAACGAAGTTTTCAATCAGGTCGAAGACCTTCCGTTCCCGACCGTGACGGCCATTAACGGCATGGCACTGGGCGGCGGTTTTGAAATGTGCCTGGCCACCGATTACCGCGTCATGGACAAGAAGGCGAAAGTTGGACTGCCGGAAGTCAAGCTGGGCATTTTCCCTGGCTTTGGTGGTACCGTCCGTCTGTCCCGTCTGGTTGGCGTTGATAATGCGGTTGAATGGATCAGCGGTGGCACCGAAAACCGCGCTGACGCGGCCCTCAAAGTTGGCGCAGTTGACGCGGTTGTTGAATCCGACAAGCTGGTCGACGCTGCCGTTGCGATCATTAATCAGTGCAACGAAGGCAAGCTCGACAACCAGGCCCGTCGGGACGAAAAGAAAGGCAAGATCAAGCTGAACGCTATGGAAAGTATGATGGCGTTCGAGATCTCCAAGGCGTTTGTCGCTGGCAAGGCCGGTAAGAACTACCCGGCTCCGGTTGAGGCCATCAAGGTCATGCAGAAGCATGCGGGCCTGACTCGCGACAAGGCCATCGAGGTCGAAGCCAAAGGCTTTGCCAAGATGGCCAAGACCAACGTGGCTGCATGCCTGGTTGGCCTGTTCCTGAATGATCAGGAACTCAAGAAGAAAGCCAAGGCGTGGGAAAAAGAAGCCAATGATGTCAACCTGGCGGCAGTACTGGGTGCAGGCATCATGGGCGGCGGCGTCGCTTTCCAGTCGGCGCTCAAGGGCACCCCGATCATCATGAAGGACATCAACCAGGACGGCATCAAGCTTGGCCTGGAAGAGGCCAAGAAGCTTCTCGCCAAGCGAGTATCCAAGGGTAAGATGGATGCCAGCAAGATGGCGGACGTGCTGAACAGCATCACGCCAACTCTGAACTATGGCGACTTCAAGAACGTTGACCTGGTGGTTGAGGCCGTTGTCGAGAACCCGAAGGTAAAGGATGCGGTTCTGCGCGAGACCGAAGATGCGGTTCGCGAGGACGCGATCCTGACCTCCAACACCTCCACCATTTCCATCGACCTGCTGGCCAAGAACCTGAAGCGTCCGGAAAACTTCTGTGGCATGCACTTCTTCAACCCGGTGCATATGATGCCGCTGGTTGAGGTTATTCGCGGCAAGAAGACCAGTGATCGTGCCATTGCGACCACCGTCGCCTATGCCAAGGCCATGGGCAAGACTCCGATCGTCGTCAACGACTGCCCGGGCTTCCTGGTAAACCGTGTACTGTTCCCGTACTTCGGTGGTTTTGCCGGCCTGGTTCGTGACGGTGCCGACTTCCAGAAAGTCGACAGGGTTATGGAAAAGTTTGGCTGGCCGATGGGGCCGGCATACCTGCTGGACGTGGTCGGCATGGACACTGCCAAGCATGCTAACGAAGTAATGGCTGAAGGCTTCCCGGATCGCATGAAGGACGAGAACAAGTCCGCAATTGATGTGATGTACGAGAACGAGCGTTATGGCCAGAAGAACGACAAGGGTTTCTACAAGTACGAAACCGACAAGAAAGGCAAGCCCAAGAAGGTTGTAGACGAAGAAACCTACAAGCTGATTGAGCCTGTGGTTCAGGGTCAGAAGGACTTTGATGAGGAAGACATCATTGCCCGGATGATGATTCCGCTGTGCCTGGAAACCGTGCGCTGCCTGGAAGACGGCATCGTTGAGGATCCGGCGGACGCGGATATGGGCCTGATCTTCGGTATCGGCTTCCCGCCGTTCCGTGGTGGTGCCCTGCGCTATATCGACGACATGGGTGTAGACAAGTTCGTCGAGCTGGCAGACAAGTATGCAGACCTCGGTCCTCTGTACCACCCGACCGAAAAGCTGCGTGAAATGGCCAAGACTGGCAAAAAGTTCTTTGGCTAACCCTGAACGAGATTTCCGAACGGAGAAAGATCTATGAGCCTTAATCCGAGAGACGTTGTCGTCGTCGATTGCGTGCGGACTCCGATGGGTCGTGCCAAGAATGGTTGCTTCCGGAACGTGCGCGCAGAGACCCTGTCGGCTGCGCTGATTGAAGCACTGTTCGAGCGCAACCCGAAGCTCGACCCGAAAGAAGTTGAAGATGTGATCTGGGGCTGTGTGAACCAGACCAAGGAGCAGGGCTTTAACGTGGCCCGGCAGATTTCCCTGCTGACCCGTATCCCTCACGAGTCTGCAGCCCAGACCGTTAACCGTCTGTGTGGTTCCGCCATGTCGGCCATCCATACCGCGGCCCAGGCAATTCAGACCGGCAACGGTGACATGTTCCTGGTGGGTGGCGTCGAGCACATGGGGCACGTACCCATGACCGAAGGCTTTGACCACAACCCGGCAGCATCAAAGTACTCTGCCAAGGCATCCAACATGATGGGCCTGACTGCAGAAATGCTGGCCAAGATGCATGGCATTACCCGTGAGCAGCAGGACGAATTTGGCGCCCGTTCTCATCGCCTGGCCCACGAAGCGACTGTTGAAGGCCGCTTCAAGAACGAAATCGTCCCCATCGAGGGCCACGACGAAAATGGCTTCAAGGTGCTGATCGAACAGGACGAAACCATTCGCCCGGAAACCACCGTTGAGTCCCTGGGTCAGTTGCGTCCGGCCTTCGATCCGAAGAACGGTACCGTAACTGCGGGTACTTCGTCCCAGCTGACTGACGGCGCCGCTGCGATGGTGCTGATGTCGGCAGAGCGTGCCGAGGCCCTCGGGCTCAAGCCAATCGCGAAGATTCGCAGCATGGCGGTTGCCGGTTGTGATCCCGCGATCATGGGTTACGGCCCGGTACCGGCGACGAAGAAGGCGCTGAAGCGCGCAGGCCTGAAAGTCGAAGACATCGACTTCTGGGAACTGAACGAAGCGTTCGCTGGCCAGTCGCTTCCGGTTCTGAAGGACCTGAAACTGCTGGGTGTGATGGAAGAGAAAGTGAACCTGAACGGCGGCGCTATTGCCCTGGGCCATCCACTGGGCTGTTCTGGCGCACGTATTTCCACAACCCTGCTGAACGTAATGCAGGCCAAAGGCGGTAAGCTTGGTGTTTCCACCATGTGTATCGGTCTTGGTCAGGGTATTGCGACCGTATGGGAGCGTCTCTGATTCTCTGAGGAGGATTGGTAACGCACTCGCAGAAGGCCCGGCAGCACGCCGGGCCTTTCTGTTTCCGGTGGGCTTACGGCAGTTCCGGTTTTATAAAAAAGCAGGGCAGAAACCAAAGAATGGGTTGTCTTGCTATTCTTGACCCTGTAAAACAGTGAGCCTATACAAAATGGCGGCATGTGTTTGTTTTCTAGCCGACTGATTTTACAGCGAGTTTACGGTTTGCTGATTTATTGACCGATTTATCGCCAAGGATACAGATCTCCGATATGGGTAAAAGTCTCGTAATTGTCGAGTCACCAGCGAAAGCGAAGACCATCAACAAATACCTGGGCTCCGATTTCATCGTAAAGTCCAGTGTAGGGCACATCCGTGATCTTCCAGTCAGTGGCAGCGGGTCCCAGTCCGATCCCAAAGAACGTGCCAGACAGGCGGCACTCACCCGCAAGATGAATCCGGAAGAAAAAGCCGCCCATAAAAAACGCAAGGCCAGAGAGCAACTGGTGGCGCGAATGGGGGTCGATCCCGACAAGAACTGGGACGCCCGATACGAGATACTCCCCGGTAAGGAAAAGGTCGTCAGCGAACTCAAGCGCTTGGCGAAATCCGCCGATCACATCTATCTCGCGACGGATTTGGACCGCGAAGGGGAGGCGATTGCCTGGCACCTCCAGCAAACGATTGGAGGCGAACCGGAGAAGTACCGTCGGGTGGTCTTCAACGAGATTACCAAGCGCGCCATCCAGGAAGCGTTCAATGATCCGGGCTCGCTGGATAACAATCGGGTGAATGCTCAGCAGGCGCGTCGATTCCTTGATCGCGTTGTCGGCTATATGGTCTCGCCGTTGCTCTGGGCCAAAATTGCCCGAGGCCTGTCGGCCGGCCGGGTTCAGTCAGTCGCAGTGCGTCTGATCGTTGAGCGGGAACGCGAGATCCGGAAGTTTGTACCGGAAGAATTCTGGCAGCTGCACGCGAGCCTCGCATCAAAGCAGGCTGAGCAGCCGGTACGGTTCGAAGTTACCCGGCATGCCGACAAACCCTATCGGCCGGTTAACGAAAAGCAGAGCAACGAACACGTTGAGCGCCTCAAAGGTGGCACCTTCAAGGTTGCCAAGCGCGAGGACAAGCCGACCAAATCAAGGCCTTCCGCACCCTTTATTACCTCTACGCTCCAGCAGGCAGCGAGCAACCGTATGGGGTTCAGCGTCAAAAAGACCATGATGCTAGCGCAGCGCCTGTACGAAGCCGGTTTCATTACCTACATGCGTACGGATTCCACGAATCTGAGCCAGGACGCCGTTGCCGGTTGCCGGGATTACATCAAAAAGCAGTTCGGGGAGCGTTATCTGCCCGAGAACCCGCGGGTGTATGGCAGCAAGGAGGGCGCTCAGGAGGCCCACGAGGCCATCCGCCCGACAGAAGTCAGTCGCCGCCCCTCTGACATTGGCGGGCTTGAGAAAGACGCTGAGAAGCTCTATGACCTGATATGGCGGCAGTTCATTGCCTGCCAGATGTCCGATGCAGAGTTCCTGAGCACCTCGATTGTGGTGGCCAATGGCGATTACGAGCTGCGCACGCGTGGCCGGATCATCAAGTTCGATGGTTTCCTGAAGGCAGCCCCGCAGGCGGCCAAGAAAGACGAAGACGTGGCTTTGCCCGACATTCAGGTCGACGAAGTGCTGGAGATGAAGCAGCTGGATCCCAGTCAGCATTTCACCAAGCCGGCACCGCGCTACACTGAGGCAAGCTTGGTCAAGGAGCTTGAAAAACAGGGTATTGGCCGGCCGTCGACCTATGCGTCGATCATTTCCACCATTCAGGACCGTGGCTATGTGAGGCTCCAGAACCGACGTTTCTACGCCGAGAAAATGGGTGAGATCGTCACGGAGCGCTTGTCCGAGTCGTTTCCGAATCTTATGGATTTTGATTTCACGGCCAGAATGGAAGATGAACTGGACGAAATTGCCGAGGGCGATGTTGAGTGGAAAAAAGTCCTCAATGATTTCTACGGTCGATTCCGCCAGCAGCTCGAAACAGCCGAAGGTTCCGAGGGCGATGGCATGCGTGCCAATACGCCAACGGAAACGGACATTCCGTGCCCAAGCTGCGGTCGAAACATGCAGATTCGGGTGGCCAGTACCGGCGTTTTCCTGGGGTGCTCGGGGTATTCGTTGCCGCCGAAGGAGCGATGCAAGACTACAATCAATCTGGTCTCGGGAGATGAAGTCGTCAGTGCTGACGACGACGTCGAAGGCGAGGGCGAAACCCGGCTGTTGCGGAAGAAGCGTCGTTGCCCCAAGTGTGGGACGGCAATGGACAGCTATCTGATTGATGAGAAGCGGAAACTGCATGTCTGCGGTAATAATCCGGACTGTTCGGGCTACGAAGTGGAGCAGGGCACGTTCCGTATCAAGGGCTATGATGGTCCCACGCTTGAGTGTGATAAGTGCGGTTCCGAGATGCAGCTCAAAACCGGGCGTTTCGGCAAGTATTTCGGATGCATCAACACTGAGTGCAAGAATACCCGCAAGTTGCTCAAGAATGGCGAGCCGGCACCGCCCAAAATGGATCCGGTCCCGATGCCTGAGTTGCAGTGCCAGAAAGTCGACGACACGTACGTGTTGCGTGATGGGGCGTCCGGTCTGTTCCTGGCGGCCAGCAAATTCCCGAAGAACCGGGAGACTCGCCCGCCGCTGGTAAAAGAGATAAAGCCGCACCGGAAGGAAATCGATCCGAAATATGATTTTCTTATGGATGCGCCGGAGGCGGATCCGGAGGGCAATCCGACGGTTATTCGCTACAGCCGCAAAACCAAAGAGCAGTACGTCATGTCGGAAAAGGATGGCAAGGCGACAGGGTGGTCGGCATGGTACGTTAACGGCAAGTGGCAGCCCAAAGAGAAATAGGGTGCAATTGTCGGGAAAAGGGGGCATTTGCCCCCTTTTTTGTCGATATTAGCGGAATTTTCGCAGTCTTTGAATCAGCGACGACGTGTCCCAGCGGCGTCCGCCCATTTCCTGAACATCGCCGTAAAACTGGTCAACAAGGGCTGTGACGGGCAATGAGGCGTTGACCTTTCGGGCTTCTTCCAGGCAGATGCCGAGATCCTTGCGCATCCAGTCGACCGCAAAGCCATGATTAAACTCTCCGTCGATCATCGTGCCTGAGCGGTTTTCCATCTGCCAGGATTGTGCCGCTCCTTTTGAAATTACATCCACCACTTTGCGGACATCCAGCTTTGCCTGCTCGGCAAAATGCAGCGCTTCTGAGAGGCCCTGAACCAGCCCGGCAATAGCAATCTGATTGACCATCTTGGTTTTCTGGCCGCTGCCAGCAGGGCCCAGCAGATTGATGGCACGGGCGTAATGATCCATCAGCGGCAGGGCCTTTTCGAAATCGGTCTCGGTGCCACCGCACATTACCGTCAGCTTGCCGTTCTCCGCACCCTGTTGGCCGCCGGATACCGGGGCATCAATGAACCCTTGCTTCCTGTGTCCGGCAGCCTCCGCCAGTCGTTCCGCAATGCCGGCCGATGCAGTGGTGTGATCAACCAGGATGGCACCCTGCGGCGCGTTGGCAATGATGCCCCCATCCCCTTCAAAGACCTCAATCAGATCCTTGTCAGCGCCCACGCAGGTCATGACAAAATCTGCGTCTTCCACTGCTTCGGCAATTGTCTTGTAGGCTGTACCGGGGTATTCCTGTGCCCATTGCTCGGCCTTGGCATGTGTCCGGTTCCAGACTTTGACAGTGATGCCGGCTCTGGCGAGGTGCCCGGCCATCGGGTAACCCATTACCCCAAGGCCAATAAAAGTTGCAGTGGTTGTCATAGTGGACTCCTGAAGTCGTGATTCGGTTATTGTGATTCGAAGTTATCACAGCCGCGCTGTCTGCTCGGGTAGAACTTTAGTGTAGGGGGTACCACGAAAAAAGGCCGCTGAATTCAGCGGCCTTTTTGAGATTGCTCTGTCGATCGTGCACCGGGCTTACTTCTTCGGGTAGTCCCGTGCGTCGGAGCCGGTGTAAAGCTGGCGCGGACGGCCAATGCGGTAATTGCCGCTAACCATCTCGTTCCAGTGGGAGAACCAGCCGATGGTGCGAGACAGGGCGAAGATTACGGTGAACATGGAGGTCGGGATTCCAATGGCTTTAAGAATCAGGCCGGAATAGAAGTCCACGTTCGGGTACAGTTTGCGCTGCACGAAGTACTCGTCTTCGAGGGCAATCTTCTCAAGACGCTGGGCGATCCTCAGAAGCGGATCGTTTTCCAGGCCTAGCTCGGTCAGAACCTCGTGAGCCGTCTCGGCCATCACCTTGGCGCGCGGGTCGAAGTTCTTGTAAACCCTGTGGCCGAAGCCCATCAGGCGGAACGGATCGTCCTTGTCCTTGGCCTTGGCAATGAACTTTTCAATGTTGGATTCGTCTCCAATCTCCGCGAGCATATCCAGAACCGCTTCGTTTGCACCGCCGTGTGCCGGGCCCCAGAGTGCGGCAATGCCGGATGCAATGCATGCGTACGGATTGGCGCCGGTAGAGCCGGCCAGGCGAACTGTGGACGTCGATGCGTTCTGCTCGTGGTCAGCGTGAAGGATGAAAATCTTGTCCATGGCCTTGGCCAGGATCGGGTTTGGCTTGTATTCCTCGCAGGGCACGCCAAACATCATCTGAAGGAAGTTTTCAGAGTACGACAGATCATTCCGTGGATACATAAACGGCTGGCCAATGCTGTACTTGTAGCACCAGGCTGCGATCGTCGGCATCTTGGCAATCAGGCGATGTGCAGTAATGTCCCTTTGATGCTCGCTGGTGACGTCCATCTGATCGTGGTAGAAGGCGGACAGGGCACCGACCACGCCGCACATTATGGCCATGGGGTGTGCGTCACGACGGAAACCTTGAAAGAAGTTCCGCATCTGGTCGTGCAGCATCGTGTGGTTCTTGATGGTGTCGTGGAACTGCTTGTTTTCTTCGGGAGTCGGCAGCTCGCCTTTCAGCAGCAGGTAACAGACTTCAAGGTAGTCGGAGTGCTCGGCAAGCTGTTCAATCGGGTAGCCGCGGTGCAGGAGAACGCCGTTTGCACCATCAATGTAGGTAATGGCCGATTCGCAGGCTGCTGTGGATACGAACCCTGGGTCGTACGTAAAAACGCCTTCCTGGACCAGGCCTCGTACGTCGATAACGTCAGGGCCGACGGTGCCGGAATATACAGGTAACTCAATGGACTTATCACCCACCGAGAGCGTGGCTTTCCTGTCGGTCATGGTGCTCTCCTATATGTCAGCTTGTCAGCTTTATCTGCATTTATAGATGCGCTAGAAGGCGCGTATTATCGCAAAACTGGCGGCAAAATATAGGGCGTTGGCTTTTTTTGTCAATGGAAGAGTCCGGAAAACCCAGTTTTTGAGGGTCTCTGTAAATCAGTGATATCCCGAATAACCGTGAAGACAGGCCGGAATAGCTGTTGTCAATAGTCCTTATAGATGTCCCAAGCCCCTGAATTCCGTGGGTCGAGCCACGTTGCGCGTTTGTAATTGCCGGGGGTACTCCTTATAATCCGTAGCCCGGAATCGGGGATATACCTTTCTCCTGTGCCACCTGTGTGCAGGGTTTCGAGCGTATAGTCCTTCCTCCTGAGCCAATCGTGTGCCGGTCTCGTATCAGCACGCTGATCCTTACATACCAACTATCCGCAGCCGGTGTTCCGGTATCGCGGAATCAAGAGAGAGTGTGAGAGCGCTGTGAATAGCAAACGACCAGTAAATCTCGATCTCGGCAAGTTTCATTTTCCGCTGCCAGCCATCACGTCCATTCTGCATCGCATCAGTGGCATCATCATTTTTGTTGGTGTTGCGTTCATGCTTTACGGACTTCAGCTTTCCCTGTCCGGGGAAGCGGGCTTCAGCCGTGTGAATGAACTGCTGGACAGCTTTTTTGCCAAGCTGATTATCTGGGGCATCTTGTCTGCTCTGTTGTACCACCTGGTTGCAGGTATCAAGCACCTGCTCATGGATATGGGCATTGGTGAAGAGCTGGAAAGCGGCCGCCTCGCCGCAAAGATCACGATTGTGGTTTCCGTCATTCTCATCGTTCTGGCAGGAGTCTGGGTATGGGCAGCGTAAACAGCGTCACGAATCTGGGTCGCAGCGGTGTTTTTGACTGGCTGATCCAGCGGGTAACCGCCTACGTACTTGCTTTGTATACAATTTTTCTACTCGGGTTCATGTTGACCACTGATGTCGACTATGAAACCTGGTCTGCTCTGTTTGGTCAGACCTGGTTCCGCATTTTCACCCTGATGGCGCTTCTTTCAATTGGTGCGCACGCTTGGGTGGGTCTCTGGACGGTAACCACTGACTACATCAAGGCCATGGGGCCCAGGTTTATCGTGCAGGCGGCGTGTGGTGTGACCATGTTCGTCTATGTCGTCTGGGGTATTCAGATTCTTTGGGGGCTTTAATCGATGGCTAACATCAAGACTATGTCTTATGACGCGATTGTTATCGGTGGTGGCGGTGCCGGTATGCGTGCCGCCCTGCAGTTGACCGAATCCGGCGTCAATACTGCTTGTATCACTAAAGTTTTTCCGACCCGTTCCCACACTGTCTCTGCGCAGGGTGGCATCACCTGTGCGATCGCCAGTGCGGATCCGAACGATGATTGGCGCTGGCACATGTACGACACCGTCAAGGGGTCTGACTACATTGGTGACCAGGACGCGATCGAGTATATGTGTTCCGTTGGCCCGCAAGCGGTGTTTGAGCTCGAGCACATGGGGCTGCCGTTCTCCCGCACCGAGCAGGGTCGCATCTACCAGCGCCCGTTTGGTGGTCAGTCCAAGGGGCCGGACAATCCGACGCAGGCGGCCCGTACCTGCGCTGCTGCTGACCGCACCGGTCACGCACTGCTGCACACCCTTTACCAGGCAAACCTCAAGGGAGGTACCACCTTCCTGAATGAATGGTATGCCGTCGATCTGGTCAAAAACAGCAAGGACGAAGTCGTTGGTGTCGTGGCCATCGAAATTGAGACCGGCGAAGTGGCCTATATCAAGTGCAAGGCCACCGTCCTTGCCACTGGTGGTGCTGGTCGCATTTATTCATCCACAACCAACGCCCTGATCAACACCGGTGATGGCATCGGTATGGCCCTGCGTGCCGGGTTCCCGATGCAGGACATGGAAATGTGGCAGTTCCATCCCACCGGTATCCACGGCGCTGGTACGCTGGTTACAGAAGGCTGTCGGGGTGAGGGCGGTTACCTCATCAACGCCGAGGGCGAGCGTTTCATGGAGCGCTACGCGCCCAACGCCAAAGATCTCGCCGGCCGTGATGTTGTGGCTCGCTCCATGGTTATCGAGATTCTGGAAGGTCGTGGTTGCGGTCCCGACAAGGATCACGTTCTGCTGAAGCTGGATCACCTTGGCGAAGAAACTCTGAACCTGCGTCTGCCGGGCATCTGTGAGCTGTCGCGCACCTTTGCGCACGTGGATCCGGTAAAAGAGCCGATTCCCGTGGTTCCGACCTGCCACTACATGATGGGCGGGATTCCGACCAACGTCGGTGGTCAGGCGCTGACCCAGGACGAGAGTGGAAATGACAAGCCGATCCCGGGTCTGTTTGCCTGTGGTGAGGCGGCCTGCGTGTCCGTTCACGGTGCCAACCGTCTGGGCGGTAACTCGCTCCTTGACCTGGTTGTCTTCGGCCGCGCGGCCGGCCTGCACATCGAAGAGCAGCTGCGGGGCGGTTTCGAAGTGGACGATGCCAGCGAAGAGGATATCAAGCGTGCCATGGCGCGTCTGGATCGTCTAAACAGTGCCTCTGAGGGCGAGAGTGTGGCCGAGGTTCGGAAGGATCTTCAGAGCTGCATGCAGCTCTACTTCGGTGTATTCCGGGATGGCGACAGCATGGAAGAAGGTCTCAAGAAGCTGGAGGCCATTGGAGAGCGCGTTCGCAACACCAAGTTGGCCGACACCAGCAGCGCCTTCAACACCGCACGTATTGAGGCGCTCGAATTGGATAACCTGTACGAGGTTGCTCTGGCTACCGCGATTTCCGCGTATGAGCGCAAGGAAAGCCGCGGTGCCCACGCCCGTAACGACTTCACCGAGCGTGATGACGAAAACTGGCTCAAGCACTCTCTCTATTTCCCGCTGGACAAGCGTGTTGGCAAGCGTGCTGTTAACTTCGCGCCCAAGACCGTTGACACCTTCCAGCCGAAGATCCGGACTTACTAAGGGGGACGCAGACAATGTTGGTAAGCCTTTATCGTTATAACCCGGAAACCGATAACGCCCCTTACATGCAGGACGTTGATGTTGAGCTTCCGGAAGGCAAGGATCTGATGGTCCTGGACGTCCTGAACCTGATGAAGGAGAAGGATCCGTCCGTTGCCTACCGTCGGTCCTGCCGTGAGGGTGTTTGTGGCTCTGACGGCATGAACATGAACGGCAAAAATGGCCTGGCCTGTATTACGCCGGTGTCCCAAGTGGTCAAGGGTGACAAGCTGGTCCTGCGTCCGCTGCCGGGTTTGCCGGTTATTCGGGATCTGGTTGTGGATTTGAGTCTGTTCTACCAGCAGTATGAGAAAGTCATGCCTTACCTGGTGAACAACAAGCCCGCACCGGCGATCGAGCGGCTGCAATCACCTGAAGACCGGGAAAAGCTGGATGGCCTGTACGAGTGTATTCTCTGTGCCTGCTGTTCGACGTCCTGCCCGTCTTTCTGGTGGAATCCGGACAAGTTTATCGGTCCTGCCGGCCTGCTGCAGGCCTATCGCTTCCTTGCTGACAGCCGGGATACCGCCCAGGCCGAGCGTCTGGCAAACCTGGATGATCCGTTCAGCGTATTCCGCTGCCGGGGTATAATGAACTGCGTAAGCGTCTGTCCAAAAGGCCTGAACCCCACAAGGGCGATCGGCCACATTCGGAATCTCCTGCTGCAACGGGCTACATAAACAGCAGGTTTGAGCGAAAACGCTATACTGTTCTGACCAGGTTATGCACCTCGAAGGCCCTGCAACGGCGCAGGGCCTTCAACCAAAGGCTTATATTCAAAAGTCTTACCCGGGTGCACACTACGCATGCCGTGACGAGAGCTTAGAAGGTTGTCTCATGGTTTGCTGAGTAAACAACCACCGGGGAAAGGAAAACATCCACGTCGGGTGTGGTGGCCATAGTCGATCCCGTAAAAACCCGTATTGACTGAGAATTACCCCTGGCCGACCATATCGGGCTCCCCCGCACCAGCCCAAGGTGAGCTATTCAAAATGCACGAAAGCATCATGGAGCAGTTATGGCAGACTTCCCACCTGCAGGGTGGAAATCTTGCCTATGTTGAACAGCTTTTTGAAACCTACCTGACAGACCCCAATGCCGTCCCCGAAGAGTGGCGGAGCTATTTCGACAAGCTTCCCAGTGTAGACGGCTATCACGGTCGTGATGTTGACCATTCTTCCATCCGCCAACAGTTTGAACATATCTCCCGTAATCAGCGTTTTCTGGCCAGTGGTGGGGTTCCCGCCAGTGTGACGACTGACGCCGACAAGAAGCAGATTCGTGTTCTTCAGTTGATCAACGCTTACCGTTTCCGTGGTCACCAGGAAGCGAAGCTGGATCCGCTTGGTGTCTGGCAACGTCCACAGGTAGAAGATCTGGATCCCGCGTTTCATGAGCTTTCGGATTCAGACAATGATCTCGAGTTCCAGACCGGGTCCCTGAATTTTGGCTCCGAGGCGATGAAGCTCGGAGACATCGTTGACGGTTTGCGCCGCACCTATTGCGAGAGCATCGGTGCTGAGTACATGCACGTCGTCGATACTCGAATCAAGCGGTGGTTTCAGCAACGTATGGAGCCCGTCCGCTCCCGCCCGGACTATGAGGCGAAAACCCGCAAGCATATCCTTGAGCGTCTGACTGCTGCAGAAGGTCTGGAGAAGTACCTGGGTTCGCGCTATCCGGGCGTCAAGCGTTTTGGTCTCGAGGGTGCTGAGAGTCTGATCCCCTGTCTGGATGAGCTGATTCAGCGTGCCGGCTATTATGGCGCCAAGGAAATCGTTCTGGGTATGGCGCACCGTGGTCGCCTCAACGTGCTGGTGAATACGCTCGGCAAGAACCCCAAAGAACTGTTTGACGAATTTGAAGGCAAGAAGCTGGCCGATTCCGGGTCCGGTGACGTGAAATATCATCAGGGTTTCTCTTCGAACGTGATGACGCCGGGCGGTGAAGTGCACCTGGCCATGGCATTCAACCCGTCACACCTCGAAATCGTGTCGCCGGTGGTTGAGGGGTCGGTTCGTGCCCGTCAGACCCGCCGGAATGACAACGATGGTACCCAAGTCGTGCCGATCATCATGCACGGTGACGCAGCGTTCGCCGGGCAGGGTGTGGTGATGGAAACCTTCCAGATGTCCCAGACCCGGGGCTACGGTGTAGGCGGCACCATCCATATCGTCATCAATAACCAGGTTGGTTTCACCACCAGCAAACAGGAAGACGCTCGCTCCACCGAGTATTGCACCGACGTGGCCAAGATGGTCCAGGCGCCGATCCTGCACGTTAACGCCGACGATCCGGACGCGGTGATGTTCGCCACCCAGATGGCGATGGACTATCGCAACGAATTCAAGAACGACGTGGTTATTGACCTGGTGTGCTACCGCCGCCGCGGCCACAACGAGGCGGATGAGCCGGCAGCAACCCAGCCGGTGATGTACGAAAAAATCCGCAAGCTCAAGACCACCCGAAACCTGTATGCCGAGCAACTGGTTGCCGCCGGTGTGATCACCGAGGAAGAAGGCAAGCAGATGGAAAACGATTACCGTGACGCGCTGGATGACGGCGAGCACGTGGTCAAATCCCTGGTCAAGGAGCCGAACAAGGAGCTCTACGTTGACTGGACGCCGTACCTGGGTCACGAGTGGACAGCCAAGTGTAAGTCCAGCGTCAGCCTGAAAACGATCCAGAGGCTCGGCAAGAAGCTGACCTCTGTTCCGGAAGGGTTCAGCATTCAGCGGCAGGTTTCCAAGATCGTCTCTGATCGAGAGAAGATGACGGCCGGGGCTCTGCCGATCAACTGGGGCTACGGTGAAGTCATGGCGTACGCCACTTTGCTGGACGAAGGCCATCCGATCCGGATTACCGGACAGGACGTTGGGCGGGGTACGTTCTCCCATCGCCACGCGGTGCTGCATAACCAGAAGGGCGGCTCGACGCACATTGCTCTTGAGGAACTGTCCGACGACCAGCCGAAATTTGAAATCTACGATTCGCTGCTGTCCGAAGAAGCGGTAATGGCGTTCGAGTACGGGTATGCCACCACGGCTCCGAGCGGCCTCATTGTCTGGGAAGCCCAGTTCGGTGATTTCGCCAACGGTGCCCAGGTCGTTATCGATCAGTTCCTGACCAGTGGCGAACATAAGTGGGGTCGTCTGTGTGGTCTGACTCTGCTGCTGCCTCACGGCTACGAAGGGCAGGGACCGGAGCACAGTTCGGCCCGTCTGGAGCGTTTCCTGCAATTGTGCGCCGAGCACAATATTCAGGTGTGCGTACCCACGACGCCGTCCCAGGTTTTCCATATGCTGCGTCGTCAGGTGAAGCGCCCGCTGCGCAAGCCACTGGTGGCGATCACTCCGAAGAGTCTGCTGCGTCACAAAGAGGCGACGTCCGATCTTGATGACCTGACCTCGGGCACATTCCAGACGGTACTGCCGGAGAAGGAACCTTCCGATCCCAAGAAGGTCACCCGCCTGATCATGTGCAGTGGCAAGGTGTACTTCGACCTGCTGGAGAAGAAGAAAACGGATGAGCGAGAGGATGTGGCCATTCTGCGCATCGAGCAGCTGTATCCGTTCCCCGGGGACGATCTGGACGCACTTATCGGCCAGTACACCAAACTCAAAAATGTGGTGTGGTGCCAGGAAGAGCCCATGAACCAGGGTGCCTGGTATCCAAGCCAGCATCACATGAGAAATGCGCTTCAGCGCCTGAATCCAAAACTGTACCTCCAGTATGCTGGTCGCGATGCCTCGGCTGCTCCCGCTTGTGGACACATGTCTGTCCACATCGAAGAGCAGAAGAAGCTGGTAAACGACGCGTTTGAAATCTGACGAGCTACCGAACTAAGGATCCGTAATGTCAACTGAGATTAAAGCCCCCGTTTTCCCGGAGTCGGTCGCAGAAGGTACCGTTGCGACCTGGCACAAGCAGCCGGGCGAAGCCTGTTCACGTGATGAACTGATTGTCGATATTGAAACCGATAAGGTTGTACTGGAAGTTGTTGCCCCGGCAGACGGCGTGATCGAGGAGATCGTCAAGGGCGAAGGCGATACAGTCGAGAGCGGTGAAGTCATCGGCAAATTCAAGGAAGGGGCTGCGGGCGAGTCCAAGCCTGCCGAGACCAAAAAGGAAGAAGCACCAGCAGCCGAAGCCCCGAAAGCTGAAGCAGCGGCGTCCGGTGATGCGATCCTGAGCCCCGCGGCACGCAAGCTGGCTGAGGAAAACAATATCGATCCCAATGCCATCAAGGGCACCGGGAAAGACGGTCGGGTCACCAAGGAAGACGTGCAGAACCACGTCGACAACAAGCCGTCTGGCGGTTCTGCTGCACCGCAGCCGGCTGCGCAGATGCCCGAAGTAAACGTGGCCTCTGGTGAGCGTCCTGAGAAGCGCGTACCGATGACCCGTCTGCGTGCAAGCATTGCCAAGCGTCTGGTGAATGCCCAGCAAAGCGCTGCCATGCTGACCACCTTTAACGAGGTGAACATGGCGCCGATCATGGAGTTGCGCAAGCAGTATAAGGAAAGCTTCGAAAAGCGCCATGGCATCAAGCTTGGCTTCATGTCCTTCTTTACCAAGGCCGCAACCGAGGCTCTTAAGCGTTTCCCGGCCGTGAACGCCTCTATCGACGGCAACGATATGGTCTACCACGGATACCAGGATATCGGTGTCGCAGTATCCACGGACCGAGGGCTGGTGGTTCCGGTTCTCCGCGACTCCGACGCCATGGGACTCGCAGATATCGAGAAGAAGATTGTTGAGTACGGCACCAAGGCGAAAGAGGGCAAGCTGGGCATTGAAGAGATGACCGGCGGTACCTTCACGATCACCAATGGCGGTATTTTTGGCTCCCTGATTTCAACGCCTATCCTGAATCCGCCGCAGACGGCGATTCTGGGCATGCACAAGATCCAGGAACGCCCGATGGCGGTCAATGGCAAGGTGGAAATCCTGCCGATGATGTATCTGGCGCTGTCCTATGACCACCGGATGATCGATGGTAAGGAAGCGGTGCAGTTCCTTGTAGCTATTAAGGAAATGCTTGAGGACCCGGCGCGTATTCTGCTGGACGTCTGAGCTGACACTTAACGAATCAGAAAACGGGATCAAATATGTCTGATAAGTACGACGTAATTGTCATTGGCGCGGGCCCGGGTGGTTATGTGGCCGCCATCAAGGCCGCTCAGCTGGGCCTGAAAACAGCTTGTGTTGAATCATGGACATCGACCGATGGCAAGAGCCAGGTGCTTGGTGGCACCTGTCTGAACGTGGGCTGTATTCCCTCGAAGGCGCTGCTGGAGATTTCTCACAAGTTTGAGGAGACCACCCACGATTACGAGATGCAGGGCATCATCGCCAAGGATGTCAAAATGGACATCGCGAAGATGATGGAGCGCAAGAGCGGCATCGTTAAGCAGCTTACCGGCGGTATTGCCGGTCTGTTCAAGGCCAATGGCGTTACGTCCATCCACGGTCACGGCAAACTGCTGGCCAACCGCAAGGTTGAGGTTACCGACAAGGATGGCAAGGCCACGACTTATGAGGCCGAGAACGTCATCCTGGCATCCGGCTCCAAGCCGATCCAGATTCCGCCTGCGCCGTTCGACGGCGAGTACATCGTCGACTCCGAGGGCGCGCTGGAATTTACCGAAGTGCCGAAGCGCCTGGGTGTGATTGGTGCTGGCGTGATCGGCCTGGAACTGGGCAGTGTCTGGGCGCGCCTGGGTTCCGAGGTAACGGTCCTGGAAGCCCAGGACACCTTCCTGCCTGCCGTTGATCAGCAGGTCGCCAAGGACGCGATGAAGCAGTTCAAGAAGCAGGGGCTGGACATCGTCATGGGTGCCCGGATGACGGGTGCCGAGGTCAAGCGTAAGCTGGTAAACGTGACCTACGAAGATTCCAAGGGGAAGCACGAGGCCAAGTTTGACAAGTTGATTGTCGCGGTTGGTCGTCGTCCCTACACCGACAACCTGCTGTCCGAGGACGCGGGCGTTCAGATGGATGAGCGTGGTTTCATCTTTGTCGATGACAACTGCAAGACCGAAGCGCCGGGCGTCTGGGCGGTCGGTGACGTTGTTCGTGGCCCGATGCTGGCACACAAGGCCTCTGAAGAGGGCGTGATGGTTGCGGAGCGTATTGCCGGGCACAAGCCTCAGGTCAATTACGATTGCATTCCGAACGTCATCTACACTGCGCCGGAAGTGGCTTGGGTAGGCATGACCGAAGAACAGCTCAAGGCCGAAGGTGAGGACTACAACGTCGGCACCTTCCCGTTTGCTGCGAACGGTCGGGCCATGGCTGCCAACTCGGCTTCTGGACTGGTCAAGATCATCGCTGACGCGAAAACAGACCGTATTCTCGGTTTTCATGTGGTCGGTCCCCAGGCGTCAGAGATTGTCGCTCAGGGCGTGATTGCCATGGAGTTTGGCTCCAGCGCCGAAGATCTGGCCTTGACCTGCTTTGCGCATCCGACTCTGTCCGAGTCCGTGCACGAGGCGGCCCTGGCCGTTGCCGGTGGCGCGATTCACGTCGCCAACCGCCGCAAAAAGAAGTAACGCAAGCCAGGAAACAGGGGCGCCAATGACGGCGCCCCACTGCCATAAAACGGCTGGTTTCCGGTTGCGCTCAAGGCGGGTTGAGGTGATCCCCGATCCGCCAAATCGAATTCGCAACAGCAGCTCCCGACAGGGACTTGCGCGGGTTCATTTCCGTATGTGGTTATCCTCCATCAATAAGCGGGACATTAACTATGAATTTGCATGAATATCAGGGCAAACAGCTTTTCGCTGAGTATGGCCTGCCAGTATCCGAGGGCGTTGCCTGTGATACCCCTCAAGAGGCCGTAGCGGCCGCTACCGAAATCGGCGGTGACGCATGGGTAGTCAAAGCACAGGTTCACGCGGGTGGACGTGGTAAGGCTGGCGGCGTAAAGCTGGTCAAAAGCAAAGACGAGATTCGTGAGTTTGCCGAGAAGTGGCTGGGCAAGAACCTGGTAACCTACCAGACCGACGAGCACGGCCAGCCGGTCAGCAAGATTCTGGTTGAATCCCTCACTGACATCGACCAGGAGCTTTACCTGGGCGCCGTTGTCGATCGTGGCACCCGTCGCATCGTGTTCATGGCTTCCACTGAAGGTGGGGTCGAGATTGAGCAGGTTGCCGAAGAAACGCCGGAAAAGATCCTCAAGGCCGAAATCGATCCGCTGGTTGGCGCACAGCCGTACCAGGGCCGTGAGCTGGCATTCAAACTGGGGCTCGAAGGCAAGCAGATCGGTCAGTTCACCAAGATCTTCCTGGGTCTGGCGAAGCTTTTCGAGGAGCGCGACCTGGCTCTGCTCGAGATCAACCCGCTGGTTATTACCCCGGCCGGTGATTTGCACTGCCTCGACGCCAAGATCGGCGTAGACGGCAATGCGCTGTACCGTCAGAAGAAAATCCATGAAATGCACGATCCGTCCCAGGAAGATTCCCGGGAAGCCGAAGCCGCCAGGTGGGAACTCAACTACGTGGCACTGGAAGGTAACATCGGCTGCATGGTCAACGGTGCGGGCCTTGCCATGGGTACCATGGACATCATCAAGCTGTCCGGCGGCCAGCCTGCCAACTTCCTGGACGTTGGCGGCGGTGCGACCAAAGAGCGCGTATCCGAAGCGTTCAAGATCATCCTGTCTGACGACAACGTACAGGCCGTTCTGGTTAATATCTTCGGCGGCATCGTTCGCTGCGACATGATCGCAGAGGGCATCATCGGTGCGGTCAAGGAAGTGGGTGTCAAAGTGCCGGTTGTTGTTCGTCTTGAAGGCAACAACGCCGAGAAGGGCACGCAGGTACTCCAGGAAAGTGGCCTGAACATCATCGCGGCTACCAGCCTGGCTAACGCCGCAGAGCAAGTCGTTAAAGCCGCAGGGGGTAAATAATGAGCATCCTGATCAACAAAGACACCAAGGTTATCTGCCAGGGCTTTACCGGCGCACAGGGTACCTTCCACTCCGAGCAGGCGATTGAATACGGCACCAAGATGGTTGGCGGCGTAAGCCCGGGCAAGGGCGGTACCGAGCATTTGGGCCTGCCCGTGTTCAACACGGTCCGTGAGGCGGTCGAGAAGACCGGCGCAGAAGCTACCGTTATCTATGTACCGGCTCCGTTCTGTAAGGATGCGATCATCGAAGCTGCTGACGCTGGCATCCAGCTGATTGTCTGCATCACCGAGGGCATCCCGACCATCGACATGCTGTACGCCAAAGAATACGTTGATCGTAAAGGCGTTCGTATGATCGGTCCGAACTGTCCGGGTGTGATCACTCCGGGTGAGTGCAAGATCGGCATCATGCCCGGTCACATTCACAAGCCGGGCAAAGTGGGCATCGTGTCCCGTTCCGGTACGCTGACTTACGAAGCGGTCAAGCAGACCACAGACTTCGGTTATGGTCAGTCCACCTGCATCGGTATCGGTGGCGACCCGATCCCGGGCTCCAACTTCATCGATATCCTGAAGCTGTTGCAGGACGATCCGCAGACCGAAGCTATCGTCATGATCGGTGAGATCGGCGGTACCGCGGAAGAGGAAGCGGCCGCTTTCATCAAGGAGAACGTAACGAAGCCGGTGGTTTCCTACATCGCCGGTGTAACTGCGCCTCCAGGCAAGCGTATGGGTCACGCCGGCGCCATCATCTCTGGTGGTAAGGGCACGGCCGACGAGAAGTTTGCCGCCCTGAACGATGCCGGTGTTAAAACCGTGCGCAGCCTGGCCGAAATCGGCAAGGCTTTGAAGGAAGCAACTGGCTGGTAAGTCGGTCTTCTTTCAGGAAACCCCCGTTTCTGCCCTGCAGAGCGGGGGTTTTTTATTTATAATGCCGGGTCGCCTGAACTATGATGGCGGTTCCCATTCAAAATAAGGAGTTCGTGCTTTGAGTTCTGTAGATTCCCAGCAAAGGGTTCTGTCCGGCATGCGTCCGACCGGCAAGCTTCACCTTGGTCACTACCACGGTGTGCTGAAAAACTGGGTGAAACTCCAGCACGAGTTCGAGTGCTTTTTCTTCGTCGCCGATTGGCACGCGCTCACCACTGATTACGACGATCCCTCCGGGATTGAGCAGAGCGTCTGGGATATGGTGATCGACTGGCTTGCTGCCGGCGTCAATCCCGGGTCATCGACCATGTTTATCCAGTCCCAGGTGCCCGAGCATGCCGAGCTCCACCTGTTGCTGTCGATGATTACGCCGCTGGGCTGGCTGGAGCGGGTGCCCACCTTCAAGGACCAGCAGGAGAAGCTCCGCGAAAAAGACCTCGCGACCTACGGTTTTCTGGGTTATCCGTTGCTGCAGAGCGCCGATATCCTGGTGTATCGCGCCGGTAAGGTGCCGGTTGGCGCCGATCAGGTGTCCCACGTAGAGATCACTCGGGAAATTGCCCGTCGCTTCAACCACCTCTACGGTCGTGAGCCCGGCTTCGAAGAGCAGGCCGAAGGCGCCATCGTGAAGATGGGCAAGAAGAACGCGAAGCTCTACCGGACCCTCAAGAAGCGATATCAGGAGGAGGGCGATCTTGAGGCTCTCGAGACGGCCCGGGCGCTGCTGAAAGAGCAGCAAAACATCTCTCTGGGTGACCGCGAGCGCCTGTATGGTTACATCGAGGGTGGCGGTAAGGTCATTCTGCCGGAACCCCAGCCGCTGCTCACGCCCGAGTCCAAGATGCCGGGTCTGGATGGCCAGAAGATGTCCAAGTCTTACAACAACTACATAGGTCTGCGTGAAGAACCGGACAGCGTGGCCCAGAAAATCCGGACCATGCAGACGGATCCACAGCGGGTGCGCCGGACCGATCCCGGTGATCCCGACAAGTGTCCGGTCTGGGACATGCACAAGATCTACTCCGATGCCGATACCCAGGATTGGGTGCAGCACGGCTGTCGGAGTGCCGGGATTGGCTGCCTTGACTGTAAAAAGCCTCTTATTGATGCCATCGTCGAGGAACAGCGGCCCCTGCATGAGCGTGCTCGTGAGTATGAGGGCAATCCCGACCTGGTCCATTCAATCCTGCAGGAAGGGCGGGAACATGCGCGTGACGCGGCCCGGGATACCCTGGAGGAAGTGCGCGCTGCGATGGGGCTGCATTACCGCTAGTCTGGCTCAGAGAGTGTGGATGTGAGGCCAGCGATCGGTTTCCGAGGAGAAGCGTATGACGGATGAGTCGACCGGCACGGCCGTGCCAGGTACAGAGGAGGGAGCCGCAGACTCGGCGGCCCTCGCCCGCGTCTCGGGGAAACCGGTTGTTGATCTGCCGAAGGATCTTTACATCCCACCCGATGCGCTGGCGGTGTTCCTCGAAGCCTTCGAGGGGCCCCTGGATCTGTTGCTTTATCTCATCCGCCGCCAGAATATGAACATTCTGGACATTGATGTCAGTGAAATTACCCGTCAGTACATGGATTACATCGGGGCGGTTGAAGCCATGCGCTTTGAACTCGCCGCTGAATACCTGGTGATGGCAGCGACGCTGGCCGAGATCAAATCGCGCATGCTGTTGCCGCGCCAGGAGAGTGACGACGAGGAGGAAATTGATCCGCGGGCTGAATTGATTCGCCGGTTGCAGCAGTACGAACGGTTCAAGAAAGCTGCCGAAGATATTGACGAGATTCCCCGCCTGGAGCGGGACAACTTTTTGGCCTCCGTGGCGTTGCCCAAGCTGCCTTCCAGCCAGCCACATCCGGATGTGGATCTCCGGGAGATGCTGCTGGCGCTACAGGGGGTCTTGCAGCGCGCGGACCTGTTCACGAGCCACCACGTGGAGCGGGAGAGGTTGTCCACCCGTGAGCGGATGTCGGCCATCCTGTCAGCGCTTCAGGACGATCATTTCGTATCGTTCGAAAGTCTGTTCACGCCGGAGGAGGGCAAGCTGGGCGTGGTGGTGACCTTCCTGGCAGCCCTGGAGCTGGTCAAGGAGCAGTTGATAGAGGTGGTGCAGGCGGAAGTTCTGGGGCCGATTCATGTTCGGGCCCGGGCGGTCAGTTAATTGTGGCCTCCGGCCGGTAACGACAGCAGTGGGGGAAGCGGATAACCGTTATGAATGAAGAGCATCTTTTACGTATTCAGGCCATCACCGAAGCGGCGCTGCTGACTGCCGGAAAGCCGCTTTCCCTCGAACAGCTGCGCGAACTGTTTGCCGAGGACGAGCGTCCGGCCCGGCAGGTTATGGAACATGTGATGATGCTTCTCGAGTCCGCCTGCGAGGGCAGGGGCTTCGAGCTGAAAAAAGTTGCCAGTGGCTATCGCCTCCAGGTTAGGGAGGAATACGCCCCCTGGGTCGGCCGGCTGTTCGAGGAAAAACCGCAGCGCTACTCCCGCGCCCTGTTAGAGACCCTGGCGCTCATTGCGTACCGGCAACCAATCACGCGCGGCGAGATCGAGGACATTCGGGGTGTCACGGTAAGCAGCAATATCATCCGAACACTTCTTGAGCGAGAGTGGGTGCGCGTTGTGGGGCATCGGGATGTGCCGGGCCGCCCGGCCATGTACGCCACAACCAAACAGTTTCTGGACTATTTCAACCTCGTTGGACTGGACCAGTTGCCGCCACTGTCGGAAGTGCGGGATCTGGAAGAGATCGGCCGTGAGATTGAAAAGAATATGCAGGCGGAAATTGAATTCGAGTCCCCGGCTTCCGGCGACTCGGATGAGCAGACACTTCACTGAAACCATCAAGGTCTCAGGCAGTTACTAAGGATTTATCAATGGGTTCAGAACGCCCGAAAAAGGCGGCCAGACCGGTCGTGGAGAAAGCCAGCGAAGGTGGTCCGGAGCGCATACAGAAACTCCTGGCCCGCGTGGGAGCCGGTTCCCGGCGTGAAATAGAAGGCTGGATGGAAGCGGGGCGCCTTACGGTTAATGGGCACGCGGTCTCGCCCGGACAAAAGGCGACGCCTGAAGACCGGTTTGAGCTGGATGGAAAGCGGCTGGATGTCTCCGGTGCAGCCGAGGTTGTTCGCCGGGTGTTGATATACAACAAGCCTGAAGGCGAGGTGACGACGCGTAAGGATCCGGAGGGTCGGCCAACGGTTTTCGACCGCCTGCCTCGTCTGAAGGACCATCGCTGGATTTCCATAGGCCGGCTGGATATCAACACCACCGGACTCGTTATGTTCACCACCGACGGTGAACTGGCCAACCGGCTGATGCATCCATCCCGCCAGATCGACCGGGAGTACGCGGTTCGTATTTTCGGGGAAGTCGATGACGCCATGCTTGAGCGCCTGATGGAGGGTGTTCTCCTTGAAGACGGCATGGCGAAATTCACGGACATCAGTCCCGCGGGTGGTAGCGGCATGAACCGCTGGTTTCACGTGACTCTTCTTGAAGGGCGTAATCGGGAGGTTCGCCGACTTTGGGAGTCCCAGGGCGTGCGGGTCAGTCGCCTGAAGCGCGTGCGTTACGGCCCGATTTTTCTGCCCAGTCGGTTGACCCTGGGTAAGTGGGAAGAGCTTGACCAGAAAGCTGTCGATATCCTCAGCCGGACTGTGGATCTGGCCCCGGTCGAGATTCCCCAGAAGACACCAAACGAGAAGGCTGCGCAGGATCGTCAGCGCAGGAAAAGCCCCGGCCGGAGCCAGAAACGCAGTGGTAGCCGCTGGCAGGTCAGCGATTCTGGCCCGCCGAAAGCATCCGGAAAGGATGCCGCTGGCAAGAAGAGAGGGCCGCGAAAGTAGTTTCTAACGGATGGCAGCGAAGACTTGCGTGCAATTTCGACCCTGACGTTTCGCCTGATAGAGCGCGTCATCTGCCCGGGCCAGCCATTGCCCGGGCGCTTCCCCCTTGAGGTGCATGGCAACGCCACAGCTTGTAGTTACGGAAAGCTTCGCATCCCCGCAATCAACAACAATCCCGGTGATTGCTTCCCTGATCCTCTCTGCCACATCTTTCGCACCTTGCTCTCCGGTATGGGGGAGCAGGACCGCAAACTCCTCCCCGCCGAAACGGTAGACGCTGTCAGAGGTTCGAACTGACCGTTCGAGACACTCCGCGGCCATCTGCAACAGGTGATCGCCCACCACGTGGCCATGGTTGTCGTTGACCGACTTGAAGTGATCCAGATCGCAGAGGACGAGCGAGTACTCGTCACTGTGTCTGTCGGACAGCTGGCTTGAACGGAGCAGGGCTTCGTCCAGCGCCCGCTTATTGGGGATTCCGGTCAGCGCGTCAGTCAGGGAGGCCTTTTCGATGGTGATGTACTGGCAGGCATTGCGCAGAGGGCAGATTGCGGTGCCCAGAATGGTTTCGACGCCCTCCAGTTCCTCGTCAGCGAACTTCTTCCGGCGATACAGGGTGAGCACGCCGTAGGAAACGCCTTCCAGATTCAGCCGGTATTCGCACCGGTGCTGCCCGCCCAGGCCAGTGGCGAAGACGAAGTCCTCACGGGCAATTCGGTGCCGGTAGTGGAGAGAATCGAAAGGCACGATATCTGCCAGTTCCTCTGCCAGAATGCCAAGCTGGGTCTCGAGCGAGAGTGTTGTAGACAGACGGCGGGCGAGTCTCGTGAGAACATCCGAAGGATTGTGCCAATCCTCCCGGGCCTGCCGAAGCGCGGCAAGTTTACGGGGCTGCGAGACAGGTCGTTGAAGGGAAGGAATGTGTTTCACTAAGCTCACTCTGTCGTTAAGATTTAGGGCGTTACCGTGCACCCCACGCAATTAAGCACTAAACGTGCCGTCCTATAAAAAGATATAAAAAACAATTGCCTCCCGTTTTGGTCTGTAAATAACGTGAAAACAAAGGCCGGGCGAGCGTGCTCTCTGTCAATTTAGCGGCAGGCATTTGCCGCCCACTTGCGATAGCGTGCGCAAATGTCGGGAAAGGGATTGGGCTGACGGATGCCTGTGGTAAACTCTTGCGCTTGTACCTACGCCGTCTGCAGAAGTGAGCGACCCGATTTATGAGGTTTCAGGCCCCGGAAAGTCTGTCTGAACAAATTGCCCAGCACCTTGGCCAGCGGATCGTTACCCGGGATCTGAAGCCTGGTGAACGAATTCAGGAACTCAAGGTGGCCGGCGAGCTCAATGTCAGCCGTGGCTCTGTTCGTGAAGCGCTGCTGATTCTTGAGCGGCGGCACCTGATTGAGATATTTCCCCGGCGCGGCGCTGTTGTCTCCAAGCTGACACCAGAAAGCGTCAACAGCCTCTACGACATCTACATTGATCTGCTATGCATGCTCGGACGAAAGGTCCTTGAGCGATGGTCAGGTGCCGATCTCGGGGGTGTCATGGGCCAGGTGAAGGAGCTCCAGGCCGTCATTGATGCGCTCAATTCCACCGGCGCAGATGCCGCCGAAAAGGTAATTGATGCAGGCTTCGGAGTCATGCGCTATGCCTACGGTCTGGTCGATAACCCGTTTCTGGAAGAAACTCTCGAAAATTTCCGGCCGGCCATCAGTCGGACCTATTTCGTTGCGCTCGAAAATTTCCGGGATGAAATTGCTGAAACCGCGACGTTTTTCAGGCAACTTGCCGACGCTGCAGTCAGTGACGATTCGGCTCGACTGCAATCGGTGATCCAGGCGTTTGGCGAGCATCAGCGGCAACAGGTTTTGACCATTCTCAGGGAGGAGGCGAGCGCCTGATATGCGCCTGAAGTCCATCAAATTATCCGGTTTCAAATCGTTCGTTGATCCGACAACCGTGCCGTTCCCTTCCAACATGACTGCGGTCGTCGGTCCCAACGGTTGTGGCAAATCCAATATCATTGACGCCGTTCGCTGGGTTATGGGCGAAAGCTCCGCAAAATACCTGCGCGGCGAATCCATGACTGACGTTATTTTCAACGGGTCCAGCGCTCGGAAACCGGTCGGTCAGGCCTCGATCGAGCTGGTTTTCGATAACAGCGACGGATCCGCGCCCGGCGAATTTGTTCGTTTTAATGAGATCTCCGTGCGCCGTAGGGTCTCCCGAGAAGGGCAGTCGGAGTATTTCCTGAACGGGTCCAAGTGCCGCCGTCGGGATATCACGGATCTTTTCCTCGGCACCGGTCTCGGGCCCCGCAGCTACGCCATCATTGAGCAGGGCATGATTTCCCGGCTGATCGAGGCAAAGCCAGAAGAGCTTCGGATTTACATTGAAGAAGCGGCCGGTATTTCAAAGTACAAGGAGCGCCGCCGGGAAACCGAAAACCGGATCCGCCGTACCCAGGAGAACCTCGAACGCCTTACGGACCTTCGCGATGAGCTGGGCCGGCAACTTCAGCACCTTGAGCGCCAGGCAGCCGCCGCTGAGAAATATAAGGCGTACAAGCATGAGGAACGTCAGAAGAAAGCGGAACTCACGGTTCTGCGCTGGCAATCGCTCGATAATGACCTGCAAACGTGGCGGGCCAGAATCCGGGACACAGAGCTGGAGCTTGAAAAACGGCTGACCGAGCGGGTGAATCTCGAGACCTCGCTGGAGTCCCTGCGAGAGAATCACCTTGACCGGACCGAGCATTTCAATAAGGCCCAGGCCCGTTACTACGAAGCGGGCGCGGACATTGCCCGAATAGAACAGAGCCTGGAGCACCAGCGCGAGCGAAGTCGCCAGACTGCCGCCGAGCTTGATCAGGCCATGGCCAATCAACGCGAACTGGCCCGGGAACTTGAGCAGGACGAGGACAAGCTGTCCGGGATCCAGGAAGAGCTCAACATGATGGAACCGGAGCAGGAAGCGCTGGCATTGCGATCGGAGGAATCCGGCGAAAAACTGCAAATGGCGGAAGAGGCCATGAGTGAGTGGCAGCAGAAATGGGAAGATTTCAGCAGCCGGTCTTCGGATGCGCGGCGTCAGGCCGAGTTGTCCCAATCCCGCATCCGGTCGCTGGAAGATGCTATCGAACAGCTTCGGGGCCGCTATCGAAAGCTGGAGGATGAACAGGCGTTGCTGGATGGCCAGATGGACCGGGCTGAACTTGAGGAACTGCAGGAACAGCAGGAAACCCTGGAGTTGCAGAGGGAGGAAGCGTCGGAGCGTATTGCGAGCATCCAGGAAGACTTGTACGAAGCGAGACAGGAGCAGCGTGAGGCGGAACAGGCTGCAGGTGAGGAGCGCCAGCGGGTTCAAAGCCTTCGGGCATCACTGGAGTCGCAGCAGGCCCTGCTGGATGAACAGCTTGGCGGTCAGGACGATGCGCTACAGAGCTGGTTGTCCGAACATGGGTTGACGGATACACCTCGTGTCGCCAGCCAGTTACGCATTGAGAACGGCTGGGAATTTGCCGTGGAGCAGGTGATTGGACGATTCACACACGGTCTGTCGTTGCCGGGAATCGATCATCTTTCAGGGGCCATGGGTTCTGCACCGAAAGGTCTGGCCCTGGTTGATGCCGGCGGTGAACCGGTCAGCGTCTCCACGAGCAGTGGCCTGGCAGCCAAGGTATCTGGCGTTCCGGCCGTGGCGGCTCTCATGGCGGGTATCCGTGCGGTTGAGACTCTCTCGGATGCGCTGGGCATGCGCTCAGAACTGGAGGAGTGCGAAAGCGTTATCACGCCGGACGGGGTCTGGGTGTCCCGTGACTGGGTGCTGATGCCTGATTCCGATGCTGGTCAGGTTGGTGTTATCGAACGCCAGAAAAAGGTGAGTGAATTGGACTCGCAGCTTGCCCGGGCTGAAGAGTCCCTGGCCCTGGCCAGCGAACGGCTGGACGGTCTCCAGGAGCGGGTTGAACGGGCCGAGTCGGCCCGCGATGATGCTCAGGCAAGTCTCAGTGATGCCGAGCGGGAGCTGAGCGGGTTGTCTTCGAGAATCAGCGGGCTCAGGGCGCGGGCGGAACAGATTAATGCCCGCTTGCAGAGTATTCGTGAAGATCTGTCGGACGTTTCTCTCAACCTCGAGAGCCAGGAAGAGAGCTTGCGGGAAGCCCGGGAAGAGTGGCAGCAGGCGCTGGCCTCCACCGAAGACAGCGATGAGGAGAAGGAACAGCTGCTGGAACAGCGGGACGGCCTGCGGGAAAACCTTGATCGCCTCAGGCACGATGCCCGCCATGATCGGGATCATGCCCACCAGTTACAGCTCCAGTTGCAGTCCTTGAACAGTCAGCGGGATGGTCTAAAACAGACTATCGAGCGCATGCAGTTGCAGAAAGAAAGGATTGAGGAGCGCCTGGAGATTCTGCGGGAATCCCGGGAAAGTGCGGAAGAACCCATCGAAGACCTCCAGATGCAGCTCGAAGGTCTGTTGGACCGGCGCCTGGCGGAGGAGGACAAGCTCGGCGCGGCCCGGGACGCGCTCGAAGAGATTGATCGCGAGGTGCGGGAGAAAGAGCAGGGCCGCAGCCGGATTGACCACGAGATACAGGAAGTACGGTCAAAACTGGAAAAGCTCAAAATGGAGTCCCAGGCGCTGGAAATTCGATCTGGCAATCACATCGAGCAGCTCCAGGAGCTGGACGTTAAGCTCCAGGAAGTCCTGGAGCAGTTGCCGGAAGGTGCAAACGAAAAGGACTGGGCGGACGAGCTGGAAAAAATAGGCAGCCGGATTCAGAGGCTTGGCGCTATAAACCTGGCCGCGATTGAGGAATACCAGGTTCAGAGTGAACGAAAAACTTACCTGGACAGTCAGAATGACGACCTGATGGAAGCGCTGGAGACCCTGGACAATGCGATCCGCAAGATTGACCGGGAAACCCGTCAGCGCTTCAAGGAAACCTTCGACCAGGTTAACGGAGGCCTACAGGCCCTCTTTCCGAAGGTATTCGGAGGCGGTAATGCTTACCTTGAGCTGACCGGAGAGGATTTGCTGGAAACGGGTGTTGCGATCATGGCCCGTCCGCCGGGCAAGAAAAACAGCACGATCCATCTGCTTTCCGGTGGAGAGAAGGCGTTGACCGCCATTGCCCTGGTCTTTTCCATTTTCCAGCTCAATCCCGCCCCGTTCTGTATGCTGGACGAGGTAGATGCGCCGCTGGATGACGCCAACGTTGGGCGTTATGCCAACATGGTCAAGGAAATGTCGAAACAGGTTCAATTCATCTACATTACCCACAACAAGATCGCCATGGAACTGGCCGATCAACTTATGGGGGTTACTATGCACGAGCCGGGCTGTTCCCGCCTCGTATCGGTAGATGTGGAGGAGGCTGCAGCGCTGGCGGAGGCCTGAGTATTTGTGCTGCGCATAAAAGCATCAAGGATGACAATAACGCCATCTGGCCCGGCTGCGCGTTGTATTCATTACGGGCTTTTCTTAGAGTAACACTGTTACCCGATCCGCAAACAGGACAGCAGGACTATGTCACTTAGGGAATGGTTAATCGCCATCGGTACCCTCGTTATCATTGGTATTGTCATTGACGGGATCCGCCGTGTCCGTCGTGCCCGTAAGGAATCCATGGCTATCTCATCCGGTATGGGGGCGGATGAACTTAAGGAATCGCCACTGGATGACCACTACAACCCGGAGCTGCCGAATGGCGGAGCCCGGACAATCTCCCGTGACACTCTGGTAGAGCGGGGGTACGTAAAGCGGGAAAGGTCCGACCGTTTCGGAACGCCGAAACCCAAGCCGACGCGCCCGGTTACGGCAGCCAACCACAGCCCGAAGCAGCCGGAAGGGCCTGCTGAGCCGGCGCCAGAATCGGAGGAGGCACCCTGGGAATCGGGTTTCTCGGCCCACGATGACGCGTACCCTGAGCCCGACTCCGGCTGGACGGCGTCCGATGAGGATCAGGGGGCCGGTGACGGTATTCTTGGAGAGCGCCGGACGGTTTCTGCCAGTGATATTCCGGATACCTATGAGGACACGGTCGAGGTGCCTGATGATCCTGCTGAGAGCGCGGTGCCGCCAACAGTAACCACTGAAGTTGAGGAAGACACGGCGCGCCGTGATCCTTTCGAACCTAAGGGGGGGCAGCCACTTGCCGGCGCGAACCGGCCGGAGGCTCGAGAAGTGGTTGTGATCAACGTACTTGCCCGCACTGGTGAGGATTTCAGCGGAGTAGCCCTGAAGAAGTTGTTTGAAGCCTGCGGCCTTCAGTACGGTGATATGGATATTTATCACCGACATGAAGCGGCAGATACCACCAGTCCCGTTCAGTTCAGTGTTGCCAATGCTGTTGAACCGGGGACGTTCAAGCCGGCAGATATGCCCCGATTGACGACGCCGGGTATCAGCTTCTTCATGAGTCTGCCGGGCCCGTCGAATGCGCTTCAGGCCTTTGAGTTCATGCTCGAAACCGCCCAATGTGTGGTACGAAACCTGGGGGGTGAACTGAAAGACGAGCGTCGCAGTGTGATGACCCCGCAAACCATTGAGCATTGCCGTCAACGTATCCGGGAATTTGACCGCAAACAGCGGTCGCAGCGGGTGTGACGCCAGAGCGAGAAATCGACGAACGATGCCCGGATTGTTCCGGGCATTTTTTTGACAGGTGAGAGCGCATATCCATGAGCAAAGCCACGCCCGAGATTGTTCAGCGTGTCGAAGAACTCCGGTCTTTGATTGAGGATCACAACTACCACTATTACGTGCTCGATGATCCCCGTATCCCCGACGCGGAATATGACCGGCTGTTTCGGGAACTCCAGGCACTGGAAACCAATTATCCGGGACTGGCCTCCGACGACTCACCAACCCGGCGGGTTGGCAGCAGCGTTGAAACCAGTTTCGACGAAGTGGTTCACCGGATTCCGATGCTGTCGCTGGATAATGCATTCAGTGAAGAGGAGCTGCGTGACTTTGACCGTCGGGTTCGCGAACGCTTGGGAACCGATGAGGACATCCAGTATGTCTGCGAACCCAAGCTGGATGGACTGGCGGTCAGCCTGCATTACGAGTATGGGGCTCTGCGGACGGCGGCCACCCGCGGCGACGGCTATGCCGGGGAAGATATAACAGCCAATATCCGGACCATTCCTTCCGTGCCGCTCAAACTCCGTGGCGATGACATACCAGAGCTGGTTGAAGTGAGAGGCGAAGTGTATATGCCTAAAGCTGGTTTCGAGGAGCTTAATCGGCGGTTGTCCGAGCGGGGCGAAAAAACGTTCGTGAATCCTCGAAATGCGGCCGCGGGAAGCCTGCGTCAGAAAAAATCCACGGTTACTGCCAAGCGCCCGCTGGAGATGTGCGCCTACAGTGTGGCTGTGACGGACGAAACCTTGTTGCCCGACAATCACTGGGCGGGCCTGCAGCAGGTCAAAAGCTGGGGATTCCGCATCAATCCGGAAATGCGCATGGCCTCAGGGGTTGAGGAGTGTCTGGCGGCCTACCGGGAGCTGATGGAAAAACGGGACTCTCTGCCCTACGAAATCGACGGTATTGTTTTCAAGGTCAATAGCCTGGAACAGCAGAACAGGCTGGGGTTTGTGTCGCGGGCACCCCGTTGGGCGATCGCGCATAAGTTTCCTGCCCAGGAAGAGCTGACCGTCATTGAGGACGTGGAGTTTCAGGTCGGGCGGACCGGGGCGGTCACCCCTGTCGCACGTCTGAAGCCGGTTTTCGTTGGTGGGGTTACCGTAAGCAATGCCACCTTGCACAATATGGATGAAATCCGACGGCTGGATGCCCGTATCGGCGATACCGTATTCATCCGTCGGGCAGGCGATGTCATTCCCCAGGTGGTGAAGGTGGTCCCGGAGAAGCGACCGGCCGACGCTCGGGAAGTAGAGTTGCCGGAACACTGTCCGGTGTGTAATTCCGATGTCATTCAGATTGACGGTGAAGCCGTTGCCCGATGCTCCGGGGGACTTTACTGCCCGGCTCAGCGAAAGGAGGCGATCCGCCATTACGCGTCCAGAAAGGCGCTGGACATTGAAGGCCTCGGGGATAAATGGATCGACATTCTGGTTGGTCACGAGCTTGTGGAGACGGTCGCGGACCTGTACCGGTTGAAAAAGCAGGACCTGACAGGTCTCGAGCGAATGGGCGACAAATCAGCGAGTAACCTGATTGCCGCGATTGATAAGTCCCGTACGCCAGTGCTCTGGCGTTTTCTCTATGCACTGGGTATACGGGAGGTCGGCGAGGCGACCGCGAAATCCCTGGCCTCCCATTTCGGTAGTCTGGAGGCCATTGCTGCCGCAGACGAGGATTCCCTGCAACAGGTGCCAGATGTAGGGCCGATTGTTGCCGGCCACATCCGAAGTTTCTTCAATCAGCCCCATAATCAGGAGACGCTGGCCGCGCTGAAGGACGCAGGGGTCGTGTGGCAGCAGGAAGAGGTGACGGAAGGCGACAAGCCGTTGGAGGGGCAGACCTGGGTGCTGACCGGGACTCTCTCGGAAATGACCAGGGACGAAGCCAGGGAAAAGCTGGAAAGTCTTGGTGCCAAGGTGGCCGGCAGCGTGTCCAAAAAGACAGCCTGCGTGGTGGCTGGCGAGGCAGCGGGCTCCAAGCTTGCAAAAGCGGAACAGCTCGACGTCCCGATTCTTGATGAGCCCGGCTTGTTGGCTCTCCTTAAGGATCACGGGCTGGAAAACTAGTCAGTCCTGATAACGTTCATTCCGTGGTCGGGCGGGGAGGGACTCCCGTTGGCAGATGAATCTGAGAACTCGCGCAGATCGCAGCTACTCTAAATTGGCTACCATGGCGTTGTTCTGTAACGGTGTGTAATCCGGCTTTTGTGCGAAAGCCCAGGCACTGCCATAACAACAACGTTTCAACGGACTTTTTCATGCGCGCCGATTTTACCTCACGCATTGTTTCCGCCAACCGCCTTAGCCTTGTGATGCTGATTGCCCTCGGACTAGTCGCGTGCAAAACCGAGAAGCCCGCCGACCAGCCTACAATCCTGGGCATTCCTCCATCTACCGCGTATCTGGGGGTGGAGTACTACTACAATTTCGGTGCCTACGGCGGCGAAACAATTCTCGATTATTCCCTGACTAACGCACCTTCCTGGCTCGCCCTGGAAGATACCAGCAACAAGGCGCGCCAGGGGATTATCATGCGTGGTGTGCCAGGGCTTACCGGTGGTAATCGCGGCGATCTGGACCTCGGCAAGGAGCAGGACATTAATCTGGTCACAACGGACGGCCGGATGTCGGGCGTCCAGCCCTTCGATATTGAGGTGAAGTACAACCCCTTGTCCCTGGAAGTGGAGACGTTCACCGAAGGCGAAAGCCCTGAAATCGCTGAAACTGCCCGCGAAAGCTGCGTTCAGCCTGATCTCGAGCCTTCCGGTGAGCATAGCTACACCATCAACCAGTACGATGAAGACGGGAATGTGACGGGTACCACTGAAGTGACCAGTCCAACTCGCCCGGTGGTCGCGAAGGTCATACTCGATCGTCCCTCGGTGACACGGGTCAGTGTGGCTTTCGAACTGAGCTCTGAATACGACCCGACCAAGTGTGATTCGGGCTTCGATGATCCCCATCAGCGTTGCGATTACAGTGAGGCCAACGTCGGCGATGCCAATGTCGGCCAGGATATTGTTGCTCTGGGCAGCAATAGTAGCTCCAGGCTTGGGGGCCTTGAGTATCTGACATTCCGGGAGGATGGACTTGGCGGGCTGCTGACGTTCGAACCCGGCGTTACCGAATGCTATATCCGGCTGGAAGTGATCGACGATACTTTCCCTGAGCCTTCGGAGGTTGCGCGGCTGACCCTCACGGAAGTGCGCAGCGGACTGGCCGGTCTGGGGGAGAATAACGAGGGCACCGAAATCAACCTGGTGATCGACGATGATGAACCGGTCCTGACCCTGGAAACCGTTGCTGGAGGCGCTCGTGACGCCCTGAATATCAACGGTGAGCGCGAATATGTCGGCGTGTTGTCAGGGGATCGTGAAGGGACCTTTAACGCCCGACTCAAGCATACGAAGGACTCTACTGCACGACTGGGTTCGGAATTCGTGATTGAGCAGGAACAGTCAGAGGGTGTCTGGGTTGAAAACGATGAACTGGTTTTTCCGGAGGCGGTGAATGAGCTTCGTTTCCGCATTCGGGTTTTGACGGACACCTACTCAAACACCGGGCTGAATGATCGATTTATTTTGCTCGGGGTTGATGAGAAGTACCAGGCCGGCCGTGAAAACTACGCTCGTGCTGTGGATGAGGGTCTGCTCAGGGTGAGTCTCAACGAGCTGACGTCGGCACTGGTATGGAACGACTCTGATGGTTTCGTAGCAACAAACTTTGCCATTGCCCATTCCGGCAGAATTTTTGTAACGGGTTTTGACCGCCTCAATAACGATCGGGTACTGGTGAAGATTTACGATCAGAAAGGCAACTTGTTGCAGGATATTGGTATTTCAGACGCAGGAGACGTGCTCGACTCCCCGCAGCCGGTGATCGGTACTGCATTGCGTAAGGTGTCCGAAGGAGCCAGCAAGGTAGACCGTTTCGAGTTTGCGGTGGCTTACAGCACCGATGTACCGGATACCGACGCCAAGGGCGGGGACGATGTGATTGTCTCGCGCTATTGGTTTGATGCGGCGACCGACGGTGGCGCATACGTTAACAGCTGGACCATCAGGACCGGCACCAGTGGCGATGACATTGTCCGCGCGGTTGGCATCAATGCCGAGGGTGGCTATGTATCGGTCGCTGGCGAAACCGATGGCACCTGGCCTGATCAGAACCGGACGGGGGCAGTGGACAGCTTCCTGCAGCGGATCGATACCCAACCGGATGGTGCTGACGAGATCCCGGTACTGGCCTGGACTCGACAGATCGGTTCGTCCGCCAATGATTCTGTGGCCGGCGGAAGCTCGGTTTCCATCGCGCCATTGCTTTTTGGTTCGGCTGCGGGAGCCGTGAACGGTGAGGCAGTGATTGGCGGGGTTGACGCTTTCTTCTTCAGCGCGTCCGGTGCTGAGAGCGCCGTGTCCGTCAAACAGGTAGGAACCGAGGCGAACGAGCCCGTGTCTGACGGACTGTTCGAGAACAATCTGCTCTGGTTGGTGGGAACCGGCACCGGGACTTACTCGGTGACGGAGGGCGATGACGGCGACAGCATTCTCGCTCGAAACCCGCTGAACAGCAGAGCCGGCTTCGTTTTTGCCTATTCGTCTGGAGGGGTACTCAATCGCGCATTCACCGTGAACGATTCGGATGATCTGTCCGGAGATCGTTTCGAGGCGGTCTTTATTTTTGACGGGGATATCGTGGTGGGCGGCGCCACCGATGGAGAGTTCAGCGCAGGTAACACGCCGGGAACCGGAGAGCAGGCGATTCTCGCTCGGGTGTCACTGACAGAGGAGGGCGAAAGCGCCGAGGAAGCGCCGTTCAGGAATGAGTGGCACTATCAACTACCCGAAGATGACACCGAAGTGCTGGTATTGGCCAACTATCGTGACGACGAAATCGTTGCTTTGGCGCGGCGTGGTGCCGCTCGGTTGTTGCTCGTTTTCAGTCCAGAAGGGGGTTTACTGTCTGCCCTGAATTAAACAGCACCCTCGTGACGACTGGTGCTGGCATACAGTTTCAGATAATCGGTGCTGGTAACGATGCCCGAGGGCTCGCCACCGGCATCGACTACCAGTGCAGCACTCAGTTGATGGGCCAACATCAGCCGGGCCAACTGGTGGGCATCGGTTTCAGGCGATGCCGTGAGGAAAGCCGGCAACTCAACATAGACCATGCTCTGGTTCAGCCCCTCCGCCGGATTGGTGTGCAGCCAACTCAGTAGCCAACGCAAATCCACAAGTCCCGCAACATGGTCCTCGGCAGTGATCACCAGATGGTGGACACCGTGTTCCTCCATGCTCGTCAGGGCATCGGATATTGTCGATGAGGCCGGCAGGGAATAGAGGGCGCGGGAACAGATCGTGGATACTGGCAAATATGCCCGCTGGCTTCTTGGCTCACCGGCGGCTGCGCCATACTCTTCCAGGGCGCGATGGCGGCCGGAATTGGCGGCCTGCTGGAACTCAGCATCCGTTACGTCGCTATGACTGGGACTGATGGAAGGGCTTTCCGTCAACTCGGTGACGTCGCCCACTCGGCGACCCCGGAAAACCTCCGGTAATCGGGTACCGACAGGACGCCCGGGTTCGCTGACGAAGATTGACATGGCTCTGGTTCCCCGCGATGGCAACAGGTATTACCTGATTATCGGCCGCATTTCAGGTTTCTTGAGTTTACTACGATCCCGAATCGTTCTCGTAGGTCCTGTGCATGCGCCGGCTCGCTACCCGGCGTGCGAGGTTCCTTGACAGGCATCGGGGTTGCCCTGAAAGCCAGTCGGCAAGGTATTCAGCCAGCAGCGGAGCGTAGGTAAGTCCCTTGCTTCCCAGGCCGGTAAACAGGTACATCCCACGGACAGGGTTGCCGTCCTTGTCCTGCAACTGGTCCGCAACGGGCTGATAATCGTGGGTGGTACACCGGAATCCGACCCGTCCTTCAATTGGCTCTCCGGTATTGGACTGATCGATCAGGATATCCGGCAGCATGGTCTCGAGTTCGGAGAGGTTCTGCTCGTTGCTTGCCGCTGTGGGGGCCGGGTTCATGTCTCGAAGATCAAAGGTTGCGCCAGTCACTGCGACGCCCTCATGAACAGGATTAAGGTACCTTGGGCCGCAGATGACTGCCTTCGGCGTCCGTACCTGTTTTTCCTCCAGATGGCTCACCTGGCCACGAATACTCTTGAAACGGAACTCCCCCGGGATTGGAAGAAGCTCCGGGGTTACATGCCCAGCACACACCACAACCCGATCAGCGATTAGATCGGCTGCCGTGGCTGACGAGAGACGCCACTGGCCCTGGGAGGGGGTGAGCTCTGTGACCTTGAAATCGAAGATCCTTTTTATGCCCGGGTGCTGGGCGAGAGACTTGCAGAGTTCGGAGGGCTCAAGCCAACCGCTGCGGGGAAACCAGAGTCCTCCGGATTGGGTGGGGACTCCGGTCAGTTGAGTGGCTTGTTCCTGGGTGACGGGGTACAGAACTTCCCCGGGGTAGTCATTCCTTGTCAGAAATCTTTGCTGGCGGTCAGCTTCCTGTTCGTTCCAGGCGAGCTGGAGCAGGCCGGTCGGATGCCAGTAATCCTCCGTGTAGGCACGGTAGATACGTTGACTGAACATCAGGGCAGACAGGGCCAGTTCGGTCTGGTCGTTGAACTCCACTCCGAGCTTGACGTAGGTGGCTCCCTGTCGGTTCCCTGAGGCGCCGGAACCGGCCTCAGGTGATGAGTCGACCAGTGTCACGGGTACGCCGCGTTCCGCCAGGTTACGCGCCAACAGGCAGCCGGCGATGCCTGACCCAACAATGGCAACCGAGCCCGGTGTGGCTGTGTCTCCGACTTCCGTCCCGGCCGGCAGTTTGCCGATCAGCATGTCCCGTTTTCGTCCATATCCCCGGGTTTTCCGCATCTCGAACCCGGTTGATGCCAATGCTCTCCGAATACGGCCAACAGAGGTAAACGTCGCCAACGTGGTTCCCGGTTTGCTGTGGGCGCGGATTGCAGTCATTGCCTGATCGAGCCACATTTCAGGATTCATGGAAGGGGCGAATCCGTCCAGGAACCAGGCGTCAGCCTGGAAGGTCAGCGCCTGCCAGGCTTCAAGGATGTCGCCGAAATACAGGGTCAGGCGGACGCGCCCGGCATCGAACAGGATCCTGTGCACCCCCCGGATCAGTGGCGGGTAGTGGTCGATTAGTTGTGAGGCGAGGGCGGAGAGCTCCGGCCAGAGATCAAGGGCTTTGGAAAGGTCTTCCCGTGTCAACGGAAAGCGTTCCACAGAGATAAAATGAAGCGATGCGGCATGCTCCGGGCCATGGTCGCGCCAGGCCTGCCAGGCGGCAAGGAAATTGAGGCCCGTACCGAAACCGGATTCAGCGATGACAAAATTCCCGCCTGCCGGAACCGTGCTGAACCTTTCTGGCAAACCGTTGTTGTCCAGAAAGACGTAGCGACTCTCCGCCAGCCCGTTGTCACGGCTGAAATAGACATCTCCAAACCTGACCGACTCCGGGACCCCTTCGTGCCAACGCACCGTTGCCGCCTCGATCCTCGGCGAAAGAACATCCGCAGTCATGGCTTTACCGGGGTTGCTCCAGTATCGAGACACTCTCGATCACCACGGGCTCCACGGGTACATCCGCCATCCCCTTGGAATACCCGGTTTCTACCCCGCCGATGGCGTCCACAACCCCCATGCCCTCGGTCACTTTGCCGAATACGGCATATCCGGCACCGCGAACGCCGGCATTCAGGAAGCCGTTGTCGACCAGGTTGATGAAAAACTGTGAGGTAGCGCTATCCGGTGCACTGGTCCTGGCCATGGCAACGGTGCCCCGAAGGTTCTTCAGGGTCGGACTGGCCTCATTCGGTATGGGATCGCTCGTGGATTTCCGGGAAAGTTTCGCGGTAAAGCCGCCCCCCTGAACCATGAACCCGGGAATCACGCGGTGAAAAACAGTGTTGTTGTAGAAGCCGCTTTCAGCGTACTCCAAAAAGTTCTCAACCGTTTTTGGCGCCACGTCCGGGCGCAGTTGCAGAACGAAAGGCCCTTTATTGGTAACAATCTTTACCTTGGGGAGCTGTTCCACGTTTTCCTGGCCCGTGCTCTGACCGTGGCTCTGGAGTGGCAGCAGGGCGGCCAAAGACAGAATCAGTGCAGGGATCACAGACCGGGACGGTTTTACGGAATTTGGCATTTTAACGGTTCTCTCCTCGTTAGTTGCAGAGACGTTTCCTGCAATAATTCATGGTATCTGCTTTCTGGAGCAGGATCTTAGCAGAATGCGGCGTTTTTTTCGGCGATTGCACAGGCGCAGTTTTTAGCAAGTGGGCTACGCTCAAGGGGTGTCGGTTTTACGATCATTTCATACCGGGCCGAGTTGTACGGTTTTCACTATGGGAAAGGAGAATCGAGTGAGAATCCGTCAGGGATTTGAAGAAAAGTCGCGTCTTGGGCGGCTATTGATCAGTCGCGGTTATTTGTCCGAGGAACAGCTCGAAGACGGTCTCCGGGTGCAGCGGGAAACCGGTCAGAGACTGGGGGAAGTGTTCATCCAGTCGGGCTGGCTCACCGAAAAGGAATTGCATCGGGTACTGAAGCACCAGTCGCGCTACCGCAATGCGGCGGCACTGGTCACCGTTGTCACCTTGCCGTTTCAGCCATTGGTCAGTTTTGCCGCGAGCAGCAGCACCAGTGCCGCACAGAGTTCCGCGGCGATGGGTGAGGTCTATGAGCGCGGCGCGATGAGGCCCCTGGTGGATTCGGAACTCGACCGGGTTCTCGGCCAGGGGGATCCTTCGCTTCTGGACCGGATTGAACAAGTCTCGAGGATGGCCGAAACCTCGTCGGAGAGTGATGGCAGCATCTCAGCCGATGTCATTGAGGGCCTGAAGCTGACCGCCAATATTTTTGTGCCGGTACTGAATTTCCTGGACTCGGACCTGACCATTTCCGGAGTTCACTACCAGGACGGGGAACCGCGCTACGCTGTGCGCGGGGATGGAGCGCTGACGCTGGCATTTCCGGAACGTATCGAGGTAATAAGAATGGATAACATCCGGGTCAGTGGCAGTCGAGGCCCGTCAATGGGTAATGTCAGCATTCACGATATCCGTTTCGATCCCGACTCGCGGATGACCATATACACGCGATAAAAAAACGCCCGGACTTCCGGGCGTTTTTCATTGGGAATATCGTCTGGTGTCACGCGCTGGCCAGGATGGTTCGGCTTGAGACCGTCGTATGCTCGCCTTTTTGACCGTACAGTTTCTGCTGGCCGGTGGCGCCCCGGAAGATATCGGTGAGGCGCGAGAGTCGCTTCTGAAGGTGGGCCATTACCCGCCCATTGTGTTGGTTCAAAGCCTGACATTTGCGCATGCTGGTGTCTGCCTGCTTCCACAGGTCATACAGCTCGGTAAGTCCGGCACTGCGCAGGAAGCGGGACGGTTCGCCGCTGTCCGGTTTGTAGCCCATGGCCACCAGGCAATGGATTTTCTGCCGGGCACGTCCCCGAACCTGTTCCAGAAGCTGGTTTTTCTCAGATGTGAGACCTTGCAAGGCCCGCACATCGGAGGAGGAGAGGCAGGCCTTCTCTTTCTGTAAAAGCTCTGCCAGTTCCTGCAGTTGATGAACATCCTGCGAGAGCAGGTCTTTCAGATCATCGATTGTGGCCATGTTCTACTCACCCGAATATGCTTTTATCCATATCAAGCATTTTCTGGGCCAGCTTTTCAGCATCGACTTTGTACGTTCCGTTTTCCAGGGCTGACCGGATTTCGGCGATACGGTCATCATCCATCTCGGGATAATCACCCAGTTTCTGCTCGAGCTGTTTCAGGTCTTTGGCCTGACTGCTGAGACTGACGTTGTCGCCGCGAGCTCCCTGGGTCTGGGTTTTCGCCTGTTCGCTGGGCTCCGGCTGGGTGTTCTGGCTGCCGGTGGATTTATCGGCTGTGGTCCTTTGGGTGTTGACCTGGCCTCGGCCAATTCCATTAAAGTCAACTGACATATCGTTACCTGCTTGCCTGTGGTGTCACGCCGGAGCATGACTTACTCGAGTGTGTATCTATGTAACGGCCGCGCCGAACAGTTCTTTAACGAAATTTTTCAAAATTTCATTACGCCTTGTCCATCTTTCGGCTGCATCTCCGGATAATCCGACGGCAGCAAATTGCCGCACGGCAGATCATTGCCTTGCAAGGCTTCTACATCGGAATCTCGACTCGTCCGGGAGCAACAACATTGGCTCTTATGGTGCGTGCAGTCCGAAGGTTCTCGACCAGAACCTGTTCACCGATGGAAGCATTGGCCAGGGCCTTACCCCTGGAGGTGACCGAGAATCCGCCACTGCTGGCGGTAATCATAACATGGTCACCCCGCTCCACTGCGTCCGGGGCAGCGAGCAGGTCCGGCGTAATGACAGATCCTCTATTGACCGGACGCCGCACCTCCATACCCGTTACGTCATCGGCGCTGCGCATAACGCCTCGGCGGCTGGCGTTAACAACCACCGACTGCGTTGTCAGCATATCGCTGGTGACTCGTTCTCCCCGTGCCAGGGGGCGGGCGGCAATCAGTGCGGGCCCATTAATGGAGACGGAAGCGGTGACAAACATACGCCAGGGTTTGCTGCCCTCGCAGGCAACCTGAAGGGAAGGGTGCGTACTCTTCCAGGGATCACCGGTGAATTCGACGGCAAGAGGGGCTTCGCAGCTCGCCAGCGACAGGCGGTCGTCCACCGTTCCGGCTTCGAAGGTTACTTCGTAGCCTTCCTCGGCCTGCTGCGTCGAAAAAGCCTCAAGGAAGCGGCTGGCCGCTTTTTCGATCTGGTCGGCGGTCGTCTTTGCGCTGGCGTCAGTGATCCCGGTCAGGAGCAGGAAGAGGGCGAAAATGGTGATGCGCATACGTGTCACTTTGTCCTATGCTGTCAAAAACCGTCCAAACCTCCCCCTCCAGAACTAAGGATTCGGGGCGGACAGCCGTTAAACAGGCTGGTTAAGGAAGCAACGACAAGATTTTGTCGTCTCCTTGATATAGAGAAAATGGCAGCAAAATGCATGCCGGCGGCAGTCCGGTGGGCCGGGAGAGAGAACATGGCAGGTGTATTGGACAGTGTGAACCAGCGGACCCAGCTGGTGGGGCAGAACCGGCTTGAGCTGCTGCTGTTCCGTCTGCGCGGCCGGCAGATGTATGGCATCAACGTGTTCAAGGTGAAAGAGGTCCTCCAGTGTCCGAAGCTCTCTTCCATTCCTAACAGTCGCACGGTCGTTCAGGGGGTCGCCCACATACGAGGTGAAACCATCCCGATCATCGATTTGAGTATGGCGATTGGGCTGCCAGGCATCCCGCAGGAAACCGTGCCAACGAGTTTTGTCATCATCACCGAGTACAATCGCAAGACCCAGGGCTTTCTGGTGACAGGTGTGGACCGGATCATGAACATGAACTGGGAAGACATTCTTCCGCCGCCCAAGGGTGCTGGCAAGGATGTCTATCTGACCGCTGTCACTAAAATAGAAGATAAACTTTTAGAAATCATCGATGTAGAGAAGATTCTTGCAGAAGTTTCTCCTCTGAGGGAAGATGTCACGGACGCCGTGCTGAGCAAGACTTCCGAGCGCGTCGCCGGGCATTTGCCGGTCCTTGTCGTGGACGATTCGGCTGTCGCCCGCCGCCAGATTGAGCGCTGTTTGACGGCGATCGGAATGACCGTTGTCATCAGGAACGATGGCAAACAGGCGCTTGAGTATCTCAAGAAGGTTACGGAAGATGGTTCAAATGCGTGTGACCATCTGGCGCTGGTGATTTCAGACGTCGAAATGCCGGAAATGGACGGGTATACACTGGTGTCCCGATGCAAGGATGATCCCGCACTCCGGGATCTGTTCATCATGCTTCATACGTCGTTGAGCGGTGTGTTCAACAGGGCAATGGTTCAGAAAGTTGGCGCGGACGACTTCATGGCCAAGTTCAGTCCGGATGAGTTGGCAGAGCGGGTCATGGAGATAATCGATCAGGCCTGATGTCACTGCGCACAGAATCACTCAGAACAGAGATCCAATGAAAGCGGATATAACGCCACAGGAATACGAAGCCTTCAAGACATTCCTGCAGGATGCCTGTGGTATTTTGCTGGGTGAGAATAAGCAGTACCTGGTGAAGAGCCGCCTTCGTCGCATCCTGGAAGAGAACGAACTCGAATCCCTCGGTAAACTCCTCGAACGCCTCAAACGCCCGGGCCGCGCGAACCTGCGTGAGGTTGTCATCGATGCTATGACGACCAACGAGACACTGTGGTTCAGGGATAACCATCCTTTCCGAATTCTCCAGGAAAAACTTCTGCCGGAGTTTGCCGAGCGTAAGACAACACAGCCGCTGCGCATCTGGTCTGCAGCCTGCTCTACCGGCCAGGAGCCCTACTCGGCAGGGATGATCGTGGAGGAGTTTCGACGCCAGCGACCCGGAAGGCTCCGGGACGTAAAAATAACCGCCACCGATATCTCCAGGAGCGTTCTGGAGGTGGCACGCCGCGGCGAGTACGAGATGATTGCCATCGGCCGGGGTCTCTCGCCGGAACGCCAGCGACAGTTCTTCACGCCGTCACCGAATGGCGGCTGGCAGATCAAACCCCAGTTGAGGGCCATGGTGGAGTTCAGGGAGCTGAATCTCCTGGAGCGCTATATGCTCGGCAAGTTCGACATTGTCATGTGCCGGAATGTCCTGATCTATTTTTCCGCCGACCTCAAGAAGGATATTCTGACTCGAATTCACGCGGCTCTGAATCCCGGTGGTTACCTGATCCTCGGTGCGTCCGAATCGCTCAATGGCCTGCCTGACCTGTATGAAATGGTGCAGTGCCACCCGGGCATTATCTACAGGAAAAAATAAAACTATGCCCCTCAATGTATGGGTCCTGGTTGCGGCGCAGGCGCTGGCCATGTGTACGGCGCCGTTCATTGTATTCATCGGCAGTATTCAGGGGCGCCTGCTCGCTTCGGCACCGGAATTTGCGACCCTGCCGGTTGGACTGGTCGTGGTGGGAACGGTTCTCGCCATTAAACCGGCGACCTGGTTAATGGAGAAAACCGGGCGCAAGCAGGTGATGCTGCTTGGTGCTGTCATGGGGATCCTTGCCGCCGTTCTCGGCGCTGTATCCAGTTGGCAGGGAAGCTTCCTGCTTCTCTGCATTGCCTCGGTAGTCGGAGGCACCGGACTGGCGGTTGTGCACCAGTACCGGTTTGCAGCCATGGAGTCGGTGCCGGCTGGTATGGCTGGGTCTGCGGCTGCCCGGGTTCTGCTGGGAGGTCTGGTGGCGGCGTGGCTTGGGCCGGAGGTGGCGGCCATCGGCAGCGGTACCGGGGAAGTTTATCCATTTCTGAGCAGTTGGGTGGCGCTCGGAGTGGTTCAGGCCGCGGCACTGATCATCCTTGCGTTGGGCTACAGGGCCAGAGGTGAGCTGGTCAGAAGCTCACAGTCCGGTGGCGGTCGGCCGCTGTCTGAAATTCTGAAAAACCCATTGGTGTGGGCTGCAATCAGCGCAGCCGCGGTGGGCTATGCCGTCATGAGTTTCATTATGACCGCAACGCCATTAAGCATGACCGAAATCGCGGGCCACGATCTGGACGACGCCAAACGTGTGATTCAACTGCATATCATGGCCATGTATCTGCCTTCCCTGATCAGTGGCTGGCTGACCCGGATGGTTGGTATTCCGATCCTGATGGCTGCTGGACTGGTCGCCTATCTGGGGTGTGTCGTGCTGGCGGCCAATGGCGTCAGCTTCCATCATTACCTCGGCGCGCTGCTTTTGCTGGGCGTCGGCTGGAACTTCCTGTTTGTTGGCGGTACCTCTCTGCTTCCGGAAGGCTACCACGACACTGAACGATTCCGGGTTCAGGGGCTTAACGATATGATGGTTTTTGGCTCCCAGGCGACCGCGGCCCTTACCGCCGGGGCCGTGCTGAGCTGGCTGGGGTGGGGCGGTCTGGTACTGGTTGCCATCCCGTTCCTGATGCTCCACGGAATACTGATGGCGGTCTGGCTGGTTCGATCACCGTCCTCGGCCCAGGAAGCCCATAGGAGAAACTGATGTTTATCGACTTTGACGGAATGAACTCCGCGGATGTCTATCATGCTCTGACCCAGACGGTTATTCCGCGACCGGTAGCCTGGGTTCTCAGTGAAAATCCGGATGGCGACTACAACCTGGCGCCGTTTTCATTCTTTACCCCTATTACCAGCAATCCGCCGCTGCTGATGTTTTCCGTCGGTCGAAAACCGACCGACAACGCCTTCAAGGACACTCGGGTCAACATTGAGCAGCGAAAAGATTTTGTAGTCCACATTGCCCATCGGGAACTGGCCACAGCGATGACTGAAACCTCCCGGACCCTGCCGCACGGTGAGTCAGAATTGGCTCGGCTCGGGCTGGAGCTCGTGCCGTTCGAAGGATCGCGATTGCCCCGGCTGAAGGATTGTCACGTTGCGTTCGCCTGTGAATTGTATGAAATCAAGGAGATTGGTGCGGCGCCCCAGAGCCTGGTCTTCGGTCTCGTGAAAGGGGCCTACGTCTCGGATCAGGCCATTGCGTACGATGACCAGAACCGGCTCAGGATTGATGCCGCCACCATTGATCCAATCGGCCGATTGGGTGGCAGTGAATACGTGACCTTCGGTGATATAGTGAAGGTGCCGCGCCCTTCCTGAAAGTACAGCGATGGTGGCTTCCGTGGATCAACTCAATCTGAGACACCTTTACTATTTCTGGATGATCAGCCGGGAAGGGTCGATTGCCAGGGCCAGTGAGGTATTGGAGCTTGCCCCCCAGACCCTGAGCGGCCAGCTGGCTACGTTTGAATCCTCGCTTGGAGGCCTTCTGTTCCAGCGGGAACGGCGCAAACTTATCCTGACAGACCTGGGGCGCACGGTCCTTGGTTATGCCGAAGAGATTTTTACGCTCGCCGGGGAACTCAATGAAACCCTCCGCCTTGCGCCTTCCGATCGCCCCCTTACCCTTTCCGCAGGAGTCTCGGCATCCATTCACAAATTGATAGCCTATTACCTCCTGCAACCGGCGATGGTTCTTCCCCGGCAGATTCAGTTGAACTGCCAGACTGGCGGCCCCGAGGATTTGCTGCTGCGGCTGAAACGTAAGGAGCTGGATATCGTGCTAATCGACCGCATGCCGAGTGTAAATGAGCGGGGAAGTTTTGCTGTGCATGCGCTGGCAGGGTCCACCATAAGCCTTTTTGCCTCGCCAGTGCTGGCCAGGAGGCTGCGAAAAGGCTTTCCAGCCTCTCTCAACGGTGAGCCATTATTGGCTAACGCCACCGATGCTCCCTATTTCGAAAAGCTCATGAACTGGTTCTCGCTGCAGGGGGTTCGGATGAACCTGGTGGCAAGAATCGATGACAGCGCACTGATCAAGGTTTTTGGTCGCCAGGGATTGGGCGTGTTCGCGGCGCCGACGGCCATCAGTGAAGAAGTTTGCCGGCAATATGAGGTTGAGCAGATAGCATCCATTGATGATGTGAAAGATGAACTCTTCGCGATTACGCGTGGCAAGAATCCCGCTCATGATGGCGTGCGTGCCATCTGCCAGGGGGATGTGAGCTTCCAGCCCATCCAGAGAGCCTCGAAATAATCGAGGTAATCGGCTTAAAAAAGCTTATTTTGTCGAGCTCTCAATCTGTCCATTATAAAACTGTTGGATGCGATTGCAGAGGAGCACTTGCCATGAAGACTATCCATAAATTTCGATTGGAGCAGGGGAAAGCGCCCACCACCCTCCTGCTTCGCGAGGGGTTTCGGGTTGTTCGGTGTGAATATCTTGTTCCCGACAAATCCGTTTATCTCTGGGTGGAACAGCCGTTGAGCGTTGGTGCTCGCAACCTTGAGCGGCAATTCCGGGTGGTATTTTCCGGTGAGCCGGTTCCCGATGACTACGTCTATCTGGATACCGCGCTGGACCCGTTTGGCCCAGAGGCTTACCACGTGTTTGAACTGCCCGCAGTCGAACGCGAACTCGGAATCAGCGGTGCCGATGTCCTGCCCGGCAGCAACTGGCGTCAAACAGCGTTGTCGTGATGATCTGATGGGCCCTTCGGGGCCCTTTTTTTGCTCTCCTTTTTATCTGGCGCCGTATGTTTCCCGCAAGAGTTGGGAAAGAAGCTGTTATTGTTGCGGATGCAAGGCGGGAGGCGAGCAACGGATCATGATGCGTGCGATGGTGGTGTGTGTAAGCATTTTTCTGGCGTCCTGTACGGGAGTGCCGGAGGGAATCCAGCCTGTCACCGGGCTGGACGTGGATCGTTACCTTGGGACCTGGTATGAGGTCGCTCGCCTGGACCACTCGTTTGAAGAAGGCCTGAGCAGGGTGACCGCTGAGTACTCGTTAATGGACGATGGCAGCATCGAGGTAACGAACCGGGGATACAATACTGAAAAGGGAGAATGGAGCGTCGCTGATGGTCGGGCCGTTTTCGTCGGTGATCGAGACACCGGGCATCTGAAGGTGTCGTTTTTCGGCCCGTTTTACAGTTCCTACGTGGTGTTCGAGCTGGACCAATCAGGGTACAACTATGCCTATATTACGGGCTATAACCGTGAGTACCTGTGGTTCCTGTCGCGTACACCCGACGTCACTGACGAGGCAATGAGAGCTTTTCGGGAGCGGGCAAAAGCCGAGGGATTCAACCTGGAAGGGCTGATCGTCGTCGACCAGAGCCCTGTGACCGATCAATAAGCCTGCGGGTCATATCGGGAGATGGCCGGTTTTCACCCAAATGATGGTTTCCTGCTCGACAAACGGATGATGCGCGCTCATGTGGGGACTGCGAATCCAGGTTCCCGGCGGGTAACGACCGTGTTCGTCACAGAACTCTCCGGACAGGACAAAGATTTCTTCACCTCCGAAATGCCGGTGTGGCTGGAAACGTTCGTGAGCGGGCCATTTCACAAGCGCAACATGCTCGTGCTCGAAATCGTGGAGGAGCATGACTTCCAGGCCGCCAATACCGGGAAGCCAGGGTGTCGCATGAGTGTCAATGCGAACCGTATCCAGATCCCGAGGATCGAATTGATGCAGCTTTACCAGCAGTGTACATCCCTCTTTGCTGAATGGCGCATGACCGCTGCCCGGTGGGTTTCGTAGGTAGGTTCCCGCTGGATAGTCTCCCGTTTCGTCCGAAAAAACGCCGTCGAGAACCAGAATTTCTTCCCCTAGAGGATGCTCGTGTCGCTTGAATGAGGCGCCGGGTTCATAACGGACGATACTGGTGGCGTGACCTCGCTCAGCCTCCTCCCTGGCCAGAGGCTTTCTCAGGACACCGCCGGCAGGGCTCGGAAGCCAGTCCTCATTATCGGAACGGATAACTACCCGTTGTGAAAAATCCATGTTCAGCATGGGGTACCTCAACAGTTGATGTGCCTCGCATCGAGAGACAAAGGCGATCAGGAGATGGAATAGGGCAGTTGGAATCCTACTTGATCAGATTCTGAATATCGCGAAACCTGGGGTGCTTGCAGTCTCTCATCCACTCGAACGCCGCCATCTCCACAGTAACGATTCTTGCCCCACTCTGGTGGAGTCGGTCCAGAGCAACATCCCTGTCAAATTCATTGCGGGACCCGGTAGCATCGGCCACCACCCAAACTTTGAACCCGGCGTCCAAAAGACTGAGGGCCGTCTGCATCATGCAGACGTGGGTTTCGCAGCCACCAATCACGACCTGCTGTCGTCCTTCGGGAAGGCGATCTATCAGGCCATCGGGGCAGGCGTCAAAGTGATGCTTGGGAATGACCTGATGGCAAAGTTCCCGAACCGCGTCCACATTGTGGCCAAGCTTATCCGGCAGCTGTTCCGTCGCCAGGATCGGGACATCCAGTAATCCGGCTATGGTCGCCAGTGTGAGGCACCGATCCACGACTTCCTCGCCCTGACTGATCGCGGGCATCAGCTTTTCCTGGAGATCGATTAACACCAGAGTGCATTGATCGGCTTTCATCAACATGCGGTTGCTCCTGTGGCCCTGCCGGAAACCCACCTTCGTCCTTTTCCATACGTTTGGAACGCAATCGCGTATTTGTTCCTGTGGCAACAAATTGCGTTTCATTATCGGCTTTTTTAACAATAGCGTTCAAACGGTTCAGCCAATCAACGAAATCCCGGACTGCTGGAAAAAAATGGAGGATTTGGCGAAAGGGAGTTGCCAAACGCGAGAAAAACCATTAGAGTTTGCGCCCTCAAATGAGCGACGAGATTGCTGATTTGAAACAGTTTATTGGAGAGGTGGCCGAGTGGCTGAAGGCGCACGCCTGGAAAGTGTGTATACGTTAATAGCGTATCGAGGGTTCGAATCCCTCCCTCTCCGCCAATTATCTTCCGACGATGTCTTGCGCCGCAAGGCCTGCTGAGGAGATACGATAGCTGAGGTTTGTGTCCGTCTGGTGGAACAATCAGGTGGAACAATTATGTACCTTCAGCGTAGCAGTTTCGGGGTGTATTACACCCGCATCCCCCTTCCGAAATTCGCCCGTGATCGCGGGTTCCTCCACGCCTTACGCGTATCGCTGTTAACCAAGTCCCGAAAAATTGCTGTTCAGCGCAATCCCTTGGTCAGCGGTTGTGTGTTGAGCTTTCTGCAACAGCCAGAGACGTTTCGTTCCCGCGAAAACTTTGACCGTGATTTAAGGGACCTTCGACGGGGGCTGCGCGGCTCAGGCCGCTTTAACCCTGCATTCATGGGAATGTAGGAAGAGGGCATGAAAGGGAGAAAAACCCAACACCGTAAGGTTGGCGTTGGGTTTTTGTCGGAGCCGGGCTAACTATCTTCAGTAATTCGATGTTTCCAATAATGGCACCGGCTCATCAAGCACCAACGGTAGGGCTACATATACTCCGAGTCACATCTGCTCGTGCATTCCTGGAATTCCATATTGCAGGCTGAATCCGATTTTTCACATGCCATCAATTGATCCTGACAGCTTGAATAACAGCGATCATGTTCGGAACCATAAGCCAACAAATGAGCGGATCGGTGATCCTTGTTCAGTCCAAGTGTGGTGCGCCAATCTCGATCACCGGAAACGCATAGACCATTCACTTTGCTTTGGGCAGGGTCGCACCGATCATCGTTATCACTTGCATACACGTTGAATGCTGAGAGAGATAAAGCAAGAAACATCAGGATCATTTTCATCATGATATCGTTCCTCTTGGTTTAACCCTCATTATATCTGCCAGAAGTCGGGCTATCTCCTTGGCAACCGCGTCATCAAAAAGGATAGTTGAAAAGAAAGTGAACAAGTAAACAAAAGCGGACCTTTTCTCACCCACAAAAAGCCCTCCAGGAATCGATCAAACCCCGGCGAAGTTAACTGTGCATAAATGCAGCTATAAGTGAAATCTGTGGACACCTTTAAAACGCGGCCTCGTTAAACCCGAAAACGCCGGGCGACAATCTATACTGATGAGTAAGTCGTGTTACCACCTCTTGCTTGATAGGGGGAAAAAACCATGAAAAAAATAGTCCTTCAAGTCGTCACATGTCTGGGCGTTCTTTCATGTTTTGGATCGGTAAACGCGGCGGAGTCAAGAACCCCTCTCGTTCCGCTTCCTTCTATCGACGATTTTACAGATGGCGATGGTTGGGGTGTTGGGCTTGGGCTGGGCGTTGAATATGAGTCTGCTTATGAGGGTTCGGACGAATTCGAACCTGAGATCGATCCGGCTGGGGGTGTTCAGTGGCGAACTGGCGAACACATTTTTTTCTGGGCAGGTGAAGCAATTGGGTGGCGAACACTGGCCAAGGATGCCTGGTTGTTTCAAACCTCTTTAGGCTACGAAGAAGGCCGTGAAGAGGGCGATTCAGAAGATGGCAGACTGGATGGGTTAGGCGAATCGAGTTCTGGGGTGACATTGCTGTTGGAAGTGCGTCATGCCCTTACAGAAGATTGGCGCTACTTTTTAGATGGCCGTGTATTAACAGGAGAAATCGGTACGCTCGGGATTTTCGGCGCAGGAACTTGTTTGGGTTGCCAACCTAACGGCACTGGCTGGGAAGTTGGCGCTGTTGTCACTTTCCACGATGGAAAGCTGGCCAACCGGGACTTTGGTGTGAACACACAACAATCCATAGATTCAGGTCTTCCAGAAACCGATGTTGATAGCGGTTATAGATCAACTGGTTTCAATGTTAACTATCGAAATTACTTGAACGAGAGCTGGCAGGTCTTCGGTGAAGCTCTTTACGAGGTCTATGGGAGTGACGTTTCAGATAGCCCAATATCTCGGAATGATTATGAAGCGGAGATCGGTGTTGGCTTCATTTATGTGTTTTGATGTTCCTCAATAGAGAATTGGGGCAGTTTTCGTCCAGACGCTTTCAACTATAAAACCACCGTAGTGGAGTTGCACACTAGGACAGACCGAAGTTCGTTGGACGACCACAGAAAATGCTAAACCCCTGAAGCCAGGGATCGCGAGGTTAGGGCGCGAATTCCACACGAAGTGCTAAACAAACTTAAAGTAAATTCCAGAATAACGGGCCGATTTCAGTTTCCAAACAAAGTACTAAATTGGTCGTCCGGCTCAGGAGTGACCCTACCTAGGCAGAGAGCGGTTCAGCGCTTGGGGGCAGGTCAGCAGGCCCCTTTAAACACTATCCATTTCCTTTGCGCTGAGAGGCCCTTGCTTTTCTTAAGCGCGTTAGCGAACCGACTGGCCACTTCACTTCGAGTAAGTTAGACCCTCATACTGAATTTGATATGCAGTGGTATTTCAGTCTTCTTCTCAGCAATCTCGTCGAAAAGGAAAAGAACTATGAACATTTACAAAACCATGTTGGCCGCCTTGTTTGTGGGTGGTCTCACGATCACCCTGTCTGCTTGCGAACAGCAGGGGCCTTTAGAGGAAGCTGGCGAAGAAATTGATGATTCGGTCGAGGATACGGGCGACGCCATCGAAGATAAAACAGACGGCTAGTAATCTTGGGGTTGTCGGAAGATCCTGGGAAGGCTCAGATTTACGAAACTCGCAGAATCGCTGAGCCCTCAGACTTCATGAACATCCCTGGTCAAAAAGCGGTGACTTAAGGTTTGACCGAGATAGACCGAGAGCTGATCCAAGACGTTGCTCAAGGCGGCGGTGCGGACCGCATCCTGGAGGGTATAATCGCTATGGCTCATGCGATAGACGGACAGGTGGTTGGGGGCGGCGTTGAAATGGACGAGCAGTTGCAGTTTCTCTCCCGTATCGGGTGTAACTATGCTCAGGGCTTCCTGTTATCCAAACCACTTCGACAGGACTATTTCGAGGCATTGCTAATCCGCGATGCACCTTATTAAAGGCAAGGAAGATATCGTGACTCTCTCCGGCTCTAATCCCGATGCCAGCGCTTCTGTGGCAGCGTTTGACAAGGCCCTGGAACAGCTTGCGCTGACCCACCAAAGCAACCCTCTGGCGCCGAATACCGAGGTACTGGAATCGGCACTTCAGGTCATGGCCGCTCCCGGAGGACTTGACGCGTTGTACGATCGAGTGCCGGCGATGGAGGCCAAGGGCGTGTTTGCCAATAGTGACTGGAACCAGCCTGCCATTCTGCGGCCAGCGCTGGCTGTGCGAACGTTACGCCAGGGAGCCCCTGCCTATACGGTCATCGAAGCCCTGAGTGAGCTCCGCCTGCTGGCCGTGGCCATGGGTGATTATCTGCATCCCGGAATCTCGGCGGAACAGGCCAGAAACTTCCTGGCTCAGGTGACGGCCCTGAACCTGGACCTGTTGTCAGGTCAGATGAGCGAAGCGGATCGGGAGCGTCCGCAAGGGCTCGGGCACATCGTCAATTCGCTTTATCAGTTTCTGCTTAACAGGCTGGGCTATGAGAGCATTCTCGACAGCCTGGTGGATGAAGTACGGCGTCTGCTGGCTCAACGCCCGATTCAGACAGACAGCATCAAACAGATGGTCAGCCAGATTGCCAAATGCCTGTTCGATCCGGCAATCGAGACCTCGGGCATGCACAAAGCGGCGCGTCTGGTCAGCGCTTTATTCGGGCCAACTCCGGGCTGCCGTGACGATCCGGGCTTCGCGGTCTACGGCGAACGCCTGGAAGCCATGGACGATGCTGCACTGTTTGAAGAGGCGAAAGGCTTTGCCAGTGGGATGCAGGAAACCGGCATGGTTTCCCCCTATCATCCGATGCTGTTACGGCAGCTGCGGGAGCACCGGGATGACCTGTTACCCCTAGCATTGGGCCTGAGTATCACCGGCAACGATGTGCTCCAATGCTACCGTCAGATTGTTCATGAACTGATTGATCAGGTTATTCATCCGGAAACCTGCCAGGCTGTCTACGGCCTGGCCATGTTTCTTGAACGCGGGTCCCTGTTTACCCCGCCCGTGGCTGCGGGTTTATGGCGGCAACTTGAACTGAAGCTGTGCAAGACCGCTGCGGACAAACTGAGCACTGTTTTCGGTGATGCGCACCCGCCGCGGGTGTATCTGCTGGCCGGTGTGCTGAGCCTTCTGGGGCAGCCGTTAGGCGTTGGCCAGGGTAACAATCCGACCTGCCAGTCAGTCATTGGCCTTTCGATGTGGTCCTTCAACGATGCTGACTTCCTGTTGCAACTGCTCGCCTGGGCTGCCCGTGATGACGATGTGGTTATGCGGTTCGAAGGCCAGACCATTAATTCTCAGCGCCTGGAAGCTGGCCTCGCGAAGGAACCCCCAACCGATGTCGATCCGGTTTCATTGATTTTGATACCCCACCTTGACCGCGTATATGGCGAGATGGGGCGACTGTGCGGCGTGCGTGACGACGATTTGCATCGCTGGATCAATCCGGAAATGTATGGCTGGTGGGTAGGACACGGCTTTCTCAGTGTTACCAGTCGGGAGACCGGAAAAATTCATGATTATGAGGGTTTTATCCGCCACTTTTATGCCTGCTATCACCCTTACTACAACGGCAACATACCCGTCATACACCCGCAGCCGGCGGGTATAGCTGTGACCGATAGTGGAGGGCGCCTCGTTGGACGTCACGCCATAACCATTATTCGCGTCAATCTCGATCGCGATGGCCTGATGCGGCTTTATTTTTTCAATCCCAACAACGACAGCGGCCAGGACTGGGGCCAGGGCATTAACTGCTCAACACAGAGTAATGGTGAGCGCTATGGCGAAGCGTCGCTCCCATTCGCTGAGTTTGCTTCCCGTTTGTGTGTGTTCCATTACGACACGAGGGAAGTGGGGGACGTGTCGTTGGTTCCCGAGACAGACATTGTCCGGGCCACAGAGCTCGGCCGCACCAGCTGGGCTGCGGGTTATGAGTGAGGTAGGCGACGAGGAAGCCCATATTATTCGCTATGTATATCTGTGGTGATCTCTAAATGATCCGCGAGCTGGAAATTCCCTGCCTCAAGATTTAATTTTAAGGCAGGGAGGGTCGCGCAATGCGTCAGAACGATATCCAGAAAATGAACAGCAGTTTGCCCGAACACAGTGCTGATATCCGGGTAGGCCGGGAGCTGATTCAAGCCACCAAACCTTACGTTGAAGAGTCTTATGTTCAAAGTTGGTGGCAAGTCGGCCCTACTTTCGGGTTAATGATCGCGGCCCTGATAGCTGCCGGAGCGCTTCCGTGGTGGCCGCTTCAGCTTGTGTGTTCCCTGCTGGGCGCACTCTTGATGGTACGTGCCTTTATCACCTTCCATGATTACCTTCACGGTGCCATTCTCAAAGACTCACGCGTTGCTTACTGGCTTTTTCATACCTATGGCGCTTTTGTCCTCACTCCAACCCGCTCCTGGAGTGCTAGCCATAATTATCATCATGGCCATGTGGGGCAGATCTCAGGCGCCAGTGTGGGAGCGTTTCCGCTTTTGACCACCCGTATCTGGCGGGCTTCAACACGGTGGCAGCGCTTAGCCTATCGCGTTCAGCGTCACCCTTTGGTGGTGGTGCTGAGTTATCCGATCGTTTTCGGCCTCAACATCACACTCATACCGTTAATTCGGTCCCCAGCCCAACACCTTGACTCCCTCATTGCGCTGATCACTCACTTCGGGCTGATTGGACTGCTTTGGTGGTTGGGTGGCTTCGGCCTGGCATTTTTTGTCATCCTGCTCCCTATGCTTGTTGCCTCTGCGTTAGGGTGCTACCTGTTTTTTGCCCAGCACAGTTTCCGGCGTATGCAGATTGCTTCGCCCGAAGCCTGGACCTATTACCGGGGGGCCATGGAGTCTTCAAGTTTCATGCGGATGAATCGGGTCATGCAGTGGTTTACCGGTAACATTGGCTTTCACCATATCCACCATCTCAACGTCCGAATTCCTTTTTATCGCCTTCCCGAGGTGATGGCGGCGATTCCGGAGCTACAATCGCCGTTGACCACGACCCTCGCGCCGAGGGATATAGCAGACTGCTTCCGTTATGCCCTTTGGGACGAAGACAAGCAGCGCATGGTTTCTTATCGGGAGGCTAGCTAACAGGAGCTGCCTAGTCGGTGAGCCCTGAAATCCGCTGCGTGGACTCCATCGCGAAGTTACCAATTCAGGCATCGGATAAACATCCTGCACTTCACTGCCGCTTTCTCACCGTTCAGGACAGACGTTATCAGCCAATCTGAATGTCCGCTTTGTGACCGAACCTTCTTTCCCCACGGGCTCAAGCGACGTTTGGTGTGCAACCGAACAGACAGACTTCTGTCAGGCCTTCAAAGTTGATAACAGTGCACTGCTATTGCAGTGGCCAGATCGATGGATCCAGGGTCAGGTCTTGCCTTTTGCTTCCAATAGCAGGGGCAAAAGGCAAGACCTGACCCCGGGTAATCGATTAGGTTCGGGAGGGCGTCATGATCGGTTTAACTCAGGTATCGCAGGGCAATTATTTACCGACTGAGGGGATGAAGGGGCTTTTGCGGCGGTGGTTTTATCTGAAATTCGTTCAGAAAAAGAGCACCGTTGAACTAATGGCCGCAGCCTGCGATCTTCGAAATAAAAGCGCGTTGAGCATTGTGGCGCTGCTGGACGTCGACGAGCAAATGATATCTCAAGTGGTGGGCAAGAAAAGGCTCATTTTTGTTCAGAACTGCCATGCGTACCTAAAGGGCTCAGTAAACCCTGGGGGGTTGGATTCCGGCTTTTCAAACGACTGATATCTAAAACTGCCTTTTTTTGTAGCCTGGCACCTATGACATGGAGATCACGGTGATGCCTCCTTCACCACCGTGATCTTTATTTTGTTACGCCGATAGCGGTTTAACCGACGGAAAATCAATATCAGTCGCTAGTGACACCTCTCCGGGTGTGCATGACATGCTCATCGCTTCCTGTGATCTCAGTCGGTATAAGGGGCTGGGAGTTGTTGGTTATCACGATATCCGTACCGATAACCTGAGGATGGCGCTCGCAGCAGTTGATGAGACTGCTACTCATCTCCCATCGCCTCTGAACCTATGGATGAATGTAGGACTCAGTGATGATGGTGCTATTGAGTTTCTCGCACCGGTTTCTAAGCCGGGCGATGTAATGGAGTTTGAGGCATTAGAAGATCTGATCGTTGCAATGTCTGCCTGCCCGCAGGACATGACACCGGTTAACGGTGACGATAGGGAGATCTATGACCTTAATTTCAGGGTTTACTGAGTCACTGGATGAGTCGCAGAGCAGCTCGCTTGGAACAGCGATACTTGCCCACTATTTCGAGAGGGGGGGGAGGTTAGTCGCTGCCCACTTGAGCTAAGCACCTTTGGCACTCTTCGATAGCGACAAAGGTGCTTGGTTAGGTAGTTACTTCCGATGAAACCGAGCAAATGCAGCCGGGAGCATTCACGTGGGCGGTTCAGAGCATTCAGATCTTTTAATTCGCCGCATTCGTTATAGACGCGCAGGGATTAATCGTCGGACGGGGGGTTAACCGGGTGAGGGAGCGCAATGATCCGACTGCTCATGCGTAAATAGATTCCTATTTTAAACCTGAGCGGAGGCGCGAACTTGGCCAGGATCACGCCCTTGGAGGGCCTGGCGGCCAGGATTGCGCCTTTATCAGTGCTCCGGCCTTCACCCGGCACTAGTTATCATTTCCCTGTTCTTTTGGGGCACTATTCTGGGGGGGGCCGGCATGGTGCTGGCGGTGCCGCTGACCGAGTTTTTCGTGGCTATCTGGGGTGAAATTAAGGCCAGCCTGACCCGCGCACTCGATAACGAGTACCACGAAACGTAGCAACGAGTGATGAGCGATCATGGATTCAGCACAATATTTAACTTATGCGCGGTGTTGTTGTTCATGGAACTTGGCAGCATCCAATAAACCGCCGTTAAACAAGAGATCAGTAAATTACCCGCCTAACTCCAGACAAAGTCCAAAACAAACTTAAAGTAGATCCGAGGATGGGGCGCTGATTCAGAATTCCACACAGATTACTAAATTCGTCGTCCGATTCTGAGGTGAAAACAATCTTGCTGAAAACAAGGAAGCAAGAGAATGGGGTGGGCCTCCATTTGCAGGGGAGCTATTAAACAAAGGCGCGCATGCTGGCATGCGTTATTGCCAAACCTGAATGTTCGTTTTGCGACCGTCAGCTATTCCGGCTAGCGGGCAGATATCTCCTTTGTGAACCATACTTATAGGCCCTCACCCTCCTAAGAGGGCCAAATGATGACATTCTCTATCTGCCAAGCGCCCTGAAATAAGGGAAAGCTCGTTGGCCAGAAACTACCGCTGAAACTCGAACAAATATGGGCTATCCGCATTCGATTGGAAATCGCGAATAATGTCCGTGAACTGGCGATGTTCAACATGGCAATCGATTGCAAGCTCCGTTCCTGCGATATGGTTAAGCTGATAGTTCGAGATATTGCCAGGAACGGAGAGGTGTTGGACCGGGCGCAAGTGATCCAGCAGAAAACCAATCAACCCGTTAGGTTTGAGATCACCAAAAAAACACGTGAGTCAGTCGAAGCATGGATCAAATATCGCGGACTATCTGGCATGGATTACCTTTGGCCGAGCCGGATCAGGAGGTTTGAACACATCACCACTCATCAATACGCCCGTATCGTCAAGAAGTGGATCGGAAGCATTGGACTCGATCCTTCCGTTTATGCCACTCACTCGATTAGGCGCAGCAAGGCAACATTGATCTACAAGCAGACCAAAAACCTTCGAGCTGTCCAGCTGTTGTTAGGGCACACCAATATGTCCAGTACCGTTCGATATCTTGGTGTCGAGGTCGAAGATGCTTTGGAGATAGCTGAGAGTATTGAGATCTGATTGCTGTAACGTGGCCCTAGATCCCAGGCTGCTAGGAAACGTAACGGCTTCCAGAGTCAGTTGATGATCATAATTAGGGTTCTCTATGGCTCCTCCAATGTCTAAACAATCGCAGTCACGGCGACGGCTTTTCCATTGCGGCTTCGCCTTCATTCCAAAACCGCGCATGCTGCGGGCGTTAGCCATCTGTTTCAGTTTCGTGGAGACATACACATGAGCGTGTTGATCAAGATCGAGCAAAGAGGGCGGGTTCTGGTTGCAAGGCTGGACAATCCGCCGCATGCCCTTATGACGGAACCGATGATCCAAGAGCTGGAAGCACTAGTTATTCGGGCAGATATCGATCCAGGAATTGGCGCCGTCGTCTTCACCGGAGCAAACTCGGAGCGATTCATTGCTCACTACGACGTTGGAGAGTTGCTGCAAGTCGCAAAGAGCTCTCCCGCAGTTTCCTACAATCAGGCAAAAGTTACGCTGGCTATAACACGCATGCTTGCCCTAGTTCCCGGCATGCGTGCCTTGCTGCGTAAAACACCAGCCGCTGGAGTCCTGCAACTACAGGATTTCCACGACGTTCTGCTGCGGATGGGGCGAAGTGGAACAATTTTCATTGCAGCGATCAATGGCCAGACTGCTGGCGGTGGTTTGGAGTTTTCTTTGGCCTGCGATCTTCGCTATATCTCCGACCGCGGTGAACTTGCGCAGCCAGAGGTGCTACTGGCGTTTCCGCCGGGTGGCGGCGGCACGCAGCGCATGGCAAGGCTTATTGGCCGGGCACGTGCACTCGAGCTGATGCTGACGGGCCGAGGGATTACGCCCGGCGAGGCCGAACGTCTCGGGCTCGTCACTGAGGTCGTCCCGCATGAGCGCTTGCTGGAGAAAGTCATCGCTGTGGCTGAGCGGCTCGCGCGCAGACCCAAGGCAGCGGTGGGTGTTACCAAGCAGGCTGTTCTGGAAGGGGGCTCACTTTCGCTTGAAAAAGGACTCCATGTTGAGCAGGCGGCGTTTCTGGCACAGCTGGGAACACCACAGGCGAAACGGGCGATGCAAGCCTACGTTGACCATATTCAAAAAACCGGCGTTTTACCTGCTGGTGATCCTGCCGCACGAAAACGTTTAGAAGACGGCACCTTCGTGGATTTCACGAATCGCTAACCCCGCGCTCCACGGGACGCCACTTGCGCGGCGCCCATGAGCTTGAGCGTTAAACGTCTTACCCGAATGTCCGCTTTGCGAGCAGGCCGCGGAGCTTGGCGGCACTGCGGACAAGTATCGACGTCAAATCCAGCAGGATCTGGATAAAGCTGGTATCGATCCCAGTTTGCTTAGGTAAAGGCGCCTTGGGGCAATGCCTCAGAGGCGACCAGGCCAATCTGAAAATCGGGGCCGGGCCTTTGCTTCTGGCCAAATCCGCCCACTCCGACTACGGTTTAAGGCATAAACGCACGAGTTGGGTTCCTCTCTGGGCAGGAGTCTGCGATGCCGTACGGATGCCTTGATCACACTCCAAGAGTGCTTCGGCACCAACTAGCCACGCTAGGCGGACGCGTTAGGCGCGCCGCTGCGTTTCAGCGTTAGAGCAATATAGACAACAGTTAGGCTCAAATGATGGACCTCAATGAATATATTTAAAGGAAGAAATAATGAAGGATATTGAATTTGAAGAAATGAAGCGTGCCCAAGAAAGCTTTCATGATAGAGCGATGAAAATACCTGGCGTACATGGGACAAGTATTGGCCTAAAAATGACCAATAATGAACTCACGGACAAGTTTGCAATTTGTATTCATGTGCTGAAAAAAAAGGAATTTAATAAGATACCGGAACAAGACAGAATCCCAGAGAAAATCAATGGTTTTTTAACCGATGTTATTGAGCATGGCCAGATAAAACCATGCGTAGATGGGGAAAAATATAGACCTTTACAAGGTGGAACACAGATCACGACTGGGGTACCTGCTGGATTTCCAACATTTAAATTTGGCACATTAGGCTGTTTTGTTAGGGATATCGAAACAGGTACAGTGCTCGGACTTTCAAATCAGCATGTATTAGAAAAAGAGATGTATGTGGTGGGCCAACCAACGGCAGTTTTTGAAGAAATCGGTTTGGTAGTTCGTCTGGTAAAAAATGAAAAAGTAGATGCTGGCCTTACTACGATATCATACAGTGATATAAAATATAAAAACTCTATTATAGATATCGGTTATGTTAAGGGTTCACGCAACGTACTCCGTAGCCAGTTTCCCTTTAATGTCAGAAAACGAGGTAGAACAACGAAACTCACTAAAGGGAAAATCACTCATATTATGTCAGGAATAACTGAAGACGGATTGACATATTTCGATCAATTATTCATCCAGCCAGACCCAGGAACAAAATTCATGGAGCAGGGTGATTCAGGCTCCGCATTAGTCGATGACAATACACATGTAGTTGGGCTTTGCTGGGGAGCGACAAAAGAGGGTTGTGGAGTCGCAAATCAAATCAAAGATGTCCTAGAGGAATTAAATGTTGAAGTTTTAACTTCTGGCATGAAGATTAAAAAATACCCAAAATACAACGCTGGAATCCTCAGGAAATTTGAACTTCTGCTCACACGAGGTACAGGAGGAAAAAAATACTGGGACACGTATAAACATTTTGAAGATGAAATCCGGCATATGTTCCACTCAATACCAGAACTACATATGATATGGTTAAAAATGCCTCATGCCGAAATAGTTGAAGAATTAGAAAAATCATTAAGCGACGAAAATTATTGCATCCCTGACCTTATAGGTAATACACCCACGAATACTATGTTTAATGAGTTTAACAAACATTTATCTAACAACACTAAGGAAATAAAACTCAAAAATTCTGCCTCCTCGTTTTGCGAGTTAATTAAAAATAATATCGGCAAGAATTTGCGAGACGTGCTTGATGAATGACATCAGAGCTGGGCGCCGGGGCTCTTGCACTATGGCTCTTTTTAAAGTGAGGCATTACAAGATACTTCAACCGACCGCTGACGCGCCGGTTGATTAAGGCGTTATTCTCGAACCTCAATGTTCGCTTTGCGGCCAGCCACGCCAGATGTAGTCAGCAAGCGTGACTGGAGCAATGTTTTGCGATTTCCGTCAGAATTTGTAGATAGCGCTGCCTTGAATGCGAGTCACGTCGCCCTCGCGATTATCGACTGCGGATCTGGAGGCTTGGGAAACTTCAATACCGTAAGTCAGTTTTGGCGTCGGCCTCCACATGTAGTTGAGGTGAACCAAGGTTCGCTCGCTGTCGAAAGCTGTACCACCCGCTCCGTTTGAAAGGACAAGTCCGTCTTCTAAGGCGTCATCCCAATCCGCCTCGACATAGGAGTAGGCCAGGTTGATGGTGCCAGGCCCGACATCCTGGCTAATACCAAGGGTGCCGCCCCAAGAAAAGACAGTTTCAAGGTCGTTCCCAGCGCGATAAGCGGCGGGTGCGGGATTGAGTTTCATGTACGCACCAATACCGTCTCCTCCTGTGATTTGACCACGCAACGTGGTGCCAGGTGTCACATTCACACTTCCGGCAAGATACGCGCCCCATCCAATCACCGAGTCATCAACGGTGCCATCATCGAGTGCGACCTCTCTCACCACAGCCGCTGCTGAGTATTTCGCGGTATCAAGGCGCGATTCATAGCGCATTGTCAAATCTGGCAGGCTGTCCTTGCGATCAACATCGGTGCCTGCGATTGAACTCCCTCCTACCACTGCACTGTAGCCGCCATCGAAGGAGGCTCCCGAAACAGCACCGTTAGGGTCTTCCAGCGCAACATGGAAGTTCTTCCAGCTATAACGCAGTTGCGCCTGCCGGAGAGTCGCGTCGCGGCCGATTGGACCGGTGAAGTCCAGAGTCGGTGTGGTGCCCGCGAAGGTATGGAAGTTGGTCCAGGTCTGGCCAGCGGTCACGCCGTTCCACGAGCCATAAGCCTGGCGCATTCGGAACCCGCCGAAAAAGAAGTCGCCTTCAATATTGATCACGAGATCGCCCTGATCAGTGGGCGTGCGAGTTTTCACTCCCAGTCGTGACTCATTGGCGTGCAGGTCTGTGTGGCCGCTGGTGGTGGGGCCATCAAGAGCAATGTTATTGAATTTGACGAACTCGCCCAGGCCGTTTGTGCCTGCGCGGATATCGCCAATATCGTAGAGCACGTCGAGCTTTGCATAACCGTACAGTGAGACGGTCGAATCTCCTGCTTCGAAATCCACCGCCGAGGCCTGTGCGGAAAGGGTTAGCGCCGAAGCCAGTACTCCAGCGTTAGTGAGTTTCTTAGAAAACATCATGTCGTATTCCTCTTGTATATTGTTGTTAAATGGGCGTCTTTGTTTTCTTAGGGTTTGATTTCATTGAAGAAGTAAAAGTCTATTTTTATGATCTGAGCTCCCTTGGAGTTGGTCAGTTCGGCTTATTTCCGGACGCAGGAAACCGCTCCTGCCATCCCGAAAGAGGAGAAGTCTTATTGCTGTGAGGCGTGATAGGTTATGTGCCGGAAAATCAGGGTTTGCTTCGTAAGATGCTGCTGATTTCCGGCTTCGGAACGCTAGAACATAAGCTATTCCATGGAGTTGGTTATAGCTGTAGTGTGGCCGCGCCTGAATCGCGAAAGGCATGCGACAACGCCGATCAACGCCCAGCCTGAGATCAGGCCAGCACCCCAGACGACAGAGCCTGACGGTGATATGACCGCCGCGAAGCCAGCGAGGCCGATCGCTGTGCGCATTGCCCAGCCCAGCGGTCGTCCAGCCCAGCCGCCGAATGCAACAGCCCAAAGTGCGGTAGCCAAGAGCAGGGCCATGGCACTGAAAGCTATGTGGATCGCACTGCCTTGTGCCAGCACTCCTAAATCGAATACGAAGGCAAATGGTACAAAGAAGGCGACGAGGCTAAGGCCAAAGGCTGACAGGCTAGTCTTCATGGCAGAGGCCTGGCCCACGCCAGCGGCGGCAAAGGAGGCCAGCGCCACCGGTGGCGTTACCATTGACAGCACGCAGTAGTAGAAAACGAAAAAGTGTGCAGCGAGCGATGGAATCCCCAAATCTTCAATTGCGGGAACAAACAGCACGGCGCCGATGATGTAGGCCGCAACGGTAGGCAAACCCATGCCCATAATGATGCACCCCACCATGGCCACCATCAGCGAGGCGTAAATTGAACCTTCGCTAAGCGATAGCAGGGAACCTGCAAACTTTAGCGCAAGGTTTGACTGCACTGCGACAGCGATAACAATTCCGATAGCAGCGATTGGTACGGCTACCTCAGCGGCTTGACGGGGGGCTTCTCGCAGGGCCTGCATTATTTCTTTTGTACCGATACGAGTGGAACGGCGCAGGAATGGCACGATCAGACAGGTGACGGCAGCAATAACTGCGGAATACGAGGCCGAATAACCGGAAACCAGTAAAAATATTAGCACCAGCAGAGGTGCGATAAGGTGAAGGCGCGGCGCTATGGCCGGAGTCTGGTTTACTTCTTCGTCTGATAAGGGACGCACGCCTCCGCGGCGGGCAGTCAGGTCTACCACTAATAACAGCGCAAGGTAGAATGCGATTGCTGGGATCAGCCCTGCCAGAGCCACTTGTGTATAAGGAATGCCCAGAAATTCGGCCATTATAAAAGCAGCCACACCCATAACCGGTGGCATTAATTGCCCACCCGTTGAGGCGATGGCCTCGATCCCCGCAGCCCGGTGGCCAGGCACCCCAGTGCGTTTCATCAATGGAATGGTGAAAACACCGGTCGATACAACATTCGATACCGCTGATCCGGAAATGGATCCCATCAGAGAAGATCCTATAATCGCAGCTTTGGCGGTCCCGCCAGTTGCGCGGCCTGTAGCGCGAATTGCGAGATCGATGAAGAGTTGACCACCACCTACTGCGGCATAGAAGGCGCCGAACAGGATGAAGTAGAAGATGAAGCTGACCGACGTCGACGTGGTAATGCCAAGAATACCTGCTGTGGTCATTGATGATATTTCGACAGCAGACTCAATTCCGAAGCCTCGAAAATTCAGCCAGCCCGGAAGAATGTCACCCCAAAAGGCATAGGCAATGAAGGCGAGCAATACCCAGACCAGGATCCATCCGACTGCACGCCGGGCTCCCTCTAGAAGTAGGAAGACGAGGAGGACGCCGAAAATTAAATCGACGAGATAAACGGGAGAGACGTTCTCCATCCGTGTTGTCAGCCGCTCAAACCCGATAAGGTAATAGCCCAGCACCGCCGCGGCAGCCAATACCAGTGTGGTGTCAATTGCTACGCGGGACCAACGTGGAAGCCAAGGAGTTTTCAGGGGGCGGTAGAGAAATAGCAATATCAATGCTGTAGAAAGGTGGATGGGCCTTTCAATCAGCGCTTGCTGGGGTGAAAAGAGTAGCCAAACCTGAAAGGCAATGAAGGACACACCGATCAGAAAGGCAAGGACCTGTATGGGATGATAAGTGGTAAGACCGCGCATGGTCTCCTCCCTTAAGAGCGTATCGAAAATCCCGGGGGTTAAAAAAGGCCTCGCCGCAAAGTAGATGCCAACGAGGCAAAGCGCTTACAGAAGCCCAGCTTCTCGGTAGTACCGAAGCGCCCCGGGGTGGAGATCTATCCCGATATTTTTGGGGTTCATTGCCTGCGACGGATCGAAAGTCGACCAGGCTCCATGCGAGGACTTAAGCTCATCCGCGTGCTCAATGATGACTTTGGTAATCTGATACGCGGTCTCTTCGTCAAGTTCAGCATTGGCGATCAGTACTGTGCCCAGATTGGCCCCAACAGTCTCTTGTTCCTGACCTTCGAACCAAGGGCCGTAGTAGCCTCCAGTCAGCCCGTTGCGCTCTAGAAGTTCTACGCTCTCCTGCGGTAAATCAAGGAAGTCGACCTCGCTTGTAAGAGCCACTTCGGTAATCGCTGGGTGGCCTTTAATCATCGTGTCGATGTAGATGTCGGCATTGCCATTGCGCATTTGGTCCGCTACTTGACTGGTGCCCACTTGAATCACGTCACCGCCGTTGCTTTTGATTTCATCAACGCTGGTACCAAGGCTCTCAAAGATCATCTCGGCTGCCGGCACAGCGGACGAGCCCACAGGTTTCATCAGAACGCGCACAGGCTTATCTGATTGCAGGATTTCCTTGAGATCGCTGGTCCCGCGCTCCCGAAGAAACTCTTCACGGGCAATGACTCCGATATAGACCGAGTTCAGACCTCCAACGAGTGCTCGGATATCCGGTGCCGCCATTCCGTTGTATATATCCGATCCTTGTGAGGCCCAGACGGCCGTAGCGACGTTCGAAAGGGCAATTTCAGCTTTTCCGCCTTGGACAACCATGGGGTTGGAAAAGCCGCCACCGCGAGCGATGATTTCAACGGAGTTATCGCCGAAAATCGGCTCGATGAGCCGCTCAAGTGTGGCTGCGAAGACATACCAGGATGAACCCTCGCGCATCGCACCAATTCGAATGTCTTGGGCAAAGGCTGGCGCGGTTGTGAGTGCAATTACAGTTGTTGCCAGCAAGATCTGGCGAAGTTTTCTCATGAAGTTAATTGGCATTGTTTTTCTCCTTGAGATTGTCCCCCGCGCAAGCGGGGGAAGGAAAATTATTTAGGCAAGTCCCTCGACTCGGGCGATACCCGCAGCCTCGAAAGCGGCCTCAATTTCACGCTCGGCGGCATCTCCCAGCGGCTTGAGAGGCTCTCGAACTGTTGCATGATCCAGCAAGCCACGGTAACGAAGACCAATTTTTAGTGCGACGGTCCCTTCCATGTGCGACCCACGGTGGTAGACGGCACGGGTAACTGGCAACAACCGCTCGAAGACCTGACGAGCGGATGTGTAATCCTGCGCCTTACCAGCCTTGATTAACTCAATCAGCAACTCGGGGGCAATGTTTCCATAACCGACGAGCAGACCATCTACATCGAACATGGTTGGTAGCAGCCATTCGTCGTGGCATGACAGAACCTGAAGATCTGGCTGTGCTTCCTTGAGGGCCGGGATTTCGGTATACCAACGTTTCATGTTCCGCACGCCATTCTTTGTAGCGACGACACCCTCTTGGGCTGCGATTTCGAGCTGCGTATCCAAGTCATAGGAGGCCTTGGTGGCATCCGGATACTGGAACAGGATGCACTGCAAACCCGAGTTTTCATAAATCGCTTTGTAGCGATCCTGAGGTGCGCCTTTCTGAAAGCCGAAGCGCAACCAGCCATGGTTCGGATAAACCAAAGCGCCTGTGGCGCCTGCGTCCTTACATTTCCTGGCTTCATCCGCAGCGACCTTGGTTCCCTCGCCAGTGATGCCGGCAATAATCGGGATATCCACGGCATCTGCATAGGCGCGGATCAACTCCAGACGCTCATCTTCGGTCAGGAAGGTACCCTCACCAGCATGGCCGAGGATGACCAGCGATTTCACATCGTCAAAGGTCGCCAGCCATTTGGCGATTCGAACGTTGGCTTCGAAATCAATACTGCCGTCACGGTTAAAGGCAGTAACTGGAGCCGGGGACAGACCGTGAAGATTCATTGGATTCATAATAAACTCTCCTTCGTGTAAGATATATGGAACGTTTCCGGGAACGTTCCCAAGATTGCACCAGATAATGCCTTTGTCAAGTAAAAATGATGGGGCGCCAGTGTGAGGAGTTGAAAAATGGCGGATAAAGAGTGGGCACGCAAATCATCCGAGCGCGTCACCATATTGGATATTGCCCGCGCTGCCGGGGTATCAAAATCGAGTGTTTCCAGGTTCCTGGATGAGCGACTTCCAGCGTCGAATAGCGAGAAGGCCCGGAGGGTTCGACGGATTGCAGAAGAGCTTGGGTATATGCGTGACGCCTCTGCCGCAAATTTGCGCCGCGGTAAAACCGGCTTGATCGGCGTTATCGTACCGCGCCTCACCGATACGGTTATGGCGATGCTTTACGAATCCCTTCAGCGTGCAGCGGCTCGCTTGGGGCATTTCGTCATTGTCGCCACGACGGATGACACACCTGAGGCGGCTCGACGTGCTGCTGAAACGCTCTTGCGCAGGGGGGTAGATGGGCTCGTTCTTTCTATTGCGAGGACCGACGACGAATTCATCGGCGAACTCGCGAACAGAGGTGTGCCCTACGTTCTTGCCCTACGAACTGATGGACAAAGCCGGTCTGCCGTCGGTGATGACAGACTAGGGGGCTATTTGGCGACTCGCCATCTCATCGATCTAGGCCATCGCAGAATCGGATTGATTGCGGGCCCGTCTTATGCATCGAGTGCATCCGGGCGCCAGGAAGGCTATCGAAAAGCAATGTCTGAAGCGGGGATAGATATTGATCCAGACTTGATCATCGAATCCACCTTCGGCATCGAATCGGGAAGTGATGCCGTTCGCAAGATGATGCGCACTTCAAACCGGCCTTCCGCTATCTTTGCCGTCAATGACAACACCGCAATCGGTGCTTTGGCGGCGTTGAATGAACTGGGCCTGTCCGTGCCAGAGGATGTTTCATTGGTGGGCTATAATGACGTTCCGATTGTTTCAAAATTGCCTGTACCCCTCACCTCCGTACATGTTCCCTTCGACCAGATTGCGACAGAGGCGCTCAATCTTCTCTTGGATGAGGAAGAAGAGCCTATAGAGCCGATTAGGCGAGTCACGCCTTCCCTCATCCCCCGTAAATCGTCCAGACAGATCAAACCAGATGGGGCGATCCCAATTCCGGGGAGGCATCGAAGCACCAAGAAATAGCCAGCCTCGACCGAAGCCAGGCTGACTTTGGAGTTGAATGATGCTTTCAAGCCGGATTTTTCCGGCTCTGGGTGGGCCTTATGCGGGGTCAGGGTCACGACCTAAGCAGTGAGTATTGTTAACTGGATTAATTTAAAGTGACGCAGCTTTGCTAAAAACCATGGAAAGGGACTCCTTTTCTGCTATGTCCTTTGTGCAGCGCTCCAAATACGCCCCTCTTAATCGGCTTTATAGCCCCCTCTGAATGTTCGCTTTGCGACCAGGGCATACTCCGGGCCCAGCTAAACAAAAGCGAACATTGGTAAGCCGTTGTAAAACCGCCGGTGGGTAACTCCCTCCGAAAAACCGGCCCCATTCAGCATTGCGCTACCAGACGCCAATGGCGTTAGCGGCTGGCCAAAGGATTACCGGAAAAGGGTCGAAATTAACCGTAACCATCCGGTAAAGCCGTGTTCACGTGCTCCGGGGGTGCGATGTGGACAAACTTAAAATACGGTCCGAAATTAGTCGACCACTACATGGGTGGACTGGATAATAAACCATTGCCTAAATCAAAGCGGATAAGAGCTGCTGGCAGGTCGTGCCCAAAAACAACCGTGACCCCACTTTTCCGGGCCTTCTGGGAATTTCAAGCCGGGGGAAGTCCTCAGTGGGGACTGATATTCTGATTAATCCGGAACAGGTTTTCCGGATCATACTTCTGCTTCACCTCTACCAGCCGCTCGTAAGACTCCCCGTAGGCGAACTCAACCCGGTCGGTATCGTCCTCTGAAAGGAAGTTGATATAGGCGCCGCTGCTGGCATGGGGTTTGGTGGCATCAAAGAATGCGCGGGCCCACTGGCGGCAACGTTCGTCTTCCGCGGGTGTTTCCCAGCGTGCGTGCACATTCATTACATAATTTGCGTCGCGGCTGGAATAGGCCATGGCATCAGGCGCCACCCGGCCGGTCTGGCCACCAATGGAAGCAATAAATATCTCGCAATGGGGCGATGGCAGCTTGTCCCCGTACTCCAGCGCAACCTTTACCACATCGTCGGTCAGCTTTACAAAGTTGTGGGACTTCCAGTAATTGCGCGCACCCTCGGTCAACAGTGGATCAAAGGCCTGCTGCCAATTGACAAAAGGCTGAACACCTACATGCTCGCCATGCAGGTCGCCGAATGAGCGCAGGGGCGCAATCAGTTTTTCGCCAGCCTCCGGATCTCCAACATAGCAGATCGCCAGGGCGACAATCGGCTGGCCGTGGACCGACTCGGGCAGAAAAGGCAAGGGCGGCGCATGACGAATAACCAGCCACACATTGAGCTCATCAGGCATGGTTTCAGTAAAGCGCGCAAACTGCGTCACCACCGCCCTGGCCTGATCAAACGGAAATACCATCAGCCCACTCAACAAATCCGGCCCTACGGGGTGCAGCTCAAACTCGAACCGGGTAACAATACCGAAGTTACCCCCACCACCGCGGGTGCCCCAAAAAAGATCGGAATTCTCGTTGGCACTGGCGCGTGTCTGGCGGCCATCGGCTGTCACCATGTCAACGGACATCAGGTTATCGACGGTCATGCCGTATTTGCGACTGAGCCAGCCAAACCCGCCCCCAAGGGTCAGCCCTGCGACACCGGTTGTGGAATTGATGCCCAGCGGTGTCGCCAGGCCATGCATCTGGGCAGCCGCATCAAAATCGGCGAGTGTACAGCCAGGTCCGACAAACGCACGACGTTTTTCAACATCAATCTCGATGTCCTTCATTTGCGACAGATCAATCATCAGGCCATCGTCGCAAACGGCATTGCCCGCAATGTTGTGCCCGCCTCCCTTGACCGAGATCAGCAGTGACTGATCACGTCCGAAGTTGACCGCAGACACCACATCTTCCACCGAGCTGCACTTGGCAATCAGCGCCGGTTTTCGGTCAATCATGGCGTTCCAGATTTGACGAGCCTCGTTGTAACCGGCGTCGGTCGGCTCAAAGACAGGGCCAGCAAACTGCTCTTTGAAGGTATCAACCGTTCCTTGCTGTAAACTGGTCATAACCATCTCCCTGCCCCAACGGGGCTTGACTCTTTATCCTGCGCCCTTCCAGCCGGAATACCAGTGCATTATTAGACCGTTTCGGGACTACAGCAGAACGATTAGTCATTTTTGGTCAGGCGGCTTTGGTCCGGACGAGTTTCACTAGGTTGCCCACCGCCGCCATCCCGGAGCGCTTGATGCGTTCGTGGGCATCGGCGACGCTCGGCAGATCGCGGTAGAGCTTGATTCCGCAGAGCGGGTTCAGCCTTGTATTCTTGGCCCAGTTTGCCAGATCCGGGTAGGCCGCCCGGGCACGTTCGTTTGCAAGGCCACTCAGGAACGCCGACAGATAATCTGTATTCACGTCCCAGTATGCGATCGGTGGGCACAGGCGATTTTTCTTGTCATCACTGTCCAGAGTTGCCTCGACAACGCCCAGCATCGCGAACTGGTAGCACGCGAACCCCCACAGGAATGGCTGAACGGTTACCAGGCCAGGCTCAAAAATCGGACGAAGAGGCGGGCGCGAAAGCCCTTTCGATGCGCAGTGGACATGCATGGTCCCCTCGCTTGTGGGCACGCTGCCCTCTTCAAGGATGATCTGGTCCCGTTCTATTCGCCGCACATGCCCAAGGCGGATGACGTCCTTGATCTGACGCAGAAGCTCCAGTTCTGCTTCGCTGATCACCGCACCCCGGAACATGGTTGGAACAATGTCGGGGTCAATGCGAAGAAAGAATTTGTCAATTTCCAGCCTCGATACCAGATCCTCAATCGAGGTCGCCTGTGCCATGGCTTCGAGCTGCACAGCCATACCCTGATAAAAATCCGGAAGCAGATCATTGGGCTGGTGAAAGCGGCGGTTCAACCACCATGACTCGCGCGGTCTGATCCACTGAATTGCAGAAGCGGAAACGCCCTGTTCCAGCAGCCAGACACAGGCATCCAGAGCGGTCTTGCCCGCACCGATGATAACGAAGCGTTCCGGGCGGTCCGTGATACTGGCAATTCCACCTGCAGGGACACAGTGAACGCCGTCGGCCACTTCAAACGGCGGCGCACTGGCACCGGGAACGGCGCCTTCGGTATAGGTGGTGTCGACCACCTTACGCCGGACATTCGCCGTCCAGGATTTTTGCCCCAGCCGGGAGGTAAAGTGGCCATCACCCAGATAGTCACAGTTCGGAAAATAACGAACACGGCCACCAGGGAGGAAGTGGCGTTGCATCACGTGGCTGTAGTAGGCCCGGATTTCGTCGACACCGGCGAGCTCGTAGAAGCCGGCATTCGTGCCCGTGCCATCGATGGCATTTTGACCAAGCGGTACCGAACTGACCCCATAAAGGGAAGAAGGCTGGTGCAGGCGGACGTAGGGATAAGCATCAACCCAGTGCCCACCAGGCGCGTGGCGTCGATCAACGATGGTGACAGATGCGTCGGAATGGGTGAGCAGCGAGTCCGCAAAAGCCATGCCCGCAGCCCCGGCACCCACGATGAGATAGTCCGTTTCAAGTTCTTCGTTCATCATGAACTCCCAAGAACGACGCAACCTTTTTCATCGCTTCACGGCTCGATGGCTTCGCTGGTTAGTTTGCGGTCACGTTACTCATTCAGTTTAGCTCGGGTTTCAATCTTTCATTCCGACTTGTTGTAATATTTATGTCGAATAGCCTTCCGTGACGACCGTCGTAAAAGCCTGATTCACAGCCTTGAAGAGGTTGATCCCCGATTGCGTATTAGCCTGAAAACCGAAGGGTTCGAACTAATTGAAGCGGAGAATGGTTAGGTGGGACTCGGGTCTTAATGTCCGCTTTGCGACCCTCCCAGGCATCTTCGATCTCTAAACAAAAGCGAACATTCGAGTCCGCTCCTGCTCAGTGCCTCCAGGCCAAGCACTGATGCTTTATCCAGTATGATTGGTGGAGAAAATCACAGACATCAGATGATTACATGGAAAAGAAGTTGAGGCTGCGATAAGATGCGGTTTTATAGACCTATAGACAGACTGATCAAAGATGCATAGATCGCATTAACGAAGCTGTCAGGTTTCTGCAATATCGAAGATGTCTGTTTACTGCTGTTAGGCATATTTAGCATGGGCTCTAAAAATCTCAGATATTCAATAATTTCAGCAATTGCATTTAGTATTGCTGGCGCATCTGCTTTATTGCTAACTGACCTAGTAGTGGTACCGAGAGCACCGGGAATCCCAATTTCCTTCTATTACTCAAGCAATTTAATTTTATTGGTTTCAGTATCTTTCGTGCCCGCTTGTGTTGCTTATTTAACTTCATATTTTTGGCTTTCAAGAAACATCACCTTCTTTGACGGTTGGCTTAGCGTAGCTGCATTTTCTTGGCTTTCTTTGCTCATAAATCCAGCTGTTTGGTTGTTAGTTCTATCATCATTTTTATTTTTTGGTTTTACAGTGCTTGCAATATTTTTTATCACGGGATTATTGCTCGAATTTACAATTGGGCAACCGGCGGGAAATAATTCCTAACAAGTAACAGTGGTGCCCGAATGGTTTTCAATCAGATCAAAAAGTACATATACGACAAAACAGAATATCTATTTTGAGACAGCCGATACTTCCCAAGGCTATAAAAAATCGGGCATTTGCGGCCTTGCCAAAAAACTTCGATCAGTACCTATAGCGCGAAGTGGATAGCGGATAAAAGGCTGATGCGGACTACATCGACGATGCGATGCCATCGATAGATTTGAATGTCACGCATAGTGGGGGAAGTCCAGATACAGGATGTTTGAGGGTGGTATGAGTAATTTTGTATTACGTGCATTTGGGTATGGTGGTGGAAATGTTCCGTCTATAGTTGTTGTATTAACTGCTGCGACAGTTTCGATAATCTATATCCCTGAATCAATTCTTGGTTCGATCGGATTGGATATCTATAGTTCCGGGCTGGAGCTTTCTGGATGGCTTCAGTATCAGCTTCGTGATATCAGCAACAAGTCTTCTGTTTATCTGTTTTGGCTTGCCTATCCATATGTTTTTCTGGTTAATCTTGTCGCATGGTTTTTTCGTGCAAATATCTATGATTTTTCCGGTTACTGCATGAGAAGAAAAAACATGATCAGAGCCAAAGGTGACCTGGACAAGAAGGATTTTAGTTTGCTTGTTGGCTCTTTCGTGGTAGCGGCCTGCTATATCGTAGTGCTTGTTTTTGTTCGGTCTGAGCCTAGTTTTCTGGGGGATTTTATTCCCAATAAAAACAGGATTGCGTTGACCTTGCTTCACGGCACTGGATTGTTTTCAATTCCGGCAGCTATTTCGGTTTTTTTTGCAGAGTTGCGCTTTTTATTTGATTCTCACAGAGGATTGGAAGGCTAGGGAGGCTCTCCGCAAGATTCGCGAGTGATGCGGGCGCATGATTTGAAGCCTCAATGTCCGCTTTGCGACCTCAGCTAAATGCGAATGTTCGCTTTTCTGACCCGCAGTCGTTTTGAGTTTTTGTAGGGTTTGACTCTGCCGATCAAGATCTCAGTAAGTAAAACTAAACTCAAACTCAACATGGACGATCAGCAATGGCTTCTCCTCGCCACTTATTTCATTTTGGGCTGCTGCCGATCTTCATCTGCGGCCTTCTCATTCATCGCCCAAGCTACTCCGCAGACCTGGAATTGGACAGTCTCAGTGTGCGTGCTCGGGTTTCAGAGAAGACCATGCTTGGAGAAGAGGCAACTGAGGATTTCAAAGAATACGATGTGTCGGCGAACTTTCATTTGCCCTGGAACAACTACTCCAAATCAGGCTGGGGGATCGGCAGCCGTATAATGGCGAGTGGTGGACTTTTGCGGGGATCGGGTAAGAATGCGCTCGTCGTCTCGCTCATCCCGGAATTGACGCTGGGCAGTAAGGGGGGGCGCTTTGTCCTGGACCTGGGCGTAGGTGGAGCTTTGTTCAGCAGATGGCGCTTTGGCACCCAGGATTATGGCGGACCTTTCCAGTTTGCCCTAACCTCAGGCGTCGCTATTCCGCTATATAGAAATTTGGGGCTCGGATATCGGTTCCTTCATTATTCAGATGCTGGAGTTAACGGACCCGACACGACAGGCGCGGATTTTCATATGATCGAGTTCAGCTATCGATTTTGATTTCTGCGTGCCAGATCGGGAGGCTTGTTCCCGACCAGCCTGGGCCACATTTTTCCCCACAGATGCACCCTCGGCTCAGGGCGTTTGCGATGCGGGAATTTCAATCATTTAAGTGTCGTTACCGTCTGATACTACGAGCCATGGAATGTCAACAAGGTTGGATTAGCTGGCTGCATGATCAAAAGCTCAGCAACCTGAGAACTCCCAGCGCCTAAAAAAACTGACATGGTGGTTAAATACGCAATTACGCAGCACACGTGACTCTGTATGCCCCAGAGGTCGTCACTTTTGAATGTTCGCTTTCTCTGACAGGCCAGGACCGAATGTCCGCTTTGCGACCTAAACGGTCAAATGGAATTGTCGGGTGACCCTGGGGCTACGTTCTATTGTCATTGCCACACGCGTTGTATAGATCCTAGCTCCGAACCCTTTATCCTGATGAATTCAAAGGCCAAGGCAGTGGTATTTCCCAGTGCTCAGATTCATCCCAACTGGCCCACCAATAAGAAACCCCAGCATTCGCTGGGTTTTTTTATGGCTCGAATTTAGTCTCTATAATTGATAGAGATCACTTCTCGAGCAGTCTATGATCCGGGATGTTTAAAAGTTAGGAATAACGATATATAAAATAATTATATCTAACTGAATGAAAAGGAGCACTCATGTTCCCGCGTCCCTTCTGGTCACCTCTCTGGGCAGGCATTGCTCTGGGGCTCGCCCTTTTTCTGACTTTTGTCCTCACCGGCCATGGCTTGGGTGCCAGTGGCTTTTTCACTCGTCTTACTGCGGAAGCCGGTCAATGGCTGGCTCCAGAACTGACGGCGGCCAACCGTTATCTCGGCGATTACGTCCGTGGTGAACCCTTGCAGGCCTGGATCACCTGGGAAGTGCTCGGTGCCTTCGTCGGTGCGTTGGTAGGAGCGCTGTCCGGTCGCCGGTTCAGACCGCAGATTGAACGGGGGCCGTCATCCGGGGTGGGTAGCCGGCTTGTCCTGGCTCTGGTCGGCGGCGTTCTGACCGGGCTGGGTGCCCGACTGGCAAGAGGATGCACCAGTGGCCTCGGGCTATCCGGCGGCGCCGCACTGGCAGTCGGTGGTTTTGTATTCCTGATCTGTTTCTTTGCTGCGGGGTTCCTGTTCAGCTTCATTGTAAGGAGGTATTGGCAATGATCTGGCCTCTCTATGATTCCGGTATTGCGGCCGGTTTACTCGCCGGCTTTCTGTTCGGCTTTGTGCTTGAGAATGCAGGTTTTGGAAGCCCCCGGAAGCTCACCGGGCAGTTTCGCCTTGAAGACTGGTCGGTGTTCAAGGTCATGTTCACCGCCGTTATCGTGGCGGCCCTGCTGTTGTGGCTTTCAAAGCAAATGGGGCTGATGGGTAATGGCAGCTATTACGTGCCCTCGCCATTCTATGTCGCGATGGCCGTGGGTGGATTGCTGATTGGTGCAGGATTCGCCATCGGTGGCTACTGCCCGGGCACCTCGGTGGCGGGACTCGCGGGCGGACGCATTGACGCCTTCGTGTTCATGATTGGGATGCTGTTGGGCACTGCGTTGTTCGCTGCCTGGTTCGGACCCCTGGAGCAGCTATACCTCGCTACACCCGGACCTGAAGGGCAAACCCTGATGGATCTGACCGGCGTTCCGGAGTGGCTGATCATTCTTGCTCTGGCGGCCTTGGCCTGGGGTGGTTTCAGACTGGGTAGCACGCTCGAGCGCAAACTTGGCGGGCCGTACCAGGCGTCCGATCTTTACCGGGAAAGCAATAAACAGAACTGAAGGAGCACTGCCATGACCATTTATCGTTTCAAGCGCGCCGCATTGCCAATGGCTATTACCATCGCATTGGGTATGGGGGTTACCGGGTGCTCCGATTCCCAGAATCCACCAGCAACCCAGGCCCAGACAAGCAGTCAAACGGCAGCCGCCAACCCCTGTGCTGCCGCGAACCCCTGCGCTGCGGCCAACCCTTGCGCAGCGTCGAATCCGTCGGCAAACCCGTGTGCGGCTGGTTCCGGGTCAGACAGTGGCGCCGGGGGAGCCATGCCGGCTGCCGTTCCGCGTAGCGCCACACAAAACCCTGACCGCGCTTTGCCGTATGCCATTGAAAACGACTGGGCCAAGGTGCCGTTTGGCAGCGAAATGCCTCCGGTTGTGAAGAACTACAATCGTCCGTCGCCATTCATTGCTGCCGGAGGGTATGTCGAGAAGGGAGCGATGACTGAACTGAAGGCACAGGGTTTCAAGACGGTGGTCAGTCTGCTCACGGAAGAAGAGGGCGTGGCCGAGGAGGAAACCGAGGCACACGCGGCTGGCCTGAATTTCCATGGCCTTGGGGTTTCGACCACCGCGCCCACCTGGGACCAGGTGAAAGCATTCTCGAAGATCGCCTCATCGCCGACAAACTATCCCATCCTGGTGCACTGCGCGAGCAGCAATAGGGTAGGTGCCATGTGGGCCCTGTACCGGTTCCATATGGGTGTGCCGGCGGAAATTGCCATTGAGGAGGGGCGAGCGGCCGGTCTGAAGACCAGCAGGGAAGGCGCTGTCCGGGAACTGATGGGGCTCTGATGGAGATTCAGCCCGACCTCTCGGCGATAGCGGATGAAGAACTCGAAAATCTGCTGGACTCGGCCAGCCGGGTCCGGGAGTGCTATCGCGTGCTGGAGAAAGGCGGGCTGAATATCGTTGGTGAAATCCTGAAGGGGCAAGGCACCTTCTATGAGATGGAGCATTACCCCAAGGGCGATGTCTTTGACCGGGATACCCGATGCCAGTATTACTACCACGCCCATCGCCCTGACAGCCCTGAGCATGGGCATTTCCATACCTTTCTGCGGGTGCCGGACGAGGTTCACGGTGAGGATCGGACGATGCACCTCGTTGCCATTTCCATGGATGCCTGGGGCTATCCGATCGGTCTGTTCACCACCAATCGCTGGGTGACCGACGAGAAGTGGCATACTGCAGACCAGGTCATCCCTCATCTGGGAGAGTTCGAGATTGACCATGCCTCGCCAAGCTGGCCCGTAAACATCTGGATAACCCATTTCATTCGTCTTTACCGGTACCATGTGGCTGGCTTGCTCGAAGCGCGTGACCAATTGATCCAGAGCTCAGGGATTCCGCTACGAGAGATCCTTGAAAACCGGGACTTCGAGGTGTTAAGTCATTGTTCCGTTGACCTGAATGCCTGGCAGGACACTCTGGTTCGGGAATGCCGGCATCGGAATCTTCAGTAAAACCTTATCGGAGACTGTTTTGGCCATTCGTATTGATTGTTTTTCCGGAAACGGGATCTCTCCTTACATGGATGATCTTGCTCGCCTCAGGATCCGGGTATTCCGAAGCTTCCCCTATCTCTATGACGGGGATATGGACTATGAGCGCAGATATCTGGACACCTATGCCTCATCGCAGGACAGCCTTTTCGTGCTTGCTAGAGACGGAAAGCAAATTGTTGGTGCGGCCACCGGAATTCCCATGGCCGACGAAACCGAAGAGTTCAAGCGCCCTTTTGTTGAGCAGGGATACGATCCAGACCGCATCTTCTACTTCGGCGAATCGGTGCTGTATCCAGAGTACCGGGGCCAGGGGATTGGTGTGGCTTTCTTTGATTACCGTGAGGCCTATGCCCGAGAACAGGGCCAGTTTACCCATTGCTGCTTTTGCGCTGTCGAGCGGCCGGAGGATCATCCGCTGCGCCCCCTTGATTACCAGCCACTTGACCGGTTTTGGCGGAATCGGGGCTATCGCAGGCTACCGGAGCTGAACACCCGCTATTCCTGGAAAGATGTGAATGAGTCCGAGGAGACGGAAAAGCCCATGACTTTCTGGATACGGGAACTTTGAAACCTCAGTATCTCACCCCGAAATTGTGGAATTCCCCATTGGCCCGCTGCTCCTCAACCTCGATATCCGTTACTTTGGCCGCAGGCGGCCCTTCCTGGCACCATTGATGCAGTTGCCGGAGTTCCTCGGGGCTTCCTTCGGCGATGACTTCAACGCGCCCGTCCGGCAGGTTTCGAGCATAGCCGCAGAGACCCAGGCGCCTGGCTTCCTCTTCGGTGGAGGCCCGGTAATACACCCCTTGAACTTTGCCTGAAATCGTCATTTTCCAGCGTTTCTTGTCCATATCGGTTCTGCACTCCGTTACATGTTAGCCTGAGGTCAATCTAACTCCCCGGCCGGAAGCGATTCAAGGAAGGGTAGCGCCATGTTTGCCAAACACAATAACACCGGATTCGCCGACGCCCTGATTTGTGAGGCGGAGGGGCTTGAAAGCCTCCGGGCCGCGTTGGAACAGGCAGGGGTGACGGGTATCCGGATCCCGGAAGTCCTACACGTCAATAACGATCTTCTGGAAATGACGGCCATACAGTCGAAGCCCGCTACTGATGAGGCCCTCTCGATGCTCGGTGAAGGGCTCGCCCTGATGCACAAGCTGAAGCAGGATCAGTACGGCTGGAGCCGAGATAATTACATCGGACTCTCTCCTCAACCCAATCGGTGGTCGGATTCCTGGGGGGAGTTTTTTGTCAACGACCGGCTGGGTTATCAGGTGGGCAGGATCAGAGTTCCGGAGATTCGGGCTGAATTCGAGGGAATTCTCGAACGCTACGGGAAGGGACTGACCGGCTGGCTGGATCGTTCCTGCGAGCACCCGAGCCTGCTGCACGGCGATCTCTGGAGTGGAAACGCCCTGTTTGATGCGAGCTCGCCCTGGCTGATTGACCCTGCAGTCTATTGCGGGGACAGGGAAGCGGACCTGGCGATGACCGAAATGTTCGGTGGCTTCGGGCAGCCGTTCTACGAGGCCTACGACCGCATGTATGCCCGCACACCGGAGTATCCCCGCAAGCGGGATATCTACAACCTCTACCATTACCTCAACCACTACAACCTGTTTGGCGGCGGTTATCTCGGTGGCTGCCAGCGTGGATTCGACGCCGTACGCGACGTTTGCTCTCAGATGACCCCGTAACTGCGTAACAGAAAGACCCCAATCGTGACAGTGACGCTCGCCATCAATGTGGTCAGCGCAATGATGTTGGCCGCCAGGCGGTCATTGCCCCCGAGCGCCTTGACCATCACGAAGCTTGCCGCCGCGGTAGGACTGGCGAAGAACAGGAACATAAGCCCCAGCTCCGGGCCCCGAAAGCCGGCAAGCCAGGCTGCCGACGTGCACAGGGCGGGCAAGACCACCATTTTCAGCGTGCTGGAACTGAACGCCGTTCTGCTGTCACTGCGGATTGCGCTCAAGGATACGGTGGCGCCAATACAAAGAAGCGCGAGGGGCAGTGTAAGGGAAGCAAAGTAATCGCCTGATGTCATAACCCACGTCGGTAACCGGACGTCGAGCCAGGCGAAGGGGATGGCCACCACCACAGAGAGGATCAATGGATTGCGAACAATGTCGTGAAAGATCTTCTGCCAGCTGGCGGATTGCCCCGGTTGGTAGGCAATCAACACGGTTACCGACAGGGCGTTGTAGGAGATGATCACAAGCCCCAGGAGTATGCCGCCTGCCGATAACCCGAAGTCACCGTACAGGTTGGCGGCCAGTGCCAGCCCCACAATTCCGCAGTTGCCGCGAAAGGCGCCCTGGACATACACACCCCGGTCCTCCCGGTCGACTCGCCAGAGCGACCAAAGCCAGGCAATTCCAAAGCTGGCGAGAGTCGCAAGCAGGAAAAATGCGAGCAGCCCGGGGTTCAGGGCGGTATCCAGATCCGCCCGGATAATACTCAGGAATACCAGTGTTGGAAGTGTTGCTTTGAAGACCAGGGCAGACGCTGTATGGATGAAGGCACTGTCTATCCAGCCAATGCGGCGAAGTCCCAGCCCGATAAAAACCATGGCGAAAACGGGGAGGGTGGTCTCCAGGGTTTGCAGGAAAATCGCAGTCAGAGTCATGCCGGGTTCTGATCCAGTAGTCGGCGAATGGAATGCGGAACGAGTCACGCATCAAGAGCGAGATATTGTAAGTGGTTGGTAGGTAGTAAACTATCATCACAAAAGGGGCAGCCTGAACGAAAGGTAATGAAATCGCTTTCGCCCCAGCACCCGGGCTGGGATATAGTGATGGCCGGATGCTGCAAAATTAGAGGATCAGGATGGAAGCCATAAATCCCACCCACGAGCAACTTCAGAAAGTGCTTGCGGATACCCCCAAAGACCAACCCGTGGTCATGCTAAACCTCCTGAGGTTCCGGGATCGAGCCAACTACACTGACGAGTCACCTGAACGGTCAGGCTGGGAAGCTTACACACTCTATATGCAAGAGGCCGCTGCCTGCGTAAAGGCTGTTGGTGCGGAAGTGATCTGGTCCGGGCACAGCGTCGGTTCGTTGATTGCGCCGCCTGATGAATCCTGGGATCAGGTTCTTCTGGTTCGCTACCCGTCGATTGATGCGTTTATGGCGATGATTGAAAGTCCCGATTATAAGGGGGTCGTGAAGCATCGTACCGCCGCCGTTCAGGATTCCCGGTTGGTAGCCAATCTGGAGGATCGGGCTTAGGCCCCCAGTATCCCGGTTTGCTTCAACATCATGTAGCTGGCGGTACCTGCGGCGATGGACAGCAGAGCATTGCCTCGCCACAGGTGCAGGCAGACCACCAGAAGTCCGGGAACCAGGGCGTCTAGGCCCGGCACGGATCCGGTCCAGCTCGCCGAGCGCTGGAGGAATATCACCGCCAGCAGAGCCATTACTGAGGCCGGTAGGTAGCGCCCTAGATGCTGGACGAGTGGATGGTCAGTGTGGCGTTCAAAAAACAGGAACGGAATCACCCGCGTCGCGAACGTTGCGACGGCCGCGACAGCTATGAACGCGGCAATGTACGTCGTTTCATCCATGACTGACCTCCCCGTCTTTACGTCTGGCTTCCGACCTCCGGTAATGTAAGAGCAATACCATGGTGACAATGCCGATTGCGCCGATCAGTTGGTGCGCCGGCGGTATGACCACCATTGCGGTGCCCGCCGCCGCAGCGCCGGTCCAGATTGGGAAGCTGTCTCCGAGCGCCTTGAACTGCTCCAGCGTCAGGACGATGAACAGGGCAACCAGAGCGAATTCGATCCCGGTGCTGTCAAATACCACATTGTCTGCAAGGACCGCACCGAGGGTACAGCCGATCACCCAGTAACTCTGATTGAAAGCGGTAATGCGAAAATCCACCGTTTGCTCGTATGCCCTGTCGGCCCCACGAGGCCGGCTGGTCAGAAGTGAATAGGTTTCATCGGTCAGTCCAAAGATCAGGTAAAGCTTGCGCCAGCCCGCGCCCCGGAATTGCCCAAGAAGAGACAGGCCGTAAAACAGATGCCTGGCGTTCAGGACGAACATGGCCACGAACACCTCCACGAGTCCCGCGCCGGCGGCCAGCAGACTGACGGCCAGAATCTGCCCGGCGCCGGCGAAAATCAGGATCCCCATCAACGGGGCAATCCACCAGGCGAAGTCCAGCTGGGTGGCGAAAAGCACCCCGAACGCCATACCCAAGGGAAGATAGCCAAACAGGATGGGCAGTGTGAGCCTGAAAACGGAGTGATTCATTAGCGTCCAACCTTTCGTGAGTCGGGGGATGATAGGCAATCGAGGCCGGTTTTTGAAGCGATCCCGGGTCGGACGTAGGTCTGCAATGTTGGATGAAAGCGCTGATTTCCTGGGCGCAAACATTGAGAATACCCGGTCCGCCAGCGAGGCCCTGCGGAGGGATGCTCTGACCATGCGTCAGTTAACTGCCCACTTTAAAACCGGCAATGATGCCGCTTAGCACCTGGGACGGCCGATTTCGGAACAAAAGGCTTCTCTCGCCCGACCATAGTCCTTACCATGTCCGACAAGACAGGAGGACCCATGACCGACGACGCAGCCTTTCAGCCCCAACCGGACCCCCGACAGGAAAAATTCATTGTTGACAGTGAATTACTGACGGAAGACCAGATTGACGGGCTGGTTGATGAGTACTGCACCCGGTACCATGGGCTCAACGATACTGAGCACCCCCTGGCTGAACGAAGCCGGGTGCGGACCGCAGTCAAACGAGGCGACCTGGTCGTCTGGTTTGACCCGGTGGAGAATACCGCTGGGCTGGGTGCGCCATCTTGAGGTATTGTCTAAGGAGAAGTTAGGGTTAATCCTGTCCGGATGCTAAGGTACCCGGTACACTCCCTCAGTTTTCCCGTAGTCCGTGTACGAGGTGAATTTTGATCAGGGTATTGGTTGTCGATGACCACGAGCTGGTGCGTTCCGGGATTACCCGGATGCTGGCGGATAACCCCGACTTGGAAGTCATAGGGCAGGCGTCCTCCGGCGAGGATGCCATTGATTTTGTCCGCCGGGAACAACCAGACATTGTCCTGATGGACATTCGGATGCCCGGGATCGGCGGTCTGGAAGCCACCCGCCGCATCCTCAGGATTGATGATTCCGTGCGCGTGATTGTCGTGACGGCCTGCGCTGACGATCCCTATCCGACCCGCGTTATGCAGAGCGGGGCGACGGCTTACATCACCAAGGGCGCCGACATAAAAGAGATGGTGCGCGCTATTCGCATGGCCCACTCCGGTCAGCGCTACATAAGCCCTGAAATCGCTCAGAAAATGGCGCTCAAGCAGTTGAGTGGTGACCGGGAAGACGACGGTGAGCTGTCCCTCTTTGAGCGGCTCTCCGAGCGTGAAATGCAGATTGCGATGATGGTTGTGGACTGCCAGAAAGTTCAGGACATTTCGGACAAGCTGTGCCTGAGCCCGAAAACGGTGAACAGCTACCGGTACCGCATTTTCGAGAAGCTGGAAATTTCCAGCGATGTTGAGTTGGCCCTGATGGCCGTCCGGCTCGGGTTGCTTGATGCCGACAAGGTCTGAGCCCGCCAGTTATCCAGCGGAGTTCGACAGCAAGAACTTCCTGAAGCAGCTCACAGAACGGCCCGGCGTCTATCGTATGTACGATGAAGACGGTTCGGTGCTGTACGTGGGCAAGGCGCGAAACCTGAAAAAGCGGGTGAGCAGCTATTTCCGCAAGACCGGGTTGGCGCCGAAAACCGAAGCCCTGGTGGCCAAAATCTCGTCCATAGAGGTCACCATCACCGGAAGCGAAACCGAAGCACTTCTGCTTGAACAGAACCTGATCAAGTCCCTTCGGCCACCGTATAACATCCTGCTTCGGGACGATAAATCCTACCCCTATATTTACCTCTCGTCTCATAGCGACTACCCCTCGCTGACCTTTCGGCGAGGGCGAACGAAAAAGGGTGGCGGAACCTGGTTCGGGCCCTTCCCAAGCTCCGGAGCAGTCAAGGAAAGCCTTAACGTACTACAAAAGGTTTTCCGCATAAGATCCTGTAGTGAAAGCTATTTCAGAAACAGAACCCGCCCTTGCCTGCAGTATCAGATCAATCGTTGCACAGCGCCCTGTGTCGAGTACATCAGTCCGGAGGACTACCAGGAGGATATTCGGCACGCCACAATGTTCCTGGAAGGCAAGAACCCTGCAATTCTTCATGATCTGATGAACGCCATGGAGGCAGCCTCGAAGAACCTTGAGTTCGAGAAGGCCGCAGCGTACCGGGACCAGATCAATCACCTGCGCCATGTTCAGGAGCAGCAGTCCGTTGATGGTGAAGGCGGGGACGCCGATGTGATTGCCATTGCCCAGGATGCCGGTATCGTGTGCATTGTGGTGATTATCGTGCGCGGTGGCCGGGTGCTCGGCACCAAGGACTATTTCCCCCGCTATTCCATAGAACAAACCGAAGGAGAGTTGTTAAGCGCGTTTCTTGGCCAGTATTATTTTGGCGGCAACACCCGTCGGGAAATTCCCCGGGACATCCTGGTCCCGGTCGACGTTGACGGGCAGGAGCTGTTGGCGGAAGCGCTGTCAGAGGCGGCCAGCCGGGAAACGCGGATTCGTGGCAACGTCAGAGGTGAACGCCGGCGCTGGCTGGAACTGGCCATGACTAACGCCCGCCAGACCCTTTTGACTCATCTGGCGAGTAAGGAGACGGTTTACCGTCGGTTGCTGGCGCTGCGCGACTTGCTGGAGCTGGCTGAAACGCCGTCCCGTATGGAATGTTTCGACATCAGCCACAGCCATGGGGAAAATACCGTCGCATCCTGCGTGGTTTTCGACGAAAATGGCCCCTTGAAAAGTGACTATCGCCTGTACAACATCGAAAATATTACCGCAGGGGATGATTACGCGGCCATGCGACAGGTTTTGAGCCGTCGCTACAAGCGCATGGTAGCCGGGGAGGGCAAACGTCCCGATCTGGTTTTTATTGACGGTGGTAAGGGCCAGTTGAATATTGCCCGGGAAGTGTTTGACGAGCTCGGGATTTCGGATATACCGCTGATCGGTGTTGCCAAGGGCGTTACCCGAAGAGCGGGCATGGAACAGTTGATCGATGCCATGACCGGCGATGTCTTCCGGGTGCCTGCCGACTCGCCGGCACTGCATCTGATCCAGCATATTCGTGACGAATCGCACCGGTTCGCGATTACCGGCCACCGGGCCCGTCGGGATAAAAAGCGGCGTCAGTCGACCCTCGAAGGCATCGAGGGCGTCGGCCCCAAACGACGGCGTGATCTGATCCGGTATTTTGGTGGGATACAGGAACTCCGCAAAGCCAGTGTGGATGAGATGACCAAGGTTCAAGGCATCAGCAAGTCATTGGCGGAAAACATCTACGCAGCGTTGCATGACGATTAAGGACAGCATGAATTTACCCAACATTCTCACTCTTTCCCGCATTATCATGATCCCGGTTTTTGTGATCATTTTTTACATGCCTGTGGAATGGAGTTATCTGGTAAGTGCCTGCATTTTTGCCCTGGCGGCACTCACGGACTGGCTCGATGGCTATCTGGCCCGGAAACTTGATCAAAGCACTCCATTTGGGGCGTTTCTCGACCCGGTGGCCGATAAGCTGATGGTGGCTGTGGCCCTGGCGGTCTTGATTGAGGAGCATGCAGCGATTCTGCTTACTATCCCCGCGACCGTTATTATCGGGCGGGAGATCGTGATCTCGGCGCTTCGGGAGTGGATGGCCGAAATGGGGAGTCGTGCCAGCGTGGCGGTGTCCTACATTGGCAAGATCAAGACCACGGCCCAGATGGCTGCCATTGTTGGCCTGTTGGCCTTTCCTCCGGGCGTCGTGTGGTCAGATGTTGCCATCGCGCTGCTGTATGTCGCCGCTGGCTTGACGCTCTGGTCCATGGGGCTTTACCTGAAAGCGGCTTGGTCGGACCTGTTTCCTGCTTCCTGACTTGCCGCTCCATTACACCGGGCTGCCCACTCAGTGATGGTTTGAGAGAGCCGTTCACCGGCCTGGCTGAACGCCTTGACCACCGCTTCGATGTCGGATCCTTCCGCCGGTTGTTCAATCCGGAAACTGTCGGAACACAGGGTGGCACGGGATCGGTTATCGATAACCTGACCATGCAGCTCAATCACCGCGGTCACCGTCTCGGCATTATTTTCGGTGTGAAACGCAGACAACTCGATGACCAGAGTCCAGTCGGCATCGGCCGGATTGGTGTCACTGATGACGTTTTCAAAGCCGCCGCTGGCCCGAATGGTCTTTACCAGCAAGTCACGTACGATGACCGGGACGGTATCCCGCCAACGGACTCCGTCGTAGACCTGAAACTCCCAGGGCGTGGGCTTGGCCAGAATCCGGTTGCTGCTCAACGGGTCCGAGGCATAGGGTGTATCCACGCGAAACGAGTAAGGGCGTGTTTCCGGCGCCCGAAAGGTCGGATCGGGCACAGCGAAATCCATGACCCGGGGAGGCTCCGGGGTGGGGAATACGGTGCATCCGACTAATGCGGTCAGCAGCACCGTGGTCATCGTCAACGAATGCAGAATTCCGGTCACTGTGACAGCTCCTTCATGGTTTCACCGCCCCAGAGGGTGCGAGTGGGGTCTTCCCCGAGCCGGCGCGTGAACTGATTGAGGTTTCGCAGTGTGCTGCGCAGTTCCCGCAACGCCGGCGCCAACTCGCCCATGCCCTGAAGACCTGAGTCCATCGCACCCTCGTTCTCCCGGGTCAGCCTGTCAATGCGGGAGGAGGTCGCCTGAAGGGTTTGCAGTGCCTCATCCAGTGAAGTCAGCGCGGCGCGGCCCTCATTCTGTAGTATGGCGTTGGCATTGTCCGACACCATGGCTACTTTGACAGCAGCTTCGCCCGCCCGTTTGCCAGCGGAGTCGAGTCGTTCAAGTAGCGCGTCCAGATAATCCCTCTGGGCAAGCAAGGCATCCGTTGCTTCCCGGGTGTTTGCAAGAATGATCGTAAGATTCTCGGTGTTTTGATCAGAAAACATTCGGTTGGCGTTGGCCAGCAGCGAATCGGCTTTTTGCAGCAGGTCCTCGCCGTTGGCCAGCAAGCTATCGAACGCAGAGGGCTTGGCCATGATCAGCGGAGGGTTTTGTCGGTCACCTTTGAGTGCGGGACTGTCCGGGCTGCCGCCACTGAACTGGATGCTCATGCTCCCGGTAATGTTTGCCAGCACCAGGCCTGCCCGGGTGTTTTCCCGTATCGGAATCTGCTGATCGACACGAATCAGCACGCGGACGTGGCTGGGGTCCTGGGGATCCAGTTTCATTTCAACAACATCACCTATCTGGACACCGCTGTAGAGCACAGGATTACCCTCGGAAAGTCCGCTCACCGGGTGGTCAAAACCGATTTCGTAGTAGGCCCAGTCCCGATCGGCTGTGGACTTGCCAAGCCAGAGGGCAAAACCAAGCGCTGCGGCAAACGCCGTAACCGTAAACAAGCCAATAATCACGTGGTGGGCCTTTGGCTCCATGGTGTTTACTCCTGGGACCTGGGTGAGTGGGCCTCGAACGCGTTTTGTGCGGCGCGTCCCCTGGGGCCATTAAAATAGTCCTGTATCCATGGGTCATCGGTGGCGGCAACCCGTTCCAGCCGATCCGCCACCAGGACTTTTTTCTGCGCCAGCACCGCAATCCGATCGCAGGTTGCGTACAGGGTGTCGAGATCGTGAGTCACCAGAAAGACTGTGAGTCCAAGGGCATCCCGAAGGGTCACAATGAGGCGGTCGAAGGCGGCCGCGCCAATCGGATCAAGACCCGCAGTGGGTTCGTCCAGAAACAGAACTTCCGGGTCCAGGGCTAGGGCCCGTGCCAGTGCCGCACGTTTGACCATGCCGCCGGACAGTTCCGCTGGATATTTAAGGGCCGCCTCGGGCGGCAAACCCGTGAGTGCCAGTTTCATGCGGGCCAGGCGTTCCGCCTCCGGACGGCTCAGCCCGGCATGCTCGATCAGGGGAACGGCTATGTTTTCCTGAAGGTTCAGCGACGTGAAGAGCGCGCCACCCTGGAACAGAACGCCGAGTCGTTGTTCGACCAGGGAACGTTGCCTGGGCGGTAATTGTTCAAGGTCTTTATCGAACACCCGAATATGGCCGGACGAGGGGGGATTAAGCCCAACGATGCTTCGCAGCAGAACCGTCTTACCGGTTCCGGATCCACCGACCACGCCGAGAATCTCGCCGTTCATCAGGTCGAGGTCCAGATCCTTGTGAATCACGTGAGTTCCAAACTGGTTGCACAGACCTCGCACCTGGATAACGGTTTCACCCACGGAGTCAGGATGCGGTTCAAGCTGGTGATGTTTCATAAGCGCTTACCACCCCATCTCCATGAAGAACATCGCGGCGATCGAATCAAACAGAATTACCATGAAAATGGACTGAACCACACTTGAGGTGGTGTGCTCGCCAACCGATTGTGCGCTACCGCTGACCTTGAATCCCTCAAGGCAGCCGATGATAGCGATCAGGAATGCGAAAATCGGTGCCTTTGAGAGTCCAACAAGAAAGTGGCGGAGTTCTGTGTCCCGTTCGACAATGGCCAAGAACTGTGCAGGATAAATGTCGAGTGACAGGGCACAGACAGCAGCGCCTCCAGCGATACCTGCGATCATGCCAACAAAGGTGAGGATCGGGAGGCTCACCATCATTGCGAGCACCCGGGGCAGCACCAGAATTTCAATGGGATTGAGGCCCAATGTCCGGATGGCATCAAGCTCTTCGTTGACCTTCATGGCGCCGATGTGGGCGGTAAAGGCGCTCGCGGTCCTGCCGGCCAGAAGGATCGCGGCCAGTAACACACCGAATTCCCGCAGGAATGAAAAGGTGACGAGGTTAACGGTGTAGATGGTCGCACCAAAACTCTCGAGTACAGTAGCACCGAGGAACGCGACGACTGCGCCCACCAGGAAGGTAAGCAGCGCTACGATCGGTAATGCGTTGAGCCCGGTTTCCTGGATGGCAGCCACAAAAGGTGTGATGCGCCAGCGCCAGGGTCGTGGCAGTACCCAGAAAAGGGTCGCCAATGTCTGGCCTATGAAACCGTTGAGGGTCTTGAGGAGCTGAAAGATTCCGTCGGTCTTCTCGCCGGTTTCGGCCAGGAAACGGGTCAACCTGGAAACCCGAGCGAGCTCTGGCTCGGGACGATTCGCCATGGCCGAACAGACGGCACACAGCAGCGCCGACTTTTCAGGGGAAACAGCGCCTTCCCGGGAAGCCAGGTCATGAAGGCGATCGGCGCCAAGCAGGGAAACCAGTTGAGACGCCCCGGCGGTATCCAGTCGTCCCAGGCCGGACAGGTTGAACGATTTGATGCGGGAGAGGTTCGTTAACGTGGAAGAGACGACCCCTTTAAGGTGCTCATAATCGGACAGCGTCCAGTCGCCACGAATGACGAGGGAAGTGCCGTCCACGACAGCTTCACCGGGGGTTGAAGCACTCGCCGCGAACACAGGGTTTTCCTCACTGGCGGGGCTGGTCACGTTAATTGACAATCCATTGTTTGTTTTACCGTCTATTCACAAGCTTAGAGACTCCTGCGAGTATCTGCCAGTGAGGGCTATGTAACCTGTCGAACAAATATTGGTCAGAAATCGATATAAAACATAAAGTTGAAAAAATAGGTTGACGAAAACGGCCGAATCCGTAGAATACGCCCTCGTTGACCAAGCGGGAATAGCTCAGTTGGTAGAGCACAACCTTGCCAAGGTTGGGGTCGCGAGTTCGAATCTCGTTTCCCGCTCCAACTCAACACAGTCTCTCACAGCCCACCTGAGAGCATGAAAGTCCGAAGATTCCTGATGGACTTTTACCGGCGCGGTGGCAGAGTGGTTATGCAGCGGACTGCAACTCCGTGTACGCCGGTTCGATTCCGACCCGCGCCTCCATTATTTCTCCATGTAGTTACTCCACCCAAGCATTCCTTCACTGGCTTGCGTCTGTCGACGTTTGGTCGGTCCTGACCTGTTTCCCTGAAACTCTGACGACTTTGTTTGTCGCATCGCATCTGTAAAGTGTTCGCGGGTAGTCTAGAATGGCGCGAAAATTCCCAGATCTCTCAGGAAGATAAAATGCCAAAGTTTTTGCATACGGCAGACTGGCAGATGGGCCGGGCGTTTACCCGTTTCGAAACGGAAGACGGTGCGGCCCTGGTCGAGGCCCGGTTCGAGGCCATTGAAACGCTTGCACGGCTGGCCAATGAGCATCACTGCGATGCGGTTCTGGTAGCCGGTGACGTTTTTGATGCACAAACGGTGTCCGACCGCACCATTCGGCGGGTATTCAACGCCACAAAGGGATTTGTCGGACCCTGGGTCATGCTTCCGGGTAACCACGACGCCGCACTCGCCGAGAGCGTGTGGACGAGAGCCCAGCGCCTGGGCGCGGTACCGGAGAATGTACATCTCGCGCTTCAGCCCGGCGTGATCAGTCTGGAACCCGAGCGCCTCAGCGTCCTCTGCGCGCCGTTGACCCAGCGCCACACCTATGGTGATCTGACCGCGCCCTTCAACGGTTACGAGACGCCGGAAGGTTCCATCAGAATCGGCCTGGCCCACGGCAGTGTCCAGGGCCTGTTGCCGGACGAGATTGATTCCACCAACCCCATCGCGCCGAACCGTGCTGAAGCCAGCAGGCTCGACTACCTCGCCCTGGGCGACTGGCACGGCACCAAACAGATTGATGAGCGCACCTGGTACAGCGGGACGCCCGAGCCGGAACGGTTTCGCAACAACGAAGCGGGCAATGCCCTGATCGTTGATGTGTCCGAGCCAGGGGCAACCCCAACAGTGACTCAACTACCAACCGGGCGGTATCAATGGCACCAATGGCGGGAAACTCTCGCAGTTCAGTCCGATCTTGAACAGTTGCTGGAACGTTTGAACACCTTGCCCGAATCTGCTGTTGTTGATCTGCGCCTTGAAGGCTCGGTGACCCTGGCCGGCGAGGAAACCCTGTTGAAGGCGTTGTCGGTCGCAGAAGCACGATTCCGCAGCCTTCGCTGCGAGCGAAGTGGGCTTCAGCTTGCCCCGACCGACGAAGACATCGCGGCTCTGAAGGCCGATGGCTACGTGGGCGAAGTAGTTGAGAGCCTGCGCGATCGGCAAGAAGACGCGCAGGATGACTCCGCCCGGGATGCGCTGGCAATCCTGGCGGGGTTACTGCGTGAGCGTGAACAGGAGGCGGGGCAATGAAGCTGCAGCGAATGCGCATTGAACAGCTGCGCCAGTTCCGCAAACCCTTTGTTCTGGACAACCTGCAGCCGGGCCTCAACCTGATTCACGGCCCCAATGAGTCCGGTAAAAGCACGCTGGTACGGGCCATCCGTGCTGCGTTTTTCGAACGCTATCGGTCAACAGCCGTGGACGACCTGCGCCCGTGGGGCGACTCCGCCGCGGCGCCCACCATTGAGCTGGATTTTGAGCACGACAACCGCGCTTGGCGGCTCACCAAAAGCTTTCTGCAGCGTAAACGCTGCGACCTGGTTGTTGGCACCGAGTCCTACAGTGAAGACGATGCGGAAGAAAAACTGGCTGAACTGCTGGGCTACCAGTACCCGAAACGTGGCGCCAGCAAAGCCGAGCACTGGGGCATACCGGGACTATTGTGGGTCGAGCAGGGCACCGGGCAGGACATCGAACAGGCTATAGAACACGCCGGCGATCATCTGAAATCCGCCCTGAATTCCATGGTCGGAGAGGTGGCCAGTTCCGGGGGCGATGACCTGATCGAGACCGTCCGCAGCCAGCGGGACATCCTGCTGACCGGAACCGGCAAGCCCCGGGGCGATTATCTGAAACTGGAAAAAGACCGCGCCCAGCACCAACTTGAAATCGAAGAGCTGAAGGAGCGAGTTCATAAATACCAGGAACAGGTCGACCGGCTTGGCAAACTGACCCAGGACTATGAGCAGGCGGAAGCCGAGCGGCCCTGGGAAGACGCTCAACGCCATCTGGAGGAAGCCCGGGCGCGCTATCAAAAGGTTGAACGACTGGAGCAGGAGCAAAACCAGGAGAAGGCCACGTTTGCCCAGCAGCAGCAAAACCATCGATTGTTGCAGCAGAACAAAGAGCATCTGGAAGGGCTCAGTCGCCAGTTGGAGAGCCGAAAGGCAGAGCTGGATCGCGCTGAGCATGACCTCTCCGTGGCTCAAGCACAAACGCCGGCCGTCACAGGCCGTTTAGCCGAAGCCAGAACCGCCTACGAGCAAGCGGAAAAGCAACGGAAACTCTCGGGTTTGCTGCAAACCCGGGAGCGGCTGGAGCAGGATCTGAGACGGCTTGAACAGCAACAACAAGTGATCAGCCAGAACCTCGCCAAAGCCAGGGAATACCAACGGCAGTTGGAGCAAGCCAGGCAGCAGGCCAGGGAAAACCGGATCGATTCAGAGTTGGTCAAAAAACTGCGAGCAACCGGGAGTCAACTGAACGAAGAAACCATTCGTTCACAGACCATCGCCACCCGATTGAGCTGGAAACTGGACGCTGACGCATCACTGACGCTGAACAACGAACCGCTTGTCGGGCAAGGCGAACAGCAGCTGCTGGAAGAATCGACATTGGTTATTCCCGGTGTGGGCACCCTGGGCATAACACCCGGCGGGGAAGAACTGGCCAGCACCCGGAGGAAGCTCAAAGCGCTCGAGGAAAACCTGGAAGAACAGCTGAAGACCCTTGGCGTGGAATCGGTGAAACGGGCAGAGGATCGTCTTTCCGCGTTCGAAAGTGCCGAAAGTGTCGTAAAGCACGCGGAAGATCTGTTCAAAACCGTGGCCCCGGCAGGCCTCGAGCAACTTGTCTTTGAACAAAGCGAGGCCGAAAGCGAACTGGAAAAGGCCAGGAAACAATTGGAATCCACGCCGAAACCGGACTCGAACGAAACAGTTCCCACCCTGGAGGAAGCCGAGGCCGCGTTTAACCAGGCCAGCGCCGCCCTGGATAAAGCGGAATCCGATGAGCGAGCGCATCAGTCCAGGCTGTCGGCCCTGAAGCAGGCCCGGGACAATGCCAAAACGGAATGGCAGCGGCTGGCGGATGAAGAAAAGAGCCCGGAACGCCAACAGCAACTTCGCCAGATAACCACCGATCTGGCAAACCTCGAAAAGCAGCAGGCCGAACTGGAAGCCAGCCTCGAGCGCCGCGAACGGGAAATTCGCGATGCCCGCCCAGAATTTCTCCGACAGGACATCGAGCGCTACCAGAATGCGGTCAACCAGCTGCGCCAAACCCAGGAGAACCGGGGGCGAGAACTGCGCGATATCAAAGTCAGGCTGGAAGCCTGGGGCGCGGAGGGGCTCGAAGAACAGCTCAATGAGAAAGAGGCGGAATTCGACCAGTGCAATCGCCGCTACGAGGAACTGCACCGGCGCGCCCAGGCGCTGGATCTACTGCTCCATCTGCTCACCGAAAAACGCCAGGCCCTGACACGCCGCCTCCAGGCGCCCCTGCAAAAGAACCTCAACCACTATCTCTCTGTGCTTTTCCCGGAAGCCTCGCTGGAAGTGGATGAACAGCTACGGCCCGGCACCTTCAGCCGGGGCACCGAGCTTGGGCTGATCACCGAACTGAGCTTTGGCGCCCGGGAACAGATGGGCCTGATCAGCCGTCTGGCCTACGCCGATCTGCTGCGGGAAGCCGGAAGGCCAACGCTGGTCATCCTGGACGACACCCTGGTGCACACTGACAGCGACCGCCTGGAAGACATGAAACGGATCCTCTTCGATGCGGCCAGCCGGCATCAGATACTGCTGTTTACCTGCCATCCGGAGAAGTGGCAGGACTTGGGGGTGCCGCCTGTGGATATTCAGGCGTCGAAGGAGTTGGGGACTTAGAACCTAAAAAGTCTTTGACTGACGCGGCGCAGCTCCATGACAAAGGCGGTAACAAACGAACCGATAAACGCTCTCAGTGGTGGCGTTCCGGTAAGCGAACCTAGCGTGATCTGGCGATGGTTGCGGGAGAGGAAATTGAAAAAATTCCTGACAAGCCTAGAGGGGCACCCCTGCTCCCTGGTTACGACGGTTAAAAACCGGTATTCGTTGGTTACTATTGGAGGAGTGGCGAGCCGGCACCTCTCAGTGACCATATCGCACGCTTGGATTACAGCGTAGCCGGCAAGCACGGTGGAAGCCTGTGTGCCTACCGGTCTGATGGTGAATCTGTACGGAATAATGAAAAATTTGTTTGGGTAGAAGGCGCTAAAATCTAGCTCTAAAAAATTGATTTTCTGATGTATTTACGTGAATTAACAGACTCGAATTTGCCGTAACTAACGCAAGCGGTTATAACGTTAGGACAGTTCGGAAACGCAGATGTCGAGGCACAAAAAAGTAGGCATTTAGGAAAATTCAAAGCCCATATTGAAAAAATATTGGCTGTGTTTCTTTGTGGAAATGTGAGGCTCAGATTTCAAAGCTAAACAGATGCGCGCAAGTAGTGAGCGGAGTGATGGGCATTTTTGTCCACGTAGTAAGCGAAACACTGGTTGTCGATCACAAGACTGATATAGAAGCTCGATTTTTTTTCAGGGACACTTTCTTCGGTATAGGAACGTGATGAGTGCGCCATTGGTAACAGTTGGTTGGAATTGAAGTAGGGATGTCAACTGGTCTTAAAGGTCTCTGCAGGCCTAATTGGCCACTGCAATTGGCATCTAGCGGTATCGGAAAGTAGGGAGCTTTAAGAGCGTGAGCGGCGTGACTGACTACAACGTACTGGATATTCTAGAGCGCGAGCCAGTGAGTAATCGGCTACGTAATGCATTGAACAGGGCTTATCAACAAGGGGAAATGCCCTTCGAGACACTTCTAGAGTATAGCCAGACTAAAGAAGAGACGATTCAACGCCTCCACAGACTCCCTAATGTTGGAAAAAAAACGATAAACGAACTAATCGGCTTGCTTGACAAGTACTGCCAGGACTTGCCCGGAGCCATCTCAACCATTTCAGGAGAGCTCCTCATACCCGATGCATTTAAGAGCGTCAGTATTGTCGCATTTATCAGGTCGACGGATTGCAGCGTGAGGTTAGAAAATGCGCTAATCGGCGCGATTGAAAGAAATGAATTTCCTGCCGAGTCTTTGGGAGATCTCGAAGGCAAGAGCGTTCAAGCGCTGAAGAGTGAACTGCATCGAGTGCAGAACCTGGGCCGGAAATCTGTCGAAGAATTTTTGGACCTTTTGAACACAATTTCACCTGAGTCTGCTGAAGGCCTTGATTCCCAAACTGGAGATCAAGCTGGCGGTCATCCTCAGTCCGATAAAATTGATTGGGCGGCTCACTATTTATCCCTGCTCGAAAAAGAGCGCTATGGCGACATTACTGTAGAGGAAATAATAAGAAAAATGCCGGGCCGCTCGAAGAACGAAGATAAGCTTCTCAAAACACTCAATCGGGAAAATGCAGGTATTCCACTCTCTCAAGTGTTAGCTTCGAGCAGTGGTAAGTTAGATGAAATCTCTACATTACTCATTGCGGATACAAAGCTTACATCAGAGCTTGAGTCTATATTAATGGATTTTTACCAATTTTTGTTCAGAAAGAGTAATCTCAAATTTAATCACGAAGAATACTTTTTACATGACTTTTCCGCTCTAAATGAAAAAGAATCTAAAATATTATTGTCACGATCTGGTGCCGATAAGACGACTCTTGAGGAGCTTGGAAAAGAGTTTGGGCTTACCAGAGAGAGGGTCCGCCAAATAGAGTCAAAGGCGCTAAAAAAATATATTAAGGCTAACCGGGTGGGGCTTCTAAGCCTATCTGAAGACATTGAAAAATATGTTAAAGCTACAAAAGGTGTTTTGCCTGTTAATGTATTGAAAAGTTTGTATGGGATCTCAAAAGATAAACTAGAAGTTGTATTGAATCTTGTTATACCTGAGAACGATGATTCATATCTTTCAAGAGATGGTGATTACCTGGTCACTAGCGGATTCAGAGAATGTCAAGAGAAAGTATTCGGAAAAATAGAAGCATCTATATACCGTCAAGCAGGACTTGGTAGAAAAATAACCCTACAGAGCATAGAGGGCGTTAATAGCCAAATATTGCGATACTTTCTATATTTTTTTAATAAAAAGTTCTCTTTAAACAAGGACGGAGAGATTGCACTCTCCATTAACTCTGCATCGGAACGAGCGCGTATTGTTTTGGCTATTGCTGGTCAGCCAATCCATACCAGTGAGGCTACAAGGCTTTACAAAACCATATTTAAAATGGAAACGACAGAGCATAATCTAGGGTCAACCTTTAACCGGCTGCCAGATGCACTTATTGTGGGGCCAGGGACCTTTGCGCTGTATTCTCATTTGAGTTTGAATATCGAAGACATTGAACGAATTAAAAAGGAAGCTTTTGAGTTAATAAAAAATAGGGGCCAGTATTTAAGTTCAAGAATTATTTATGAGCATGTGCGTCGAGTGTGTCCCGATTTGCCCTTGAGAGAGTCTTATTTCAATTATTACCTTGTACATGGAGTGCTTCAGGACGATGGACAGTACCAAATTAAAAAGGGGTTTATGGTGGGGTTACCGAGTTTCGGTGATCATCTCTCTCTTGAGTCAGAGATTGAAGGGATCGTGGAAAACCATGGACCTGTGACTATCACAGAGGTTATTGACTTGCTCCGCCCCACCAGAGGCGAGTTAACTAATGGCTCAGTGAGGAACACCTTAGTGTGCTCCGATAAGATTTTCTTGACCTCCGAACAACGAAAATGGGATGTTGCGGAACGCGTCTTCAATAACGCCTCTGATATTCGAAAGCTGAAAATCGCGATCAGACTGGCCGCGTATAAGGAACAAGTTGCGTTATCGTCTGTTTATAACCGAATTAGGTCGACCGGTGTTGATTACGGAATTGGAACCATTCTTTCCGTTATATGGAAGGATCCGGAAACAAAGCGGGACGGTGATTACATTGGGTTCTTCGGGGCCGACACCGAGCTAGAAAACTATTATGAGACAGGCGAGCCCAGGGCGTTAGCTCAACTGGATTATCGGCATTATTCTGTGGAGAGATCTATTGATACCGCCATTCTAGATTCTTTGGTGAGGGAGTTTGATCTGAATGTTTAAAGATATCGACCTCCCGCTATCGATCAACACTTCTTCAGAAGATCCAAATAACCTTTTTTTTGACCCTGTGCTGAATTGCGCCCTAACGTATGACGTTGGTGTTGGTTATTTTACCTCCGGATGGATCGCAGACACTGCCCATGGAATCTCTCGATTTGCCAAATCCCGTGGGAAGGCCCGTTGGATTGTCGGCCATGAGTTGCACGAGAGAGACATTGACTCGATCGTGAATTTCAGACAAGTGGCCGACAGGGAGTTTCATGCAAAACGAATTTTCGAAGAAGAAGTTGATGATGTGTTCTCGGCACTCAAAGATGACGCCCGCTTGGTGTTGGCCTGGCTGATTAGGGATGGCATTGTCGAACTTCGAATTGCCGTGCCTATCAATAAGCTCAGCGGTATCTATCATGCCAAGAATGGCATTTTCTCGGATGAGGCTGGCAATGAAATTGCCTTTAGCGGTTCTTACAACCTTACCTCCAGAGCCTCTTCAAATTGGGAGACCATTGAGATCTTCCGCTCATGGTCGAGTGAGGAAGGGCGACAACGGTGCGCCAACAAGAAGAAAGAATTCGAAAATATCTGGGAGGGCAAAGACGTCAATCTCATGGTTTTCGAACCATCAACGAAAGCCATAGAAAAGATCAAAGCCTATGCAGCTTCTGGCACGCGGCCCTATAGCCTTCCAGCTGGCCGCCCGTCGGTACCGAGCGCCATACAAGATGAGGATGGAAACATCCGGGATTATCAGGAACAAGCGATAAAAAGCTGGTTTTCTCAAAATGGGCAAGGCCTTTTCTGTATGGCTACAGGTGCAGGCAAAACGATTACCGCTCTGACTGCGTCTACTCGACTGTTGGAATACGTTAACAGTAAAGAGTCCAACCTGGTCATAATCATCACCGTTCCCTTCGTCCATTTAGGCGAGCAGTGGGCCGACGAAGCGGCATTTTTTGGGTTCGACCCGATAAAATGCTACGGGGGCAAAGGTAAGTGGTTGGATGATTTTCAGTCCTCTTATAACCAGTTGCTGTCTGGAGAAAGGGATTACGTATTGGCCATCGCGGTCAATGCCACCTTCAGCAATCGCGAGTTTCAATCTATTCTGAACGGTATCAGATCCAACTTACTGCTTGTGTCTGATGAAGTGCATAACATGGGTGCAGAAAATATTGTCGATAAGTTGCCTAAGCACGCCCGCTTCAGAATCGGCTTGTCCGCGACGCCAATCCGCCACAACGATCCCTTCGGTACAAAAGCGATCTTTGATTACTTTGGCGAACCCGTGATTAATTTCGATATTAAGGACGCCATCAAGGCCGGGTTTTTGTGCAAGTACAATTACTATCCGGTCATATGTGAATTGGATTCGGACGAGCTCGAAGAATACATACAGTTGAGCAAAAAGATTGCTCGACTGATGGCCATGAGTGACTCTGATGATTTCTCGACGAGCTTAAAATTAGAACTCATTAAGAGAGCCAAGCTCACCGGAAGCAGCAGAGGGAAAAAGCGACAATTAAAGACTCTGTTAGATGATAACCAAGATAGAAAACATACGCTTATTTACTCGAGTGAGGCAATCATAGAGGGTGAAAAAGATATTGATAAGATCGTACGTCTAGCAGGAAGGGACTGTCACTGGAAAGTCGCCAAGTTCACCGCTGAAGAGAACAAAGAGCAACGATCTGAGATTTTGAAAAGCTTTAAGTCTGGAGAAATTGAGGGCATCGTCGCAATTAAGTGTCTCGATGAAGGCGTAGATATTCCTCAAACGAAAACGGCATATATTCTTGCGTCGTCGACGAACCCCCGTCAATTCATACAGCGAAGAGGCCGTGTTCTCAGGCAATACCAAGGGAAGGGGATCGCGTCAATCTACGATTTTATCGCTATTCCTCCTTTGGAGAGGCTTGGCGAGGATGCGGAAACCTTCAAGATTGAAAAAGGTATGGTCGAGCGTGAGCTTGAACGAGTCAAAGAGTTTGCCGAGATTGCGGAAAACTACGGTGAAACCCTTTCGACATTGAGAGAAATAAGAAAGAAATTGAAACTATTAGGAGCTTAATATGAAAACTCCATCTGAGGTAATTAAGGCAGCTTCCCCAGAAGCTCAGTCGGTGATTAATAAAGTCCTAAAGATCCAACAAGAAGGTAAGCATTACAGAGATCTCCCATCGGATTTAGAGCGAGATTTCTGCGAGAGAATCATCAAAGTGATTAAGGACGAAGTTAAGGTATGAAACTAAAAACACTGACCATTAGGAACTTTCGACAGTTCTACGGCGAGGTGTCGATCAGCTTTTCAACCGATGAAAAGGCGAGTGTTACAGTCATCCATGGAGAAAACGGTTCGGGAAAAACGTCCCTGTTAAATGCGTTTAAATGGGTGCTATATGGGACTACAGATTTCGATACCAATAATGAAAACCTGCTCAGTGAAAAGGCCATCGCTGAGGCCGCGCCTAACAGTACGATTATCATGTCTGTGTCCCTAGAATTTGACGACGACGGCGCAACTTACACCGCTCAAAGGGAGCAGAAGTTTAGTAAAGGCACAGGCCTACATGCGGAATCATTGGGGCAGTCCGTTCCTACACTAACCTATACCGATTCTGCTGGTCTTTCCCATCGTTCGTCCAACCCTGGTAGTCAGCTGAATCAAATTTTGCCAGAGGATATGCATAGTTATTTCTTCTTTAACGGGGAAAGAATTGAAAAGCTTGCCTACAACAGCGCATCGACGCAGGTCAGAGACGCCATTAAAGGCCTAATGGGGCTGAATATTCTTGATCGTGCCGAAAGACAACTTAAGAACTCGGTGGTCCGGCATTTTAATAAAGAAGCAAAAGAGGGCTCTACTGGAAACTTAGCTGCTCTCTTTGACCAGCAGTCATCGTTAACGGATCGTATTGAAGAGAAAGAAGAGGAAATCAAAGCCTGGAAAAAGAATCAAATTGAGATTGAGCTTGAGATCGAAGAAATTGATAAACGTTTAGACTCGATCAAAGCTATTGCTGAAAAGCAAAAGTTGAGACGCGAGCTAGAGGCGCAGCTGGACCAAATCAAAAAAGATAAATCTGAAGAATCATCCTCCCTAGGTAAATACATATCAGAGCGAGGCTTCCTGGCGTTCATTGATGCACAACTGATTGAAGTTAAAGACTATCTTGATCAAATGAGGATCCGAGGAGAGATGCCGAGTAAGGTAAAATCAACCTTCATCGATGATCTTATTGAGCTTGGTCAGTGCATTTGCGGTCAGCCCCTCGAGCCAGGAAGTGATTGTGTAAAAACCTTGGAGTCGTATAAAACGACCATTCAGGATAACGGGGCTGAAGAGCAATTCATGGCTCTTTTCGGTGTCATGTCCCATTTACAGTCTGAGCGTAAGGGTTTGTTTTCAAATATTCATGAATCCATGAACAGGTTAAAAGATCTTGCCGATCGACGAAAAGATCTGCTCGGGCGAATCGATGAATTGGGTGAAGAAATACTGGGGGTCAATGATTCCTCCGAACTTGAAAGTCGGCGGGTTGAGTTAAAAGCGAAAAGCAAAGAATTCAACGAAAATTGTGCTGTAGGTCGTCACCAAAAGACCGGGTGGGAAGACCAGCTAAATGAAGTTGAAAAAGAAATTGGAAAAGAGCAAGCCAAAACGAATCAGGCTGATCTGAGCCAGAGAAGAAAGCAGTTGGCAAAGGAAGTGGCGGATACCATTTCTGAACTACACGAGGCTTTGGCCCATCAAGTCCGCACAGAACTTTCTGCAAAGGTCGATGGGACTTTCCAGAAAATAATGAGAAAAGACTATTGGGCCGAAATCGATGAGGACTTTACCTTAAAAATCTATAAAAACATTGAAGGGCATGGTAAGCAAGCCGTGCTTGAGAAGTCCACGGGCGAGAACCAAGTAACAAGTCTTTGCTTTATTAGTAGTATTGTTAACAGTGCCAAGGAAAAAGCCAAGAATCCAGGTGCTTTCCAGAAGGGAGGGATTTACCCCATTGTTATGGACTCGCCTTTTGGAGCGTTAGACCCTGAGTACCGTGAAAAAGTGGCGTCATTTATCCCGGCCTTGGCAGATCAAGTCATTGTAATGGTGTCTAAATCTCAGTGGCGTGGTGAAGTAGAGAACGAGCTTTCAAAACGTCTGGGTAAGCAATACACGCTGAAATACCATAAACCCGACCAAGAGAGTGAAGAGAGGTTCGAGTACACAAACTTGGAGGAAGGATTTTATGGTTGATCGAGTCAGGAAGCCTGCAAAACATACCGAGACCTTCAACTACCTAAAAGATGATGTCGGTATATTTGCCACGTATAAGGATGTCATGGTGTTTGCTGCTGCACTGGGGTTTTCCAGAGGAAAGTCTGTCGAGTTTGACAAGTCGAGTGAACCTATTCCGTTGTCGGTTTTTAGAGGTGAGTACGACGAAGCTTTTATGAATGTCTTGGCACTTTTCGACCATAAAGACTCCGGGTACTTGGAGCCAGAAGGGGAGAAGTTTGACGCTAAGATAAAACTCTTTGAAGAATACGCGTGTGGGGGACTCGATATCATTAAGAGTACGATTATCGACCCTGGGCTTGATGCCCAGGGCGAACTAATTCGTCTGATCTTAGATGAAGAAGCTAAACACAATATCATTGATGATATTACCGGTTTGGGTGCCTAGGCTTGCTGGCATCTTCTATTCCGAGCTGCATAACGGTGCATTTATAAGTTTTAAATGGACTTAGATTCTGAGACGGCGGAAATCAAACAAGGATGTTTACACTGTTTACTCGTACTGAAATACGTGTCGTAAATCTGACAAACTCCTCGTGTGCCCGAGTTTATGCAAACCGCTATCGATTAAAGATCTGATGACCTCCTGAATGTCGTTTTGAACATTTTGTTCGAAACAGAATTGGCGGATCAACGCCTCGTATGCTTTTTCGTGCTCACCGAACAAGACGTCGCGGTTAATGACGTGGGCCTGCTCCGGTTTGCTCTCGTTGATAGAGGCCGTCCGAGTGTCCCTAAGTGCCAGCGAGATTGCTATCCGTGCCGTAACGTTTGGGGTCAAACGGGTTTTAGTCTGCAGATACTGGAGTTTGTCCCAAGTTTTTTTACTTAACTGAATCCGAGTTGGAAACATTTCAGCTCGCCTCCCTCATTTTCCAAAAATAACCTTCGCTGGCACGAGTTGCTCCTGCTTTTGGGTCATACTCGAGTTTGTAAGCGCGTGAAATATCTGGTGATAGATCGGAATAAAATGACTCGTCTACCTCCGTGTCAGTAGATAGCACGATCATCTGATGGCTCGCTGTCGGGAAGTATCCATCGATCAGTTTGCTACGATGCTGTGAGTCCAAACGCCCCAGAGGAGTGTCCACGATCATCGGTAGTTGGCGGCCGGAGGTTTTGGCAAGAGCTTCTAGAACCGATATCGCGAAAATCTGCTTTTCTCCAGCAGATATTTCGTCTTTGGCAATTGGCCGTCCCGAAACGGAAAGTAGTTGAACTTGGAACGTTTTCGCATCAATTCGTATCTGGAGTTGGAGATCATCTTTGCGTGCCAGTTTCGCAAAACACTCGGTGAATTGAGCTTCAAGATCACTAATCTTCGCCTCGGAGGTTTGATCAACGAAATCTTTCAGAAGGCAGTTTGTGCCGCCAATGTAATCGAGCATTCGTTTTTGATCACTGGTTTTCGCAGCTTCTTCATATAGTCGATCGAGCTTTCGTGCCGCCTCGACGGCGCCGTTAGCAATCTCCTTACCGGATTTCTTGAGGGCCTCAAGTTTGGCATCAAATCCACCAATGTGCTGTTGAAGTTTCTGAAGATTATGAAAGTCATTTGCGATCAAAATATCGTCAGGCGCGCGGGCAAGGGATACTCCAATTTCATCGAGTTCTGACTCGACGTGTTCCAGTGCCTGAAAAGTCTCAGCTAAATCAGCTTTTTGTTTCTGAGCATCATCGAAGGTGGAAAATAGGCGGCTAGCTTGAATTGGTGTCAAATCATGAATGATTTCCCCCGGACGATTTTGGGAGCTTTGTTCAAGAATGGCGTCCAACTCTCGAGAAACCACTTTCATAGCGTCCTTCGGAATCGATCCAGAGATCCGCTCGTTCAATTGCTTTGAATATTTACGGAGAAGCTTTAGCTCCCTATGAGCCGTCTGTGAAGAAAGATCTTTCTCAATTTGAGATTTTGATCTTTCGCAAAAATCATGTGCAAGTGCGAGTGGTGCAGCATCTGAGATGAGAGCGTTGATTTGCGTTGTCAGCTCACCTCTCTGGTCCTGCAAGTGAGAGAGTTTGCTTTCCAGGTGTTTTCTCGACGCGGAAAAATGACCGCCTCGCTCGTTGATTGCTTTTTGCAACTTGTTGACTTGGCTCTGTACCTCGGAGCGCTGGGAATTTACGGTCGTAATCTCCTGACGAACTTGCTCGACGTCCTTTCTTTTTTCTTCAAGCTCAGCTTTTGCCGAATCAATTTCAGCCTGGATGGACTCAACCGAGGAGCGCTTTGTTATGTTGCGCTTAAGAACAGTTAGATCACCGGAGAGTCTCTCAACGACATCCAAACCTAATAGTTTTTTGATGGATTGCTCAAGTGCAGCACCTCCCGTGTCATCGGCAAGCTCAGCAATCTTTTCGCCGTCGAAGAAGAACAGGTCGGACACCCCAATTGGGATCAATTCATTAAGAAAGGTTTGAGCCTGTTCATACGAAAGCCCCTGAATGGACTGGCCATCCTGTTCAATAGTCAGAGTTTCTTTAACTCCCTTTCCTTTCCGTTCCCACTCACGTTTGACCCGGTATTGGTTCTCGGTACCAAGCTTCGCGTAGGTAAAGGTCAGCTCAACAGAAGCAGTGTTTGGGGAGCGATCGGTCTGTTTGGAGTGATGTATAGATTCGAGAAGGTAATTCTCATAGCGCTTTTGTGCGACTGTTGACCCAAGAGAACGGCGCCCGTAGAGAGCCAAACGAATTCCTGAAAGAAGGCTTGTTTTTCCTGCGCCATTCAGCCCGCCGAACAAAATTATTGGACGTGTTTGCCCAAAGCGTTTAACGGGGGTTAGGTCGAAGCTGTTGGTACCTTCGTATACGCGAAAGTTTGTCAGAGTAAGGTTTTGAATAAGCATCAGTTTAGGAACTCGGAGAATTCTTCTTTAATTTCCTCAACGTGAGACCTTTCATATTTTCGGTGCTCAGCGTTTCGTTCGTTGACCACGGAGAGTTCTTCCCAATCTCGCTGAAGAATGGACTCTAATCTGTTTAATATCCCCCGACGGTTGCCCAGGCCGGAAACTTCAAGTTCCGCTTCAAGCATTTTTCGAATGAGTGCAGCAGGAACGTTATAGATATCTGCGAGGTTTTCCAGGGTTTTCGAGTCGGCTCTGGTAAAAGCACCGGCGTCATCTTCTATCCAGTCAAGATCCTCGCCGTAAACTTCGAGGTAAATGCCTGGAAGTGAGTCTTCCCAATCGGGTTCGTTCGGGTCGCGCAGCCACTCACGACGGATCATATGAAGTTCAGGGCGAGTAATGAGTTCAATGTCGCGTCCCCCATCCCGGATGCCTTTCTCGATTTTGAGGAGTTCTCGCACAAATTCTCTTCTTACCGAGAGGAGGTATGGGCCGGGGATGTGCCTTACTTCCCGCACGCTATCGTCACTAATATCGCCTGAGTTGTAGGAGACGCGGCCAGTCCGGCGTCTAAAATTGCGATACTCTTCGGAGTTTTCAGGCTGTCTTGATTCGTAGAGCCAGTTTCTGAACTTAAGTAGTGGCTTCATCCAGTCAGATCCTGACTGAATTAACCCATGTAGGGCTTTGTCATCCGTAACCACTGTGCAGGTCCAGCAGCCAAAACGGCTGTTTCCGCAGGACGGCGTGCTTTTGTCGATAACCAACGGACACTCGCCTTGGTTCGAACCTTTGTAAAGTTCTAGCAGTTCCTGGTTCGAGCCGCCCCAGGGGCAAGGCGCGCTCATTAAGTACATCCAGACCTCATCAGCCGACCAGCTTTCGATTGGCATATAGGTGTAGGCATTTGGGAGTGAGCTATGGCGGCTTAGAGCTGAGCCGTCAATTTTGTGCTTGGCGATGACTTGGGCACGAGAGGCACTTTCTTCACTTCGAGAACCCAAAACTACAACGGCTTCACCGAACCGAGCCACTGTGTCGAGGATAAACTCGCTCACTGGATCAATCTTCATCCGCTCGGTGCACCAGCGAAATGTCTGATTTGGGGCAGGGTAGCCACGGCCCAATAAATTGACCCAAAAAGTTTGATCAGTCTTCGGGACGACACTGTGTGCACTGATCGGTAGGCCTTCTCGGGGTGCCGATTCGTTTATGGTGTTAATGACCTTTTTGATCATATCGACGACTACAGGCGTTTCTACCAGAGTATCGGATGAGACCACGTAGATGTGCTTTTTGCGTTTTTCTGCAGGCAGTTGCAGCAGTGCCATATAAATAAGTGATAAAACGCAGGTGGAGTCTTTGCCGCCACTAAAGCCAATGATCCAAGGGCGGTCATCTGAGCAGTATATTGTTTGTATTTCTCGAACCAGATCCACGAGTGGGCGATTTCCAAGAGAGAACTCTTGAATCATGTTTAAGTGGGTCGGATAGACGAACTGTTCTTGTGCCGTCATTTCTTGAACGACTCCTCGTATTCCTGCTCCGTGGGTGTAAGCGGAACACTAAGTTGCTGTTTGATGTAGTTGCCGGTTAGAACGACACTGCTTCGAGCTTTGCTAATGCGACCATGATGCATTGCACGGCCTTCCCAGTCAGCGTTTGCGCGTGCCCAGTCAATTTCCTGCAGGCCTTTCAGAATCTTGCTCCACTGGGCTTTAGGCTTGAACAGGAGGTCTGCGCCAATTTGGCCCATTGCCTGCAGCATGACCCCATGCGCGTGGACGTATTGTTCCCGTAGGTCGCAAGTTGCCACTTTCTTTTCGAGGGCGAGCTGCCAGTCCCTCATGTTCTCGGCTACTTCGTTCCAAAAATCGATCGCGAGGTCCTGCTCATCCTGCGTGATGGGATCGTTTTTACCCTTCATAAGCATTGCTTTGGATGCATTTTTGATCGCTGAAAGCGTGAAGAGCTTACTGCTTCGGTTAGAGATGCTGGATCGCTCCATCTCCGTTAACCGTGAGAAGACTTTCACTTCTTTGGCTACATTTCGAGCCAGTGCTGACAGAGCATCGCGATGATCATAGAGTGTGCTTATTGAGTCGCTTGGCCGCACTGCGTGCTTATTCAGGTCGGCGAACATTTGTTGACTACGCTTGAGGCCATCATCGATGAAGAAGAGTACTGGAACGTTGTCATAGCCAAGTTCAGGGTTTTGCTCGATTGCTTGAACGATGGCTTCACGGCGGTGTTGTCCGTCATTGATCAGAATCGTGGCATCCATTGGAATAGAGAGCAGCCCCAGATTTTGACCGTGACCTGTGTCAGTGCTGGGTTCAAACGAAACCTGGCCATCGACTGATGCTGTAATGCCTGAAAGGGTATAATCCGATGGATTGTCTACCAGGTAGCTGACAATGTCTGGAATTCTGGTTCTGTTTAGGACTCTTTGAGCTCTAAGTTCCGGCGGAACTTCCTGCCCGTCGAAAATGAAAATTTTTGGGATGAGGCGGAGTGGGCACATGGCGACATAGCAAGGTCGACCAGACTGTACGCCCCTTGCTGCGGGGAAAGTGCGGGAGAACTCGTCCACGAAGGCCTCCATGCTTGGAAGTTAAATATTCATTGGAAGTGAAGTTATCGAAATTAAACTTCCAGGTCAATATCTCGTCGACTGGAATTATTAAATTGGAGTGGTTTGTAATTCTAAAAATTTGTCTCGCGAGTAAGATCTGGGGAGGAGCTTTTTTGTCATACCGCCGCGCGTCATGATGGTCACCTGGTGAGTTGGTGACTCGCTGAAACTCAAATGGATAGGGCGATCTTTACCGTAAAAATAGAGTCGATCGAATTCGAGATTCTCCGCTATCCATTGGCTGACCTCAAACATATCTTCATATTCGACGATGAAGTCGACTGCGGCACCAACTCTTTCGCAGATTGGGTTCCCTAGTCTGTTGAGCTCGTGAGAGGCATGCTGGTCGAGCTTGGGTGCGATTCGACCTGGAATCTTCTTGTTCAATTTGGCAGAGCAGAAGCCGTAAGTGAGCTGAATCATGCCAAAGTAGTCAATAATGGGGTCTAAAAGGTTCTTAGCCAAATCGTAAAGAGCTGTGTAGGTTTCAGCTTGTTTGGGACGATTCTCAATTTGCTCTGCTTCCTGTGTCTCTCCGCATTCGACAAAGTCTCGATATTTAAAATATCTGCCGCAAGCGCTATCCAGAGGCGGAATATCTCGACTTCTCACCAACGCCAAACCATCAATCGATAGCCGATTGTCTTGGAGGATTTGTTCAAACTTAGATGGCGATGGGCCGAAGCCGCTGAAATCGGCTACTCGCATCTCCTCCATTTTTTCATCGAATCGTAATTGTTCAGAGAAGCCTTCCTGGTCCTCATGAAGGTATCGGCTTTTCAAATAAAGGTTGGGAGGTTCGAATTCCTCCCCGTACTGATAAACGTCAATCCGCTGGTTCATCAAATTAATTTTGGTGCGCTCCAGCATTCGGGGGATAGCCTTCCCGTTAAAGTCGTCGAAATTCATCAGCGTCAATTTTCCTGAGCGTATGTGAATTTTAACGAGATCAGCCGAGCTTGGATCTCCATATAGACTGGACGCACAAATTATGTAGATTCTCAGAGTTGGAGGTAGTCTGGGGATCAAATCCGTGTGCAGCTGAAGCGAGTGACTGTCATCTAGCCAACCGATACCCTTCTGGGCTGATTCAACGCACTCTGAATGGATCCTTGCGTTGTCCAAAATGCTAACCAGGTGCTCTTCTCCAACAGCTAGCGCATTGGCCTGGTTCCCGAAAAAGTGCCTGAGGTCCTCTTTCAGGCGTTCAGGCAAAGGTCGGGGTAGGGGCTTTCGATAGAACTTATGTTCAGCTAATTGAACTATTAAGTCGTTATTGCGCTGCTGCTGAGCTTTTTCCAGCATCGCTTCGCCTTCTTCACCCTTTTGCTTCACTAGTATTTTTAAAGCTGACGGGTAAGATCCTAAGCAATTTCGAATCTTTTCCAGGTCTTCGACTTCGTTTGGTTTTGGTTCTCTGCCCAGCTCAAGCCAGAAGGACCACAACTTCTCTAGTAGCTCAGAATTGTTTTCATATTTGCACGCTAAAGAGGCTGTTCTCTTTCTTGGGGGCTGGGAGTTATGTACATTTCTTCGTACCGCAACATTAATTGGTGTGCGACGCCGAGAATTTTTGCGGTGAAAGAAATCGGCTTCCGCTTCAGATGTTTTAAAGGCGTAGAAAACACCAGGCGCTACCGGGACTGGCTCCGCTCCGAGGGTTGCTTCTATGTATGCGGCGAGCTCTGATTGGGAAAAGTATTTTTGGAAGGTGTTCCTAGATGTTCGAACACCGTCTTTGTAGGGCATGCCGCTTCGCGCATTGGCATTTTCAAGCATGGCAGAGATGACTAAACACTCTTCTGCAAGGCCAAATGCTGATTGAAGAGCTGCGCTGCGCTCTTCTGCGTCTTCGATAACGTTTATTACAAAGCCCATATTGACTATGTCAGCCGGCTCTTTTTTTGCGTTTGGCGCGTAATAAGGGTCCCAGCCTGCTGCTTGTACGTTGTTTTCTTTCAGAAGCTGTAGGTCTCCACCTTTCCCGCATCCATAATCGAAAATGGACTTAGAGCCGTCTAAATATCCGTAACGTGCCAGACTTTGCATTGGCGCGGACATTTGGATTCGCGTCAACGCCGTTAGATGTCGGTGGATCTGCTGTGATTCGAGACTCGTCGGTTCTATTTGAGAAACTGTTTCCTGGTTGGCTATAGGTATCAGTGAGTGGTCGACTACGTCATAGCCTTTGTCTTTGAGTAGACGTTCCCATTCCTGAAGAAAGCCGATTCTCTTGGTGTCATCGAATAGACCGATGCTCTCAGCTTCTTTTGTGAGAGCCGAGAAGCGTGGAATCTCATCATGATCAGGTGTTAGCAGGAGTTCTTTCCGATGAAGAATCGGCGGGTTGATTGATTCTGAGTAAACGCGGTAACGATAATCCAGAGTCTCCAGGTCAAACTTCCAAGACTGCTCAAGTATTGGAAAAGCCTCTTCAAAAAACGTTGGGTAGTTCAAAAGGGTAATGTCATCTGTTCGGGAACTTAGTTTCACAACGTTGAAGTTCTTTCCAATGACAATTGAAGCTCTCGAGGCAGCATCAGCTATCCGTTGCTGAACCTCCGGTTCGAGCACCTGGAGTGCGGAGCTATGGAAGTAACGGTACTCACCAACTTTCTTGCCTATATTGCTGTAGGAGTCGGTCATAAGTTTACGAATCCTAGCTGGCGCGCCAGGGATAACAGGGGGTAAAGCCGGTTTTCATAGGCCGGCAACAAGCACTTCTCTTCTAAGAGCGACTCATAGGTGAGTGATAGACTATCCGAATAGGGTTGGACCGCTTTTCGCCAATTGGAGGCTGCCATGATTTGGTGACTGCATTTGAGCGCGTGACTTTGTTGGAGAATAAAGTCTTGGACATTTTTTTCGTTCGGTAGCGAGCGGCCCTTTGAAATATTGGCAGAGCGAGATGCTGGAATAAGATTCCATAGTTCGTTGTGACATAGAAAAGACCAAGGTATGAAATGGTCGAGGTGAAATCCTCCCGGTTCGAGAACAGTGCCTGAATAGATGCAGTGCATGGGGGCAGCTTCCAAGACAGCGTCCCAAAACGCGGTTTGCTGTTTCATCGATGTACGTCGGGTTGGTGGCTCTATTTTCTGCAGGATTGCTGGAGTGTTTGGGTTTCGCGCCTGAAGAAATTTAGCCCACTCGAACAGAGCCCAGCCGCGAACAACCCTATAATTTATCTGAAGATATTCGAGCCAAAGAGGGTGTAGTTCAATCTTGTCTTGATGTTCTGAAAATCGGTAGAGCGGTGGTGTCTTCGAGTAGAAACGCTCTCCCGCCAATCGCGAAATCGCTTCCTTTTTTCTGCCGTCTTTTTTGATGCTCTTGAGCTCTGGGCTAAAGAAAATTCCAAGCAGCCGGTAAGGAACATAGCGGGCAAAATGCTTTCCATTAATCTCTCTGAACTGTTCTCGAATCGCCTGCAGCAAATTCTTTGCTGTAGCGTCGTGCCCAACAGATCTCTCGTCTATGGAGAAGTTTAGATTGTCGAGCGCAAGACCTACCTTATCTTGAGTGCCAAAAGAAAGCTTAAAAAAACGGTGCGGATACCAGCCAAATCTCAGGCTTTCAGCGATCAATTCCTTTATTTGAACGATCCGCGTTACCTGACTTCCGCTCATGTCTCGTTTGATTATTTCTAGCAGGCCCAGGAAGAAAAGATATTTGTAGGAATTAGTAGTGTTTTGGAAGAGGGCACCGAGAGCGCCTGTGTCCAGTTGGATGTCAGGTGGCAGTTTGGTTTCCGTCATGTCCAGTACTTTGCCTTGTCTGGGAATATCCAGCGAACACCACCTCTAGGGTCTTCTTGGTCGCCGCTGAAACGGGGGATTAAGTGGATGTGAAGATGCGGCACTGTTTGGCCAGCTGCGAATCCCGAATTGATTCCGATGTTGTAGCCGTCTGGGTAGAGCGAGCCACTCAGCAATGTCTTGCCCTCATCAACTAGTCGAAAGAGGTCAGTGCGAACGATTTCAGGAATTTCGAAGAAATCGGCGTAGTGGTCGCGGGGAATAATCAAGCTGTGCCCAGGTGAGATCGGAAACCCATCATTAATGAGATAACCACTATCATTCTCTAGGAGAATGCGATCTTGGGTAATGCTACAAAATGGACAGCGCTCTTCTGTCATAGACCCAATGTCCGCCACGATGTGAAATGTGTCTGACAAACTGCTGCCGGCATTGGCTTAGCAGAATTTTGTTATCTGCTGGAACTATAACCTTTAAGGCCGGACGGTTTGAATTGTTCTGTGTGTTCGTTGAAGCAATTTCTGTTCGGATAAGGTGCCGCCATAATTCATCACATTTCCGGTCAAAGAATGTCCGATTTTCTCACTACTCTCAAAACTCGATAAGGAGGTTTTCAGCGGTGCTGATCCTCTCCGTAAGAACGTAAATAACGATTGAGGTTCAGGTGATGAATTCGACCCAATTAGACAGCGCAAGCGTTCCTTCACAGCTGGTGATTTTGATGCGGGGCGCCAAGGAAGGCCGTTCAGATGCTATTACTGAATTGAGGCGTCGATTGTCGAAATACAAGCACCCCAAAGCAATACTTAAGCAACTTGCGAAGGAGCTTAAAAGGACTGAGGAGAGGCGAGAAGACAAGCGCGTTGCTCAAGCTGCTGCACGGGAAAAACATCGAATTAACAAGTTTGCTCCAACGCATCCCATTTTCAGGAAATCGCGAGCGAAAAAAGGAGCAAGAAAAGCAGATGCCTTCGCTTATCGAGTAATCCTGTGTGGCGGTTTTGAGACGAATAGGAGGCGACATTGATGGAATGGCTATGGGAAGCCTGCGTGCGCCGAAGTCCAGTAATGGTCTTTAAATGGCGCAGTCGGGCACAACCACATACCCGTGCTCGATATCGCCGAAGATCTTCTGCAGATGGTTGGATTGATAGAGTGCTGCGATATACAGGCAGACCACTGCATCAAGCACATCTTCGTTGTGCTTGAGCGCGCTGCCTCGAAGACTGGCAATATGTTTCGGGTCGAAAAAGTGGTGAACGTGATCTGGAATGCATAGCCCGATTGGGCCTGTCGCCGTGAGGTCGAGCAGTAATTCTGCAAGCCTTTGCTGGCCCTGCCGCTTTGCCGCTACTCTGCCTTTTTTGTATTTGAGTCGTTCAGGAAGTTGGAAAATCTCAATAATGGCAGGATGCGGGTAGCACTCCAGTTGCCACTTCTCTCTTTGCGGGCCCAAATGTTTGAAACCACGTTGTTCCAGTTCCGCTGAAATTAGGACACCATCCGCATCCGGGTAGAGGGTAAAATTTGAGGCATGGCAGGAAGCATGTCTTGACCCATATTCTCGGCTTAGGGATCGCTCACAGGCCCGTTGGCCAGTTGCGTTGTTAATAATAAGTGGGCCGTCGATAGCAATTCCTTGGAGCGACTGGACGGATTGAAGCTCGGCTAATACCGACTGCGGGCTAAAAATTCGTTCCTTAATCGTCGTCAGTTCAAGCACAGAACTTTCAAGCTCGCCAAAGGCTATCGCTGTTGGGTTTCGTGTGCTTTGCCACGCCAAATCGATTCCCGCAAGCATTACCATCGCAGAACGACCTTTTTCATAAAGGATACCTGAGAGTTTTTGTGTGCATCTGTAAACATCGATTCGCCGGCTTCAGGGCTAGTAACGTCGGTTTTTAAGGCCGATTTGGGCTGAGTAAAGTGTTGATCACCATAGAATAAGATAAGTAAAAGCGCATAACATGATCCAAACAAAAACAGATTCAAACCACTAGGATGATGCCATGCCCCAATCGCCCCTCGCCAAACCCCTGAAACTCCCCTGCGGAGCAGTCCTCCCTAACCGTATTGCCAAGGCTGCGATGACCGAGGGGCTGGCAGACGATCGGCTGCACGCCACCCACCGCAATGAAACCCTGTATCGGCGCTGGTCCGAAGGCGGGGCGGGGTTGCTGATTACCGGTAACGTGATGATTGATCACCGGGTGCTTGAGCGGCCGGGTAACGTGGCGATTGATCCGGCGCCCGATTTAACAAAAGGGAAGAGGGAGCCCGAGGGTATGGCGCAATTGCGTGCCTGGGCCGAGGCGGGCACCCGCAATGGCAACCATTTGTGGATGCAGATATCCCATGCCGGTCGCCAGTCGCCGCGTTACGTTACCTCGCGGCCGATGGGGCCTTCGGCGGTGCAGCTATCGCTGATGGGTAACTATGCCCGTCCACGGGCACTCACGGAGACGGAGATCCTCGACTTTATCCAGCGCTTTGCCAATGTGGCCCGGATCGCCAAAGAGGCGGGCTTCACCGGCGTTCAGGTGCATGGAGCCCATGGGTATTTGTTGTCGTCTTTTCTGTCGCCGGTCACCAACCAACGCACCGATCGCTGGGGTGGGTCGCTGGAAAATCGCGCCCGTTTCCTGCTCGAGGTGGTCCGCGCGACTCGTGATGCGGTGGGGCCGGATTTTCCGGTGGCGGTGAAGCTCAATTCCGACGATTTCCGCAAGGGCGGCTTTTCGCTCGATGAGTCTGTGAGCGTGGTGCGCTGGCTCAATGAGGAGGGTATTGATCTGCTGGAGGTTTCCGGGGGCACCTACGAACAGCCTCGGCTGCTCGGGTACAGTGGCGATGCCGAAACCGCGAGCGACGGGCCGGCCATGCGGGAAAGCACTCGTAAACGGGAGGCTTACTTCCTCGATTATGCCCAGACGATTCGAGAGGTGTGCGATTGCCCGCTGATGGTCACCGGTGGATTCCGGACGCGCACGTTTATGGAAGAGGTCGTTGCCAGCGGCGAAACCGACGTGATTGGCCTTGGCCGGCCGCTCTGCACGGATCCGAATACACCGAAGGATCTGCTTGAGGGGCGCATCGATAAGACCGTTTGCCACGAAGATCACGTCAAGCTTGCCCAGCGGGGATTTTTCTCCCCGGCCAGTCCGCTGATGCCATTCAAAATCATAAATGTACTGGGCGGCCAGGCCTGGTATTACCAGCAGATTTTCCGGTTGGCGGATGACAAAGAGGCTGACCCGGATCTGGGTCTCCTCAAGGCCGTGGGGGCATACGTGAAGGATGAACTGAGCCGGGCCCGGCGGGTGAAGAAGGCCCGGCTTATCGCAAGATGATTCTCTGGATCGACCGGGGAATAAACCGGGTGATAAATTCGGCAGCGTAGGTCTGTGGTGTAACCAGATATCTGGGTTTGGGTCGTGTCGCCTCTGCGGCCCTGTAGATCTTTTTCGCGACGTCCGACGCACTGGCTGTAAAAGGCTTGATGCTGGCGCCTGGCGCGAGCGCCGCTTCCATCGCTTTGTACTTTTCCCGGTGCACGGCGCTTGCCCGGCCAAGCAGGGGCTGCAAAGCCGCGAGTGCATGTTCTCTGAACCGTGTCTTCACCGGCCCCGGGAGCACCAGCGAGACACTGTCCAGGCTCTTGCTGCCCTGTTCATCAAACCAGAAGCTTTCATGGGCCGTGTTCATCGCGGATTTGGCGGCACAATACGCGCCTTTCATTTTCTGGGGCGCGATGGAGAGCACGGAGCTGACTGCGATGACCCGCAAGGGTGTTCCGTGTTGTTCGCAGAGTCTCAGGCAGACAGCCGCCAGTTTGATGGGCCCGAACACGTGGGTGCTGAATTGCTTTTGCCACATGGATTCGGACAGGTCGCGAAGCGCGCCGAATTGCCCATAGCCAGAGTTGTTGACCAGGATTACGCTTTCGGCCGCGGCGAATTCGCTGTCTAGCGCGCCCGCAAGGCCCTCAATCTGATCAAAGGACTCAAGATCCAGTGTCATCTCGAGAGCCGCGGACTCCACGCCTGTTGGCTGTCGTGAGAGGGCGATTACCCTGTAGCCTTGCCGGGCAAAAAGATCGCAGGCCTCAAGGCCAATTCCGGCGCTGGTGCCGGTTATCAGGGCCAGTTTTGTCATCGCAGTATCCGCATCCGAATTTCATCCATTCAAAGTGTCTTAAATCGAGACAGCCGCGCCGTTCGATTCTGCCGATTCGAAAAGCGCCGACATCACCCGGTGACAGGCCAGGCTGCGCTTCGGCCACGTGTCCTCCAGCTCACCCGTCAGGATAATGTCCGAGAACTTCTCGACGAGCTTCACCACGTGGTCGCATGGCTCCACCTCCTGCACCGTGTCCTTGCCCTCCATGTCACCGAGGATGTACCTCGAGCTTCCGGTGAATCGCTCTCCGTAGGCGGCGAAGTTGCCGCTTCTGCCTTGTCCGCCAACCAGATCGTCGATGCGGATAAGGCCGGCGTCGCCAACCATTTCTACCTGCGAGCGGTGCGCGAGTTCGCAACCCGCATCAAAGGTTGCCATACGGCCGTTGGCAAACCACAGGGTGCCACCACAGGCGACGATGGTATCGATGGAGTTCTTTGAGACGAAGTTCATCTGGACGCGCTCGGGCAGTTCGTACCCGAAGCTCCACAGTGTGGCACTGATCGGATACCAGCCCTGATCACCAAAGCACCCCATGGGTTCGCGGGACTTATCGGTGCGGCCGTTGCCGCCTTCATACCATTCCCTGGAGGGTGCCTTGAAGGTGAACGCGCTGGTCACACGCCTGACATCGCCGATGTCGCCGTTTGCAATACGCTTCTCGATCTCTTGCGTCCGGGTGCTGTGCAGCCACATGGTTCCGTCCATAAACTGGACGCCGTTCTCTTTGCAGACTTCAATGGCGCCTTCTATGCCGTCAGCCAGGGGCTTTTCGGCGTATACGTGCTTGCCGGCGCGGGCTGCTTTCTTGATCCATTCATTACGCAACGCTGTCGGGACAGGAATATACACGGCGTCGATACTGTCATCAGCGAGAAGCTCATCGTAGGAACCGAAAGCCTGCGGGACGTTGTGCTCGTCTGCCCAGGCCTGGGCACGGTCGAGAGCACGGCTCGCAACGGCGGCGACCTCAGCGTTTTTGGCATCGTGCATTCCCGCCACCACCTTGGTGGCAATTTCGGCGGTACCAATGATTCCCCAGCGGATTTTGCGATTTTCCATAGTCAGTCTCCAATCCAGTTTTCCTGGTCCACGATCCGTTTGAGCTTATACCCCAGAAACCGATACTGCCCCCAGTGTTGAAAGGCATTCTGGGCATGTTTGGGGTCGAGATTTCTGTCACGCAGATACGCGCTCACTTCCGAGTCGACCGGGAGGGTCTGAAAATCCCTCAGAAGCATCATGGTGTGTGCTGCGGCATAGGGCCCGATGCCCTTTAACGATGTTAAATACTGGTAGTCAACGATGCCTTCGCGAGCTGTACCATCAAGGTTGATGGCTTTATCGTCAAGCAATTGAGCCGTTACCGTGTCGACCGTCCTGGCTCTGAACCCGAGCTTGCACTCTGCTGCCAATCGCTCAGGGCCAATAGTCCGGACTTCCATGGGCTCAGGAAATAGGCCGTCTCTCAGAGTAACCAAAGAGGCGACCATTGTTTTCGTCTGTTTCCACGTCGTGTTGATGGTGCAAACCGTTTTAATGAGATCTTCAAAGAAGGTGTCGCCGCGCAGGAATCGCCCGCCACCGGACCGGATGAAGCGGGCAATGTCAGGGTCGTTTCTGTCACAAAGCGCGAGAAACTCTGAGGGGGCCCAATCCAGTTGCAGCCAACGGGCGACGCGTTCGGAAACAGCGTCGGTGTTTGACGAGGAGGTTTCGATAAGAAGTTGATCTTCGGAGGGCTGGTGGACGCGCGCCCATTCCGCTTTGGCGCCAATTCTTACCGTTCGCTCAAGATTCCCACCGTCCCAGAGCCAGGGCGCAAGCTGGCACCAACCATGGCTTTCCACCGTCATGCGCAGGTTGAACGGCCGCTGTAGAGTTAGGGAAAAGGTATTTGTGGTCGTCACCGGTTTGAGCTCCATCAGAACAGAACCCAATCCTGAATCCTGAGCCGAAATTCACCAACCTGCCGGCCGGATACGAAAAGGCTCACTGAAGCCAGATGCTCAAGATTCAGTGGTTCCACATCGGTCAATGTCTTGCCGCGCCAGGTAGGTATGAATTCTCTGAACGGAAGCCGGATGCGGTTCCAGTCTTCCGTATCCGGTGTAAACGCGTGCTGGTACACAATACTGCGTCGGTCCGTGCTGTTGCGAAGCCCGATCTTGTAGGTTTTGCCGTCGCCCAGTGCAAGAAGCTCAATACCGGTGTAGTGAGCTGCATCGAAAGGTTCGGGCAGGTCCGCTTTCACGGAGGCAAATCCGCCGCCGTTATCCAGTCGCACAGTACCGTGAAAGATGCCAACGCCGCCTTCAGCGCAAACAACGGCGCCGTCAGACTGCCCGCCCATTACGCGGTCACCGAGGCGCTGCCAGGTTAACTGGCTTACCTTCCGGTTGAATGAAGCAAGAGTGGGCGATTGCCTGGCATTCCCCTGAATCTTTCCGTTTTGCATGGGGTTACCTTAGATAGCTAAAAGCATGTAGGCAGTGATTAGCGCCGCTATAAAAAAGTCGTGAGGGTAACTTCCAGAACCATACGGTCCACACTACCGAAAAACCTGCTCCAGAGTAACAGTGGTACGCCCTTGAACGACTACTTCCAGAAAATCCTGCGTGGCCAGCCCATCTTTGATGGAATACACGGCAATTCCATTTCTCTATTCGATGAAAATGTCACCAATTTTCAGAAGGGTGCATGTTTTAGCCCGTCATTGATCATTTCTTCTTCTGTTCAATCTTTCCCAAAAAAAATCGATCACCTCTTGAATAAATCGAGCGCTCGTTCTATTTTTGAGTTCCGGAGGTCGAGATATGAACAATTCCAATAATACGAACCCTCGCAATTCGAACTGGTCTCTGCGTGTTGATGGCAAGACCGCCCTGGTCACCGGAGCGGCCGGAGGCCTTGGCCAAAGCTTTACCCGGTGTCTGCTTGAGGCGGGAGCCACGGTTATTGCCAGTGGCCGCCGCCGCGAGGCACTGGAGTCTCTCAAGAGCGAATTCCCTGAGCATGCCAATCGGATCCATGTGGTCACCATGGATGTTACCGATGAGGCGAGTGTCACCGAAGCGTTCGATACCATGGCGGATGGCGTGGGCATTCCGGATGTCGTGGTTTCCAATGCCGGTGTTGCCACCAGCAAGAAAGCCCTGGATGTGACCGGCTCAGATTGGGACCGGGTGGTCGACACCAACCTCAAGGGCTGCTGGCTGGTCTGCAACGAGGCCGCCCGCCGCCTGTCCGCCATGAACAAGGGCGGCAGCCTCATCATGATTTCCTCTATTCTCGGTCATCGCGTGGCCGGCAATGTGGCGCCCTACGCGGCTGCCAAGGCCGGTGTTGAGCAGCTGACTCGCTCGTTTGCACTGGAGTGGGCCCGCTACGGTATTCGCGTGAATGCATTGGCACCGGGCTACATTGAGACCGATCTGAACCGCGACTTTTTCGCCAGTGAGCCCGGACAGAAGATGATCCGTCGCATTCCCCAGCGCCGCCTGGGGCAGGCAGAGGATCTGTGCGGCCCGTTGCTGCTGCTGGCTTCAGACTATTCCGATTACATGACCGGCAGCACCCTCGTGGTGGACGGCGGTCATCTTCAATCCTCGCTGTAAGGAGCAGGCCGTGGACTTTAATCTTAATCCGAGGAACGAGTCGTACCGGGAACGCATCCGGGACTTTGTGGAACAGGAACTGTTGCCGCTGGAGCAGAACCCGGAGGCCTACGATGAGCATGAGAACATTGCGCCCGAGCATCTTGAGCAGATGCGGGCCAAGGCCAGGGAGCAGGGCCTCTGGTGCCTGCAGATCCCCGAGCATCTCGGCGGTCAGGGTCTGGATATTTCGGGTATGGCAGCCTGTTACGAAGAGATGAACCGATCGATCTTTGGGCCGGTGGTGTTCAATTCTGCGGCACCGGATGACGGCAACATGATGGTGCTGGCCAAGGTGGGTACCGAAGCTCAGCAGGAGCGTTGGCTCAAGCCCATCGTCGAGGGCAGGGTGCGGTCGTCATTCGCCATGACTGAGCCACCTCCCGGCTGCGGCTCGGACCCGGGCATGATGCAGACCACTGCCACCCGAAAGGGTGATCGCTGGGTCATTCATGGCCATAAGCATTACATCACCGGGGCGGGTGAAGCCGCCCATTTCATCTTGATTGCCCGTACATCCGACGATACCCGTAAGGGGCTTAGTGCCTTCATGTTCCATAAGGACGATCCGGGCTGGGAGGTTGTCCGTCGCATTCCGATCATGGGTCCGGAAGAACACGGTGGACACTGTGAAATCCGCTTTGATGGCCTGGAGATCCCGGATGAGAACCGGCTGATGGAGGTGGGCGATGGCCTCAAGGTCACCCAGATCCGCCTGGGCACGGCGCGCCTGACTCACTGCATGCGCTGGCTGGGATTGGCCCGTCGCTCCCTGGAGATTGCCACCGAGTATGTTGAGAAGCGCGAATCCTTTGGACAGACCCTGGCGCAGCGTGAGGGTGTCCAGTGGTTGCTCGGAGAGGCTGCCATGGAGATCCAGATCGGCCGGCTGCTGACCATGCACGCCGCCTGGAAGCTGGACCAGGGCGACTTCGCCCGCAAGGAGGTGTCCATGGCCAAAGTCGCGGTGGCCGACACCCTGCATAAGTCGGTGGACACCGCGATCCAGCTGTGTGGCGCACGGGGCTATTCCAAGGACACCCCGCTGGAGTGGATTTACCGTTATGCCCGCCAGGCCCGCCTGGTGGATGGCGCCTCGGAAGTGCACAAGATGGTGTTTTCGAAGCTGTTGCTGGCCGAGCGTACCGACTTCTGGCACTGGGGAGTGAAGGCCTGATGTCCGGGCTTGCAGACACTTTCAGCAATTTCATTTCCCGGCAGACCGGTGCCCGGAGTGTCCGGGTCGTCGAGTTTGACCGGCTCTCGGGAGGTGCGATCCAGGACAACTTCGGTCTGACCCTGGAGCTGGAAGGGGGCGACCGGCCGGGCCGGCAGGCTTTCGTAATCCGGCAGGATGCCCCATCCGGCGTAGCGGAAAGTCTTTCCCGTCCGGAGGAATTCCGGGTTCTGCAGGCGGCGTTCGAGGCCGGGGTGACGGCCCCGGAGCCGCTCTGGCTTTGCGAAGATACCGAAGTCAGCGGCCGAGTGTTCTACGTCATGACCCGGGCGTCGGGCAGCGCCTCACCCCGCAAACTGGTCAAAGGCGACTTGACCGAGGATCAGCGCAGGCACCTTGTATGCCGGTTTGGTGCGGAGTTGGCCAGGCTACACACGGTGCGGCCACCGGTGGCATCGCTGGACTTCCTGGCTATGCCCGAACCGGAAAATCCGGCTCTGAGCCGGGTAGCCCTGTATCGCCGCTACCTGGAGGAAATCGGTGAGCCCCATCCGGTGCTGGAATGGGCCCTGAACTGGCTCGAGGACCATGCTCCGGAGCCGGGCCCGACGGTGCTGTGCCACTGTGATTTCCGGACCGGTAACTACATGGTGGATGGAGGCGAGCTGACTGCTGTTCTGGACTGGGAGTTCGCGGCCTGGAGCGATCCCTGTGAGGATCTGGGCTGGCTCTGCAGCCGCAGCTGGCGCTTCGGCGGGGATGCCCGGGTAGTTGGCGGTATCGGAGACAAACAGGACCTTCTCGACAGTTACCGGGAAGTGAGTGGAGTCGACCTTGATCCGGCATCGGTCAGTTACTGGGAGGTCATGGCATTGGTGCGCTGGGCCATGATCGCGTTGCAGCAGGCGCGCCGGCATATGTCTGGAGAACAGCGCTCGCTGGAGTTGGCCCTCACCGGTCGCATGGTGGCCCAGATGGAATACGATCTGCTGAACCAGATTCCAGAATTGGAGGAAGCGCAATGATTAACGAGCCGGATACCCGCGATCTGCTGGCCGAGGCCCGCCAGGTGTTATTGGATTCGCTGGCGCCGGAATTGGCGGGGGAGAGGAAGTACCAGGCCCTGATGATTGCAAACGCCATGGGCGTGGCCATCCGGGAAATAGAGCAGCGGGAGCAGGGTGAGCCTGAAACCACCGATCGGTCGCTGTCGCATTTCCTCGCCGGGCATCAGCTACCGGATAACCCTGAGCAGGGAGAGCAGACCCTGGCCCGGGCACTCCGCGAACGCCGGCTCGATGGCTCTGAACCGGAACTGAGATTGGTTTTGAGGGGAATGACGGAGGCTCGGTTGCGAATCAACAATCCGGGCTACCTGAAATCATCTGGACAGTCCAATACGGTGTGATATGAACCAGTATAAAAAACTGAACAAGACCGCCGCCAATCATTCCGCCCTGACGCCGCTGACGCTGCTACAGCGTTCGGCTCGGGTCTATCCAAACAAGCGGGCGGTCATCGACGATGACATGAGCCTTTCCTACCAGGAACTGTATGGTCGTTGTCGGCAGATGGCGGATGCCCTGCGCGCCCGGGGTATTGTCCCCGGCGATACGGTAGCGATCCTGTCCCCCAACAGTCATGAAATGCTTGAGTGCCATTACTCGGTGCCGATGGCCGGTGCGGTCCTGAATGCCATCAACATTCGACTGGACGCGGGCACTCTGTCGTTCATCCTGGCCCACGGCGAGGCAAGGGTCCTGTTCTACGATACCCAATGGGAAAATCAGGTCCGGGCCGCAATTGCCGAGCTGGAGGTGCCGCCTCTGCTGGTGGCGATCGAGCGCAAGGCGGATGTCAGTGAGGGGCTGGCAGAACTGAATTTTGAGTCCCTGTTGGGCGAGGGCGACCCGGATGCATCGTGGATGCAACCGGAAGACGAGTGGGACGCGATCACCCTGAATTATACCTCCGGCACCACCGGTAACCCCAAGGGCGTGGTCTACCATCACCGTGGTGCCTACCTGGCGGCCTTATCGAACGCCATGGCTTTTGATATGACGGCGGAGACCGTCTACCTGTGGACCTTGCCGATGTTCCACTGCAATGGCTGGGCCTATACCTGGGCGATTACCGCCGTCGGTGGCACCCATGTCTGTCTGCGGGAAGTGGATACCCGGGAGATCTATCGCCGGATTGAGGAATATGGCGTGACCCACATGTGCGGGGCCCCGGTGGTGATGAACATGCTGGTGCAGGATCTCGGCCGCGAAAACCTGAAGCTCTCCCGGCTTGCCCGTTTTGCCCTTGGCGGCGCCGCGCCGCCCAGCAGCGTGATTCGCAAGGCGGAGGAAATCGGTTTCGAGATCACTCATCTTTACGGGCTGACCGAAACCTTCGGCCCGTCCACCCTCTGTGTACCCCAGCCGGAGTGGCAGGAACTGTCGCTGGAAGAGCGTGCAGTCATGATGTCGCGCCAGGGCGTACCTACCCATGGACTGGATGAGGTCGACATCCTCGATATGCTGAGCGATGAGCCGGTGCCGGCCGATGGCAAGGCCATGGGCGAGATCTGCATCCGTGGCAACACGGTGATGAAGGGGTATCTGAAGAATCCGGACGCCACCGACAAGGCCTTCAGGAACGGCTGGTTCCACACCGGCGATCTGGCGGTAATGCACCCTGACCGCTACGTTGAAATTCGGGACCGTGCGAAGGACGTGATTATCTCCGGCGGCGAGAACATCTCCAGCCTGGAGGTGGAGGAAGTCCTTTACCGCCACCCGAAGGTGTCCGAAGCGGCGGTGGTGGCCATGGCCGATGAGAAGTGGGGCGAGGTGCCCTGTGCCTTCGTCAATCCGATCGATGACGGCGAGGAACCCACCCCCGAGGAGATTATTGCCTTTTGCCGGGAGCATATGGCGCATTTCAAGGCGCCGAGAAAGGTGGTACTGGGCGAACTGCCCAAGACTGCTACCGGGAAGATTCGCAAGAACATACTCCGGGACTCGCTGTCCCGATGATTGGGCTGGCCGCGGTCAGCAGGAGGTTGCGATAGCGCGAATAATGCAGTCAGAAAAACGAAGCCGGTCCTGATCAAAACGGGCCCGGACGTTCCAGTGACAACAAAGACAAGAAAACAGGAGCAAAATCATGAAAAAAACAAACATCAAGAATCTGCTGGTTGCGATGACCGCAACCGCGACGCTTGGTACCGCCAGTGTCAGCTATGCCGAGGATCCTATCCGGATCGGGGGCCTCTACATTCTCTCTGGCAGTGCTGCCACCTACGGTGAGTTTGCCCAGAAGGGCATCGACCTGGCGGTGGATGAAATCAATGGCTCCGGCGGCATTCTGGGTCGCCAGGTCGAGATGGTCTATGAGGACAGCCAGGGCAAGGCCTCGGTGGCCATTCAGGCAGCCCGGAAACTGGTTTATTCCGAGGGTGTCGACGCCCTGGTGGGTCTGGACAGCTCGGGTGTTGCCCAGGGTATGGTTCCGACCATGCCGGAGGTGCAGAAGCCACTGATCATCACCCACGCCGCCACCCCGGACGTCACCGGCAATCTGTGTAATCCCTTTACCTACCGCATCAGCGTGAACGTGGCCCAGAATATGAAGGCTGCGGCCCTGGTGGCTGCAGATACGGGTGCCACCAACTGGACCACCATCGGCCCGGACTACGCCTTTGGCCACCAGTCCTGGGAGTTCTTCGGCAATTACCTCAAAGAGCTCAAGCCGGATGTGAACCTGATGTCGGAGACCAACTTCCCGCGCTTTGGTGCTGAGGATTTCACCCCGTTCATTGACCGGGTCATGGACTCTGATGCCGAGGGTGTGCTGATTTCGGTCTGGGGTGGTGACCTGGTCAACTTTATCCGCCAGGCCAATACCCGTGGGTTCTTCGAAAAGGACATGGAGGTGATGTTTACCGTTGGTGCCGCGACCGAGGTGCTCTCTGCTCTGGGCGAGGAAATGCCAGAGGGTGTGCATCTGTCCACGCGCTATTGGTATGAAGCCTATGACAACGCGGTGAATGATCGCTTCGTTAAGGCGTACCTCAAAGCCTACGGCACACCCCCGAGCTACAACGCCGAGGGCGCCTACGCCGCGATCTATGCCTATAAAAAGGCCATGGAAACTGCCGGCACCACCGAAGGTCCTGCCGTCGCCAAGGCGCTTAGCGGCATGAGCCTGGAGGCACCGAACGGTACGGTGACGTTCCGTGAGGGTGATCACCAGGCGATGGTCAGCCCGAACTGGGGTGTTTCCGGCCCCATGCATCCGGAACACGGCATTCGCACGCTGACGAACCTGCAGATCTTTGACGGCGAAAAAGTAGCCCGCACCATTGAAGAGACCGGTTGCAAGCTTTGATCTGATTGTTGATTTTACGCTTGCCGTGGCGCCCTCCGGGGCGCCACGAAACCGGCTCCAATCTAATGAGGTAATCCATGTCTGGCATCGGAGCGGCGTTGCTGAACAGTCTCGATATCGGCCTGCTGCTGTTCATTATCGCAGTGGGCCTGAACATCGTGTTCGGTGTGCTTAACATCATTAACTTTGCCCACGGGGCACTCTATATGCTGGGGGCCTACCTGGCCTTCACCCTGATCAACATTGCGGGGATGCCCTTCTGGGCGGCCCTGCTCCTGGCTCCGATTGGTGTTGCCATCCTCGCGGTGATCATCGATCGGTTCCTGTTGCGATTCATTTATTCCCGGGACGTGGCAGACAGCCTGCTACTGACCTTCGCCATCCTGCTGATCATCAACGAGAGTGTGCGAATGATCTGGGGTAGTGGCATCCATGTGGTTCAGCCGCCGGATTTGCTTGCCGGTTCGGTGGATCTGCTGGGCAGTTCCGTTGCCACCTACAGCCTGTTTGTCATCATCATCGGTCTGCTTCTGCTGGCCGGGCTCTGGTATTTGTTCAACCGCACCCGCGTTGGTCGCATCATGAGGGCGGCCGCACTGGACCGGGATATGGCCGAGGCGCTGTGCATCAACACCCGGCTGGTGGTGACCGGCGTGTTTGCCTTTGGTGCCTGGCTGGCCGCTGTCGGTGGTGTGATGGCGGCACCCATGCGTGCGCTGGATCCGGGCATGGGGGACAAGATCATTATCGAGTCGTTCATCGTGGTGGTGATCGGCGGCCTTGGCAGTTTCCCGGGTGCTTTGCTTGGCGCCATCATTCTGGGTCTGATTCACGGCTTCGGTGGCCGCTACCTGCCGGAAGTGAACCTGCTGTTGCCGTTCGTGGGCATGGCTCTGGTTCTGTTGTTTAAGCCAAACGGCATTATGGGCAAGGGGGCAAGCGCATGAAGACCAAGGTTCTGATGGCCATATTGGCTGTGGTGATTGCCGGGCTGATTGCGGTGCCCTGGATTGCTTCCTATTTCTATGTGTTTATTTTTACCGAAATCCTGATTTTGGGTCTGTTTGCGGCCAGCTTTAACCTGATTTTCGGCTATACAGGTATGCTGAGCTTCGGGCATGCGGCGTTTTTCGGTATAGGCTCTTACGCCACGGCCCTGGTGCTGATTCACCTCGAGTGGCCATTCCTGGCCTGTCTGCTGGTTTCCATGGGAGCATCCGCTTTGCTGGCTCTGGTCATCGGCTTTCTGAGCGTCCGGCTAAACGAAGTGTACTTTGCCATGCTCACCCTGGCCTTTGGCATGATGGTCTTTGCCATCGCCTATCAGTGGCGTTCGGTGACCAACGGCAGTGATGGTCTTGCCGGGTTTACCCTCGGCTCATTCGGGCTCGGCCTTGATCTGACGCTGGCTAATCCATCGGTCTATTACCATGTGGTTCTGGCCATTGTGGCCATCGCCTCGGTGGTGCTCTACGTGATCTGTCGCAGCTCCTTCGGCATGATTCTCAAGGCCATCCGGCAGAATCCCGAGCGAGTCTCCTTCGCCGGGTTGAACGTGAGGACCTACCGTCTCGTGGCTTTCGTTATTGCCGGTACCTTTGCGGGCCTGGCTGGTGGTCTGATCGCTCCGTTCCTGCGGGTAGCAAGCCCGGAACTTCTCCATTGGTCCATGTCCGCCGAACCCATCCTGATGGCTATTCTTGGTGGCACCGGGTTTTTCCTGGGCCCATTCATCGGTTCTGCGGCGTTCGTATTGCTGGAAACCTGGATCACCACTTATACCGAGTCCTGGATGCTGGTTCTGGGGATCATCCTGGCAATGATGGTGATCTTCTTCCGCAAGGGGCTGCTCGGTACTGCCATTGACTGGTGGATGGAGGTGAAGAAATGAGCAATCCGGTTCTCACTATTTCAAACCTTACCAAGCGTTTTGGCGGAGTTACTGCGGTTTCCGATATCAATCTTGAAGTCATGCCCAAGGAAACCATCGCTATTATCGGGCCGAACGGTGCCGGCAAGACAACCTTCTACAACATGGTTTCCGGCCGGATGCGGCCCACTGAAGGCAAGATCATTCTGGATGGCATGGACATCACCGGCCTTCCACCCCACAAGATCAGCCGGCTCGGTGTGTCCCGGTCGTTTCAGATCAACAACATTTTCCCGGAAATGACTGTGCAGGAAAACGTGGAGGTGGTGCTGTCGGCCTACCATGGCCACAGCCGTAAGCTGTTCAACATTGCGTCCCGCAATGCCGCAATCCAACAGGAGGCCGTTGAGTTTCTGAAGCGTCTGGGCATCGACAGCCTGAAGGCGCAGCGTGCCGAAGTGATCAGCTACGGCGACAAGCGATTGCTGGAGATCGCCATGGTGCTGGCGACTCAGCCCAAACTGGTACTGCTGGACGAACCCACCGCCGGGATGACCCCGGATGAAACCCGGCGCACCACCCGGCTGATCAAGAAGCTTGCGGACAGCGGTGACTACACGTTCATGATCACCGAGCACGATATGGACGTGGTGTTCAACCTGGCGGACCGTATTCTGGTCATGCACCGCGGTGAGAAGCTCTTTGCCGGTACCCCCGAGGAAGTGAAGAACCATCCGGAGGTTCGTGTCGCCTACCTGGGTGAGGAAGAGGACGAGTCGGTCGAGGAGGCCAAAACATGATTCTTGATGTTCGCAATATCCAGACCTTCTACGGTGAGAGCCAGGCGCTTCAGGGTGTTACCCTGCATCTGGAGGAGGGCGAGACCGTGTGCATCCTGGGCCGGAACGGTGCCGGCAAGAGTACGACACTGAAAAGCATCATGGGCCTTACGCCGCCGAGATCCGGGGAAGTAATTTTTGATGATAAGCCGGTACAAGGACTTCCAGCCCACCGGATTGCCCGTGCCGGGATCGGCTATGTGCCGGAGGACCGGCGGATTTTTCCCGGTCTGACCGTGCGGGACAACCTCGACGTGGCGTCCTACCAGCGCAAGGGGAGTGCCTCGCGCTGGACTGTGGATGGCATTCTCAAAAAGTACGAGATGCTGGGTGAACGGGCGGACCAGGACGGGGCAACGCTTTCAGGTGGCCAGCAGCAGATGCTGGCGGTGGCCCGGTCCCTGATGATCCAGCCCCGACTGTTGTTGCTGGACGAGCCAAACGAGGGGTTGGCGCCAGTTATCGTGCAGCAGATTGGCGAGTTGATCGACGACCTCAGCAAGACCACTACCATCCTGTTCACCGATCAGAGCGTTCGCTTCGCCCTCAAGCATGCCCGCAGGGCGTATATCCTCGAGAAGGGCCAAGTGGTGCACGAGGCAACCAGCGACGAGTTGCGCGTTGATCAGGCAACCCAGGACCGGTTCCTGTCGGTGGCGTGATCTGATTTATAATCCCCGCCGCAGGAGCAGATAGGCGTGGCAGCAATGATTGAAAACTATGAGGCGTTTCGCAACGAGTTGAGCATGTCCAAGGAGGACGTGGTCCGTGAGGTATACCATCAGAACCAGGATCGTATCAGCATCAAGAAGGAGGCAACGGCGGTCAAGAATCTGATCAGGATCATCGAATCGACGCTCAGACTGGCTAACTCCAAGGGCTTCCATGCCATGACGCTGAGGGATCTGTGTTCGGACTCGGGCATGAGCATGGGTGGGCTCTACGCCTACATTCGCAACAAGGACGATCTGATCCACTTGATCCAGAGTCATGGCTTCACTATCACCCGGCGCACCCTGTTGCATTACACCGGGGAGGCGGATGACGTGCGTGACAAGTTGTTTTCGGCGATCAAGGCTCACCTGTACCTGAGCGAGCTGATGCGGGCCTGGTTCTACTTCTCCTACATGGAGGCTAAGAGCCTGCCGGCGCCGGAAAAGCGGGATGCGGTAGCCATTGAGCTGGAGATCGAAGCGATCTTCCTGGCAGTCATTGAGGATGGCATCGAGGCCGGAGTATACCGGCCAAGGAACGCCCGCCTTGTGGCCTCGATGATCAAGGCCCTGCTGCAGGACTGGTACCTGAAGCGCAGGAAATACCGTGACCAGAATGTGGCCGTTGACGACTATGCCGCCTTTGTCAGGGATGTGATTGAAAGCTATTTGCTCTGAGGGTATCGACTCTCTTCTGTGAGGACTGTGATGACTATCAGCTTGACGAATCCGGAACTGGTGCGCGAAAGCGCCTACATAAATGGCGAATGGGTTCAGGCCCGTTCTGGCAACCGACTTCCGGTAACAAATCCGGCCAATGGTGAACACCTGGCCTATGTGCCCGACATGGGCGCCGAAGATGCCCGGATAGCCATCCAGGCAGCCGAGGGAGCCTGGCAGGAATGGCGTGATCGCACCGCCAAGGAGCGTGCGGGAATCCTGCGCCGCTGGTTCGATCTGGTGATGCAAAACCAGGAAGACCTCGCGCGTTTGATGACTGCGGAGCAGGGCAAGCCGCTGGCGGAAGCCCGCGGCGAAGTCGGTTACGGTGGCAGTTTCATCGAGTGGTTTGGCGAAGAAGCCAAGCGTGCCTACGGTGACACAATTCCCGGCCATGGCCGTGACAAGCGCATCTTGGTGATCAAACAGCCCATCGGGGTGGTGGCTGCAATCACGCCCTGGAATTTTCCGGTGGCCATGATCACTCGCAAGGTTGCGCCGGCCCTGGCAGCTGGCTGCCCGGTAGTGGTCAAGCCGGCGGAGGATACCCCGCTGTGTGCGCTGGCCCTGGCCGCATTGGCAGAAGAGGCCGGAGTTCCACCCGGGATCTTCAACATAATCACCTGTTCAAAGGATCATGCACCGGCGGTGGGTAAGGAGCTGACCACCAACCCGGTTGTTCGCAAGGTGTCCTTCACCGGATCCACACCGGTCGGAAAACTGCTGATGAGCCAGGCCAGTGGCACGGTCAAGAAAGTAAGCCTGGAGCTGGGGGGCAATGCTCCGTTCATCGTCTTTGACGACGCCGATCTCGATGCGGCGGTAGCCGGGCTGATGGCCTCCAAATACCGAAACACCGGCCAGACCTGTGTTTGTGCCAACCGCATCTATGTCCAGGACGGTGTCTACGAAGCGTTCGTGGAAAAGCTCAAGGAGGCCGTCAGCAAGATGGTGGTGGGTGCTGGCCTCGAAGGTGAGACCCAGCAAGGGCCGCTTATCAATGAGGCGGCCCTCGATAAGGTTAAGCGCCACATCGCCGATGCCACCGCCAAGGGTGCAAAAGTTGTTCTCGGTGGCAAGGCTCACGCCCTGGGGGGTACTTTCTTTGAGCCGACCATCCTGACTGACGTCAGCCAGGATATGCTGGTGGCCAGTGAAGAGACTTTTGGCCCGGTGGCGCCCCTGTTCCGGTTTGATACCGAGGAGCAGGCGATCGCCATGGCTAATGATTCCGAGTTTGGCCTGGCCGCGTATTTCTACAGTAACGACATCCGACGCATCTGGCACGTGGCCGAGGCCCTGGAAACCGGGATGATCGGGATCAACGATGGCATCATTTCCACGGAAGCGGCGCCGTTCGGTGGCGTCAAGGAAAGCGGCCTTGGCCGGGAAGGCTCCCGCTACGGCCTGGACGAGTTCATGGAACTCAAATATCTGTGCCTGGGTGGCATGCGCTAAATCCCTGGTTACAAGGAGAATCGAATGGCAGGCTCCCTGTCTCATCTGCGTGTCCTCGATCTTTCCAGAGTCCTGGCCGGCCCCTGGGCCGGCCAGATCCTTGGCGATCTGGGCGCGGAGATCATCAAGATTGAGCGCCCAGGAACAGGCGACGACACCCGCTCCTGGGGACCGCCTTATCTTCGGGGGGGCAATGGCAGCGCCGAACTCTCCGCCTATTTCCTCAGCGCCAACCGAAACAAGCAGTCGCTGGCCGTGGACATCGCCGATCCGGAGGGGCAGGAACTGGTCCGCAAACTGGCGGCCGAATCGGATGTGGTCCTGGAAAATTTCAAGGTGGGCGGCCTCAAGCGCTATGGCCTCGATTACGACAGCCTGAAACGTATCAACCCCAAACTCATTTACTGCTCGATCACCGGGTTTGGCCAGGACGGCCCATACGCGAACCGCCCCGGCTATGATTTCCTGATCCAGGCCATGGGCGGGTTGATGAGTATCACCGGTCAGCCGGACAGCGAGCCTGGCGCGGGCCCGATGAAGGTGGGTGTGGCGCTGACGGATATCATGACCGGGCTCTACGCCACGATCGGCGTACTTGCCGCTCTCAGCCACCGGGACCGAACGGGCGAGGGCCAGTACGTGGAGGCCGCGCTGCTGGATGTGCAGGTGGCCTGCCTGGCCAACCAGGCCATGAATTACCTGACCACGGGTAAGGCACCGGTCAGGATGGGAAATGCCCACCCCAATATTGTTCCTTACCAGGATTTCCCTACGGCCGATGGCAACATGGTACTGACGATCGGCAACGATCAGCAGTTTGCCCGGCTGTGTGAGGTGCTGGAGCATGCAGAGTGGGCGTGCGATGAGCGCTTTGCGACAAACCGCGCCCGGGTGGCCAATCGCAGGGAATTGATTCCCAAGCTCAGGCAGGCCACCGTGATGCGTTCAACCCGGGAGTGGGTTGAAATCCTGGAAGGAGCCGGGGTGCCCTGCGGGCCAGTGAATACCCTGGATCAGGTATTTGACGACCCCCAGATTCTGGCCCGGGGAATGAGGCAGACTGTCACCCATACGGACTTGGGGGAGGTGCCAACGGTCGGCAATCCGATCAAGCTGAAACTGACACCGGTAACCTACCGAACGGCACCGCCGCTGTTGGGGGAGCAGTCGGAACAGGTCCTGCGGCGAGTTTTGGGGCTGTCTTCCGATGCGATCAAGGTACTCAGGGAACGCGGTGTCATCTCGTAAACATCTACATGGTAGTTGCCGATCGGTAAGTCTTTATTCTTCCTGAAAAGTTCCTGTTTCGGTGCGCTCCGGGACTTGCTGAGACGCGCCCTGAAAGTGTCCCGGGCAACCCTTACGATCAGAAGTAGTAGTGAAAATCCGTCAATGCCCAGCTTGACATGTAGTCGCGAACTACCTAAGCCTATATAACGACTGGCTAACAACAAGAATAGCCAGGTGTAAAGAAAGTTGACAAATGTCAGGGTCAATGCGACGGAGTGCGTACCATGGACAAGGCTACCATTGTGCTTTTGGATGCCACCCAATATGGAGCAGATCAAGAGCTTGCCAGGGTAATTAAAACCAGGTTTCCTTTGGAGCGCCGTGACAAGAGCGCTGGATTGGAAAATATTGGTTCAAATGGCGAAAACGTCATTCTCTGTTTTGAATTCGATTTTCCGGATATTTCAACACTTTCTCTTCTGAACGACACGAAACACGACCACCCCTCGATTCCAATTCTGATGTTTACCGAGCAACACTCCGAAGCGCTCGCAGTCTGGGCGCTGAGGGCTCGCGTGTGGAACTATTTCGTTAAGCCGGTGGCACCGGAGGCTGTCCTATCGTCGTTATCCATTCTCGCCAGCATGATGGCATCACCGCGAACGAGGGATTGCCGGAACCTTGTCATTCCGCCGCAGCGCTTGCCTGACGATGCGCGATTCCAGAAGCATCGGACGGAGGACAAGCTGGTTGAACTGGCGGTTGCCCACATTGAGCAACACTTACACGAAAAATTATCCCAGAGCGACATCGCGGACCGGTGTAACACAACCAGCTACCACCTGAGCCGGGCGTTCAAGCAGCTCTACGGGATCACGTTCCAGGATTACATCATGCGCCGCCGGCTGGATCGGGCCGGTGAGCTTCTTCGTAACGCAAGCGCTACGGTGTCCGACGTGTGCTGGACTGTTGGTTTTCGGGATGCTTCCTATTTCTCCAGGATGTTTCACCGGCACACCGGGATGACACCGTCCCAGTATCGACGTAAGTGGTTGAATACACGCGTTGAGCATGAACAGACCGACCTTAATGTCCCGGTGGCCCTGCGCCCCTGAACATTAACTTTCTGCAAGATTCTCCTGTTTTTTGGCCAGAATACTCCTAACCCTCCTGCCTCACTCCTGCCTAATCTGACCTTACGGCGAAAGGAAACACCGCCGTAAGGGATCTCTGATAATTAATAGCAGGAGCTAAATGATGGAAAACCTCAAATCTAAAGTGTCTCAGTTTCTTCGCGATGAAGAGGGCCTGGAACTGTCCGAATACGCGGTAGCAGGTTCATTGATCGTGATCGGTACTGTAGTGGCTTTCGGCGCGTTGTCAGGAGCAATTGGCGAAGCGATCGACGACATCACAACGGTGATTACTACCGGTGCAGCACCAGCCTGAGCATTATGGTTGATTGAGCTAGATCGTAAACGTGGTAGGTACGGGATCTCCCCGATCCCGTACCGCTAGCTCACAGGAGTATGGATTCTCATGATCGAAACAAACTGGATGTTTTTGGTTCTCGCAATCGCTCTCGTTATCGCAGTCATCACGGATCTCAGAACGCACCGCATTCCCAATTGGTTGACATTCAGTGTGCTCACCGTGGCGTTGGCAGGTCAGGTTGCAGAGGCTCAGTGGCAAGGATTGTTTGCCGGTCTGGGAGGAGCATTGGTGGGGCTGTTGTGTTTTCTGCCCCTCCACATTTTCGGTGCGATGGGTGCTGGCGATGTGAAACTCATGACGGCAGTGGGTGCGCTGCTGGGACCACAAGCCGCATTAATCGGAGTATTGGCGACCATTGTCTGTGGTGGTGGAATCGCCCTGGTTTTTATCGGGTCGCGTGGCGGACTCGGTGCGCTGTGGCGGCGTTACAGCCGCATGGCCGTGATGATGGCCTCTCGACAGCCTGTTTACCTGGCGCCGGCCACCGGGGAAGCTGCAGCTGAACGCTTCCCATACGCCCTGGCCATTGCCTGCGGATCGTTCTTTTCAATCTGGTATCTGGCCTGATACCGGCCCGGCAGTATATGGGAGTGCTTTGCAATGGATGCGGAATATCTTTCTCTGGATGAGTCTTCGTTTTCTGTAAACCGGGCGGTCAGATGCCCGCGACCCCACACCATTGAGGAAACCGGTCTCGACGCCTACTTCCTTGCGGACCTTGTGCTAAAGCACCTCCATCACCTGGGCAACCAGACCTTGGCCCAGCTTTCCAGGAATATCTGCTTGCCGGGCGCAGTTATCGAACCGGTACTGTTGATGCTTCGAAAAGAGGCTCGGATTGAGGCGAGGGGAGCGGAAACCGGTGCCGAGGGAATTCGCTATGCATTAACCGATCGAGGCTACGCGGCTGCGCTGGATGCCCTGTCGCGGGACGGTTATTCCGGTCCGGCGCCTGTCCCTCTGGAGGCATACTCCCAGTTGATCAGGGCGCAATCCGTTTCCCTTTGTTCAGTGACATCCGACGATATTCGTCACCTGTTCCGGAACACGGTGCTGGAGGAGTCGCTCATTGATCAACTTGGCCCGGCCGTGCATTCGGGCAGGGCAGTTTTCATTTACGGACCGCCGGGAAGTGGCAAGAGCTACATAACCCGGCAACTGGTCAAACTGCTGAACGGTCCCGTGTATGTGCCTTATTCCATATTGGTTGGCGGTAGCGTGGTAGCCGTGTTCGATCCGGAATTTCACCATCCGGTTAACCGGGCGGAGCAAGATCCGGTTCATTTGATGGAGGGTCACGATCCCCGCTATCAACTCTGCCATCGTCCGGAGGTTGTCACCGGCGGAGAGCTTACGATGGATCTCCTGGACCTGACCTTTGACGCAGACCGAAAACAGTACCAGGCGCCGCTTCAGCTAAAGGCCAGCAACGGAATGTTCCTGATTGACGATTTGGGGCGGCAGAAGATGCCTCCTTTGTCATTACTGAATCGCTGGATCGTTCCCATGGAGGAGAAACGGGATTTCCTCCACCTCCGGGCCGGGCAGCACTTTGCCGTGCCATTCGACATGCTGCTGGTCTTCTCCACCAACCTGAACCCGCTGGATCTTGCGGATGAAGCGTTTCTCCGACGGATTGGCCACAAGATTCGCTTCAACACCCTGGAAAGTGATCCATACCTCCGACTGTGGGCACAGGTATGCGAGCAGTACGGAATTGAAAACAACCCTGAAGTGACCCGTTACATGATGACGGAGCTTTACCCAGTGCAGGGAAGCGCTTTGCTGCCATGCCATCCCCGGGATCTTTTGAGCCTGGTCAGTGACTATTGTCGCTACCGGGGCAAGGCTCCGGAATTGAGTATCGAAGCCATTCGCTGGGCCTGGAAAACCTACTTTGTGCAGTTTGCGGATGAGAGGTGATCGCTATGTTTAAAAAACGGACTTTTGTCATGTTGACCTTTGCCCTTGCCATGGGCCTTGCAGCGGCCTTTGTGGCCAAGGGCTGGGCGATAAAGCGGCTGACCGTCTCTGAAGAGGAGGCTGGAATACCGGTGGTGGTGGCGTCTATGCAGATTCCCTTCGGGAAGAAGCTCGAGGAGACCGATCTGCGGGTTGAAACAATGCCGAGCCACCTGGTGCCTTCAAGCGCCTACAACGACATTGAAAGCCTGAGCGGGAGCGTCGCCATGGGCACCATCTATCCCGATGAGATTGTGATGAAGGAAAAGGTCGCGCCATATGGTGGAGGCAGTGCGTTATCTGCAGTAATTGGGCGGAACAAGCGAGCGGTCACCGTTCGGGTGAATGATGTCGTCGGGGTTGCCGGCTTCCTGATGCCGGGTAACCGTGTCGATGTCGTTGCGGCCAAGCCGGAGGGTAATCGCCGAGACTACCGGACCGAAACGCTGCTGGAAGACGTCAAGGTGCTGGCGGTCGATCAAAGCGCCTCACCAGAAAAGGACAAGCCGGTCATCGTGCGGGCGGTCACTCTCGAACTGACACCGCTCGAAGCGGAGCTCCTGGTTGAAGCAACCCAGGAAGGCATGGTCCAGCTGGCTCTGAGAAACCCCCTTGATGACAGCAAAAAGCCAAAACCTGAACCCAAGCCGGAAGTCGTCGCTGAAGCGCCGAAGCCAAAACCGGCCCCTAGAAAGCGGGTGGTTGCGACCTCTCAGCGGGTAACCGTTATCCGGGGAACGGATGTAAGCACTTCAAGAGTATCTATGTAAAAGGCCTGTCCGATAAGAAAAGGACGTCACGCAGGGAGAAGTTGGCGATGAAAACAATCATGAAAATGGCAAGGAAGAACCGGACGCAGTGGCTTCAAGCCGGGGTGATGGCGCTCTGCCTGCTGGGACTGGCTCCTGGTCTGGGAGCACAGGTCATGGTGTCCTCCGGCATTGAACGGCAGTTGGTCGATGTGGCTCTGAATCAATCCCAGATTCTTTATCTTGATGAGCCGGTGGCGAAAGTCTCGCTGGGTAATCCCGACATTGCCGATATTCTCATTCTCCGATCACGCCAACTGTACGTTGTCGGGAAAAAGCTGGGCTCGACCAACGTGACCCTCTGGGACAATAACAACACGGTGGTCAGCGTACTTGGCATCGAGGTGACGCACGATCTGGAGGGCCTGAAATCCCGGCTGCATCAGATTCTCCCTGATGAAACCATCGAGGTTCGCTCAGCCCAGGGTGACATCGTTCTCAGCGGAGAGGTCAGCAGTGCGCCGCGTGTCGATGCCGCGGTCCAGCTGGCTCGCAGCTTCCAGGGCGTTGGCGAGGTCCCGGGCAATGTCCTGAACATGATGCAGGTGGGGGGCGCCCAACAGGTCATGCTAGAAGTCCAGGTGGCCGAAGTATCCCGGGACCTGCTCAAAAACATTGGCGCCAGGTTTGAGGTGCTTAATGTGGCCAAGAACGTCACCTCCGGCGCAAGTCGAGGAGCGACCGCGTTGGTGGGTGCGCCGATTGCCGGAGGCGGAGCCGGTATATCGGGTGATGTCACAGCGATTGTCCGGGAGCCGCTTGGCTACGATACCAGTGGCCTTTTTGCCAGCTTCCTTGACGGTACTACCCTATTTGACCTGGTGATTGAAGCAGCGGAAGAAAACAACCTGGCGAAAGTGTTGGCGGAACCCACGCTGACCACCCTTACTGGTCAGGAAGCTACCTTCCACGCCGGTGGGGAATTCCCCGTTCCTGTGGCCGGGAGGGAAAATGAAGTCACCATAGAATTCAAGGAGTTCGGCATCAGTCTGGGCTTTCTCCCGACGGTTCTGGATTCCGGGACCATCAGCCTGAAGCTCAACATCAAGGTCAGCGAACTGAGTAACCAGAATTCGGTCGCCCTGAATATCGAAGACGCCGGCGCCACCTTCTTCATCAATTCACTGACCAGTCGCAGTGCGTCATCAACGGTGGAGCTGGGAAATGGCCAGACCATCGGTGTCGCCGGGCTGATCAATGAAACCTTGCGGGAGCGCGTGAACAAGTTCCCGGGCCTGGGTGATATCCCGGTCCTCGGGCAGTTGTTCCGCAGCCAGGAATACATTCAGGGCAAAACCGAACTGGTGATTCTCGTTACGCCGCATTTTGCCAAACCGGTCGACCGAGAGAAATTCACTCTTCCTACAGACCGCTTTGTTGAACCCAGTTCTCTCGAATTCTATCTGCTTGGGTTTACCGAGGGCTGGGGGGCAGGGGATCGCCCGCAATCCAAGCCCATGCGTAAGGGCGGTGTTGAAGGTCAATTCGGACACGAACTTTAAGGTGGACACCATGAAACTGATTAATAGCAAACAACAATTCGTACTGTCCGCCATCGTTGTGGCGGTGTCCCTGGGCGGATGCGCATCGCCGTCCTCCGAATGGGATTTCGGAAACTCTGTTCGCACCATGGTGGCCTCCCAGAAGTATGTGCCACCCGGCCAGGAGCCTCCAGCGATACCGACAATGGATGGGGCCCGTGCAGCCGGTGCGGTGGAACGGAACCGCACGGCTGCCCCTGCACCTCAACGAATCTATGAAGGAATGGGTGGCGCTGAGCTCTGAAAACAGTGAGGGGATGATGACAAGGAGGCAGCATCATGCAAGGTATCAACTGGACGAAACCGGTTTGTCGAAAACAGCAGGGCGCTATTCTCCCGTTGTTTGCAATATCGTTGCTGGCCATTCTCGGAATGGCAGGGCTGGCACTGGACATGAGCCATGCCCACCTCCAGAAAACGCGCTTACAGAATAGCCTCGACGCCGCCGCACTCAGCGCTGCCAAAGTGCTTGATCAAACCGGTAACACTCTGGTCGCGGAAACGGCGGGGCGCGATACCTTCGCCGGCAATGCAGGGCAGCCGGGCAACACAGCCCTGGGTAATGCGCTGGCCGCCGGGCCGCTGACACTGACGGTCGAGTTCTCATCAACACTCAATCCCTTCATTCCGGCAACCTTGCCCGCCCGCTATGTTCGGGTTCGGGCGGAAGGTTTTGATGTTGATAACTGGTTTGCTCCGCTGTTCGGTTTTAACAGTACCGATATTCCTGGCACTGCGGTGGCCGGCCCGAGCCCGACGCTGGGTAACGTCTGCAATGTTGCGCCGATGATGGTCTGCGGCACTTCTCCGGATACGGCGGCGCCGGGGACGACTTACGGTTATTCCCGGGGTGACGTGGAAATGCTGAAAATCGGCGCGGGGGACGCTTCCTCCGTAGGGAATGGGAATTTCTATCTTGTTCGCCTCGATGGTGATGCCGGTGGCGCTGATGTAAGGGAGTCTGCGGCGGGGAAATACGACAGTTGCCTGAGTACCGGTGAGGCCATCGAAACAGAACCCGGCAATACGGTGGGTCCGTTTGCACAGGGCATCAATACCCGAGTGGGCGTATACAACGGCCCCGTCAGCGCTGAGGACTACCCGCCCGACTGGTTCTCGGACCACACAAGCTATACAGAAACGGATTACGAGAGCGGGGTAGCGCCTGGGTACGACCTTGATTGGTATCTCGGCCAAATGGCCGGTGTTGACCCGGCTTTGCCCCCATCGGGCGTACCCGGCCGTCGGATACTGACGCTTCCGGTTGGCGACTGCGATGGTCTTGCAAGCGGACAGAGTTCTGTTGATCTGCTCGGTTTTGCCTGCTTCTACATGATCACCAGGATGGAGCAAACCGGTCAGGCCGTATTTTTCGGGCAATTCAAGGACGATTGCGGCGGTAGTGGTATCCCGGGTCCCGATCCGGTGACCGGGCCAGGACCCCACATAATCCAGTTATACAAGGATCCGGATACCCGGGACAGCTGATGAATCATTACCGTGCAAAGGACAGGCGTTAATTTAAAAGGAGCGGCCAGACGATGAAAAAACTATCACCGGTCAAGGGCAAACAAAGTGGTATCGCGGCCATTGAGTTTATGGTCGCCGCGCCTCTGCTCATCGTGATTGTCTTTGCTGTGACCGAATTCGCCTGGGCGTTCCATCAGTACCACACCATGACTCGGGCCACCCGCGATGGTGCCAGGCACATGGCGTCCGGCGCCCTCATTGGTAGCGTCGGAATGATCTACCTCGACACATCCCTTGTGCAGGAAACCGGGAATCTGGTGGTTTACGGCAATACCACGGGAGCCGGAGACCCCCTGTTGCCACGGTGGACGCGGGCGGATGTAACGGTTACCAGTCCGGATGCGAGTCATATCCGGGTGTCTGCAATTTACAACTACGTTCCGCTGGTGGGGAGAATTCCGGCTTTCTACGGCGGGACGCCTCTGAGTTTGTCCTTTCAAATGCAGAGCACTGTAGAGATGAGGGCATTATGAACAGTTTCCGCAGGGCACAGAGTGGTGCCCATACCGTCGAGTTTGCTCTGGTTGGTTCGTTGTTCTTCATCCTGCTTTTTGGAGCAATTGAGTTTGGTCGTCTGATGTTCGTCTGGAACACACTTGGTGAAGTCAGTCGCCAGAGCGCCCGTGTGGCAGTGGTCTGCCCAGTCAATCACAGTGCTATTCGCCGTGTTGGCATGTTCGATGTGGCCGGCTCAAGTGGTTCCAGTCCGGTCCTGCCGGCGTTGAATGAATCGAACATTCGGATCGATTACCTGGATGCAAGTGGAACACCGGTCGATCCGACAACCAATTACCTGGACATCGTTTTCGTGCGAAGTGAGGTCGCCTCGGTTCGTCATCGTCTGATTATTCCGTTTTTCTTTCAAGAGTTTGATTTGCCGTCATTTGTCACTGTCTTACCCCGGGAAAGCCTAGGGGTTTCACCCGAAGGAACTGGCTGTTTTGGAACAGTGAGCTGAATCAGCAGGGATGAGGAAAGCTGTATGAAACCAATTATGAGAGTGTTGCTGGCAGGACGAGACGCCAGCCAGTTAGCAGAAATGGAAAAGGTGATGGTGAGCGGAACGTCGCACATCCTGAGCCTACGGCATATCACCAATGGCAATTCGGACCCTCTTTATAACCTTCCTGAAATGCCGGAAACGCTGGTCTTCTGCGTCACCAGTGCCTGGGAGGAGGAGCTCAGAGCACTTGATGAGCGACCCATGGCCCGACGCCCGCCGACGATTGTCATTGGGCCGGAAAACATTGCCGTCATGAGAATGGCGATGCGGGTAGGCGCGCGTGACTACTTCAGTTTCCCGATGCCGGAGTACGACCTCCGGAATTCCCTTAACCGAATTGCAGAGGGCCTCCAGGCAGATGCGGGTATCCATAACGCCAAGTTGACGGCCGTCATCAATGCCAAAGGCGGTTCTGGCGCCAGCATAATTGCGGCAACCCTGGCGCACAGTCTCGCGGCCCGGATCGGCCAACGTGTTTCCTTGCTGGATCTGGATTTCCAATTCGGGCATCTGTCATCCCTGTTCGATCTTCCCCCTGATGGTGGCCTGGTCGACGCCATCGTGCGTTCCGAGAACATGGATGCCATGGCCCTCGAAGGCCACATGCTCAAACACAAAAGCGGGCTTCACATTCTGGGGGATACATCGCAGCAGTTGATTGTTCCCGGCGACATCGAAGAAGGACAGCTCAAAAAACTGATCGACGTGGTTCGGTCAGGGTATGACCAGGTGATCGCCGATCTGCCTCGACAGATTGATCCGGTGGCCGGGGTGGTTCTGGAATCTGCCGATGTAATCCTTCTGGTGGTTCAGCAGAGCATTGCCCACGTCCAGGATGCGCGCCAGATGGTTCGATACCTGAACACCTATCTGGGCATCCCGCCCAACCGCATGAGAATCGTCGTGAACCGCTGGGATAAGCGTCTCGACCTGAATGTCGAAGATATCCGCAAGAGTCTGGAAATTGAAGATCTCATCTGCATTCCCAATGATTTTTCGAAGGTCGCTGAGAGTGCCAACCTCGGGACCCCATTGCTGGATTTCGCGCCGTCTTCACCGGTAAGCCGAAGCATTGTGAATCTGGCCGAAACCCTGAGTGGAAAGAAAGCCGAAGCCGGTCAGTTCGGGCTAGGCAGGGTACTTCGTAAACTGGCCCGGACATGAGGTGTATGACATGACAACCAATGGAACGAACGATATCTCTTACGCGCGATTCGGGGTCAATGGCCACAGCAACGATGGTGAACAGGCCCGGCGGGTAGAGGAGGAGCAGGAGCGCATCTGCAAGAAAAACCTGCGCCAGAAGTTGATGAAGGTCCTGGATCTTTCATTGATAAGCACTCTGGGCCGTGACGAGGCCGAAAGCCAGATTCTGGCGATCGGTCAACAAATCATGAACGAGGATTCGGTGCCGCTGAGCCTGAATTCCCGGCAGCGGGTGCTAAAGCAGATCCTCGACGACATTCTTGGCCTTGGCCCTCTGGAGCCACTGCTGGCGGACAAAAGCATAGCGGACATTCTGGTTAATGGTTTTGACAGCGTTTACGTGGAGCGGAATGGCAAGCTGGAAAAGGTTGACGTCACCTTCAGCAGTGACTCCCATTTGCTGAACGTGATCGACCGGATTGTATCGAGCGTTGGTCGACGTATCGACGAGTCTTCACCCATGGTCGATGCCCGACTCCAGGATGGATCCCGGGTCAATGCCATCATTCCGCCGTTGGCTGTCGACGGACCACTGCTGTCGATTCGGCGATTCTCAATCGGCCGTCTGTCGGTCGATGCCCTGATCGAAAAAAGCACGTTGACTGCCCCGATTGCCGAGCTTCTTGAGGCCATCGTCGAGGGACGGCTGAACGTACTGATTTCCGGCGGAACAGGCTCGGGCAAGACCACATTGCTGAACGTCCTGTCCGGTTTTGTACCTCACGATGAGCGGATTGTTACGATTGAAGACTCCGCAGAGCTTCAATTGCAGCAACCTCACGTGGTGCGGCTGGAAACCCGTCCGCCCAACATCGAAAGCAAAGGTGAGGTGAACCAGCGCGATCTGGTAAGGAACAGCCTTCGCATGCGGCCCGACCGGATTATTGTTGGGGAGGTCCGGGGCGTTGAGGCTCTGGATATGTTGCAGGCGATGAACACCGGGCACGACGGGTCCATGACAACGCTGCACGCCAACTCCCCGCGTGACGCGCTGACCCGGATTGAAAACATGGTATCGATGGCGAGTGCCAGCATGCCCATGAAGGCTATTCGAACCCAGGTTGCTTCCGCCATCGACGTGGTTCTACAGGTAGAGCGTCAGGAGGACGGAACCCGAAGGCTCGTGAGTGTTCAGGAAATCAACGGCATGGAAGGAGACATCATCACCATGTCCGAGCTTTTCACCTTCCGGCGCCGCGGCAAGGATGAAAACGGCAGGGTAGTGGGCAGTTACGCCGCAACCGGCATAGTCCCGAGGTTCCAGGAGCATCTGCAACAACGTGGGATCGAGGTGCCTCTGTCTCTCTATAATCCGGACCTGGAGGGTTGAGTCATGGAAGTGCTGGGCGAAAACCTCTGGATATTTGTCGCGCTCGTCTTTACCGCGGTGTTCCTGCTTTCACAGGGCTTGGTGATTCCCGTTTTCGGCGAGAGTCGAAGTGCCAGAAAACGGATGAGACGGCGGATGAAAACGCTGACGGCGGATGCGGATAACCAGAAACGGGTATCCCTGTTGAGAGACCATTACACGCAGAATCTCAATCCGCTGGAAAAACGCCTTGAGTTGCTGGACGTCCTGGAGCCGCTCAGGAACCTGATCGCCCAGAGTGGCATGACGACACCCGCCTATAGGGTGTTGCTCCTTGCCCTGGCATTGGCGGCCATCGGCGCCGGTATCGCGTGGAGCTTAAATAAGGCCTATTGGGCGCCAGCGGTGGGAGCGCCCCTGGGATTTATACTGCCGTTTCTGCATATCCGTAAAAAACGGGTCAGCAGAATTGCGCGGATTGAAGAGCAGTTACCCGATGTTGTGGACGTGATCATTCGGGCTCTCAGGGCAGGGCACCCCTTTGTCGAAGCGATCCGGTTGGTTTCCACGGAAATGCCGAGCCCGGTAAGGGAGGAGTTCAGGACAACGTTTAACGAGATCAATTACGGAGGCGATGTCCGTGCCGCGCTGATGGGGCTGTTGCAGCGGGTTCCGAGCATACTCGTTATGGCACTGGTTACTGCAGTGCTGGTGCAGCGTGAGTCGGGCGGCAACCTGGCAGAAGTGCTGGAGAAGATTGCAGCGGTTATCCGGGGGCGATTCCGGTTCCAGCGGAGAGTGAGAACGCTCTCGGCGGAAGGCCGAATCTCGGCCTGGGTTCTCACGATGACCCCATTTGTCCTGTTCCTGGTGATCTCGGTGGTCAATCCCGATTACATGCCGATGCTGACCGAAAGCCCCCGGGGCGGGGACATCATTCTGGTGGCTCTGGTATTGATCGTGCTTGGTGTTTTCTGGATCAAGAAGATTCTTAATCTGAAGGTGTAAGGGAGTAACGCCATGGACTACCTGATCGGACTTCTAAACTCCACTCTGCAAAACGAACAGATAGCAGAATGGACCTTCGTGTCCCTTATGGGGGCTGCGGTTTTCTGCGTTGGCCTTGCGGGGATATTTCTGGTTTCGACCATTTTCAACCCGGTACGGAACCGCCTCCAGGAGGTTGTGGGCACTGAGCAGGAGGGCGAACCTCCTAAAACAGGCGCAATGGTCCTTCTGGTGGGCAAAGTAGCTCCCTTCGTTTTGCCCAAAAAGGAAGGCGAACGCGGTCGCACCAGAGAAAAGTTGATGCATGCAGGATTCCGGAGCGACAACGCCCTGGCGACCTTCTATGCCATCAAGACGCTGTTATTCATAGGGTTGCCACTGTTGGTTCTGCTCATCATTAATTGGATCCCATCGGTGACTTCGATGATTGCTCTGCAGTCAGCGGCAGTTGCAGTACTCGTCGGCGTTGCGACCCCAAACTATGTGTTATCGAAATTGATTCAGCGTCGTAAGCGACTGCTCTATCACGGGTTCCCAGACGCTCTCGACCTACTGGTGGTCTGCACAGAAGCGGGCTTCGGTCTCAAACCAGCCCTTCAACGAGTGGCCGATGAGGTATCCGTAGGCCACCCGGAACTGGCCGAGGAGTTTGCCCTGGTGAATGCTGAAATGAGGGCGGGTGTTGATCGGTCAGAGGCCCTTCACAACCTCGCGGACCGTACCGGGCTGGAGGAAATCGCCGGCCTCGTTACTTTGTTGAGCCAGAGCCTTCGGTTTGGCACCAGCATTGCGGATTCCCTCAGGATTTACTCCGAGGAGTTTCGTGACAAAAGGATGCAGAAGGCCGAAGAAGAAGCCGGAAAAATTTCGACAAAGCTGATTTTTCCTCTGGTTTTGTGCATGTTCCCCGCGTTTTTTGTGGTTGCGATAGGTCCTGCGGTTGTGGGCCTTTTGGACCACTTTAACATTCAATGAATGGACTAGCGTAACGCCGTGCCGAAGGTGGTATGAGGCTTTCAAAGGATAAAGGAGTAACGCCCCATGAAAGGCATGAATTGGATTGTGAAAGGAAGCAGTGTTGTTCTCACGCTGGCGTTTCTGGCTGGCTGTGCGTCGACTCCGGCGGGTCCGGACAGCGATTTTTCAGGTCTTTACAGTGGCAAATCCGACCTGACGTTTTCGACCCTGATGCCGATTGAATCGGCAGCCGAGGGAATCGCCCGGGGAGATGCCGCCCGCGCCCGGGGCGAGCTCGACCAGGCCATTTTTGAGTACATCCGGACACTCGAACTGGAGCCGAATAATCCCGAAAGTTTCTACAAGATCGGGGCCATCAATCTTCAAAAAGAGGAGTTAACCAAAGCCCATACCGCCTTTCAGAGCGCTCTGGAGAACGATCCCGATCACGCCGGCGCCCTTGAGGGCATGGGGTTGGTCCTGATGCAAATGCGCCAGCCCGAGCGGGCTCGAATTGTGCTGGAAAAAGCAGTCAGCCTCGATCCAAAGCTGGGTAAAGCCCACAATGCCCTTGGCATTCTTGCGGATCTTCGTGGCGATTTCGGGCGTGCCGCAGAGCATTACAACGACGCGTTGATGTTGTCGCCCCTGAGCGCCCGGCTCCAGAATAATCTGGGGTATTCGCATTATCTCTCGGGCGAGTGGGATCTGGCGGAGCGGGCATACCTTGCCGCCCTGAATGTTGATCCCTGGCACCAAAGGGCCTGGCGCAATCTGGGACAGCTCTACACTCGCCAGGAACGCTACGATGAGGCGCTGGAGGTCCTGACCGAAGTCATGTCCGAAGCAGAAGCCCTGAACACCATGGGTTACATTTGCATGAGTGGTGAAAGACTTGAAGATGCCGAGAAGTTTTTTACCCGGGCAGCGCAGGCCTCTCCGAGTTACTACGTCACTGCAAACGAAAACCTGGAACAGGTCAGACGTCTGATTGCCAAGAGTGGATCCTGAGGCCTTTTAGCCACGGTTGTCCGCCTCGACGTATCCGGCCTTCTGTATCCCCTCAGATGGCCGGATCCGGCAAGCTCCCGTTGATCAAAAACTGGCTTCGGGAAAATTCCAGCACGTTCCGGGAACCATCCTCCCTGGTCAGGCTCATCGATACCGACTCGGCGCCGGTCACGACAATCAACCGCAGCTTTTCGCGGGGTTTTCGGTCTTTCAATGCGCCGGGCTCAAACAGGGCAGCATTTATTCCTTCCATGCCGTCATGGGCGTCATAGGGCAGCGTATACAAGCCAGCCTGCAGTGCCCGGGCAGACAGGAACTGAAACGCGGTTACACCGAAGTTTCGCATTTCAGATCCCAGAGATTGAGTCAATTCGTAGCTGGAGGGGTGGGTCAGCTCTTCATGGAGCTCGCGCCATGCATTTCCCTGTAAACGGACACCGCGTTCGGTCCGGATCCTGGCTCCGAAAACTGTATGAAGCGTCCTCAAAGGCTTCGGGAAGGGGGTGACGACGTGGTTAATAAATACGAACCGGTAGAAAGCGGTTTCGGCCAGAGCCGTGTTAATGGCCATGGCGCCGTAGAAAAGACTTTTCTCGAAGGCCTGCCCGAAACGTGAGCCGTGTTTCAGTGGTGGATAGCGGAAGGGTGTGGCGAGCAGGTAATGAAGACCGCGGGTACCCTTGGCATGGGCTGGCTTGGTTTTTTCCAGCAACTCCTCTAACCGCGCCTGCTCCGGAATATTGTCGACCAGCCGGGTTGTGGCTATTTCTTCCTGGGACTCTACGACCCGGTAAACCGTTCCCTGCAACGGTTCCAGGCATCGGGCAATGCGCTCTTCATAGCTCAAAGCTTACCCCGCATGGCGTCCAGGTAGTAATTGATCCGTACAAGTCCTTCGGCGGATTTGACCAGCTGACGAGGGATTGCCTCGAAATACCGGTTCTCCGTGTTGATCCAGTGTTTCATGGCGTCCGGATCGCCACCGGTCAACGCGTAGACACTGCGGTAGAGGCGGATGAAGAGCAGGGCAAGTTCCCCTGATTTGCTCTCAGGGTCAATGCCGTCCCGGACCAGGCCGGTTCTGTTTCTGCCAACGATGTCAGCCAGCTCGGTCTGATTGAAGCCAAATGCCTTTCCGGCATTGATCAAGGCTTTCGATAGCAGGGCTTTGTCCTGAGTCGATTCGTCGTGAATTTTTGCGGTACTCATGACCAGAAACCTTTGTCGATTTTTCACAGTATAAATCAAAAATGTGAAAAATGAACAGTCGATTATTGGTCCGGGATTTATTTGGGATACCCTGTGATCTCCCGAATTCTTCGATACAACGGTTGGAGCTGAGGGTACATCTTCAGATAGACCTCTGAATACAGCCGATCGTACAGCGCATGGGTCTCAGGTTGCGGTAGAAACACGTCACCAACCCGGGTCATGGCGGCGACAGCCGTCTGGAAATCCGGATGCAGGCGCAGCCCTACGGCCGCATCAATGGCGGCGCCGAGTCCGGAGGTTTCGTAGGTGTGCGGTCTTTCGGCCGGCAATCCGAACACGTCCGCAGTCAGCTGCATGGCGGCATCACTCTGGGACCCACCACCGGCAACACGAAGGCTCCGGATTGGAGTGCCGGTCCGTTTTTCGATCTTTTCCTTGCCCTCTCGCAAGGCATAGGCAAGGCCTTCGAGAATGGCACGGTAGATGTGGGCACGGGTGTGGACGTCGCCGAAGCCGATGATTGAACCTTTGGCCTCGGGCCCCGGTTGCCTGACCCCGGGGGACCAATATGGCTGGAGCATCAGGCCCATGGATCCGGCCGGTACGGCCCGGACGAGTTCATCGAAGAGAACCTCCGGCTCGATGCCCCGTTGTTCGGCAAGTTTGCGTTCCCTCAGACCGAATTCCCGCTTGAACCAGCTCACCATCCAGAAGCCCCGATAGATCATCACTTCCGTTGAGTAGCGTCCGGGCAGAGCGGACGGGTAAGGCGGCATCAGTTTAATCGCCTCGACGTAACGTTCGCTGGTGGTATTGATCGTTGCCGTGGTGCCATAACTCATGCACCCGATGTCAGGCGTCAGACCGCCGGAGCCCAGGATTTCGCAGGCTTTGTCAGAGGCGGCCGCCATCACAGGAAGGCCTTCCGGCAGGCCGAGATGTGCCGCTGCCTCGGGGGTGAGGGCACCAAGGGAACCGCCCGGTTCGACGAGTTCGGGCAGCATGGCCCGGGTAACCGGCATGGTTTGCCACTTGAAATCTCGGCGGCCGGCCCACCGGTGCTTTCGGTAATCAAAAGGCAGGTAGCCCACCTGGCTTCCCGTCGAGTCCCTGAACTGGCCAGTCAGTCGATAGTTCAGGTATCCCGACAGCAACAGAAAATGGCGAGTCTGTTGCCAGATCTCCGGCTGATTCTGGGCAATCCAGTTGGCCTGGTTTTTTTCGCGGAAGCGATTGATGGTGTCTTCCAGTCGCGCCAGCTTGAACAACCAGCCCCAGGGGCCCTTCACGGGTCCGTCCACCCTGGCGTGGCGTTGATCGAGCCAGATGATGGCGGGGCGCAGCGGCTTGCCATGTTTATCAAGGTTAATCACCGTGCCTCGTTGGGTGGTAACGGTGATTCCGACGACCTGACTGGGTTGCGCGTCGGTATTACCCCACAGCAACCGGCAGGCGTTCCCGAGATTCTCCCAGAAATACTCCGGGTGCTGTTCGGCCCACCCTGGCTGTTCGGAGAAATAGGGATCGAGGTCTTGCTTGCCCTTGCTTATCAGGTTGCCGTATTTGTCGAACAGCAGGGCGCGAACGCTCTGGGTGCCATTATCAATCGCAAGGATCAAAGGTTCAGCTGGCATCACCAGACTCCTCTCCGGGCAAAGCGTAGGCACGGTTTCGGATGCTCAGGTATCGGATCTCCTCGTCCTGCCAGCGGGCGTCGTCCCAGCCCAGAACCGGTTGGCAGTACCGTCTTATATCAGAAAGCAGGTTGCGGGCGCCGTCTGGCGCTATAAGGCCGAGCCGGGTACGACGTAGCAGCAGGTCGTCCAGATGCTGCACGTTCTCATGACCACAAGCCCAGAGTAATTCTGCCCACAGCAGACCGGAGGGTTTCCCATCCACCTTTATCTCTTCGTTATGCCCGTCGGCCAGCAGGGTTTCCAGGTCCGGGCCGTAATATCCTTTCAGCCGGTTCCAGGTCAGATGGCCAAGAGAAGTCGGGTGGGTCAGCTTGGGCGCCGGCGTGAACACAGGGAGATGTTGATCCCGGAGACACTTGGCATCGCTGTCACCCAGGCCACGGGAGAGCGCTTCCCTGGCGATCAGGCGGAAGGTCGTGAGTTTTCCGCCGGCTACGCTGATCAGACCCCGGTCCTCGCGAAATTCGTGCTCACGATTTTCACTGGACGGATCCTTGCCTGCGCCATCGGTGACGATGGGGCGGACGCCGGCCCACGTCGAGATAATATCCTCACAGGAAATGTTGCTTGACGGAAACAGCCGGCTGGAAATTTTCAGAAGGTAGTCGACTTCATCCCCGGAAATCCGGGGCTCAATGTCCAGATTGCCGGAGTGGTCCAGATCAGTGGTACCAAGAACGGTTGTACCCTCCCAGGGAAAGGCAAAGACCGGTCGGCCATCATCCGGATGCAGCAGGGATACCGAGCAGGAAACCGGAAGGCGGGACCAGGGCAGGACCAGGTGACTGCCTCGAAGCGGCCGGATGTTCATCCCCGCCTGGTCTCCCGATGTTGTCTGTAAACGGTCCGCCCAGGCTCCAGTCGCGTTAATGACAAGTGGGCTGGACACGTCGAAGGGTTCGTCACTCTCCTCGGACTGAAGCCGGATTCCGGACACCTGGCCGTTGGTTCGCAGAACCTCGAGCGCTTTGACGTAATTCAGGCACAGGGCACCCTCTCGCCGAGCTTCTGCGATGATCCGTTGGACAAGGCGGCTGTCATCGGTCACGGCGTCGGAAAACACGCTGGCGCCCAGAAGGTTGTCGGTCTTCAGCCCTGGCACCCAAAGCGGGGCTTCTGATCGAGTGAGCAGCCGACGCGAGCGGAACCTCGCGATACGATCGTAAACAGCGAGAAGAAGCTGGAATACTCGGGGGCCGGGAAACTGGCGACGGTAATGCGGCATCACGAAGCGAAGTGGTCGTATGAGCCCCGGGGCCTCGGCCATCAGGCGTTCGCGCTCCCGGACTGCATCCCGGGTCAGTCGGTATTGGCCACTGCCAAGGTAGCGAAGCCCGCCGTGCACCATCTTGGAAGATCGACTGGAGGTGCCCCAGGCAAAGTCCTTCTGTTCCACCAGCAGGGTTTGCAATCCACTGCCCGCAGCCTCCCGTGCGATTCCTGCGCCGGTTATTCCCCCGCCCACGACCACGACATCAAAGCGGCGGTTGCCGGCTTTCAGAGCTTCCAGAATCTGATCCCGGGTGTTAGCCATATTCAATCCACCAGCGTCCCCGGATTCAGCAGGGAATCCGGATCTAAGGTGTTGCAGAGTGATCGGATGGCCAGCATGCCCAGCTCACCTTTTTCAATGGGCAGGTACGGGGCGTGGTCTTTGCCGACGCCATGCTGATGACTGATGGTGCCGCGGTTGGCAACGATCAGTTCGGACGTGCTGTGTTTCAGGGACATCCAGCGCGAGAGCGTTTTCTCGTAGGTGTCTGCCACCCGGAATACATAGGTGGTGTAGATGCTGCAGCCCTGGCCATAGAAATGGGAGAGGTGAGTGAACACATGGACGGATTCACCCTCGTCCTCAAGGCCGTGCCGTAGACTGTTTTCCATTAACCCAAGCAGGTTGTCGACGTTGTCCCAGTCGGTTGCTGTCTCCAGGGTGTCAACGGCGTAGCCCAGTTCCCATAAAGCTTCCCGCAGATACGGCATCGTAAACCGCTTCTCCGCCCACTTGGCTCCCAGGTGGGTACCGGTGTATACGCCCCCGAATTCGGCACAAACCTGGCGGGCCTCCGCCAATGCGCTCTTGCATTGCCTGCGGCTTCCGGTGAGGCCGAAAGTCATCATGCACTTTGCTGCACTGGCTCCCCGAAGGGAAAGATAGCGCTCCAACAGAGCGATCAGCCGGGGATGGCCGGCAAGAGCGAGCTGGGTTTCGGTTTCAACGGCGTTACTCAGCCGCAGCATGGAAAGTTGTGTTCGATTCTGGACCAGTTGCTGACATGCGGCCCGGGCCTGTTCCCAGTCCGGGAAAAACACCACGTGGAAACTCTCTTGTTCCGGTAGCCGGCTGACCCGAACCTTGACCTCAGTAATCACGCCAAGCCGGCCTTCCGAGCCCAGTATTACCTCGCGGATGTCCGGGCCCGCGCTGGAGGCCGGAATGGTTGGCAGGTTCAATGTTCCGAGCAGGGTTTCAACGCGCCCGCCTGCAAACAGTTGTTCTATGCGACCGTACCTCAGGGATTGCTGTCCGCTGGAGCGTGACGCGACCCAGCCCCCAATGGTGGACAATTCAAACGACTGCGGAAAGTGCCCGAGCGTATAGCCGTGGGCGCGCAGTTGGGATTCAACCAGCGGACCGGGTGTGCCGGCACCGAAGGTTGCAATCTGGCTTTCCGTGTCCAGGTCTGTGAGCTGGTTCATCTCGCCCATATCGACGGTCAGCACGGGTTTGTCGACAGCCAAAGGGTTGATGTGCCCGGCAACGCTGGTGCCTCCGCCATAAGGGATCAGGTGAACATTGTTTTCCCTTGCGAAGCGGAGGAGGGTCTGGACGTCCTGACCGGAACGCGGGCGAGCGACTCCGTCGGGGAATACCCCGAACTCTCCGCTGCGCATGGCCAGCCAGTCCGCGAGGCTTTGCCCCCGGGCGTGCCGCACCCTTGCCTCAGGGCTGGTGTCGACCAGGCCGCCAAGTGCGCTGCCTGAGGATGCGGGGAGCCGGGATTCAGGAACCTTGTCGCAAACGTCCTGTAGAGCGGCGTCGGCAAGGGGCTGGCCGATGCCTATGCGCTCCGTCAGAAACCCTTTGCCTTCCTTGGGCAGCGCCAGATTGAAAGTCTCGTCGCCCCAGCCATTCCAGCGTCGCATGCGTTTGCTCCCCGATACTTGGTTGATGTCGGGCATTCTAGTGGCTTCGGGAGCGAATGCGGTGTCGCTTGGCGACATTCAGGGTGTCATTTGCCGCCAGCAGGGTCAGGGCCGAAGTGAATCGATCAGCCGATCGTTGAGTTCCTGCCACCGGGAAAGCTTCTGGGCTTCGCCGATCCGCTTTCGCTCCCCGCCAGAGTTGTTAAGCCAAAGTCCTTCACCATTGAAGCTATAAACGGGTTCAAGATCAGTGCGTTGTGACGCAGGCTTAATGTCATTTATCAGATTATCCAGGATGAGGGGGTCGGCGTCCGGTTCGGGGTACCAGGCAAGCACCATGTGGGCCTGGTTCAACTCGAGAGCCTTGACGTAGACAACCCGTAACTGGTCGTCCGGGACTCCCATGGATTTCAGGGTGAGGTACTTGGCAATGGAGAAGTCTTCGCAGTCGCCGGCATTGGTGGTCAGGAATTCCACCGGTGTGGCCCAGTAGTCTTCTTCGCCCCAGTGCTGGATGTCACTGACAAACCTCACTCGATTGAAAAAGCGGTTAACCAGCCGGAGCTGGCGTTCAGTCGGGGCGTTGGCAGCAAGCGTATGGAGTCTCTGCCAGTTTTCAAGGCGCTCGTAGGCTTCCGTACCGAACTCTTCCTGAACGTAGTTCATCAGGCGGCTGCTGAGTTCCAGTGCGCCGTAAACAGCGGTGGCCAACAGCAGTGCTGGCACTAGAAAGGTCCGGCGCCGAAACGCTGAAGCGGCCGTAACCATGTCCGGCCTCAGTTACTGTTATTCCGGAGGCGTTCCCTGAGTTGCTCAAGGCGCCGGCGAATTTCCTCTCTGCGCTGTTCATCGTTCGCATCCGGCGACGGTTGCCTGGATGGGGCCGTAGATGACCGTGAGACGGGCGTGGTCTGTTGCTGTTCCTCCTCGTCACTGGCGGCAAACGATATGCCCGACCGGTCTTCATTCTCGGGGAAGAAAAGGTTTTCGAGTTTACCTCCCCGTTCAATGACAACTCGGTTCGGGTGCACGGAACGAAGGGTGGCATTTCCGGGCAGTTCATCACCGACGGGATAGGCTTCGGTGTTGCCTTTCTGATCCTCAATAAGCGCACTGCCGGGGAATTCACCCTCTGCCGCAAGGACGCCCCTGAGGTAGAGGCGAAGGTTGGTTTCCGGGAGGTTTTCGGTCTCCTCTGGCCGCACGGCGCCATCCTCGCCTGCAATACCGAACAGGGTCAGAGAGGCCAAGTCGATTTCCGGTGGCTGGCCTACCGCCGAGGCATTCCGAGTGATTGGTTGAGTTTCGTCGAGCACGGCCCGCTGGTTTTTGGTCAGCACGAAACTATAGACCTGCCAGGCTGTCACACCCACCATTGCCGCGCCTGTAATAATGGCGAGGAGCAGAGGAAGCCGTTCGTTGTATAAGAGCATTGATCATCCTGGATGATGTTGGTGGGCAGGAAAAAAGCCCACAGGTTATCAGACGGCAATGTTTTATTGGCAGTATAGTGTATAGAGTTATTCAGCGGTTCCATATCCTGTGGTAGCCTTTCTGAATTGATTGAATCAAAAAGAATTTCAGGACGGGGAAGACCTTGACTACAGAATCCGAATTTCAGCAGCAGGATGCTCCGCTGGGCCGTCTTCCTTTTACGTTTGCCAAACGCAACGGCGTTATACTGACACGCTCGGATGATGGCGATCCAATCATACTGATTCGCCCCGGAGCTTCTCATTCGGCGCTCGCCGAAGCCAACCGGGTGAGCGGTGGCCGTGCGAGATTTTCCACCATCGATCCGGATCGGTTCGATCATGCGCTGAATGCCGCGTACCAGAACGATTCTGCCGAAGCCATGCAAATGGTGGAGGGCATCGGTGATGATATGGACCTGGCCTCCCTGGCAGATTCTGTTCCCGAAACCGAGGATCTGCTTGAACAGGAAGATGACGCTCCCATCATTCGCCTGATCAACGCGATCCTGACAGAAGCCGTCAAAACCAGTGCCTCGGACGTTCACATTGAAACCTATGAAAAACGGCTGGTCGTGCGCTTTCGTGTCGACGGGGTTTTGAGAGAGGTTGTTCAGCCCAAGCGCGCCCTGGCGCCCTTACTCGTGTCCCGAATCAAGGTCATGGCCAAGCTCGATATTGCAGAGAAGCGGGTGCCCCAGGATGGTCGAATAGCGTTACGAGTTGCCGGGCGAGAGGTGGATATCCGCGTGTCCACCATGCCTTCATCAAGCGGGGAGCGGGTAGTGTTGCGTCTCCTCGACAAGCAGGCAGGGGCTATTCGCCTGGAATCTCTTGGTATGGACGGGAACGACCTCAAGATTCTCCGAAAGCTTATCTATCGCCCCTATGGCATCTTGCTGGTAACCGGTCCAACGGGTTCCGGTAAGTCGACAACCCTGTATGCCGCGCTGCAGGAGATCAATGACCGTAGCCGTAACATACTGACCGTTGAAGATCCCATTGAGTATGATTTGCCGGGTATCGGGCAAACCCAGGTTAATGCCAAGGTAGACATGACCTTTGCCCGCGGCCTCAGGGCGATCTTGCGGCAGGATCCCGACGTCGTGATGATTGGCGAGATCCGGGACCTCGAAACCGCTGAAATCGCCGTCCAGGCGAGTTTAACCGGTCACCTGGTTCTATCCACTCTTCACACCAATACCGCTGTCGGCGCGATTAACCGGTTGATGGATATGGGAATCGAGCCATTTCTGATTTCGTCGAGTCTCGTAGGCATTGTGGCGCAACGTCTGGTCAGGGTTTTGTGCAAGGAGTGCCGCGAATCCTATACGCCTTCGGAAGAACAATGCGAGTTCCTGCAACTGGATCCCTCTCTGCCTCCCACCATTTACCGTTCCGTAGGCTGTGAACATTGCAATGATCTGGGCTACCGGGGCCGCATAGGTATCTATGAGGTGGTGCCAATAACGGACGAATTAAGTGGGCTGATCGATAAACGGGCCGGGGAACTTGAACTCGAAAAAGTGGCGCGACAACATGGGCCTAGTATCCACGCTGATGGCGTTCAGAAGATTCTGGACGGTATAACCAGCGTGGAAGAGGTTCTGCGCGTTACCTACCGGGGCCGCTAACACATGCCTGCATTTGACTATAAAGCACTGGACGCCCGAGGTAAGCAGAAGCAGGGCGTGATGGAGGCAGACGCAGCGCGTGCTGTTCGCCAGCAGCTACGGGAGAAGGGTTTGACCCCCCTGGCTGTGGAACCTTCCACCGAAAAACAGTTACGCTCCAATCCCCTCGGCGGTCGCGGATCACTTTCAGCCCCGGATCTTGCGTTGGTTACCCGGCAACTGTCGACCCTGATACAGTCAGGCATTCCTGTGGAACAGGCACTGTCGGCCGCGGCCCAACAGTCCTCGAAGCCCAGAATCCGCAGTATGCTGATCGCGATCCGGGCAAAGGTCATGGAAGGGTATACCCTGGCGGACAGCCTCGGGGAATTCCCGAGAGCGTTTCCCCGCCTGTACCGGTCCACCGTGTCGGCCGGCGAGCACGCGGGTCACCTTGACCTGGTTCTTAACAGGTTGGCGGATTACACCGAAAGCCGGCAGGAAGCGCGCCAGAAAATTCAGTTGGCGGCCATCTACCCGATCATTCTCAGTGTGGTCGCGATTGCCATCGTCGTGTTTCTGCTCACTTATGTGGTTCCGGATATCATTGAAGTGTTCGTCAAACAGGGGCAGGAGCTGCCCGCGTTGACCACGGCGATGTTAACGGTCTCGGAATTTCTTGCGGATTACGGTGTCTACCTTCTTATTTTATTGATCATCGCAGTGGTGGCATTTCGCGTCGCCCTGAGCAAACCGGGTTTCCGGATGCGGTTTCATAAGCGCCTTCTGCACTTGCCTCTGGTTTCCGGAATGGTAAGGGGGGTGAGTACAGCCCGTTATGCCAGCACCCTCAGTATCCTGACGACCAGCGGTGTCCCATTGGTCGAAGCCATGCGGATTGCGGGCGAGGTGCTTTCAAACGACTTCCTTCGGAGTGAGTTGAGAGTAGCCGCACGAAAGGTCAGTGAAGGGGGATCCTTGCACCGTTCTCTGGATCAGACCGGATATTTCCCGCCGATGATGCTGCACATGATTGCCAGTGGTGAGGCCAGCGGTGAACTGGACAGTATGCTGGAACGGACCGCCCGCATGCAGGAGAACACCCTGCAGTCCAAGATTGCGGCGATTGTTGGACTGTTTGAGCCGATGATGTTGTTGATCATGGGTGTGGTGGTGCTGATTATCGTTCTGGCCATTATGCTGCCAATTCTGAATATGAGTAACCTGGTGGGCTAACAACACCAGGTATTCGATGACCTGATAACGTTAAAAAAGGGATTTCACGCCAATGACGAGTGAGACTATGACGATTCCAAACCTGAAAATGCGTACCCGAAATCGCGGCTTCACCCTGATTGAGATCATGGTGGTCATGGTGATACTTGGCCTTCTGGTGGCAATTGTTGCTCCCAATATCATGGGCCGAAGTGACCAGGCGAAAGTGACGGTCGCAGAGACCCAGCTCAGCAATATTGCCAATGCGCTGGACCTCTATCGCCTCGATAACAGCCAATACCCGTCGACCCAGCAAGGTCTGGAAGCCCTCGTAACCAAGCCCAGCGGGAGCCCGGAACCGAAAAACTGGAACCCGGATGGGTATCTGAAGAGCGTACCCGAAGACCCTTGGGGCACTGAGTATCAGTACGTCAGTCCGGGTACCGAAGGGCCCTACGACCTCTACTCCTACGGTTCCGACGGCCAGGAAGGCGGAGAAGGTGATGCGGCGGACATCAGCGCTTGGAACACAAAGGATTAAATCATTGTGCACTCCAGGACGCAGCAGGCCGGTTTCACACTGCTCGAAATACTGGTTGTCCTGATTATCGTCGGACTGCTGGCCGCCCTTGCCGTATTTACAATGGGCGGCAGCTCCCAGCAGCGGGAACTCAAGAACGAGGTTCGCGATCTCTATCTGCTGATGCAAACGGCATCGGAGCAGGCGGTTGTCAATAACCTGGAGCTTGGCCTGCTCCTGGAACCCGATAGTTATCAGTTTGTCGCCTTTCAGGACGAGACCGGTGACTGGAAAGCCTCCGGGGAACGCCTTTTCCGTGAGAGGAGCCTTCCGGACTGGCTTGTGGTAACGGAATTCGTCGAGGGGGACGCGCCCAGGCTGGCATCCGCCGAGGATGAACTGCGTCCGGATGTCGTGTTCTTCTCCAGCGGCGAAACAACACCGTTTGAGATTGAGTTCACCATCGGCAAAAACAACGACTACGTGCACGTGCTGGCTTCGGATGGTTTCTCTCCCATTGAATGGCGACAGCCGGGCGACGAAGAGGCCGAGCTGTGAGGCATCAGAAAGGCTTTACCCTGATAGAGGTTCTGGTGGCCTTGCTGGTTTTTGGTCTGATTGCGACTGCTGCGGCCGAGGTGGGCAGTCAATACATTTCCAGCTATGAGCGAATCCGGGATAAAACCCTGGCGGGCTGGCTTGCAGATAACCGCATCAATGAACTCCGTCTGGAGGAGAACCTGCCCGGTATTTCCGAAAATTCCCGAGACACGGATTACGGCCCCTTCCGCTGGCAAGTAACCACCCGGGTCCTGGCTACAGAAGAGCCGACGATGAGGCGCGTGGAGGTGACCGTGGCGCGTTATCGCAATGAGAGATCCGATCCGGCTCCGGTCCATACCCTGTCCGCTTTTTTGGGGCAGAACTGATGGCTGCTTTGACTCCGCGCTCCCAGCAGGGCTTTACGCTGATGGAAGTTCTCATCGCCGTCACCATCACGGCCGTCATTGGCCTTGGTGTCTGGCAGGTAATCAGCGGCGTCGTCACCTCACGGGATCGGGTTAACGAACTGGCAGAAGATTTTGATGGTTTGCAGCGCGCCATGCTGCTTCTCGAACGGGATATCACCCAGATTGTGAATCGATCCGCTCGCGATATTTATGGCGACTACAAGCCCGCGCTCACAAGCCGCGAAGAGGATTTTGCGCTGATACTGACACGTCAGGGCTGGCGTAACCCTCTCGGTACCCGCCGAAGTGGCCTTCAGCGAGCGGCATGGGAGTTTACCGGTGACGAACTGCGTCGGCGTTACTGGCCCACGGTGGATCAGGGACAGGAAGATAATAGCCGGGATGTGTTGCTGCTTGAGGACGTACTGGACTTTGAAGTCCGGTTTCTCAATGACGAGCGGAGTTGGCAGCCAGAGTGGCCAACTAACGAGATGATGGCGGGAATCAATCCTGGTAGTCGTCCTGAAACGCCATTACCGATGGGCATCGAAGTAACCCTGGAGCATGAGCGGTTTGGGGTTTTGGTGCGAACTTTCGTATTGCCGGACTTTGATGCGAATGAGGCGCAGAGTGTCGTCAATCAGGCTGCCGAAGCCGCCAGTGAAACCGAAGAAGAGGAAGTTCCGGAGGATAACACCGATCCCGGTGCCCAGGGGCAGGGGGGCTGAAGGTGACAAGTGGCAATTTAAGCGCTCGTTTTGGTCGTACAGGGCAGCGTGGCGTAGCACTGATCATGGTGTTGCTCGCGATGGCGCTGGTCGTAATGTTGGCGGCTGGCATGACACAGCAGCAAAGCGTTCGGGTCTTCAAGGCGGGGCATTATCTGGCCCAGCAGCAGGGGACCAGTATTGCGCTGGGCGCCGAGGCCTTTGCTCGCCGGATTCTGGTCCGGGATTACGAGGAGGACAAGGAAGCGAATGAAATGGTCGATAGCCTCGATGAGTTCTGGGCCATGAACGCCGCCATCCTGCCTCTGGACGAGAACGGCGTGGCAGAGGTGCAGATTGATGACCTCGGCGGACGCTTCAACCTCAATGATCTGGTGGCTCCCAATGGCCAGGTGAATACGCTCGCGAAAGAACGATTTTCCCGTCTTCTGGCGGCTCTGGAGATCTCTGAAGTCAGTGTGGACGCGTTGATTGACTGGATCGACGAGAACGATCAGACCGTTAGCGCTTACGGCGCTGAGGACGGACAATACCTGTCAGCGGAACAAGCATATCGGGCGGGGAATCAGCCGTTCGTGAGTGTCAGTGAGTTGCGTTTGGTCGAAGGTGTGGGGCCGGAAACCTACCAGAAACTGCGCCCACATGTTGCGGCGCTCCCGGTGTCCGGTGTGGGGATCAATGTGAACACCGCCACTGCTGAGGTGCTGAGGTCCCTCCATGAGGAACTGACGGATGCCCAGGCGGCGGCTATTCTTGAAAAAAGGAAGGAAGAACGGTTCGAGGATCTGCAGGATTTTCTGGCGCTGCCAGAATTTGCCGGACTGGGACTGAAGTCGACCGGCCTGAGCCTGCAAACCCGTTTTTTTGAAGTTGTATCACGGATTACCTACGATAGCCGTGTTGTGAACATGGTCGCTACGGTTTTCCGCAACCCGGAAGGGGAAGTCCGGACGGTTCGAAGGGATACCGGACAGAAGAACAGAATTACCAAAGAGCCTTTCACTATCTCAGAAGGATAACCATGTCTTTTCGCCTTTATGTGCGGCCGGTGCCTCCGCTTGCGGACCCCGAAGTGAATCCCGAGGCACAGTCCTTTAACTGGGTGTTGCATGATGCCAGCGGGGATACCCAGGCACGTGGAACCGGCGATACTCAGGTCGAGATCGAGCAGACCCTGGGCCAGAATGCGCTCGATAATGTGCTGCTGATCGGTTTGATCCCGGGAGATGAGGCGTTGTTCTGCATTGCGGATATACCGGCCAAGCAGAGCCGGTTTATCAATCAGGCGCTTCCTTACGCTGTGGAAGAGCAGATTGCCCAGGATATCGACACGGTGCATCTGGCCCTCGGCCGTCATGCCGACGAAGGGTACCGGGTCGCGGCGATAGACGACGAGAGGATGGCGCAATGGGTTGCGCTATTTTCCGGCTGGGAGCATGTTCGCCTTGATGCCATATATCCGGACGCGGCACTGTTACCACTGACCGAAGGGGGCTGGTCTGTGTGTCTGGACGGCGAGACGGCCCTGATGGTCAGTGACCGTGGGGAGTGGCTGAGCATGCAGTCCGCCAATCTCGGGATGTTCGCCCATACCCTGGCGGTACCGCCGTCAGAGGAAGTGGTTGCGGAAGTTCCGGTGACACTCTATGGCACCGAGGAAGAGTTCGAGTATCAGCAGTCGGTGGTTGGAGAGTTAAAGTCGCCGGGCCGCCTCGCAGTACATCGGGAAATTCTGGAACTCATGCCCCTGGAACTCCTGGCGCATGCCCACCACCATCATCTCTCTTATCCGATCAATCTCTGCCAGGGAAAATTTTCCACCCGGGTCAACAAAACCAGTCCGCTTAAACCCTGGAAACCGCTAATTGCTGTTGCCGCCGTCTGGTTTGGACTCCAGGTTGCACTGCAAGTCGGAACCGGTTTTTATTATGACAACAAGGCGAGCGAGTTGCAGGAACAGGCCATGGTCATATACCGCGAGGCCTTTCCCGGGGATACTCGTACCAATGCCAGCAATGTGCGTCGAGTAATAGAAGGTCAGTTGCGAGTTGCAGGGGCGGAAGGGCCGGATCTGGATTTCATCACCTTGATGAAGTACACCGGGCAGGAATATTCCGAGCTCCCCGGTTCACAGTCCGTAAGCTTCAACTCCGTGAACTTCAGCCGATCCCGCGGTGAATTGGTTGTTGATGTCAGGGCCGACAGCTATGACCGACTGAGTACCCTGCGCAATGGGCTGACCAATCAGGGGTTGGAAGCCCAGATCGGATCGGTTGTGAATGAAGCCAGTGGCGCCCGTGGGCGCCTGACCGTTTCCGGAGGTTAACGGATGTTCCAGAGAATCAAGGATCAGCCGGCTGTCGGCAAACTGATAGCGCAGTACGACCAGTTACCGAGGCGGGACCAGCAGGCGCTGACAGTGCTGGCGGTCGCCGTTTTTGTGGGCCTGCTTTACTTCGCGATCTGGCAGCCAGCCTCCGATTTTCATGACGCTGCGGTTGCCGAACGGCAGAGTGCGGCTGAGCTGCTCGCCTGGATGCAAGCGAATGAAACCACCATCAAACGGCTGGGAACTCCGGGCGGGCAGACCGGCCAGGGCACTGCCGACGTAGCAGATGGTCGGGCGCTGATGGCGCTGGTAACCGGTTCGGCCCGCGAAGCGGGGCTGTCGTTACAGCGCTTCGAGCCCAGCGGTGAGAACGCTATCCGTGTCTGGATAGAGGATGCGCCCTTTGCAGAGGTGGCTGCCTGGTTGGAGAGACTCAATTCCGGCCATGGCGTCATTGTTGATCAGGCGGCGATGGACCGCGCCGATGAGCCGGGCCGCGTTTCTGTGCGCCTGACACTTACAATCTGATTCCGTTCCACAGTTTCCGGGGCTGATTCTCCGGACCACAGCAGGAGAGGGTAAGGATGAGTAACGGCAGCGAAAACAAAAATAAGTCAGAGCCGGTCATTGTTCGCCTGGATGAAACCGCGACCAATGAGGCGCGATCGATCCTGTACCATGCGTACAGGAATGAGCCAACGTTCCAGTATCTGTTCGATCATCGCCGCGCGGGTTACGATCAGCGTATCCGTGCCACCATCCGCGAGCTGATTGATCTTTATTTTGGGTTCGAGCAGGAAGCGATTGGCGTGATGGTCGACGATACGCTGGTGGCGGTGGCCTTCATTGGGGATCCGGAGTTACGTATGAATCTGGCCGACCAGTTCAGTTGGCGCATTCGCATGGTACTGACCACCGGATTTGCATCGACACGCCGGTATCTGGATTACCACGAAAAGATACGGAACATGTTGCCCCAGCCTCTCGCCCACCAGCTGCCGCTGATGGGGGTCAACCCCAAATACCAGAATCGTGGCTACGGACGCCTTCTCCTGAAGACGGTGGAGAAACTCTGCTCCGAGAATCCGAGAGGTAGCGGTCTGGTTCTGGATACCGGTAACAGCCGTTACCTGCCGTTCTATGAGTCCGAGGGATTCCACAGCCTGGGGAAGATCAGACTCGGAGATTTCGAAGATCACGTTCTGTTCAGGGAAGTACATCCCGAAAGCAAAGCGGCCGCGACAGGCCAGAGTTAGTTTCTAACGAGTAACAGGAGACACAGTGTCTGATAGCCAGGATTTTGATCTTATTGTAATTGGTGCCGGCTCCGGTGGGGTCCGTCTCGCCAGGATGTCGGCCCAGCGTGGAGCCCGGGTTGCAGTGATTGAATCCCGTTATCTGGGGGGCACCTGTGTCAACGTAGGCTGTGTTCCGAAAAAACTGTTCGTTTACGGCGCCCATGTCCATGAAGAGTTGGAAGACGCGGGAGGATACGGATGGAACGTTCCGGTTGGGGATGTGACGTTCGACTGGCCCACACTGGTGGCGAATAAAAATGCAGAAATCGAACGCCTGAACGGGATTTATGGCCGACTGCTGGAAAATGCCGGCGTTACGATCATTGAGGGCACTGCCACGTTCAGGGACGCCAACACCGTCGTGGTTGGTGAACAGTCGTACAGCGCCAAGCACATTACCGTAGCTACCGGAAGCTGGCCGGTTGTGCCGGACGTTCCGGGCAAAGAATGCATTCTGACCTCCAATGAGATGTTCTACCTCCCACAGCTTCCGAAGCAGGCAGTCGTCTGGGGCGGGGGCTACATTGCGGTTGAGTTTGCAGGCATTCTTGCCGGTCTTGGTGTTGAAACAACCCTGCTGTACCGCGGCGACCTGTTTCTCCGGGGCTTTGATACCGATATCCGTCACTTCACCGAGCAGGAGATGCGTAAAAAAGGCGTCAATCTCAGGTTTGGAGTCACAATCGAATCGGTCAAGCCTGAAGGTGCGCATTACCGGGTGGATCTCAATAATGGCGAAACTCTGGAAACCGGACTGGTCATGGCGGCAACTGGCCGAAAGGCTCTGGTAGAGGGGCTTGGGCTGGAAAACGTCGGGGTCGAACTGGCGGATTCAGGTCATGTTCGGGTGGATAAGCACTTTCAGACAACGGTCCCGTCCATCACCGCACTTGGCGATGTCATCGGAACTCCTCAGCTCACGCCTGTGGCCCTCGCTCAGGGTATGGTTCTCTCGCGCCGACTGTTCGGTGACGGAGAGGGTGAAATGGACTACTCGGCTATTCCGACGGCGGTGTTCTGCCAGCCCAATATCGGGACCGTAGGTTTGACCGAGGATGAAGCCAGAGAAGCCGGTTACCGTCTGAAGATTTTCCGGTCGGAGTTTCGCCCAATGAAACACACCCTGAGCGGCCGCGATGAACGATGCCTGATGAAGCTGGTGGTCGATGAGTCGAATGACAAGGTGCTGGGTGCCCACATGGTGGGGCCGGATGCCGGAGAAATTACCCAGGGGCTGGCGGTCGCAATCAAGGCCGGTGCCACCAAGGCGCAATTCGATGCCACGCTCGGTATCCATCCGACCTCTGCGGAAGAATTCGTCACCATGAGAGAACCGGTGGTCTGACGCGGTACTGGCCCGGTAGACGACCACACGAAGTTCTTAATTCGTCGTTCCGCCAGTCACGGTGCAGCTCATTGCCGGCGCCAAACCAGGTCATCAGTTGGGCGCCTGGCTGGGACATGTGGTCCCAGCCAGGCAACTTCTCCTACTACAGTAGGCGTCCGACCTGGTCGGGCCACCCCGAACGGTATCGTCTTTCTGTTCCGCGCCTTTCCTGCGAGTTATCGCAATAGTTAGCAGTGCTCAGGAATCGGTAGTGGAGTTTTGAAGAATGCCCACCACATTTGGCCACGAGGAGTCCCTATGCTAAAACGACCGTCCCGGGAAACACCCACTATGGTCTCGACTCTCGACGATCTCGCCAAGTTTGCAGACTACTCGCTCGTGGACACTCTCAACTGTGACCCTGAAGGGAAAGCAAACGGAGCCGACCATGCACCGCGACAAGTCTTCTCGGGCCACTACGTTCCGGTCAAACCCACACCAATCGAAAACCCCGAGTACGTTGCGCACGGCCAAACCTTGTTTCATGAACTGGGCTTCGCCGACAGCATGGCGCGGTCGAACGACTTTATGCGCGTGTTCTCCGGCGACCTATCGCACGTTCCAGAGCCAATGCGCACGGTTGGGTGGGCGTGCGGCTATGCACTTTCCATCTACGGCACCGAATACACCCAACAGTGCCCGTTTCAAACCGGCAACGGATACGGCGACGGTCGCGCAATTTCAGTGCTTGAGGCCGTCATCAATGGCCAGCGCTGGGAAATGCAGCTAAAAGGGGGCGGCCGGACACCATACTGCCGCGGCGCGGACGGCCGGGCAGTCCTGCGGTCGAGTGTGCGTGAGTTCCTGGCACAGGAGCATATGCACGCGCTTGGCGTGCCAACGTCTCGGTCGCTCAGTTTGTACGTTTCAAAAACAGAGAAGGTCAGGCGGCCGTGGTACTCCGAAGGCTCACGCTCGACGAATCCAGACGTGCTTGTCTCGGAGCCAGTTGCTGTCTCGACGCGTGTTGCACCGTCATTCATTCGGGTGGGCCAAATCGAGCTATTCAGTCGGCGTGCCCGCAAGAATGAACATCCGCAAGCCATGGAGGAGCTCGAGAAGATCGTCTTGCACCTGATTGATCGTGAGTACGGTGACGTTATCGACCAGACGCTGGCCACCGCCGAAAAAGTGGTGTGTCTTGCACGCGAGTTTCTGAGCCGGCTCACCGCGCTTGTGGCAGACTGGATCCGCGTCGGCTACTGCCAAGGTAACTTTAACAGTGACAACTGTGCGGCCGGCGGCTTCACACTCGACTACGGTCCATTCGGATTCTGTGACGTTTTTGATCCGCACTACCAGCCGTGGACGGGTGGCGGACAGCACTTCTCATTCCTGAATCAGCCCGTGGCAGCCGAGCGCAACTTCCAGATGTTTTGTTTGGCGCTAAAGCCATTGCTGACCGAGGATCTGGACCACCTGCAACAACTTGACGAGATTCAACGTGATTTTCCAAAAGTGATGCGGGCGCAACTGGAGAAAATGTGGGCTTCCAAACTCGGACTTCCCACTTTTGACGGGGACTTGTTGAGCGAGCTCGGATCCTTGATGGCTAAAACGCCTGTCGATTACACCATTTTCTTTCGTGAGCTCTCGGGGGTGCCCGATGACATTGGCCCACTTAAAAACAGCTTCTACAGGCGCTCGACGTATGACGCAGCTCCCGAGGAGATGGATAGGCGCTGGTCAGAATGGCTCACAAAATGGAAGTCGCTCACTGAACCTCGCTCTCGTGAGGAGCTGTCCCGCCAGATGAAGTTTGTCAATCCAAAATACAGTCTGAGGGAGTGGCTTGTTGTGCCGGCGTATCAGCAGGCGATGGCTGGGGACTATTCTTTGCTGCGAGAGTTGCAGGAAGTCATGACCCAGCCATATGCCGAGCAGTCGAAAGACGTGGAAGAGAAATATTACAGGCTGAAGCCGTCGGAACTCTTTGGGGTCGGTGGGTCATCGCACTACAGTTGTTCGTCGTGATCGGCACCTACTGTGGACACTGCTAAAAAGAGGCATTTTAGCGTCGTCTGCCGATTTCGGATTTCCGGCTTGCATTCCCGAAACTATGTGCAATTGTTAACTAACTACGTGGACACGCGTATCAATGGAGTGTGCTAGCGCGGCCCTTCTTCAGCTGAAGATTGCTGAGACCTGTGCGCCAATGCAGGAAATACCAACTCCTGCGCGGGAAGTCCCGCAAAAGTCATAACAACTGATTAGGGGTCGCAATCATGGAAAAGATATATACCGGCGCCATTGGTGCTTTTGCAATCTGTGTAGCGTTCACTGCCCTGGCAGATACCGAGAAGGTCGACAGCACTCTCTATTGGGTACAAACTGCCCCGGGGCAAGCTGTGGATATGCCTAACGGGACAAAAGGTAGAACGGTCATCAGGAACCATGCAACCGTGGTTCAGGCAGACGGCGACGTATCTAGCCAATGGTGCACTGGACACCAAGGCGTCGATGGCTCTGGACGAGCTGGAGGTGCCGGCTATTGCACGAGTATCTCGGACAACGGCGACATGCTGTATCTTTCCTATTTGCTTGGTGAAGAAGAGCAGCCAGCGACCTGGACAGTGATGGGCGGTACTGGCGAATATGAAGGCGCTACCGGCAGTGGAACGTCGACCATTACATCCCGTCGCGGCGATGGGCGCGCCTGGACCAGCCGAGCGCAGGGAAGCATCACGACCAAATAGTTGGTTTGGGAGGGGCGGGGCTTTCGAGCACCCGCTCACCGATGGGTCGCGGCATCGCCCGACCGTGACTATTTTCTCAGCCTGATTTTAGTCATCGGCATTCGCCCGGCGCCACGTCAGAGTTGAACCCAGCGCTTCAGAACTTCCTGCAGGTTCTCTTTTCGAACGGGTTTGGCCAGATAGTCATTCATGCCGCACTCCAGGCAACTGTGTTCAGTGCCGGGCAGAACGTCGGCGGTCAACGCAATGATAGGTGTACCGGTCTGGCCATTTCCCTGTTCCCACTCGCGAATGTGCCGGGTGGCTTCGTACCCATCCATGATGGGCATCTGGCAGTCCATGAGGATCACGTCGTAACCAGCATGATTCGACTGGACCATTTCGAGCGCTTCCCTGCCGTTATTTGCCGAGTCGGTCTTGAACCCCAGCCGAGTGAGCAGGGCATTCGCCACGCGCTGGTTTACAAGATTGTCCTCGACCACCAGTGCGTGCGCGAGGCCGGTTCCGCGGTTGCGGGCCGCCGTCTCAGGGGGGGTTGTCGTGCCGGGGTCGTTGGCGAGCTCAAACGGGAGCTCGAATCGGAACGAGGAGCCTTTGCCAAGGTCGGTTTCCACCTGAATATGGCCACCCATCAATTCCACCAGTCTCTGGACCAGCGACAGTCCAAGGCCGGTGCCGCCATAGAGCCGACCGTCTCCGCTGTCCAGCTGCTCGAACGAATTGAAGATGTCGGGCAGGCGCTCCACAGGAATGCCTGAGCCCGAGTCATTGACCGTACAATTGAGAATGATGCAGCCGTCTTCGAGGGCAAAACAGCCAGCCTGAATATTGATGAAACCGTCGCCGGTAAATTTGATGGCGTTGTCGATCAGACCAGCGAGGATTTGTCGGAGTCTCGGTGCATCACCAATCACATTCGGGTTGTCCGGCCAGTCGCCGAAGAAACTGAGGTTGAGTGCGAGCCCCCGTTCCTCGGCGACATGTCGATATGTCGCCGTGCAGTTCGAGATCAGTTTTCGCAGGTCGAATTCCTGGCTATCCAGTTCCAGGGAACCGTTGTCGATTCGGGAGTAGTCCAGGATGTCGCTGATGACGGTCAGGAGGTCCTCGGTGGACTGGCGGGCGGTATTCAGGTAATCCCGCTGGCGATGGCTCAGAGACTCCTCCTGTACCAGGTCGATCATGCCCAGCACCCCGTTAAGGGGAGTTCGTAACTCGTGACTCATGGTGGCCAGAAATTCCGACTTTGACTGATTCGCCGATTCGGCTTTCTGACGGGCACTTTCCGATGCCAGCAGCGTCTGCTCCCGGGCCGCCTGCAATCCTGATAGATGAGTGGCGAGTTCGTTAAGCTGTTCCTCTATTTCCACCACTTCACGGGAGCTTCGGTGGCCACTCAGTGGCTCTTCGGTATAGTTCCGGTCGATGAGTTTTGCTACCCGGCCTGAGAGGTCCCGGATGGGCGAAAGGATCGTGTTCAGATAGTGATGGATCAGCAAAATGGTAAATAACAGCAGAGCAATTCCGACGGCCAGTGACGTCCAGAGGATATCCTGTTGTCGGTTGTCGAGCAGTTCTGTGCTGACGCCTACCTGAACCGTGCCGACCCTGAGGGCTCCGGAGTCAAACCCGTATTCTGGCGTGAACCACTCGCTATCCCGCCCCCCATTGAGCTGCAGGGGTTGTTGAAGGATTTCCGTCTCGTAGATGTCGTACTGGCCGGATTGCACAGGGTTGCTGGTCGCGCCGGTGGCGACAAAGCCTATTTGCTCTCCCATCACGTCCGTCACACGTATCCAGTCTGCTTTGCTGCGCCGGAGTGACTGGGAAAGCACTTGCTCCAGCGCCACGGTATTCCCGGAAACCACGGCGTATTCCAGAACGGGCGCAAGACTATCCGCGAGCATCTGGCTGCTTTCGGACAGTTCCTGGCGCGCATCCTCGAGCCGTGCAGACGTGAAGAAGCTCATCAGGACAATGAACATGACAATGGCGGGGATGGCCCCTAACAGCAGCAGTTTCCGTGACAGAGAGGCTTGGGTTTTTTCTGGTTTATTCACCCGCTGGCCCTCCATTCCCGGTTAACTCATCTTGCACGGACTGATTGATGTACTCCCGCTCCGGAACCGGAATGTTCAACGAGCGCGCTACCTGGTAATTAACCTCAACCCGGAATACCGGTGAATAGGCAGGCTCGGGAAATTTCCCGGTCGCGAAGAACTGGTTCAGGAACTCCGCGCCCCGATCAGCCATTGCGGGAAAGGGCGCATAGCTTGAGGCGAGGGCACCGGCTTTGACATAAGCCTGACTCGGGCCGATGACAATTTTATTGCGTCGGTATGCCGTCAACAGAATATGTTTGATGGTTCTCGGGTTGTAGATCGCGTCATCCGGTGCCGCAAGCAGGAAATCACCGTATCCGAGGGCTCTGACCAGCGAGGGAATCAGATCCTCATTACTATCGACCACAAACACCCGGGCACTCATTTCGTGGGCGGGGAGTTGATCAATGAGCGGCTCGTACAGTTCGACAGAATTGGTGGTCGCCAGAATGGCAATCGTATTGGCGTGGGGCAGAATGGCCTTGCCCGTCAGGGCCTGACGCAGCAGTGGAACATCGTAGAAGACACCTGAAATCTGGCCTGGCGCGATCTCTGCAAAGCCTTTGATGAAGGATTTCTCCACCAGCATGGCGAGGACCGGGGCCGACCGATTGGCCTGGCGTACCCGGGAGAATGCTGAAGGCCCAATGGAGACCACTGGTGTATTCTCGACCATCGGAATCTGTTCGTCGGCAATCGGCAGCATGGTGACGTTGTTGCCGAGCCTCTCTTGGAGCAATCCCTGAACGTGTTGGTCCAGTGCGGTATTCCCGGATCCGGCGAGGTAGACTGTTTGGTTGGGAGATTCCTGAGCGTTACCGGTTGCCAGTAAAACCAGGCCGGCAACAACCCAGAGGACCCGCTTAAGGCAAATACGACTGACTGACAGCATCAGGGTCCGCCATCTGAAACAGAGGTCTCGTGTCATACCGTCCCGGGTCACGTCCTATCCTTGGTCAGTGTTCAGAATCTAATTCCGGCCTCAACGAAATACTGGTTGGCGTCCTCAATAATATTGTCAGGGCTGATCCAGGGCTCCATGTCGATGTAATGCTGGAGGGTCAACGCCAGCACGTAGCTGAAATTCGAGTGATCCACTCGCCGGGCGAGTCTGAAATCGGCCCGCTTGAAACGCGTATCCCGAACCTCCTGAGCAATATAGAAAGCCGCAGAGGAGGTCAATCCCAGGGGAAGGTCCTGGATCCAGGCCGCACTCCCTGAATGGCGGGCAGAGAGTCGGCCCAGCAGGTCCACCGCTCGTTGTTGCGTGTTAGGGGGAAGCTTGTCAGGATCACCGGTATATCGACCCTCCTGGTCAAGGTAGGCGTAGGTTGCCCGCAGCATCGTTCCGGAAAATTCAAGTGATGCTTCCAATTCAACACCTTCCTGATCCAGGGCGACGTTGTTATCAATGTACCAGTCTTCTTCGTTGATCACGCCGCTGATCATATCTCGAAGATAGTCGTTGAAGTACCGAACTTCAACGCTCATCAAGGCGTTATCCAAGTGGAACTGTCCGAAATAGCTGATCTCCCGGGAGGTAATCCACTCCTCCTCAAGGGTTTCGCCGAATGTGGAAGTCTCCTGATCCACCAGGTCTGCTACGAGGAAACGCGCGCCCTCAAGTGCTGAAAACGGTGGCTGCACATTTCTGGGGCGATAGGACCAGTCCGGGTTCTGCTCAAATGCGTCCGGTGTCCGGACCGCGCGCGAGAAAACAAACCGGATGGCGTGGTTGCTGTTGATGATGAAATTGGACGCCACCCTGGGAGAGAAATAACCTTGGTCGGTCGTTGTGGTTTTTTCCCAGTTGCCACCTGCGTTGAATGTCAGCCAGGTCAGGGGCGAATATTCGGCATTGGCGAAGACTCGGGTCTGGTAGTTGTTTCCTTCACCGTTGAAAAAGGTTTCAGACCGGTAGGTATCCTTGCGGTATCCAAGGCCGGACACCAGTTTGAACTCGGGGCTCAGTATCACAGTGTCCTGCAACTCGAACTCCAGTCGCGATTCTTCGGCGTCCTCGTTCAGGTCGGCAATGAAGGGGCCCTGATCAGTCGGGAAGGTGACATCCGGTGGCAACAGGGTCACAAACTCCTCGGCTGGAATTGCCACACTCCAGCGTTGCCTCCGGTCCTGATTCTGGTAGCTGGTCTGGAAGTGGTAGAAGTGGTTATCCGATGTGGCGCCGTTAAACCTTGCCTGCAGGTAGTAATCGTCCATCACAATATCAGGGTCTGTGGTCGCCCCCAGTTTGCCGGATTTGAACAGGTCTTCTTCATTGGTTCCATCCAGAACACCGGCCCTGAAATCCACGGAATGCCGGCTATCTAATGTCACGATGCTGTCGAAGTTGAAATTATTGACATCGTAACCATCGTGGAAGGGGCGGCGTTCGCCATTTTCAACCTGGGCGTCGAAGCCGTTGGACTTGCGCTTTTCGTATGACAGTCTCCAGCTTCCGTCCTGGCCGGCGTCGCCAACGGATGTAAAGGTGCGGAGGTGACCCCTGGAGCCGGCAGAGCCGTATGCTTCGATGCCTGCCGTGTCTTGCGGGGAGCGGGTAATAATGTTGATGCTGCCAAGAAAGGCATTGATCCCGTAAGCGGCGGCATTGGGACCCCGGCTAACCTCGATCCGCTCTATGTTGTCGAGGGCAACGGGCATGGCAATCCACTCGACATCGGAAAGACTAACCCGGTAGGCAGTTCGGCCATCAATCTGAACCTGGAGCCTGCGCTGTTCGTACTGCGATGTACCATGGTAGGAGGTTACCTGATTGTTGCTGCCGCGTTCGCCAACGACCATGCCGGGAACCAACCGGAATACCTCGACCAGGCTCATGATGCCAAGATCGCGGATCATGTCGCCGGTAATAATGGTCGTGGTGCCTGGCACTTTCAGTTTGGATTGTCGCAGCCGAGTGGTGCTAAGAACCTCGGGCAACTCTGACTGCTGCCCGGAAACACTGAGAAATTCTGGATAGATCTCTGATTCCGGGCTTTGGCCCCAAGCCTGGGGAGCTGTTGCAAGAATGGCGGTGAGAGCACAGCCTAACGTGGCGAAGCGATGGACGGGAGTTGTCCGGAATGCCAATTTTGTCGAATTGCTGATGGGTGACATTCTATAATCTGCCGATCTGGAAAGTGAAACGCTATTGTTGTGTAGGTTCTATCGTAGGGAACTACACACTATTTGTCTCTCAAAAATGTAATGAATCTCAGAGCTGGGAGTTACAGCTATATGAATTGCTGGGAAATCCTTGGAATTGAACCGACTGGCGATCGTCAGCGGATAAAACAGGCATATGAGCAACAGTTGAAGTTTGCGTCGGATGACGAAGCCAGGAAGCTAAGCCAGGCCTTTCGGGAGGCAACAGGGGGCAGCCCTGAGTTTGTTGATAACCGGGACGAACCGCCCGCACAGGCCCATCAGCAAGCCGTTCAGTCCCAAGAGCAGGAAGAAACCGGGCAAGCCGATCGCCCCCTGGATGGCACCGAGGCCCAGGTGGTGCGCGAGGTCGTCATCCAGATCAAGGCTCTGATGAACGATTCATCCCGCAGTCAGGATGTGGGCATCTGGAAGGCGATATTGTGCGAGCCGCCGGCTGACAAGCTTCCCATCCGCCGCGAGATTGCCAGAAAGCTGGAACCGCAGGTTCGCCCTCTGGCTGAAAATGGAAGTCTGTCTGTTGCAGTTGCCCATTTTCTCGGGGGCTGGTTTGAATGGTTCAGCCTTCAGGACGTGCCCGAAAAGACAGAGGAACGCCCGCACAGCGAGACGGAGCCAGCCGAGGGGGAAGCGGACCAGCCGCCGCAGTTCGTCAACTTCTGGCCGGCGGTTATTGGCTGGATCGTTGGATTGGCGATTCTGGCCAGCCTGTTCAGCGGCATGGGAGGTGGAGGCTGAGCCTAGGTCCCGGATGCCTCCCTGGCCGCGGCTGATGCGTCGATTTTGGCGCGGTAACGCTGGGCCAGAATGGCTCCCACGATCACCTGGATCTGGTTATAACACATGATCGGCAAAACGATCATTCCGAACCCCGGGTGGCCGGAGAACAAGACCTTTGCCATTGGCAGGCCTGATGCGAGGCTTTTTTTCGAGCCGCAGAACACCACGGCAGCTTCATCCTCGAGACTGAACCCGAACCTGCGAACCAGCAGCCGTGCCATCACCATGAACAGTGCCAGCAGGCCAAAGCACAGCACCACCGCAAACACGATGGCTTTTGCCGGCAGGTTTTGCCAAAGCCCACTTTCCACGGAATGCGAAAACGCCGAATAAACGATCAGCCAGATCACACATTTATCGTATCGCGCCATCAGGTTTTCGTTACGTCCAAGAAAACCGCCCAGCCAGGGACGCAGTGCATGTCCCACCGCAAACGGCAGCAACAGTTGCAGTACGATGTCTTGAAGGGCTTCTGCGACCGAAAAATTCCCGCCGCCGGACGTACTGACCAGTAACAGCAGCAGAAACGGTGTCAGCATCATGCCAAACACGTTCGATGCAGCGGCGCTGCAGATAGCGGCTGGCACATTTCCCCTCGCCATGGCCGTGTAGGCGATGGAAGAGGATACCGCCGAAGGCAGCACGCCAAGGTACAGAAAACCCAGCCCCAGATCTTCCGGCATCCACGAGGGGGCGATTTCGCTGAGGCCGTTGATGGGCAGTACCGCCAGGGGAAAAAAGACGAACGTGAGCGCAGTGATCATGATGTGCAGCCGCCAGTGTGTCGCCCCGGCGATGATCTGTTCCCGGGACAGAGCCGCACCATGGAAGAAAAAGAGCAGGGCAACGGCAATCGTACCCACTGACGCAAAAACGTCGGCCGTATTACCGGTGACGGGCAACACAGACGCCAGAACAATGGCGCCAAGCAGAAGCAGTGTGAATGTATCAATTCGGAACTTCATGTTTCAGGACACCTGTTTTTGCAGGGCCTGAAGGCTGGGCCGGAGCAGGGCACGGGCCAGCTGTTCGGCTTTTGCCTGATCGCCACGGCGAATCGCAGCGAGCAACAGTTCGTGGTCCTCCTGCGACGGTTCAGGCAAATCGGCGTCGGTTTCCGTACGCTCAATCGTCTGGCTGATGGCGTGGGAGAAATAGTCATACAGCTCGGTGAGCGCAGAGTTGTGGGAGGCGGCAACCAGACCGTGGTGAAAGGCTTCGTCGTGCCTGATCCGTTCTACGAGATCATCCCCGGCTTTCGACCGGGCGTCGAGGGCGCTGGTCATAATCTTCAGGTCCTGCTCGGTCCGGCGGGACGCAGCCAGGGTAGCCGCTTCCGTTTCCAGCATGATTCTCACTTCCAGCTGATCCGCCAGTTGGGTCCTGCCGATCCGTCGAAGTGTTTCGCCGGCGTCCCGGGTTGCACGCACATAGGTGCCGTCCCCCTGTCGAGTTTCCAGCATACCGACATGGACCAATACGCGTACCGCTTCGCGCACCGTATTCCTGCTGACCCCGAGGGCCTCCGACAGGTCGGCTTCGACCGGAAGTTTGCTGCCCACCGGCCACTGGCCCGACTGGATCGTCTGACGGAGGCTTTCGATGGCCGTCTCGACCAGTGAGCCTCTGCGAATTTTTTGGAGCATTGGCCTAACATCCTGCAAGCATATCAACCAATCATCCTATGAATGTGCGTAAACTGCAACAGCCGTCAAAGGACAGCCGGATCCATTCGCTCAGGCGGGTTTCGAGGGGTAGATGAACTGGTAGTCCGCGGTATCGACGTGTCGGGTGGCGAATCGGTAAGTGAAGGTAAATCCCGGCCAGTTCACGGTGTTTTTGCCATTGGCATCGAGGTACCAGGAGGTGCAGCCGGAATCCCAGACGCTTCCCCTCAGGCCGCTCTGGACGACGGCAGAAAATCGTTCCTGGCGATCCTGACGGACATCCATGGCCGACCCCGGGTACTTCTCCAAGGCCCTGAGCGCGTCAAGCACGTAACGAAACTGGGATTCCAGCATGAAGATAATCGAGTTATGAGCCAGGTTGGTGTTGGGGCCGTAGAGCATGAACAGATTGGGGAAGCCGCTCACGGTGATGCCCTTGAACGCGGACGCGCCGGTTTTCCATGCCTCATTGAGAGTAAGTCCGGCGCGTCCCGTGATTACCATGGGAGACAGGAACTCCGAGGCCTTGAAACCGGTCCCGCAGATGATGGCATCGACGGGGTAATGGGTGCCATCGCTGGTAACGACGCCGTCCTCATCAATCCGTTCAATGTCGTCAGTGATCAGACTCACGTTGGGCCGGTTGATGACGGGGTACCAGTCATTGGAAATCAGGATGCGTTTACACCCGATTTGATAGTCCGGGATGATGTGCCTGAGCTTTTCCGGATCGGTGACGTGCTTTCTGGCGTCTTTTCGCGCCTCCCGTGCGAAGAGTTCCAGTAACCCGTTGAACTTGGTGAAGGCGAGGGCGCGGCTCTCGTTCTTCCAGTAAATCAGGTAGCGATAGATTCGGTCCCAGATCGGGAACACCCGGAAAAGCGTCTGCTCCCAGCGCTTGAAAGCGCGATCGGGTTTGGGAAGCACCCAGGCGGCCGAGCGCTGAAACAGATTGAGCGATTTCACCTGCCTGGCGATTTCCGGGACAAACTGGATAGCGCTGGCGCCCGTGCCGATAACCGCGACGCGTTTGTGATTGAGGTCGTAGTCATGGTCCCAGCGGGCGGAGTGAAAAATTTTGCCAGCAAACAAGTTCATGCCTGGAATCTTTGGCCAGGCCGGCTGGTTCAATTGACCTGTCGCCGTGATCAATACATTGACTGTCAGTACCTCGCCATCGGTCAGGGTGACGATCCATTCGTTGCAGGTCTCGTCGAATCTGGCTTCCCGGACTTCACTGTCAAATCGAAGACGATCCGTTAATCCGTATTTTCGAACGCAGTGCTCCATGTAGCCGAGAATTTCATGCTGGAGTCCGAACTTGCGTGACCAGTCGTGCTTGGGTTCAAACGAATAGGAATAGAAGTGGGACTGAACATCGCAGGCTGCGCCCGGGTAGGTATTGTCCCGCCAGGTACCCCCGATGGAGCTTCCCTTTTCGAGCACCATGAAGTTCGTGAATCCTGCGTTCTGGAGGGTAATGGCCATCCCCAGGCCGCCAAAGCCGGCACCGACGATCAGAATGGATGGGAATGTCGACGTTGTCTTGTCAGGCATGGTGATGATCCGTTTCATTATTGTTTTGTTCTGGAAAGTATACGGACCAAAGCCGCGACTTTGGATGCCTTTTTGGGACAGGGCTCCCTATTCTTCTCCCAAAGCCGCCTTTTCCATATCCAGATACACTCGGTACGCGTTGGCCTTGTTCGAGGCTTCGAAGGCGGGAAGATTTTCGTATCGGGACCAGTCAGTTTGCTGATAGGCCTCTTCGAAGGGCACCCAGTTTTCAACGGCTTTTTTCATTTCATTGCGCACGAATGCCAGGTAATTGTAGGTAAAGTTCAGCGCTTCCATGGCATTGTCAGATGCCTCGCCATGCCCCGGTACAAGAATGGAAGGTTGCATTGCCCGCACCTTGTCAATGGCTGCCATCCATTGACCGGTATCCACCTGGTCACTGTTCAGGAAGGGAATCCTACCGCTCTGGACAATATCGCCTGAAAAAAGCACCCCGGCAGGCTGCACCATCATCATGCTGTCGTCGGGTGAGTGCGCGGGTCCCGCGTGGACTATTGTGAACCGGTAGCCCTCTGACTCGAAGCCAAACTGATCTTCAAAGGTTTTGTCGGGGGGAACCAGAGAGGTGCTTTCATCGAGCCAGGGTGAAAGGGCGCGTTTACGCTGGTCCAGGCGCTGCTGCGCCTCTGCGCTCGAGATATACCGACTGGACTGGGCCTGCGAAATCACCTGGGCATCCGTTAGCTCCTTGAATGCCTGAAGCCCATAGATGTGATCGGCATGATAATGGCTCAGGACCACATGAGTTATTGGGAGGTCGGTGAGTTTGCGGATTTCTTCGATCATGGCCGCCCCGAGACTGGGTGTTCCGAGGGCATCAAAGACTACAACCCCGTCACCTGTGATGACGAAGCCCGCATTGGCAGTGAACCCTTCGTTGGTGCTGGAGGGCACTCCCGAAAGCCCCTGAAAATAGTAAATATTTTCTGCCTTTAATTTTTCCGGGCCGAACGGAATCGATATTTCGGCAAAGGGTTTAGCGGATTTCCCAATCCCAAGAGACGGAAAAAGGAATATGGACAAGGAGAGCAGTAGTCTAAAAACCTTGGTGTTACTAGCGTGGAAACGCATTTTCGGTTACCCCCCGGAAGTTTTGCCGCGGTCCTGTTTTAAAGGTATTAGCGGCAAATTCCGCTGCTTGCCAGGTTGGCCGCCTGAACGAATAAATAAAAAAACTCGATAAAAAGGGGCTTGTATCCAGCCGCTTTCCGGTTTATAAATAAGTTATATCCTTATAACGAAAACAACAAGTCCGACCTTCAGTCACCAAACTGATTGCCGGCCGACCGGCCCGAACAGGGCATCGAAGGAGGTAAAAATATGCTCGGCAAGCTCCGCCGACTTAATCAGGCTGTATCCGAAATTGCCCTGAAAGAGTCTGAACGTTTACCGTCCAATGAGCGCAGGCGTTTTCTCCGAAGCGGGTTGTTCACTGCTGGTGGCGCCATGGTAGGAGGCGCACTGGGCGGGCTCTCTCCCAGACTTGGGGCGGCGCAGACTCAGTATCCACCTGAGATTCCATCCTGGACCCGCTCACTCGGCGCTGGCGTGGTCAGTGACCCTTACGGCGTTCCGTCACCCTTTGAAAAGGACGTGATTCGCAGGAATGTGCCCTGGCTGACAGCAGACAAAGTATCTTCCATCAGTTTTTCGCCCCTACAGCATCTCAAGGGCATCATTACTCCGAACGGCCTGTTTTTCGAACGTCATCATGCAGGTCGTCCTGAAATTGATCCCCAGCAGCACCGTTTGATGATCCATGGCCTGGTAGAGCGGCCAATCGTTCTGTCCATGGAGGACCTCCAGCGGTTTCCCAGCGTCTCCCAGATAAACTTCATCGAGTGTCCGGCCAATGGAGGCATGGAATGGCGAGGCGCGCAACTCAACTCTCTTCAGTTCCTGCATGGCATGGTCAGTTGTGCGGAGTGGACCGGTGTCCGCCTTTCGACCTTGTTGCAGGAGGTCGGAATGAAGCCCGAAGGCAAGTGGCTTTTAGCGGAAGGGGCTGATGGCGCGGCGATGACCCGCAGCATTCCGATGGAGAAGGCGCTGGACGACGTCATTGTCGCCTTCGCCCAGAACGGGGAGGCGCTTCGCCGCGAGCAGGGTTATCCAATCCGTCTCGTGGTCCCTGGCTGGGAAGGTAATACCCACGTGAAGTGGCTGCGTCGACTGGAGGTCGGTGACAAGCCCTGGATGCAGCGGGAAGAGACGTCCAAATACACCGATCTGATGCCGGACGGCACGGCTCATGGTTTCACCTGGGTGATGGAGGCCAAATCTGTCATTACCTCGCCATGTCCTGAAATGCCGGTCCGGGGTAAAGGTGTTTGCCAGATCGAGGGGCTTGCCTGGAGTGGCCGGGGCAAGGTCAAGGCGGTCGATGTCTCGGTGGATGGCGGGCGCAACTGGCAGCAGGCTCAGTTGCGGGAGCCGGTGATGTCCAAATCGCTCACCCGGTTCTCACTGGAGTGGAACTGGGACGGAAGTCCGGCGTTGCTGCAATCCAGGGTGATTGATGAGACCGGATACGTGCAGCCGACGCTGGGGCAGCTCAAGGCCGTCCGTGGCACCAATTCTATCTACCACAAAAACGCCATTCAGACCTGGCAGATTTCGGGAGACGGGAGTGTGACCAATGTTCAGCTTTGATAAATCATCACGATCCATCTCTGGTCTCTGTTCGGGCCTGATGTTCGCGGTGCTCCCGGCTTTCGCACTGGCCGAGTCTGCCGGGCATTACGGATACGGCTCGCCCGCCACGGAAGAACAGATCCAGGCGTGGGACATCGATATCCGGCCCGATGGTCAGGGGCTTCCAGAAGGGAGTGGCAGCGTCGAGGAAGGTATGGGCATCTATGAAACCTACTGCTCTTCCTGTCACGGTGCGTTCGGCGAGGGAATGGGGCGTTACCCAAAACTCTCTGGTGGCGAAGGCAGTCTCACCGAGGACCGTCCGGAGAAAACGATCGGCAGCTACTGGCCCTACGCAAGCACGCTATGGGATTACATTCATCGGGCGATGCCATTTTTTGCACCACAGTCCCTGACCGATGATCAGGTGTATGCACTGACGGCTTATGTGCTGAATCTCAACTACATCGTCGATGGGGACTTTGTTGCCAACAAGGACACACTTCCGCAAGTCAAGATGCCTAACGAGGACGGCTTTATCTGGGAAGACCCCCGACCGGAGGTCACTAACGTCCGGTGTATGGAGGACTGCAAGGATGAGGTAACTGTCAGTGATTCGGCAGCGGACAAAAATCTGACACCAAGCACGACCGGGCCACTGGACGAGGGGCTCACGGAATAGAAGGCTGCCGGGGCCAGGCGCCCCTAAACGTGCGGAGGAGGAACAGAGATGAGAAAAACAATAATAGCGATGAGTTTCACCACACTCGCGCTGGGCGCTGCGCCACATGTGGTTGCAGAGCCCTCCCAGGCTGATATCGACCGGGGAAAGGAACTCGCGTTCAGTCGCAAGGATGGCAACTGTCTGGCCTGCCACAAGATGGATGACGGCAAACTGACCGGAACCATCGGGCCTGAGTTGGTGGATATGAAAACCCGTTACCCGGACCGCGAGATGCTGTTCAAGCGGATCTGGGACGAAACCAAGTTCAATCCGGTAACCGTCATGCCTCCTTTCGGGAAGCACATGATTATGAGCAAAGACGAGATCAACCGGGTTATCGATTATTTGTACACGCTTTAAAGCGAGGAGGAGTTGCCGTGATTGACCAAAGGCGAAGAGGCTTTTTGAAAGGGGTGCTGGGAGCTGGCGTTGCAAGCTTCGCACTGGGATCTGGAATCATTCCGCTCAGAGCGGAGGCTGCGAATGCACCGGACACCTCTGGCTGGCCAAAGAAAGCATTCAATACGCCGGGCGTGGACGAGACCATTGCCGAGCTTTACGGAATGGATGCGGCGGAGTCCGACAAGATTTCCCTGGATCTGCCGACCATTGCCCAGAATGGCGCAGTGGTGCCGGTGACGGTTGAAACCACTTTGCCGAATGTCACCGGAATTGCCTTGCTGGTCGAAAAGAACCCCAATGCGCTGGCGGCCTCCTTTGATATTACGGAGGGCGCCCTGCCGTTCGTTTCCAATCGCCTGAAAATGGCAGAAACCACAGACGTGGTGGCCGTGGTGATTTCCGATGGCAAGGCCTACAAGGCAACTAAGAACGTGAAAGTAACCGTTGGTGGTTGCGGCGGCTAACGGTCAGACAGACGGACAGGAGACAAGCAATGGCATCAAGTATCAGAGTTCGGGCAGTAGAAAACGGTGGAGTGACTTCCCTGAAGGCGCTGGTCCGGCACCCGATGGATTCGGGTTTTGTCAAAGACTCAGCGGGCAACGTTATTCCGGCCCATTTCATCCAGTTATTGACCATCACCCACAACGGTAAAGACGTTTTCGTCGCCAACTGGGGTCCGGCGGTTTCCAAGGATCCTTTCCTGGAATGCCGTTTCAAAGGCGCCAAAAAAGGCGACAAGCTGACGATCAGCTGGACTGACAATAAGGGCGAGAGCGACTCAACAACCGCGACGATCGCCTGAAGGTTTACGGCGGCAGAACCGGAAGGTTCTGGTCCGCTGCGGAGGAGGATTGGACATGCTGAAAGCAAAGGTCATTCTGGTCGCTCTTGGAGCGGCATTGGCAGTGCCTGCAGCAATGGCAGGCAGCACGCCGGAAGAGGATCGGAAAGAAGCGGTCGAATATTTCAAGCAGATGTTCCCCGACGTGCCTTACGAGGAATACGTTAACGGCCAATATGCGCTTGATGAAGATCGGCGCTCGCAGTGGGAATCTCTCCAGGATTTTCCCCCTTATGAGTTCGCCGTAGCTGAAGGCAAGGAGATGTTTGAAACCCCGTTTGCGAACGGCAAGACCTATGCGAGCTGTTTCGAAAATGACGGAATCGGGGTTCGCCAGAACTATCCTTACTTCGATGAAAAGAATAACGAAGTGATCACGCTGGAGCTGGCCATAAACCGTTGCCGGGAAGCAAACGGGGAACAACCCCTGAAGTACAAGAAGGGGAACATCGCCTCGATTTCCGCGTACATGGCCTCCACCTCCCAGGGCAAGAAGTTCAATATAAAGGTGCAGGATAGCGCGGAAGCCCAGGCGGCCTATCAGGCGGGGAAAGAGTTCTACTACAGCCGCCGTGGCCAGTTGAACTTCTCGTGCGCCAGTTGTCACGTGCAGAATCCCGGTAATTGGATTCGGGCAGATTTGCTCTCACCAGCCCTTGGCCAGCCATCCAATTTCCCGGTTCATCGGTCCAAGTGGGGTGAACTCGGCACCTTGCATCGGCGTTTTGCTGGCTGCAACCGTAACGTCCGTGCCGAGCCTCTGCCCGCTCAGAGCACAGAGTACCGTAATCTCGAGTTTTTCCTGACCTACATGAGCAATGGTTTGCCGGTGGTAGGTCCCTCCACCAGGCCGTGACCTGAAAGCCGACGGGAGAATTGCAATGAGCAGATCAACAGTGACGTTCGGAATGGTAATCGCGTTGTCAATACCGCTGTTTGCCCAGGCCGGGCCGAAGGACGATTTTGAGAAGGCCTATTCCCAAGCGGAACGCACGCATCAGGAAGCCGGTACGTTCCAGTGGACCACCACGTCAGACAGGCTTAAAGCCGCCCAGGAGGCTGCGGGTGCTGGCGACTACGATGCGGCCGCGAGACTGGCCAGGGACGCTCTGGAGTTGGCCCAGCAGTCTGTTGCCCAGCAGCAGGATCAGAAGGAGGCCTGGCGTATAACGGCCATCGGTGACTGAACCGGTACAAAACAATCCACCAGCGCTTTCCGGGGTCCTGGCAAAGGCCCCGGGTGCGCCTTTAACTCCAATAATGAAAAATAGAGGAGAGTACAGTGTCCATATCCCGCCGAGATTTCCTGATTGCCATGCAGGCGGCAGCTCTTGCCGGCCTTGCTCCGAAACTAGCCTTGGCGAAAGGGGGAGAGGGACTGTACGACTTGCCCAAATATGGCAATGCACGACTGCTTCACCTGACGGATATTCACGCCCAGCTATCCCCTGTCCATTTCCGCGAACCCAACGTTAACCTGGGTATTGGTCCAAGCAAGGGCAGGGTACCTCATGTGGTTGGGTCGGCGTTCCTGGATCACTTTGGCATTCCGGCGTCATCCCGCCGTTCCCACGCATTTACCTACCTGAACTACACCGAGGCCGCGCAGGAATATGGTCGCATGGGCGGTTTTGCCCATCTGAAAACGTTAATCGACCAGTTGCGTGATCAGGCAGGTCCCGGAAACTCGCTACTGCTGGATGGCGGTGACCTGTGGCAGGGGTCAGGAACGGCGTTCTGGACTAACGGTGAAGACATGGTGGATGCGAGCAATCGTCTCGGCATCGATATCATGACCGGCCACTGGGAATTCACCTATCCCGAGGCACAGATCCGCAAAAATATCAGCAGGTTCGAGGGTGAGTTCCTGGCACAGAATGTATTCCTGTCTGACGAAGCGATGTTCATGGGCGCGGAGTCGTTTGACGAAGCCAGCGGACGCGTTTTCAAACCTTATTCCATCCGAGAGCTTGGCGGAAAGCGCGTTGCAGTCATTGGGCAGGCGTTCCCGTATACACCGATCGCCAACCCGTCCTATTTCATACCGGATTGGCGTTTTGGTATCCGCGAATCGGAAATGCAGGATCTGGTCAACCAGATCCGTGAGACTGAAAAGGTAAATGCCGTCGTGGTTCTGTCCCATAACGGTATGGATGTGGACCTCAAAATGGCCAGCCGGGTTTCAGGTATTGATGCCATCTTGGGTGGTCACACCCACGACGCGGTACCTCAGCCAACGGTTGTGAAAAATCCGGGTGGTAAAACCCTGGTCAGTAATGCCGGAACCAACGGTAAGTACGTTGCCGTGCTTGACCTCGACATTGGCGATAACGGGGTTCGTGGGTACGAGTACAAGCTGCTGCCGGTGTTTTCCGATCTGATCAAGCCGGACGCCGGGATGGAGGAGCTCATAAGTGGGATTCGGGCGCCGTACCTGGATAAGCTGGGGGAAAAGCTGGCTATAGCGGATGAGCTGCTTTACCGGCGCGGCAATTTCAACGGAACCATGGACCAGGTGATTTGTGATGCGCAAAGATCGGTTCTGGATGCCCAGATTTCTCTTTCCCCCGGGTTCCGCTGGGGAACCACGGTGCTCCCGGGCGATGCGATCACGATGGATGATGTAATGAATGCCACGGCTATTACCTATCCAGAAACCTACGTCAGAGAGATGTCCGGCGCTGACCTGAAGCTGATCATGGAAGATGTGGCCGACAACCTGTTCAACAAAGACCCATACTATCAACAAGGCGGTGACATGGTGCGGGTTGGTGGCATGGACTACACCTGCGATCCAACTGCGAATATGAACGGTCGGATTTCCGATATGCGACTGGACAACGGGGACCTGATCGATGCGAACAAGATGTACAAAGTCGCCGGCTGGGCCACGGTGAATTCCAGAGCGCCCGGTCGACCGATCTGGGACGTCGTTGCGGACTATCTGAGATCCGAGAAGACGGTCAGGATCACCAAGTTCAACACCCCCCGACTGAAAAACGTGGAGGGTAACCCAGGGTTGGAAAACTACTCGGCATGAAACTCTCCGTGGGCTTGCACAGGCGGTGGGCAAGTGGGCTGATAATTTTGGCACTGATGCTTTCGGCCACCGTCCTGCGGGCGGAAATGCCAGTCAATCCGGGCAAGCCGTTCGCGGAAACATTTCTGCTTCTGCAACTGAGTGATGGCGATCCGGAAAAGCAGGATATGGTATTGAGCGTCGCCGGCAACCTGCTTGAGCACTATCAGCCGGACCTTGTCGATATTGAAATTACCACCTTCGGTCCGGGTGTCAGGCTGCTCTATGCCGACAATGATCGGCGTGAGCTGATCAAAAGCCTGATGGCTCAGGGTGTCAGGTTTTCCGTTTGCATGAACACCATCGACACCATTGAGCGAGGTACCGGAAACCGGCCTGAGCTGATTCCTGACATACTGCGGGTGCCAGTGGGGGTTGCCCACATTCTGGAACGGATTGATCAGGGCTACGTTCTGGTCCGTCCATGAATCATTAATCCCGAAAAGGGGAGACGCCAATGCGAACCACCTTATCAAAATCTCTGGTTTTTGTTTCTGCGCTCGCCCTGTCGGGTGGGGCCATCGCCGAGACCGATGACCAGCCGGTGATGATTGAAATCAAACGATTGTCCCTGGATACCGCGCTGACCATTGCCAGAACTGCCATTGAAGCCTGTCGGGAGCAGGGGGTCCAGGTTGCCGTTACGGTCGTTGATCGCGGTGGTCACCCCCAGGTTGTGCTCCGGGATGTTCTGGCCATGGATCTGGCCTTGGAGGTCAGCTATCGAAAGGCCTACACGGCCATGACCTTCACCAGCAACACGTCGTCACTGGAAGACCGTTTTACCGGACCATTTTCGGTGGGCAAGATTGATAACGTCCTGCTTTCTGCCGGAGGTGTGCCGATTCAGGCCAGCGGCGAGACAGTTGGGGGTGTGGGTGTAAGTGGCGCCCCCTCCGGTGAGGTTGACGAAAATTGCGCTCAGGCCGGGGTAGCGGCGGTTGAGATGGATCTGGAAATGGCCTCATTCTAAGTCATGACATCGGGAAAAAATTGCAAAAACAATGTCATGCGATCGCTTCTTAAAGTGATTTTTCTGATTCTGCCCGGGCTCGTTTTTGGTCAGTACCCTGATGCGATACAGGCACTGGTGGACGAGGGCCTGACGGTAGAGGCTCAGTTTGAAGCGCCGGGCGGTCTCAAGGGTTTTGTCGGTCGGAGTAAAGGCCAAGCCGTCGCTATGTACCTGATGCCTGACGGTGAACATGTCGTTATTGGAAAAATGGTCGATGGCTTCGGTCAGAACGTGAGTGCGGAGCATTTCCGTGCGTGGCTGCCAAAACCGGACCTTGATAGCGCTTGGACAGAACTGGCCAAGGCCACATGGGTTGCCGAGCGGGCTGGCGAGGTGAAGCGGATCGTGTATGTTTTTACCGACCCGAATTGCGGTTACTGCGTCGTCTTCAGGGAAAAGGCGCAATCCTTCCTGGAGCGGGGGATTGAACTCAGGCATATCCTTGTTGGTGTCATTCAGCCCTCAAGTCTGGCCAAGTCGGCCAGTATCATCGCCGCCGATGAGCCGGTAAAGATGCTCGATTTTCACGACAGTCAATTCCCGAGGGATTGGCTGGATGGGCCAGAAAATATTCCCGACGCACTGAGAACCAGAATTGAAGACAATAACCGCTTGATGGAGTCACTCGCAGTCTCGGCAACACCCTCGGTTTTCTACCGAAACGAGAACGGCGGCGTGGAGCGAATCGTGGGGTTACCGGATGACTCGGCGCTCGCCGAATCCGTCTTCCGGGTGGCGAACTAACTCTAAAATCTGAATGGGAGAGGAACGGACAAATGCCATTGCGCGCAGTCTTTCTGGGTTTTCTATTACTGGCATCCGGCGTTGTCACTGCAGGTGATGCGGGTGTTCCGGAGCGCCTTGAATTAACAAAAGTCTCTGAGCGTGTGTACTCGGCCATTGGCGCGACAGCACCGGGCACTTATGAAAATCATGGTCACAATAACAACCTGAGTTTTGTCGTCACCGATAACGGCGTCGTGGTGATGAATGGCGGGGACAATTACCTATTGGCCCGCGCACTGCACCATTCGATTCGAAGCGTGACAGACAAAGAGGTGCAGTATGTTGTCAACGAGAATGCTCAGGGGCATGCCATGCTGGGTAACAGCTATTGGCGGGATAATGGAGTCCCCATTATTGCCCATGAAACTGCAATCGAGGAATTCCGCGAACATGGCGACATAAAGCTTGCGGCCATGCGTAACCGGAATAAGGAGAAGGCAGAGGGCACCTACGTTGCTGTTCCCGATATTGGGTTCTCTGATCAGTATGTCCTGGACATGGGGGACGTCACGATCGAACTGCGCTACTTCGGCCCCGGACACTCACCCGGCGACATAGCGCTCTGGATACCCCAAGACAGGCTGCTGATTACGGGTGATCTTGGCTTTCACCAACGGCTTTTAGCGGTCTTTGATGACACCGACACCGGCGCCTGGATCGACTCTTTTGACAGAATGAGCCAGCTAAACCCCCAGACTGTTATCCCGGGCCACGGCGAGCCTGCTTCACTGGATATTATTACCAAGGAAACAAAGGGGTATCTGGTGTTTTTAAGAAATGAGGTGAAGGAAATTCTTGAACGTGGCGGTGGCCTGGACGAAGCCTATGCTATCGACCAGTCACAGTGGTCATATCTGGATACGTTCGAGGAACTGGCCGCTAAAAATGCCGGCCGCGTTTACCAGCATCTTGAGTTCGACTACTTCTGAAGGGCCAGAGCCGGGAGGCTAAGGCTATGGGGCAGGTTAGCTGCCCCTCTTGGTGACGACCTATTCCTGAGCGGCGTTCAGGAGTTCGGGCTTCTTGAGGGCCTTCTGGAACAGATCCCGTTCCTCAGCGATGGCCATGGCACACAGTTCTGCCTGATCATCACTCAACCCCTCAACTTTACGGGTGAGAAACACCTGGATTTCTTCGGCCAGTTCCAAAACCTTGTCCCGGGCATCCGCTTCCGCCTTTGAAGTAAAGAGCATGGTATCAGGATGTTTAAGCGCCATATCCAGGCCGTCCCTATCTGAAAAATAAACTGCTTGTACCGCCATGGTCACTCCTCGCAGTGAATGTGCGTAGTGCTGTATAAAAATACAGTGTATCTAATTGTCCCACCTTCATACAACAAAATTCGCGGCCACGGTCTGGATATCCTGTTACAAAAAACGACATCTCGGCCTAGAGTAATAACGTAGAGACAGAAGAAATTAACTGCTCCCGCTCTTTTGAGGCTTGTGTGTCATGTTTACTGAAAAAACGGCGTTCAACTGTCCGGATTTCCGTCGATGAAACAGGGCACGATTATCGGCGCCGTAATTGGGCTGGCTGTGGGCATTGTAGTCAGTATTGCCCTGGGCCGGACCCTCTATCTTGAAGAATCCCGCGCCATTGACCTGGAGTTCAGGTCCGACATTGATCAGCTTTCCGCTGTGTTCGAGAGAGAGGTACTGCTGAACCTGGAAATACTCTACGCCCTGAAAGAGGCGGTCAGTGTTCTTCCGGAAATGAACTCGGAGCGTTTTGGGGTTATGACCAAAACGATTCTTGAACGATCACCAGCTATTCAGGCCTTTGCCTGGGCACCGATGGTGCGGCGTAGCGATATGCCTGCGTTTGTTCGCGAACAGCGTGAGGAGTTCGTTAATTTTCAAATCCGGGAATCAGGGGCTTCCGGCCTGCGTGAGGCGGGCACTCGGGACTGGTATGTGCCGGTGCAGTTTATCGAGCCCCTCTCAGAAAACCGGACTGCCCTGGGGTTTGATCTTGCAAGCGAAACATCGAGATTGGCTGCGCTCCTGAAAGCCAGGGCCACCGGCAACATGGCCGCAACGGCTGGAATCCGGCTGGTTCAGGAGCCTGAGAACCAACGAGGTTTTCTTGTTTTTGCACCACTGTACCGGTCACCGACGGACGATCCGAGCCCTGGTTCCGCGATGCAACATTATGGCTTTATCAACGGTGTCTTCAGGATTGGTGAGTTGGTAAGTCTGGCCATTGGTGACGAACTCACTGGAGATATTCTGCTGCAGGTCTACGACCGCTCCGGCCAGGACAACACACTGCTGTTCAGTTCCGACAGTGCAGACGACGAACGCTGGGAAGCGGAGGAACGATACACATCAGCCGTCTTCGATATCGGTGGGCGTGAATGGGTTGTCGAGGCCGTCCCGTCGGAGGCCTTTGTCCAGAGCAGACGAGGGGGATTTCCACTATTCGTGGCATTGGCCGGCATTACCTTAACCTGCCTGGTTGTCGGTTATTTCACCCTGAGTGTCCGCAGGAATTCCGAGCTGAGTGAGGCGAAGACCAAACTGGAACGGATCTCTCTTACCGACTCGCTCACCGGGCTGGCCAACCGGAGACACTTCGATGCCTGCCTGGAGCGTGAATACCGACGGGCAGTTCGGCAGGGCAGCGCGCTTTCGCTCGTGATGATCGACATTGACCATTTCAAGGAATACAACGACGAGTATGGTCACCCCGCAGGTGATGCCTGTCTGAAAAAAGTAGCCGATAGCCTCCGCAAGGTGGTCAATCGACCCGGTGACCTGGTGGCCAGGTACGGTGGAGAGGAGTTCGGCATCGTGCTTCCGGATACCGAGAGCCCGAAGGACGTTGGAGAGTTTTGCCGACGCGCCGTTGAGGCGCTTGAGATCCCGCACAAGGCTTCAAGCGCAGCCAGCGTGGTTACCATCAGCGTCGGAACTTCAACGTTGACTCCTGAGACCTGGCAGCAGAATCTGACCGACTTGCTGCACCGGGCTGATGAAGCGCTGTATCAAGCCAAGGAGACGGGGCGCAATTGGGTCTGCGGAGCCTGAAATCAGTAGCGTATCAGCGCCGATCCCCAGGTGAAGCCCCCGCCAAAGGCCTCAAGGAGCAATACGTCGTTGCGCTGGATTCTGCCATCCCGTACCGCTACATCGAGCGCGAGGGGAATCGAAGCGGCCGAGGTGTTGCCGTGCTCGTTTACGGTCACCACGACTTGATCCATCGGCATGTTGAGCTTTTTGGCCGTCGCCGCAATAATTCGCAGGTTAGCCTGGTGGGGAACGAGCCAGTCGATGTCAGATTTCTGCATCTGATTGGCCTCGAGGGTCTCATCCACAATCTTACCGAGTGTATTTACCGCCACTTTAAAGACCTCGTTACCCTTCATTTCCACGAACGCAAGCCCGGCCTTCACCTGATCATAGCCGTCTGCAATCCCGCAGGGGACATGCAGAAGCTTTTCGTACTGACCATCGGCATGGATGTGGGTGGACAGAACGCCGGTCTCCTCATTGGCCTCAAGCACCACAGCGCCCGCGCCGTCTCCGAACAACACGCAGGTTCCGCGGTCCTTCCAGTTGATGATGCGGGAGAAGACCTCCGCGCCAATGACCAGGGCTTTCTTGCTGGTTCCGGTTTTGATGAACTTCTCGGCGGTTGCAAGGGCGTAGACAAATCCACTGCAAACAGCCTGGATATCGAACGCGGGACAGCCCCGGATGCCAAGGCGAGCCTGCAGGATGCATGCACAGCTGGGGAAGATCTTGTCCGGCGTTGAAGTGGCGAAAACGATCAGATCGATGTCTTCCGGGGCAAGCCCCGCCGCTTCAATTGCCTGGCGTGCGGCGGGCTCGGCAAGGTCGACGGTGGTTTGACCTTCCAGGGCAATATGTCGACGCTCGATACCGGTTCTCTCTCGGATCCACTGGTCAGTGGTATCGACCATCTTTTCGAGGTCTTGATTGGTAACGATGTTCTCAGGCAGGTAAGAACCAGTGCCGGCAATTCGTGCAAACGTCATTCGTGAGAGTCCCGAGGCGTAACAAAACTGTGTATCGTTCGACCATGCTATACCTACATTCGGCCAAGCGTTATTAGCGATTTGTCAAAGGTGTCCTCAAACTGGCAGGCTCGTCTATTATGAAGAAGTCAGTGATCCGACACACTGCAACGAAGAGGAGAGCACCCGTATGGGAATTTCGAATCATGAGCTCCACAAAGAGTTTCCGCAGTACAGCGATCTGATTGATGAACTGAAAAGCACTAACCCGAGATTCGAGGACCAGTTCAAACAGTACGCAGAGTTGGATCAGGAAATAGAGGGTTTGGAGCGCCGTGATGCGCCAATTGGCGACGATAAGCTTCATCGAATGAAACAAAAACGCGCGCAATTGAAAGATGAGCTGTACCAGACACTGGTCAAAAACGGGCATTCATCCTGAAAGCATCGGGCTCAATCGGATAGTCCGATTGTTTAAACCGTAAGTAATGACCGAAAATCGCTGAAATGCCGCTCTGATAGGGGTTTCCAAGTATTCAGCAATGGGCAATTGGGCACTAGTATAGGAGCCTAATTAAACACGGTTTCGTGGAGCGTTTCCCGGAACCTGAACTGCTGAATATATGGAGACAGGATATGAAACGAGCTGCTGCAATCTATCAAAGCTGGAGAATGAAGCGCAATTTTGTCCATCTGGTGATGACCATGGATCGTCGTCTGCTGAATGACGTAGGTTTTTCCCCTGATGTTGTACATCAGAAGTTGAGCACGCCTTTCTGGAAGTTCTGATGGTATTCAGACCTGCCCGGGGTTGAAGTGTTCTGGAGGCTTTGGCCTCAGTTCGCCTCGGGCAATCTTTTCCTTTCTGAGCACATTCCCCCTATTTTGGAAACAGGAAAACCACATTGACTCTGGCACCCCATCCTTCCGGACCGTTGTCAGGGCTCTCAGCGTAGTAGCGTGGTCCCGCTCCAACCTGCATTATCTGGCTGCCGACCTTAAACACTTGCCCGGCAAAAACACCGACCGGAATCGTCCAGTCGCTGGTCTTCCAGTTGTAGACAGAGTCCGCCGTCAGCGTGAGGCTGAATGCCTTTGGCGTGGTGTAGGTCATAAAGGGTTGCACAAACGACTGACTAACGTCGCTGCGGTTGTCGTCACCTGCCACGGACCAGATATGATTGGCGAGGCCACCGACCGTCCAGGGTCCGGATTGTTTCAGGGCAACCGCTGTCGGCCCAAGACCCCATTTCTCGGTTCCCAGTAGATCGTCCGTCGCAGTCGGCAGCAGGAAGACAGGACCGGCTCCCCAGATCCATCCATTGGCAGTCGGGTTGACGGGAGAGATGAAAAGACTCTGTACCGTATCGCCCAGCCCGCTTTGACTCCCCGCCCCGGGGAAAATATCGCTCTGATCCACAACCGGTAGAATGGTCCGGCTAATGAGATTCCAGTCCTCATTGAGGGAAAAGGGTATGACCGGCTGAATGTTCAGTGTGTAGCGTTCGCCATCATCAGCGGGCCCGATATTGGAGTCGAAATTCGATTGCAGTGGCACTGAAACCAGGCTGGCGATGGGGTTGGCAAGCTGCTTTGCCAAGTCGGAAGCGTCCTGGGCCGAGACTACAGTGCTTAACAGTCCAACAGCCAGGGCCGGAAGAAGTCTGACGTGAATCATGGAGCACATCCTTTGTGACGTAGAGATCGGAACGTTCTCATCCATCAACATGCTGGCCCTAACAGGTAGTTAGGCCGAGCATCTGTGCGACATCAGGATTCTCTATTAAATAGTCCGCATGTTGCGAGAATGCAATGTTTGCGTTCGCCGGGACCCATGCTCCAGCTTAACGACTCCACTCGTCCTGCCGACGTCAGACCATCCAGCCAAACAGGAAATCAAACAGGCTTCCGAAAACTGACCGGTTATTCTCGCTCGCTGATGGTCGGGATTCAGAGTTTGCTTTCCGTTCGCCGACTTCAACGTCTGGAGAAACCTGATCAGCGATACCGGCGGCGGTAGGCTCGTCCGGCAGTTGCAGGCTAAGGTCGGGCTCCTGTTCGGGTTCGGTTGATTGAGGAGTCGATTGTACCGGCGCGGCGGATACGTCTGCGGCAATAACCGGGGCTTTTACAGATTCTTCTTTGTCTGGAGACGCGAGTTTCCGATTCTTATTTTCCGTTTTAATTCGGTCTCCTACAACGACAACCTCATTGGGTTTCGAGATGTTTTCCGCCAACCGATCGGAAGCCGTTGCCTCAGCCTTTGCTTTCGGTTTCGCAGGAGCAGTAGCGGGCTCAGGCTTTTCAGTTACCGCGACAGCCTTTGGTTGCTCTGTCGGAGTCGGTGCTGGTGGTACCGTAAAGGCTTTGGCAACGATTTTTTCGCGCCGGGGTTTCGGCTTGGCCGCATGCCTGGGTCTGGCGTCGGAGATTCCAAGAGCTGCGAGTGCGTCTGCTTTTTTGGCGACAGCGTTACCAGAAATGGAGGTGCCGGCTTTATTTGCGATTCCAAGGGACGTCAGAGTTTCTGAATCCAGGTTTCCGCTGGTCCGGAGATGATCGACCTGATCTTGATACTGGCGAATGGCTTTCTTCAGCGAATTGTCCATCCAGCCGTCAGCCCGCCCCACATCATAACCGGCACCATAGAGGGCATTCTCCGCGGCAAAAATAACGTTTACGGTGTCTGCATGGGAAACGGCGCTGGCGGCCAGTGCAAGTGACAACACCAGAGCATGATGGGCACTGCGGGATTTGACAAAATTCATGGTTGAAACCCTCCGTGGTCGCGTTATTCCTCAGGATTGGTTGAGTATTGAACATATTTGTACGGCTTTCCGTGCACGACCACACATAGTTCCGATCCTGAAAATCCGCGCCGCAGGTGAAAATTCGTCGTCTTGACGCAAGAAACGGATGGAATCCTGCAAACAAATCCAGTTTCATGATGATATCCAGCTTACTTTGAGGGCATAACGTGCCAACTGAAACTGAACGGTCGGACCAGATGATCAGGCTCGCTCGCGTCATTGAAGAGAGGGCAGAGGAGCCACTAACGTTGGCAACGCTCGCCAGCATGGTTGGTCTGTCGCCAACCAGACTTCAGAGGGTGTTCAAGGAAGTCATCGGCGTGTCGCCCAGAGACTATCAGGAGGCCGTTCGACTGAGACGGCTCAAGGCATCGCTCAAGCAGGGAACCACTGTAACCGAGGCCATTTTTGCCTCTGGGTATGGTTCGGTCAGTCGTGTTTACGGCGAGCAGGGGCGGAGGTTTGGAATGAAGCTGAAAGATTACCAATCGGGTGCGGAAGGTGAGGTTATTGCCTACGCCTGTCGGCAAACATCCCTCGGATTGATCGCGATGGGCGCCACGGAACAGGGCGTGTGTTATGTGGAATTCGGGGATGACGTCGAGTCGCTGATCCAGTCAATACGCAACGAGTTCCCGGGCGCGAACTTGATTCCTTCACCGGCGGCGGAGGCTCCCGAACTTGATGACTGGATTGCAGCGCTCGAGCAGCATGTCAGTCGGGGATCAGAGAGCCCGGATTTACCGTTGGACCTGCGAGGAACGGCTTTCCAGATCCAGGTATGGCGGTTCCTCAAGAGCATTCAGGACGGGCAGGTACTCAGCTACGGAGAAGTGGCGAAAAATATTGGAAAGCCCGGTGCCACCCGCGCAGTCGCATCCGCGTGTGCCCGAAACCGGATTGCCTTGTTGATCCCCTGTCATCGTGTGCTCCGGGCAGATGGCAACCTGGGCGGCTATCGGTGGGGCCTGGAACGCAAGCGAGCGCTTTTGGAGGCTGAAAAAAAGTTGCGCAATAGCACCAGAGATAGTGTTGAACTAAATTTTAGTAGTGATCCATGAGCCTGAAATGGGATGAGTTTGGTACCTGATCACGACGTCAGTTCAAGAAAGGATGATTGTGGGAGAGACCGTATGTTCAAATGGATGAGTGCGCTCATAGCCGTCACGGGTGTCCTGGCCTCGGTTGGATGCTCCACATCGGAGGTTGCCGAAACAACCCCGGGCCAGAAACTGTCACCCGGCGCCAAGGGGCAGTTCCAATGCGCCGACCGGAACGGCAACGACTATATCGACCAGAGTGAACTGATATACATGCGTCAATGTGGTATCGGTGAGGATCTAAAGTGCGGTGACGTTCCGGAAGGGTATGGGGAACGACCACCGGCCGAGGATTTCGAGCTTGGGTTACGTTTGCTGCAGATCACCGATGCCGATGGCGATGACCGGATCAGCCGGTTGGAATTCCGCGCCCATTGCAACAGTGCGGGCAAGCCTGACTAAGTCCTCAGATCCCTATTTCGATCACGACTCTCAATCCATTGTTGGGCGCTGCCGAGTAGCTTTTCTGGCCGCCATACCGATCAACGATATCCTGGACAATAGACAGACCCAGTCCGTGCCCAGGGGTCTGTTCGTCAAGCCGCAATCCTCGCTGCCCCAAGTTAGACAGAGCTTCCTCAGGAACACCCGGGCCATCATCCGTTACGACGATTCGTGCAAGGTTATGGTCTTGCTCCAGAGTCAGCTCAACGCATTGGGTTGACCACTTGCCGGCATTATCGAGCAGATTGCCCAGAATTTCGTTCAGATCGTGCTCTTCGATGGGCCAGCGGGCCTCCTCGGTGAGCGAGGTGGACAGCTCGAACGATTTTTCCGGGTATAAGCGTCCAAGCATCCACAAAAGATCTCGCGCCTGTTTTACCGGGCTGGCGCTTTTTCCGACTTGTGGTCCTGCGAACCGACTTCGGCGCATTTCCGATTCGAGTTGCTGGTCAATGTCGTCCAGCCGGGTGGCCATTTGATGCCTGAGGTCGTTGTCCAGGGGGCGACTGGTATCCTCCAGAATCTGCCTGACGGCCGAGATGGGCGTTTTGACGCTGTGGGACAGGTTCGCCAAGGCATTCCGGGAACGTTCCAACCGTTGGTCCAGAGAATCCAGAAGTTGGTTAAGCTGTTGCACCAGTGGGCGGAATTCCTCAGGACCCTGAACATGGATACGCGAGATTTCGCCACCCTGAAGCCTTTTCAAAGCGGCCTGGATCGATAGCACGGGGCGCATTGAATAACTTATTCCCAGCCAGATAACACCCACAAGCAGGAGAATCAGAAGAATGGACAGAATTGCGGTCCAGAGGTGAAGTTCGGCCTGGCTGCTCTTCAGGGCCTCCAGATTCTCAGAGACAATGATCACCACCGGTATTCCGTTGACGAGGATTGATGCCCGGTAAGCAAGAATCTCCGACGGCGCGTCGTCACGAACAATACCGCTCACCTGGATGGTGCCCTCCTGTTCGGACTCGATCAGAGGCATTAAGAGGGGAGTCCAGGATTCGGGGGAAACAAGATTCTGAGATTGTGAGTGGATGGCGAAGGCGTGGTGAAAAACATCCTGGAAATAGTCTCCGGTCTGGAGCGAGTCCAGTTGTCCGTTTGATTCGCGAATCTGGTGTTCGAGAAAGGCCACCTCGTCTTTCAGCCGGCTCTCAACAAATTCCCTGGCCATCCGATCCAGAAGGAGGCCATGTACGAACCAGGCGAGGGCCATCAGGGCAATGCCGGCTGGTAACAAAAGGGCGAGCAAGGCGTTTTTGACAGAATCTGGCTTTTTAATCAGTGTCATTGAAAAGGTATCCCTGGCCCCGCCGGGTTGAAATCGTGTCGGAACCGACGAGTTTTCTGAGCCGTCTGATATAAGCCTCAATGACGTTCTCGCTGGGGTTGTCATTCAGGTTGTAGAGCTGCTCGATCAGCTGTTCCTTCGAGAATACCTGTCCGGGGCGGCTCATAAGGCATCGAAGCAAACGGAACTCCGTACCGGTCAGGCTATGCTCGCTGCCATCCCCTGTTTTCAGGCTTTGGCGGTTCTCGTCCAACTCAAAGCGGCCGGCCCTGACGAGGGAGAAAACCCGGCCTTCGCTTCTTCGCACGATGGCGTGAAGGCGTGCAATCAGTTCCTCGGTCTGGAAGGGTTTTGCCAGATAGTCGTCGGCACCCGCTTTCAGCCCATTTACCTTGTCCTGCCAATCGCCCCGTGCAGTCAGAATCAGGACCGGAAAGGTGACCTGATTCGCCCGCCATTTCCGAAGTACGTCCAATCCATTGCCATCGGGCAGGCCAAGGTCCAATACGCCAACCCTGTAGTCCTCCTGTTGACCCAGAGCATTCGCCTCTTTGGCAGTGTGAGCGGTGTCGACGCTGAAGCCGGCTTTTTCGAGTTGGCTTGCCAGCCCGTCCGCCAACAAACGGTCATCCTCGATGAGCAGTAGCCGCATTTGTCGGTTCCTTCATGGGGGGTGTCAGAGCGTTGCCAGTGTCCGTTATCAACCTGAATCGGGCCTGAATCATAAATAGTTTGTCATTTTCAGCAAGGATTCAGGTTGGTGCGAGATGGTACCAGTCGTTTCGTACTATTGCCTCGTTGAGAGTACAAGGCAACTGGCGTTTTACCGCAGATCAATTCACTGGAGAAGATGAAATGAATGCATCAAAGCTTATTGTTATGGCTGCAGCCATGTCCGTGACAGGAACCGCATTCGCTGCAGGCAGTCACGGGGGTGGCCACGGCGGCGGTGTTGGCGAACCTGGCAAGGCCGCTGACGCTTCTCGAACCATCCAGGTTGAAATGCATGACAACTACTACGAGCCGGAGGCCATCGATGTCACCCGTGGTGAGACGGTTCGTTTCGTCATTGAGAACAGGGGAAACCTCGTCCATGAATTCAACATTGGTACGCCTGAAATGCACGATGCTCATCAGGACGAGATGAAGATGATGGTGGAGCATGGAGTGATCGAAGGCGGCAAGCTCCATCACGACATGATGAACATGGACATGGGTAACGGCCATTCCATGAAGCACGACGATCCCAACAGCGTCCTGGTTGAGCCCGGCGACACGAAAGAAATCGTCTGGACATTCAGCAGCAAGACCACCATGGAGTTTGCCTGCAACATTCCGGGCCATTACCAGTCAGGAATGTACGGCGACGTAAATTTCGAATCCGCTGCAGACACCCAGGCCAGCGCACACTGAGCCGGCCAGGATAAGAATTAAGGGGGCGCCCCACGGTGCTCCCGTTTTAAGTATCTCAGGAGCAACCAATCAATGAAAAAAGTCCTCTGGGCAGGGGCTCTCGGCCTCCTTATGCCTGTAATAGCGGCTGCCGGTGAGTACAACATCACCGTGGACCGGGTGATGATTGATACCGGCGATTTCGTGAAAGAGGGTATCGGCTACAACGGAGCCTCTCCGGGACCGGTGCTACGCTTCAAGGAAGGCGAGACTGCGAAAATCAATGTCACCAACAATCTGGATGAGGCCACGTCCATTCACTGGCATGGACTTATTCTGCCATTTGAACAGGATGGCGTTCCGGGTATCAGCTTCCCGGGTATTCCCGCCGGCGAAACCTTCACCTACGAGTTTCCCGTTGTGCAAAGCGGGACGTACTGGTTCCACAGCCATTCCGGGTTTCAAGAGCCAAACGGCGCCTATGGCGCGATCGTGATTGAACCGGAAGGTCGCGAGCCATTCCGTTACAACCGCGAATATGTGATCCAACTGACCGACAAGCACCCCCACGATGCCAACCGCATCATGCGAAACCTGAAAAAGATGCCGGACTACTACAACCGCAAGCAGCAGACGGTTGGCGATTTCTTTTCAGACATGTCAAACCACGGGTTCATGACGACTCTTCAGGACCGTCTGGCCTGGGGAGATATGCGCATGATGAAAGCCGACGTGGAAGATGTGCAGGGCTTTACCGGATTGATCAACGGCAAGGGCCCCGATCAGAACTGGACCGGCCTTTTTGAACCGGGCGAGCGAATCCGCCTGCGGTTCATCAACTCCTCGGCCATGGCTTACTTCGATATCCGCATTCCAGGGCTGGAAATGACAGTGGTTCAGGCTGACGGAAATAACGTGCAGCCTGTAACCGTGGACGAATTCCGGATAGGCGTTGCAGAAACCTACGATGTCATCGTCCGTCCGAAAACCGCCGAAGCCTATACCATTTTTGCTGAATCCATGGGCCGCTCCGGCTATGCCCGGGCAACCCTGGCTCCTGAAGAGGGTATGGAAGGGGCGGTGCCCGACCTCAGAGAGGCGCCGCTGCTAACCATGGCCGATATGGGCGGCATGCACGGCATGGACCATGGCAGTATGGATATGAGTGATTCGAGCGACATGTCCGATATGGACCATTCCTCAATGGAAAGTATGGATCATTCTGCGATGGAAATGGAAGACAGCGAGCAGCCCGGTTCAGACATGGAATCCATGGATAACTCCGGCATGGCCGGCATGGACCACAGTTCCATGATCATGCCAGAGGGTGGCGCCAGCGACCCGTTTTACGCCGAGGGCAGTGGTCTGGTACCTGTGGCGGCCAATGGCGGTAAGTTTCTGTCCTACGCCGACCTCCGGGCCCAGAAGCCTCTGTACGAAGAACGTGAACCGACCAGGGAGATCGAGCTCCGCCTCACCGGGAACATGGAGCGTTACACCTGGAGCATCAACGGCGTCAAATACGAGGATGCGGAGCCACTGAAACTCCAGTATGGCGAGCGTGTCCGTTTCAAGTTCGTCAACGAAACCATGATGACTCACCCGATGCACCTTCATGGCATGTGGTCGATCCTCGACGTGGGTGCGGGACAGTGGAACCCGGTCAAACACACGGTCAGTGTGCAGCCTGGCACCACTGTTTATATGGAAACTGAAGTGGATGCACCGGGACAGTGGGCCTTCCATTGCCACCTGTCCTATCACGCGGCCTCCGGCATGTTCCGGAAGGTGGTGGTAGAGGGAGGCCCCGATCAGGGCAACACCGTCGGTATCAAGGCAGAGCAGGACGGAGGTGACGCATGAAGAACCTGACCCTTACCGCACTTGCTCTGGCGATTGTTGTTCCCTCCGCCCCCACGTGGGCCAGTGACATGCCGGAGGATACGTCCGGTCGTAAGGATGCCCTGACGGTCTGGGGAGTGCAGTTCGAGGAACTGGAGTATCGCTACAGCGATGACGACGAAGAATTGGGGGTCTGGAATGGCGATGCCTTTTACGGCACCGACGATCTCAAGTTCCGTTGGCTGGGCAAGGGTGAGTATGCGATTGAAGAGCAGGCATACGAACAACTGGAAAACCAGCTTCTGGTCCAGACACCGATATCTGACTTCTTCGACGCCAAAGCAGGTGTCAGGATCGATACGCCCGAGGGACCTGACCGTACCTATGCCGTTCTTGGCGTTGCCGGACTGGCGCCTTACTGGTTCGAGGTGGACGCGAGTCTGTATGTCAGTGATGAGGGCGACACATCCGCAGAGTTCGACGCAGAGTACGAACTGCTCTTGACCAACCACCTGATCCTTACGGCAGGCCTGGATGCCACGGTGGCCTTCAGCGAGGACCGTGAAATAGGACTGGGCAAAGGGTTGAGTTCGACAGAAACAGGGCTGCGGTTGAGTTATGACCTGATCGATCGCACCTTCTCCCCCTACATCGGTGTGGTGCATGAGCGCAAATACGGTGATACCGCAGACTTCGCCAAAGCGGAAGGAGGGGGCACCGAAGACTGGTTTGCTGTAATCGGAGCCAGAGTCGGCTTCTGATCTGCAAATTGACGGGCCAGAGAACTCCACTCTGGCCCGTTTTTGATTCATCATTTGATGTGAATCAAGTCTGCCTTAAGGCTTTGCCGAATTTTCAGTCCCAGTTCAGTTAGAAGTGTTGTGATAAAACAACGGTAAAGGGGCTGAGAGGCGAATCGCCATGACCAAAGCTCATAAAGAAACAAATCAAAAGCAATTTCTGCTTACCCGTAGACTGAAGATTGAAGGCCTCGGCGAGGCCCAGTGGGACGATCTCATCTACGAACTCAATCATCACCCTTGCGTTGATTTATCCGAGCGGCGACCGAATAACACACTGTACGTCAGCTACGACGGGACCCATTGGTCCATCGACCAGTTGTTGGAGCTGATTGATGCCCAGGGAGGCCGGTTGAAAACAGGGTGGTGGACTCGCAGAAAACTTGCGTGGTACCGCTTTACGGACGACAACACCCGGGCCAATGCCACGCATGAACCGTTCTGCTGTTCCAAGATACCGCCCACGAAGAAGTGACAGGAGCTTAGATGAGCGAGAAGCAGGACAGAACAACCCGCTATCAGGAGGGCAGTCTCACTTTGCCAGGAACGGTCATGTTGGGTACTGGCGTGATGATCGGGGCAGGGATCTTTGCGCTCACCGGGCAGATGGCGCAGATGACTGGAGTTCTTTTCCCTCTGGCGTTTCTGGCCGCCGCAGTGATCGTTGGCTTCAGTGCCTATTCCTACATCAAGATCTCAAATGCCTATCCGTCCGCCGGAGGCATTGGCATGTACCTCCACAAGGCCTACGGGAACCGGTTGCCGACGGCATTCAATGCCTTGTTGATGTACTTCTCAATGGTGATCGCCCAGAGCTTCCTCGCACGTACGTTCGGCTCCTATACCATGCAGCTGTTCGGCGGCGACGAAAGTGGTCGAATGGTGCCCATCCTCGGCGTATCGCTGATCCTGGCGGCATTCCTGGTCAATCTGCTGGGTAACCGAATGATTCAGGGCGTAGCTTCCTTCATCGGCATCCTGAAGATCGGGGGGATACTGGTTTTCGGCCTGGTGGGTGTCTGGATCGCAGACAGCATTTCAGTGGATTTCGCGACACCGGGAGAGGCGGGAACCCTTGGTAATTTCCTGGGTGCCACCGCGCTCGGGATACTGGCCTTCAAGGGCTTCACCACCATCACGAACAGTGGCTCCGAAGTGAAAGATCCGCACCGGAACGTTGGGCGCGCTATTGTTATTTCCATTGCAGCCTGTGTGGTGATCTACACGCTGGTTGGCTTTGCCGTTGCAAGTAATCTCTCACTGGCTGAAATCATTGAGACCCGGGACTACTCCCTTGCTGCTGCCGCGCGTCCGGCACTGGGAGATTACGGAGTCTGGTTCACGGTTGCCATTGCCATGATGGCCACGGCCGGTGGCATTCTGGCCAGTATTTTCGCTGTCTCGCGCATGTTGGCCATGCTGACCGAAATGAAGTTGGTGCCCCACAGCCATTTTGGCATGCCGGGAACCATCCAGAAGCACACGCTGGTCTACACTGTGGTCCTGGGGCTGGTCCTCACGGCCTTTTTTGACCTTTCCCGCATCGCCGCCCTGGGGATCGTCTTCTACCTGATCATGGACATTGCCATCCACTGGGGCGTGCTTCGCTATTTGCGGGCCGATGTTAAGGCAAGCGCCTGGGTGCCGGCCACGGCGATTGTTCTGGATATGCTGGCACTTGGTGGTTTTGTCTGGGTGAAACTGAACACAGACCCCTTTGTTATTGGCGTGGCCGTGGCAACGATGGCTGTGATCGCCATTGCCGAACAGGTGTTCCTGACAAGAACCGCTCGTAACCGGGAAACTGAGCATGACGGAACTCACGTGCAGCATCACCAGTAATACGTTATCGACCTGGAGGGCAGTATCATGATGGGAAATGGAACGTTTGGTAATACCATGTTTTATGACACGATGTGGGCAGGGCACTGGCTGTGGATGCTGGTGATAGGCATTGTGGTTGTCATCCCGGCATGGCGCATCTGCCAGCGCACGGGATATCCGGGCTGGATGGGTATTCTGATACTGGTTCCAGTGCTCAATCTGTTCCTGCTTTACTTCATTGCATTTTCTGAATGGCCCGCGGATAAACAAGGGGGTGCGGATGCCTGAGCACCAGCATGCTCACCACGGTGAAGGTGAAGCCGGCGAACATCTCGCCAAGGATCCGGTTTGCGGAATGTCCGTAGACCCCCACACGGCGGAGCATCGGAGCCAGCACGGCGGAAAAACCTGGTATTTCTGCTCCGACGGCTGCCAGTCGAAGTTCGAGAAGGATCCGGGCCGTTATCTCGGTAATGAACGGAAACGTGAAGAATCCGTGGCTCCCGGCACCATATACACCTGCCCCATGCACCCCGAAATCCGGCAGGAAGGTCCGGGTGATTGCCCCATCTGCGGCATGGCTCTGGAGCCGGAGCAGGTGAGTCTCGATGAAGGACCGTCAGAAGAGCTCAGGAACATGACCCGACGGTTCTGGATCGGCTTGGTACTGACCTTGCCGGTGCTGGTGCTTGAAATGGGTGGGCACCTGACCGGGCTCGATCACATTGTTGCTCCTCAGATATCTAACTGGATCCAGTTGGTGCTGGCAACGCCGGTTGTCCTCTGGTGTGGCTGGCCGTTCTTTGTCCGGGGCTGGAAGTCCGTGGTCAGCCGTAACCTGAATATGTTCACCTTGATTGCTATCGGTACCGGTGTGGCGCTGATCTACAGTCTGGTGGCGACTCTGACGCCGCAGGTTTTCCCTGATGCATTTCGGCAGGAAGATGGCTCCGTAGCCGTATATTTTGAAGCGGCCGCTGTCATCGTGGTTCTGGTGTTGCTGGGCCAGGTGCTGGAACTCCGTGCCCGGGAGAAAACGTCCGGCGCCATCAAGGCCCTGCTCGACCTGGCTCCCGCAACAGCCCGGAAACTGGATGAAAACGGCGGTGAAACCGATGTTTCACTGGATCAGGTCAAGGTTGGCGACCGCCTGCGGGTGCGACCGGGAGACAAGGTCCCGCTGGACGGCGAAGTGCTTGAGGGCGGTTCGAATGTGGATGAATCCATGGTGACCGGTGAGCCCCTGGCGGTCAGCAAGAAAAGCGGCGATCAGGTGATCGGCGGCAGCATCAACCAGCAGGGCAGCTTTATCATGCGGGCCGATAAGGTAGGCCGGGATACCATGCTGGCCCAGATCGTACAGATGGTGGCAAGTGCCCAGCGCAGTCGTGCACCCATCCAGGGCCTGGCCGACAAGGTGGCGGGTTATTTTGTGCCGGCTGTAATCCTGATCTCCATTATCGCCTTTATTGCCTGGTCCTTCCTCGGGCCAACACCGCCCATGGCCTTCGGTCTGATCGCTGCGGTGAGCGTGCTGATCATCGCCTGTCCCTGTGCACTGGGACTGGCAACACCCATGTCGATCATGGTGGGTGTCGGACGGGGTGCCCAAAGCGGGGTGCTGATCCGGGATGCAGAGGCGCTGGAGCGGATGGAAAAGGTGGATACGGTCGTGGTGGACAAGACTGGCACGCTGACTGAAGGCAAACCTCAGGTCACAAAGCTGGTTGCGGCCGAGGGGTTCAGTGACGAGGAGCTGATGCGGTTTGCCGGCGGCCTGGAGAAAGGCAGCGAGCATCCGCTGGCCCATGCCGTTCTTGAAAAAGCCACCGCAATGGGACTCGAGCTGCCGGACGCTGAAGGCTTTGATTCTCCAAATGGTAAGGGCGTAACCGGCAATATCGAGGGGCGGCAGGTATTGATCGGCAACCGACTGTTGATGGAATCCGAAAACGTCGATACCTCTGGGTTTGAAACTGAGGCCGAACAGCTCCGCAAGGACGGCGCCACGGTGATTTTCGCGGCTGTGGATGGCGAAATTGTGGGTCTGCTCGCCATTGCCGATCCGGTCAAGGAAACCACGGAAGCGGCCATTTCGGCCCTTCAGAAGGACGGCATCCGGGTGGTCATGCTGACCGGCGATAACCGAACCTCGGCCGAAGCGGTTGCCCGCAAATTGCACATCGACGAAGTGGAAGCGGAAGTTCTGCCGGAAGACAAGGGCAAGATTGTCCAGCGCCTGAAAGATGAAGGCCGCATTGTGGTGATGGCCGGCGACGGCGTTAACGATGCGCCAGCGCTGGCAACGGCCGATGTCGGCGTGGCCATGGGCACCGGCACCGATGTCGCCATCGAGAGTGCCGGCATTACATTGCTGCGGGGTGATTTGATGGGCATCGTGGAGGCGCGTCGGTTGTCTCTGGGGACCATGCGCAACATCCGGCAGAACCTGTTTTTTGCTTTTGTCTACAACTCCGCTGGCGTTCCAATTGCGGCGGGGATTCTGTACCCCTTTTTCGGCATACTGCTATCTCCGATCTTTGCCGCGGCGGCCATGTCGCTGTCCTCGGTGAGTGTGATAGTCAATGCGCTGCGATTGAGGGTGATCAAACTGGATCAATCTACCTGAACCACTGAATAGTTGGGGGATGCTATGTCATATACGATCAATCGAGTTATCAAGAACGTGGATTTCGAGGATGCGGACAAGAAAGTCCGGGAAACTCTGGCAGATCACGGATTCGGGGTGCTGACTGAGATCGACGTCAAGGCCACGATGAAGAAGAAACTCGACAAGGATATGCCGGCATACCGGATACTGGGCGCCTGCAATCCCGGCATGGCCTGGGAGGCCATTGGCCTGGAACCCCGTGTCGGTGCGATGCTGCCATGCAACGTAATTCTCCGGGAAGTTGCAGACGGTGTGGAGGTCAGCGCGATTGACCCCGTTGCGTCCATGACGGCCATCGATAATGATGAGCTCAAGCAGGTCGCTGGCAAAGTCCGGGATATGTTGTCTGCGGTAGTCGAGGCAATCTAGTTCAGAACACCTGCCCCCACATAAAACGTGAGAGGAAACTTCGCTCACGGCCCTTGTGGGGGCGTGATTAACCGGGTGGAAACTCGGGTGTCACATGTCCGCAATTTTGCCGCGAGGCATTACATCGAGATTTTGCTTGAGGGGCGACGTCTCGAAGCCACTGAAACGGACCGTGTCTAGATCTTCTCGGTGCGTGGATTCCGCGGGTAAAAACGCTCCGGCAAGCGCTCGATATGGGGGAAGAACCGGGTGTCCTTGTAGGGCATTTTCATGAACCCGGACACGCCAAGCCCGGTGATCTGCTCCACTGCTGACAGGATCTCGTTCAGAAGCCGGCTGAATTCGTGTTCCATGTCTGGATCAAGCAGGCGGTAATGGCTGTGAATCTTCAGATGGCGGGGCAGGGCCTCGAAGATGATCATGCCGGTGTGGTGAATGTTGTTCAGTGCCTCCAGGGCGTGGATGATTGTCTCGGGGAGCACAAGAAACTCCTCCGGGTCCGGGCCGTCCTCGAAGTAGGAGTGCACGCGAGTTTCGTCTTCCACCTCCGGTGCAGCGCTGACCTCGTAATGCAGTTGCATGTCGGGCGATACCAGGAAAGGCTGGTCGGGCTCGTCGCGGTCAATGTGGAGGGTGTTGCGGGCGTTGAACAGACAGCTCTTGAAGATACCCTTGCGATAAATCGCCTGGGCCAGGTAGACCATGTTGTTGACCGCCTGGACAAAGGCAGACTTCAGAGCCGGGTCGTGCAGGTTCAGGGAGGTATCGATGTAAACACCGTCGGTTTCCCAGCGCACTGCGAGACCGCCCTCAACCGGATACCGACCAAGCCGGCTGACGGCGGCCAGAAACGCCTTTTCGGTTTCGCCCATGCCCTGCATGAAGTTCTTGTAGTAGCGGTCCAGCTGCACGTCGTTGACGTCATTGAGCGTTTCCGGGGCGCCTTCTTCGCGCAGAAACGATTTCCGTGAACTGTAAACCACCGTGTCGATTTCCTGTTCAGACTCCCGCACCCAGACCGGCACTTGCGCCACGACTGGCTGATGAGGCAAGTCGATCATCACGGTACGAGCCATTCTTGGCATCTCTCGCAGGTAGTAATCGCCGGCCTTGCAACGGGTATCCAGATCCGGCGCCAGCATGCCATCAAGCATGCGCGCAAACTCCATCGGCAGCCCCAACGACGTGGCGGGTATTGCCCGATGCCCGAACCGGCATGACTGGGCGGAGGCCAGGGCATACAGCGTGCCGGCTGCACCCTGTTCATCAAAACGGGGGGAAGACAGGCCGCCGTTCAGCTGCTCATCGCCAATAAAATAGACATCTCCCAGCCGGGCGTTGGTCTGCTGGAGGTTGTCGGACATCAGCTCCATCACATTAGAGGTAATAAATTGCTGATTGGCGTCCAACTGGGCAAACACGGATGAGCCCCAGTCGATCAGAGCAATGTTCTCTGTGCTGGCGTCGAAGACCAGGTTGGATGGCTTGATGTCGCCGTGAACAATGGGGCGTCCGGCAGGCCCGTTTTCACGGCGCAGATTGCGTAGTATGTCCGCAAGCTGATCGGCTATTCGCATGATCAGTCGGGGTTTCAGGCGCCCCTCCCGCAGGGATACTTCCTCGAGATTCAGACCGGCTGCTCGTTCCATCACGAGGATTGGCTGGTTGTTGGCACGTTGGTAGGAAATCAGTCGCGGCACCCTCGGGTGCCGGACCTGCTCGAGTATATAGGCTTCATCCTCCAGTCGATCCTGGAGGTGCTGGGGCAGGTTGATGCGGGTGAATTTGAAGACGTGCTCAGGGCCGTCAATGCCCGGGTTCGGCAGTCGGCCCGAAAACACAAAGCCGTAGGCGCCCTTGCCGATCAGCTCAATGTCCCGGTAACCGAGTTGGCGGAGCTGGGTGGTGCATAGCGCCACCCAGTCCTTCAGCTTCTTGGCGTCATCATGGCTGAGCAGGTAGATCGACTGCTCTTCCGGGATATAGAACTGCTGCAGTTGATTGTTCTGCGCCATGATGCCTCGTCAGCCCATATGCAAGAGCATGGATTGGGGTGACTCCAGGTAGCCCTTCCAGCGATTACAGAAACGCGCGATGGTACCCCCATCAATGATCCGATGGTCGCCTGCCCAGCTGACGGTCAGAATCGCGCGCTCGACCACCTGGCCGTTGGCGTCGAAACGAGGCAATTTCTGGGTCCGGCCCAGTGCTACGATGGCCACCTCCGGTGCGTTGATAATGGGCGACGCATAAGTCCCCCCCAGCGCACCAATGTTCGAGATGGTGATGGTGCCGCCTTTGAGGTCTTCCTGGCTGACACGGCCGGATCGGGCCGCTTCGGTCAGGCGGGCCACTTCATCGGCAATGCCCAGCAGGGTGAGGCTTTCAGCTCCTTTAACGTTAGGCACCATCAACCCCGCTTTCCCGTCCACGGCCATGCCGATATTGCACTGGGGCAGGTAATGGATTTCGCTGACGTCGTCGTTGAGCCGGCTGTTGAGAACAGGGAACTCCTGTACCGCCAAGGCCATTGCCTTCATGAAGAAGGGCATCATTGTCAGCCTTGAACCCCGGGCCTCGGCCTCCGGCTTGAGTTGTTCCCGCAGGCTCAGCAGATCGGTTACATCAATCTCCTCACTGTAGATAAAATGAGGAATGGTGGTTGCTGATGCCACCATGCTGCGGGCCATTGCCGCCCTGACTCCCTTCAGAGGCTCCACCCGTACTTCCTGCTCATGCCCGGGTTGTTTGCGGGCACCGCTGGAGCTGTCGGGTTGCGAGTCGCTGGCGCGCACCCGGTCCGATGCGGGTTTCTCGAGGTGGGCCAGCACATCTGCCTTCAACACCCGCCCGTCCTTACCGGAACCGGCGATGTCACCCAGGCTCAGCTCGTGTTCCCGGACCAGACGGCGCACGGCGGGACTGGCGGGAATCCGCTGCCGGTTCACGGTCGCACTTTCAGGTGCCGTGGCCGTGTCTGTTGCAGGTTCCGGGGTTGGTGCGGATTTGGCGGTTGTCTCCACTGGCTCTTCACGATCACGTGGAATAAAGGCAAACAGTGGCGAGTGCACCCGGGCCATGGCCTGTTGCTGGTGGTACAGTTTGGTGATCCGGCCGGCCTTGGGCGCGGTGATTTCGACCATTGCCTTGTCGGTCATGACATCGACCACAGGCTGGTCTTCCTCAATCTCATCACCCTCGGCCACGCGCCATTCCACCACTTCGCACTCCACAATGCCTTCGCCGATATCCGGCAGGATAAAGTCTTCGGTCGCATTGTTTTCGGGTCGGGGAGTCTGGACGGGCTCCGCTTCCGCCGCGGGTGCCGGCTCGGGCTCGGGCTTCGGTTCGGTGGTGTCGCCGGACTCATCGACCAGCTCAAACAGCGGTGCGTGAACCTTGGCGATATCGCCTTCCTTGTAATAAAGGCGGGTCACCCGGCCCTTGTAGGGCGCCGGTATTTCCACCAGGGCCTTGTCCGTCATCACCTCGGCCACCGGCTGGTCTTCCTCGATCACATCGCCTTCGCTGACCAGCCATTTGACCAGTTCGCATTCCACGATACCTTCACCGATATCGGGCAGTATAAAATCACTCATGTTCGCTCTCCTGTCCTGATATCAGCCTAGAATTCGACGCTCGCCCTGATGGCCTCGTAGACCTTCAGGTGGTTGGGCAGGTGCTCTTTCTCCAGCACCAGCGGGAAGGGTGTATCCATCCCGGTAACCCTCGCGATCGGCGACTCCAGGTACAGGAAGCAGCGCTCCTGTATGGTCGCGGCGATTTCACCGGCAAAACCTCCGGTCAGGGGAGCTTCATGGGTGACCACCAGGCGCCCGGTCTTGAACACCGAATTCGCCACGGTTTCCACGTCCCAGGGCAGAATCGTCCTGAGGTCGATGACCTCGCAGGAAATGCCGTCTTTCTCGGCGAGCTCGACTGCCTGCTCAATCACTTCCATCTGGGCACCCCAGCCGAGGAGCGTGATGTCAGTGCCTTCCTTGATGACCTCGGCTTCGCCCAGCGGCAAACGATAGTCCTCGTCGGGCACTTCGCCAACCGATGCGCGATAGAGGCGTTTGGGTTCGAAGAACAGGGTAGGGTTCGGATCATGGATAGCTCCCAGCAAAAGCCCCTTGGCCTGATGGGGATTGCGTGGCACCACGATCTTCAGACCCGGAGTATGGGCGAAATAGGCTTCGGGTGACTGGGAGTGATAGAGACCACCAGCAATGCCGCCGCCATAGGGGGCCCGAATGGTCAGCCCACCGACGTTGAACAGGTCGCCAGAACGATAGCGGAACTTGGCCGATTCGTTGACGATCTGGTCGAACGCCGGAAAAATGTAATCGGCGAACTGAATCTCCGCGACGGGCACCGATCCCTGGGCGGCGAGACCATTGGCGAAGCCGATGATGCCCTGTTCCACCAGCGGTGTGTTGAAGCAACGGGCCTTACCGTATTTCTGTTGCAGGTTGCTGGTAGCACGAAAAACGCCCCCGAAGACGCCAACATCCTCACCGAAACAGAGTACTCGTTCGTCCGCTCCCATGGCGGTATCCAGGGCATTGTTGATGGCCTGGAGCATATTCATCTTGGACATCTCAGGCCCCTCCCTTGGCGTGCTCGGCGCTCTTCGGATACTCGTCTGGGTATCTGCGGATATGGGCCTTGAGCTTTTCGAACTGCTCAGCCAGCATCGGTGGTACTTCGTCGTAGACATCACTCACCAGCGTCTCCAGTGGCGGTGGTGGCCGCTTCTGCGCGCGCTTCATGGTCTCGAGCACCTCACGACGCATGTTCTCCTGAAGCTGTTTCTCGTCATCCTCGCTCCACCATTTCTTGCTTTCGAGCCAGAGGCGCATCCGGAGGATCGGGTCCTTTTCACGCCACACGGCTTCCTCATCCTTGCTACGGTAGCCGGAAGGATCGTCGGATGAAGAGTGCGCTGCGAGGCGATAGCTCATTGCTTCGATCAGCACCGGGCGGTTATGTTCAACAGCCATGGCCCGGGCGGCCCGGGTGGCCTCGTACATGGCCAGAATGTCGTTACCATCCACGCGGATCACATCCATCTTGTAGCCATAGGCCCGGGGCGCGACGCCATCGGCCGCAAATTGTTCTGCGGCGGGCGTGGAAATGGCGTATCCGTTGTTCCGGCAAAGGAATATCACCGGCACACGGTGAACGGCGGCCATGTTCAGTGCGGCGTGGAAGTCACCTTCGGAGGCAGCACCTTCACCGAAATAGGTGATCGTGCAATGGCCGTCCCCCGCCATCTTCTGGCCGTAGGCGTAGCCGGTGGCCTGGGGTATCTGGGTGGCCAGCGGAGACGAAATGGTCATGTAGTTCAGCTTCTTGGAGCCATAATGGACGGGCATCTGGCGGCCCTTGCCATAGTCCAGTTCGTTGCCGAACAACTGGTTCATGAACTCGTCGATGGAAAAACCGCGATAGGCGAGGGCGCCTTGTTCCCGGTACTGAGCCATGATCATGTCGTTGTCATCCAGCGCGGCGGCACTGCCAATAACGGCGGCCTCTTCGCCGGTGCATTGCATGTAAAAGCTCAAACGTCCCTGCCGCTGGGCGGCAAGCATACGCTCATCGAGAATTCGGGTAGTGATCATGGCCCGGTAAATACGAAGGGCCTTTTCCTTATCGAGATCAGGGGCCTTGGCACTCTTGTAGAGCGAGCCGTCCTGTTTCAAGAGCTTGAAGGTCGGAATTCGGAATTCCGCACCGTCGGTAAACACTGGGGAATACACAACTTTGGACTTTGTTGTTGTCATAATCCTCTTCCTGGGGTGTCGGCCTGAGGAACAAAACACTCCTTTTGGGAGTGTAGTTAATGTCTTGAAAGACAGCCTGTTGGAATCTGGTGTGATTCGGCTTAGGCTGGTTTACCTTAACGTAAACTGCATTTCGAGGGTAGACCCATAGTGCGGATTTTAATGTTGAGTACCTGGTCTAAATGGGCGGGATATGAATCTACACTTCAGTAAACGCGCCGGTTTTCAGGGGATCCGCGGGTCGGTTCGTCACCGTTCTCGGCACCAGGCTGCCCCAAAACCAATAACCTGATCGGGTGTTCCTATGTCTGTATCCGTTTTCGATCTGTTCAAAATAGGCATTGGCCCGTCCAGCTCCCACACGGTCGGCCCCATGGTTGCGGCTGCTACCTTTGTGCAGCAACTTGAGTCCGGTGAATTGATTGCGAAGGTCAGGCGCATTCGGGTCGGGCTATATGGCTCGTTGAGTGCAACGGGGAAGGGGCATGGCACCGATCATGCGATTATTTTAGGCCTGATGGGCCACCGCCCCGGCAGTGTTGACCCCGAGATCATCCGGCCGACCGTGGAGCAGCTCAAACAGACCGGGGTTCTGGACCTGCCCGGCCAATACCCGGTGGCCTTCGATTGGAGCCGGGATCTCCGTTTTCTGGACGAGACACTGCCATACCACCCGAATGCGCTCCGAATAGAGGCTCTTGACGAGAACGATCGGCTGCTTTTTGAGAATACGTTCTATTCTGTGGGCGGTGGCTTTGTGATTGAGGAAAGTCAGGCGGTGGAAGGTGCCATGTTGGTGCCTCAGGCAAAGCTTCCCTACCGTTTCAGCCGTTCTGCGGAATTGCTGGAGCTTTGCAACAGGCACGGGCTACGAATCAGTCAGCTGGTTCTGGAGAACGAGAAGGTCTGGCGTCCCGAGCCTGAGATCCGTGCAGGAGTATTGAACATCTGGACGGCGATGAGCGACTGCATTGCCTCCGGCCTGCGCAAGGAGGGTCCACTACCCGGCGGGCTTGGGGTAGAGCGCCGTGCAAAGGGGCTCCACCAGTCGTTACTTAGCAGTGCCCAGTCCAATGTTATCAGCTCGACACTGGGCGCCATGGACTGGGTAAACCTGTATGCATTGGCCGTCAATGAAGAAAACGCCTGTGGTGGTCGTATGGTAACCGCCCCGACCAACGGCGCCGCGGGCATCATTCCGGCGGTTCTTATGTACTACATGGAATTCGAGCCGAACGCGTCAGACAACGATGTGACTGATTTTCTGCTGGCAGCGGCAGCGATTGGAGCCCTCTGCAAGGAAAATGCATCAATCTCTGGTGCTGAGGTTGGTTGCCAGGGTGAAGTAGGGTCCGCCTGCGCGATGGCAGCGGCAGGGTTGTGCGAGGTGCTGGGCGGCTCGCCGGAACAGGTGGAGAACGCTGCGGAGATCGGTCTGGAACATAACCTCGGATTAACCTGCGATCCGGTCGGAGGACTGGTTCAGGTTCCGTGTATCGAAAGGAACGCGATTGCTGCGGTCAAGGCCATTAACGCGGCCCAAATGGCACTGCGGGGGAGCGGAAAGCATTTTATTTCGTTGGACAAGGTCATCAAAACAATGCGTGAAACCGGCATGGATATGCAGGACAAGTACAAAGAAACCTCCCGAGGCGGGCTTGCGGTTAATGCAATCGAATGCTGATCACCTTGTTTGAGCGAAGAGTTACGTCGGTCCAACAGAAGGTGAAGGCCGTACATCCGCATGACATACGTAGTAACCTGTTGATCTGGCGAACTGATAAGGAACGGATGCAATGAATGTAATAATCATCGGCGCGGGAATTATGGGAACAACTTTTGCCACCCTGGCGAAAGAACTGGCCCCCGAGTTGGATATCACCATCCTGGAGCGACTGGACGGCCCCGGCGCAGGCAATTCATGGGTATTCAACAACGCCGGCACCGGGCATGAAGCGAACTGCGAGCTCAACTATACCCCGGTGGATGAAGAGGTTATCTCCGTTGAAAAGGCTCTGAAAATTCACGCGCAGTTCAACGTTGCCAAACAATTCTGGGCCTATCTGATCAAAAATGGAGCGATCAAGGACCCCAGAACGTTCATCAATCAAACCAAACACTGCACCATCGTGGCTGAACCGGCCATCGAAGAACTGCGGCTACGGTTCAAGGAAATGTCAGCTCACCACTTTTTCGAACACATGCGTTTTTCGGAGGAGTTCGACGAGATAAAAAGCTGGATCCCTTATCTGATGGAGGGACGGCCAACCCACGAAAAAATGGCGGCTACCGTCATCGAAACAGGCACGGATGTTAATTTCGGATCGCTGACCGAGCAAATGGCCGCCTACGCCGCTAATGAACTGGGGGTCAAAATTGAATACGGCACCCATGTAAAGCGAGTGCATCGCAGCCCCGCAGGCAGCTGGCTGATTGAGGCGGAACAGCGTGGGAGCGCCATTCAGCACAGGGCCGACGTACTGTTTGTCGGAGCGGGTGGCGGCGCATTTCCCATTCTGAAGAAAAGCCACTTGCCGTTCCGTGGCCGATTCACGGGCTTTCCCGTAGGCGGCCGGTTTTTGCAGGCGCCGATCAGTGAAGAACAGGCTGACCAATATCGCGCAAAAACCTACGGCAAAGCGAAAGTGGGCGCGCCTCCCATGTCCGTTCCGCATCTTGATTTGCGAGTGGCCGATGGCCAGCACTACCTGCTGTTCGGTCCGTTTGCGTCGTTCAAGCCCGTTCTGGAAAAGGGCCGGGGCTTTGTCGATTACCTCCGTTCAATGCGCCTGCACGACATTCCCGGCTTGCTAAACGTCGCACTCGAGCATTTTCCGTTGGTGAAATATCTGGTCTCAGAAACCTTTAAAGGTGAAAAGAGCATGTTCGAGGAGCTGGAAAGCTTTGCTCCTGGCATGAGTAAGAAATTCAACTGGAAACCGGTTGAGGCCGGCCAGCGGGTGCAAATCATTAAGGACGGAGATTTGCAGATGGGTACCGAGATCCTCGTCTCCAGTGACAAAAGCTACGGGACCTTGCTCGGGGCCTCACCCGGGGCATCGGTGTCGCCCGAGGTCATGCTGCGCTGCCTCGAACAGATGCTCCCGGCTATTTTCACGAAGGAGAAAACCAAGGAGAAACTGAAAGAGATTTTCCCCGAGGATGATCTGGATAAGCTGATCAACGAACCCGATCGATACCGCGAAATCCGGGATGCCGTGAACAATCAGTTGGGAATCACCTGGTCCGGGGCGCAATAGCTGGAGGGGGACCGGTTGGTCCCCATTCTGGTTCAGAACCTCAATTAACGAGTAGCATGCTCATCCCGAATCCGGGTTAGACCTTCGCGATACGTTGTCACTCTGAAGTCCGGAAACCGTGATTTGAATTTCTCTGAAATGAAGAGATTGTCGGTCTTGTATCGGGGCAGCAACTCTTCCGTCTCCCGTATCGTTTTGTTAGCCCGAGCAGCCAGCCAGATCTGCCAGCGCTTGAGCACCTTGTAGCTTGCATCCACCCCGAAAATTCCGGCGGCCAGTTCGACAAACTGGCGGTAGGTGAGGCGGTTGTCGTCACAGGGTAGGTGCCAGGTCTGCCCGTAGGCATCCGGTGTGTTGCCAAGGAGTGCCATGGCACGACTCGCGTCCGGGGTAAAAATCAATGTTCTCAGGGTATCGTCACGCAAGAATACCTTTGCCGGTTTTCCTGCGAGCAGGTTGTCGATCACCGTCGAGTTGGTAATGCTTTGTGTCCTGCCCGGCCCGTAGAATTCCGGGGCGCGACATATCACTGCTTCAATATGCTCCCGGTCCATGGCATCCAGTAGCATCCGTGTGATCTCGGCACGGACGCGGCCTTTGGGGCCGTTGGGCCTGAACGGCGCATCTTCCAGCTGGGGTTCGCTGGTCTGGGAATACATATAGGTATTGTCGAAGTACACCAGCTTGGCGCCGTGCGCGGCACAGGCATCGATCACGTTGCGCATCATAACCGGCCAGCGGTCTGTCCAAAGCTGGCTGTCGAGGGGCAATCCGGCGGTCATGTAAACAATCTCCGAACCCCCAACCGCCTCCAGAGTCTGTGAAGCGTCCATCAGGTCAGCGCTGACCAGCTTGTCAGAATCGTTGATCTTCTCTGGATAGCGGCTGACCAGACGAATACTGCTGGTGTGGTCCCTCTTCAGACTGAGCGCCAGTTCCCGCCCGATTTGCCCGGTTGCCCCGAGGATCGTTTGCATGTGTCTTTCTCCGTATCCGTTCGACGGATTGACCACTTTTTTTCGACCGTATCTAACTGTTTAGACGCCTGCTTTTTCGTTCAAGCTCATAGTCGATGGTGGTCACCAAAAGTAGACTAATTGATGGTTTCTATGCGGTAACAATAATATACCCGAGCACTTTAACTCACGATTGGTGCCGAGGGCGGACCTCATGGGCAAAGATTACAGGGTGCACTGCGATTGCGAGTGATTTGGCGTGTTCTGCCAGTCCCACCCGATCTCGCGACACGCATAATGCTATATTCAGTCTTCCACCGCATCGCGTCAGGAGTTGAACGTGAAAACGATTGATAAAACCGCCCCAGTACTTGTCACCGGGGCCACCGGCTATGTCGCCGGTTGGTTGGTGAAGCGCCTGTTGGACGAGGGTTTAACCGTTCACGCAGCGGTCCGGGATCCCGATGACCCTGAGAAACTCAAATACCTGAACTCGATAGCCGAAGGGGCACCGGGAACGATTCGCTACTTCAAGGCCGACTTGTTGGAAGATGGATCGTACGCCGATGCTATGGCCGGCTGCGAGTTGGTCTTCCACACCGCTTCGCCCTTTACCCGGGCTGTGTCGGATCCGCTGAAGGAATTGGTCGAACCTGCAAAACTGGGTACCCGGAATGTTCTCTCTCAGGCGACGAAGACGCCAGGCGTGAAACGTGTTGTGGTGACCAGCAGCTGTGCCGCGATTTACGGCGACAACGCCGATCTGAAAAATGCGCCCAACGGAGTAATCGACGAGTCTATCTGGAACACGAGTTCATCCCTGGACAACCAGCCGTACTCCTATTCCAAGACAGTGGCCGAACAGGAGGCGTGGAAAATTGCGGAACAGCAGGATCAATGGGATCTCGTGACTATCAATCCTTCCCTTGTTATTGGCCCCGGTATCAACCCCCATGCAACATCGGAAAGTTTCAACCTGATCAAACAGATGGGGGATGGCCGGATGAAACCCGGGGTACCGCGCGTCGGGATTGGGGTGGTTGATGTACGTGATGTCGCAGAGGCTCATTTCCAGGCCGGATTCACGCCAGAGGCCGCCGGGCGCTATATTGTTTCCGGCCACAACACCGATTTTTTTGAGCTGGCCCAGACTCTTCGGGAGAAATACGGCGATCGTTACCCGGTTCCCCGACGGGCCCTGCCAAAATGGCTGGTGTGGCTGGTCGGACCGCTGGCCGACAAAACGATTAACCGGACGTTCATCGCCCGCAACGTGGATTGGCCGTGGCGAGCGGACAATAGCAAAGGCAAACGGGAGTTGGGGCTTTCCTACAGACCAGTCAAGGAATCCATGGAGGGGTTCTTTCAGCAAATGATTGACAGTGGGCTGCTACCGCGGCGCTGAAGCCCTATTCCGGTAATGGAATAAACTCAACTTCGTCGCCGGGAACGACTGGGAAGCGACCCGCTTTCCAGTCAGATTTGGCCTGTTCGATTCGTTCAGCCCGGCTGGAAACGAAGTTCCACTCCATATAACGGGGTGAGAACGGTTCTCCCCCGATCAGAGCGATTCGGGTTTCCTCCTTCGCCACAACTTCGACATCAGGCTCGGGCCCCAAAACCGCCATCGTAAACTGCGGGATATCGGTATCCCCTGCGACAAGCGAACCTTGCGCAACATAAAGGCCCCGTTCTTCGGCATGGGGCAGGGTGAGGCTTTGTCCCGGTTGCAAATGAGCCTCGAGGTAGAGGGTGTCTGAAAACACGTCTACTGGTGAGGTCAGGCCGAAAGCACTCCCCATGATCACTCGGACGGGAACGCCATCAACCACCGTGGCCGGAATCATTTCACCCGGATAGTGTATAAACGCCGGAGCCATTTCCTCTTTCGCTTCAGGCAGTGCCAGCCAAAGCTGAAGGCCATGCAATGTATGGTCGGAGGCAGTTACCTCGGGGCGTTCTCTTTCGGAATGCACTATCCCCTTGCCAGCCACCATAAGGTTTATGTCACCGGGCTTGATGGGCTGGCGATTACCGAGAGAGTCGCGATGGAGGAGCTCACCCTCAAAAAGATAGGTCACAGTAGCAAGGTTGATGTGCGGGTGAGGGCGAACATTGATGCCGTCCCCGGCAGGAAAACGCGCCGGACCCATGTGGTCAAAGAAGATCCAGGGGCCGACCATTTGCCGTTCTTTGGTTGGCAAGACTCGTCGAACGGAGAATCCACCCAGATCCTTCTCCTTGGGTTCTATCAGTAGCTCAATGGCGCCGCAGGATTGAGCGATATTGCACTCTAATACCAGCGATTTTGTGGGATTACTCATGATCGCGCTCCTGTGCGGTTCTTTATATGAACGTCACGCTGCGGGTAGGGCATGGAAATCCCCGCCTCATCGAAAGCCTCTTTCATCTGATGTGTCAGGTCCCAGTATACGGCCCAATAGTCCTCTGTTTTTACCCAAGGGCGACAGATGAAATTAACAGAACTTTCGGAGAGCTGATGAACCCGAATGACAGGCTCAGGGTCACTTAAAATTGACGGGTGGTTACTCACCACACGGTTCATAACTTCCAGTGCCTCAGGAATAGAGTCCTCATAGGAAATACCGAATACCAGGTCCACCCGCCGCGTGGTGCTTGCCGTTACGTTGGTTATTACATTCCCCCAGACATTTTTGTTCGGAATTACAATCACCTGATTGTCTGGCGTGGCAACGGTGGTCGCGACAATGCTCACAGATTTCACGGTTCCCCCAACACCACCAACCTGGACGTAGTCGCCCTCATCAAACGGCTGGTTGATCATGATCATGAGCCCGCTCGCGAGATTCCCCAGGGTATCCTGAAGGGCGAAAGCCAGAATGAAAGAAGCGCCACCAATCATTGCGAAGATAGGCGCTATATTGACTCCCAGGCCAGCCAGGACGAGCAGAAGACCCATGGTGAGGACTAGCCAGAAAACCACACCAACAAGAAATGTCTCCAGCAGTTTTGAAATGGTCGGAACCCGTCCAATCCATTTGCGGGCAGCAGCTCCAACGGTTCGCGCAACCGCAAGCAGTGCCAGGAAAGCAAGAAGAACAATCCCGATGTCCTTGAGAACGGCTATACCGCCATCGCGACGGGTCGCCCAGTTCAGAATGGCCAGAAAGATTGCGCGGGGGCTCGCAAGGGCCGTTTCGTTAAAAAGGATAGAGTCACGATAGTTGCGGAAATCCTTCACCAGGTCAGGATCTCCACCTTTGCTTTCGAAAGCATCCACCACCATAGTGTAGCGCTCAAATGTAGCCATTCGCGCTTCCACCATGCTCGCGACTTCCTGATAGGCTTCTCTATAGACCGCGTCCGGATCTTGGCGCAGGCTTATTTTCTTTTCCGAAATCTTCTCGGTTTCCGCTTTCACGACATCTTGCCAGGCGAGCGCGAGGGGCTTGAGCTCCTCTTTTTTCATGGGAACGATACGATGCGAAAGCTCCTCTACTGAGATCTGAGGATTCGTAAGAATAGGATCATTCGCGGGCCTGGAGCTCGAATCTGCTGGCGCCTGGGCCCAGACTTCATTGATTAGTGTAAGGGCGCATACCAACGAAAGGAGCAGGACTTTATTTACGCGCATCAATGTTCCCTTGAACTGCTTTTTACCAATAAATAGTAAGCAGACTGCGCTTATCGCCTGTGAGGAAGATTGGGTCGAATCCCATAATATATAGCAGAGTCCGTCTGGGGAATCCTGAATTTCAGCCTGATAGACAACCGCCCGACGTACTAAATTCGGCGCCTCTGGGACTCTTTGGATTCTTCAAAATATAGGTTCGCCTGTTGCTTTGACCGCATAGAACAAGCAGTCACTCTTGGCAATAATCGGGTTGGTGGTAATCATGAAGGCCTTGATGGCCTGGGCGGGGTAGATCTGCCCATTCTTGACCCGAAGAATCCGCTCCATGTTTTCCGTCCGGTTGTGGCCGATCGCTGTGAGTACGCTCAGGCCTTTTTCTCCAATCCACCCCAGAGGCTCGTCTGGAGAAACAATCCCGAAATTGCGGTGTTCGATGTCTGGCGGAAACGTGAGGTCAGCCTGACCAGTGGGTTCAAGCCGATATTCTATGGTCGCTTCAGGAGCCAGTTCCACCCGAATCGGATTTCGCAACACGGCGACGTCCCAATCCGCTGTTTCAAGCGACAACACATCCGGTCTCGACGTATACCGAACGAGTCCGTCGTACGCCAGCTGATGAGCTAGATCATCCTGTGACCCACCACATTCGATGGTCACCGTGGGTACCTCCTGTTCCGAATATTCCATCAAGGCGCCCAGACGAAGGTCCGTCATGATGAGGCGGTCGGTAAAGAGCGAGGTCAGCGCCTGATGGGCGCCGTCATTGGTGATGGTCACAGCGAAGGCGGGACCTGTGCCTGAAGTGTTGTGAACGTCCAGCAAGCATTCGAGGTTCTCTTTGCGAAGCTCTGCCAGCATGGCCTCGGCAATCGCACCTTCCTCCCCCTCGAAAGGTTCTTTGAAACATCGGTTGAGATCACGTCCTTCGGGAAGCTGGCGCAGTGAGAGGGCAGGCGGGATTTTCGCGGGATAGACGCCTCCCAGGAGAAACAGCATGTTAACCTCGGGCGTTTGCTGCTCAAGTAACCACCGGTGAAGCGCAAACAGCCCCGAAGGCTCATTGCCGTGAAGAAGGGTTGCCATGGCCCGGGTACGAGAACGATCGCGGCCGGCCACACGAACAACCGTGGGCTTGTGCAGTCGGTCCAGCCACTCCAGGGGTGAGCGACCCAGCGTCCGGGGTGACGGATCATTCAGATAATCAAGAACGTTCGAGTTGCTCACGGTGATAGCGTCCATTCATGGAGTGGCCTGTTTTTCTTCTGGTTGGCCATGTAGAGGGACAGCATACTCCGGAACGCTTCATCGGGACTCAGGGACCTCAGGAAAGACTCGGTGATGTGGCGCTGCCACCGGGCGCCAGATATGTTGGACTCGATGCGGCCTTCGATGATTCCCAGCAGGCGGTGAATTTCCGTCTCGTCCATGGCTGTTCGGTTCAATGCTTCCCGGGCACGCGGCAGCAGGTCACGGGCCACGGTCAACAGAGGCGTCTCCTGCAACTGAACCTGATCCTTGTGCGGCCAGATGATTTCTGCATCGATGCCATATTTGGCGGCGCGGTAGAAATTGTGTTCGGTGTAATGGAAGGGGAGTATCGACGTCAGATGACGGATGTCATCGAGCACTGCCAAGGCCGCCCCGATCACGAACAGTCCGTTCGCACACATATCAACGGCAGTCGGCCCTGCAGGCATGGAACGAATCTCGATGCGTAGATGACCACCTTCTTCGTGATCAAAGATGGCCCGGTTCCAGGGCCAGGTGGTTCCCTGGTGCAGGCGCAGCTCGGCCAGTTTCGGCACCCCTCCGCGATCAATGACGGCCATCGGATCTTCATCCGACATCAGCGGAATGATGGGGGGATACAGCGAGGCGGAGGCCGCAAACAGTTCCCAGGCGCTGCGGGCCCAGCCGTTTCCGTAATAGACCCTTGGTGGGTGGCGCCAGGTTTTATGATTGGGGGATCGGCTGTCGATGGATTGCTTGAATAGCGCAATGCGGGTTTCGTCCCACAGCTGGTGGCCAAACAGGCTGGGCGAATTGCTGGCCAGAGCCAGGACAATCGGCGTGACCAGCTGGACCGCATTGAAATAATCGGCGAAACGGTTGGCGGGCACCCGCCAGTGCAGCTGGAATGAGGTATTGGCCCCTTCCATGGTGACGTCGTCGGCCTCCAGGTCTATGACATCGTTGCCACCGATATGGATGCTGAATGGCTCGCCTCGTTGTTTGACCAGCGCGTTGGATAGCGCGTGGTATCGGGGTTCATCTGTCATCACCTTCGCGTCGATATCGGACTCGCGAAGTGTGGGCAGAATACCGATCGCTATCAGCTCCCCATCCAATGGTGCGGCGTGCTGGTTGATGCGTCTGATGGCAGCGAGCAGCTCTTGCTCTGTTCTGGCAAACGGATCGCCCTTGAAGGCCTGGGGGCTGAGGTTGTATTCGAGATTGAAGCGGTTGAGCTCAACCGTCAGTTGGGGGTCCTGGACGCTGGCGGCGATTTCTGTGTTGATAGGTTGAACTCGCAGGTCAGGGTTTACGATGTAGAACTCGACCTCGGCGCCAATGGAACTCTCTCCCGCGCCAAATCCGGGCCGGTTCAGAAGCCGATTGAGTGCTGTAAGGTCCGTCCGGACCTTGGCAGCAAAACGTTCAAACTCTTCCGCCGAAAATTCCGTCTTTTTGATCGACAGTCCCACGGTAACATCGTCTCCAGGGCTTACTTACCTTGATAGTAGTGGAAGATGCGCCCGCCACCAGCCCAAGACCGCTAAAGAGGGAGCCAGGCAGGATGATCACGGCTCACAAAGTGATTATGAGCTTGGGCCAGCTCAGAAAAATCGTAAAAAGGGGGAATAAATCGAATCCCAGTGACGCCTTGGTAGGGGACTGTAAACAATTTTGACCCCGTGAAGCTCGCTCGGCACATATGCTTATAAAGAAAGAGCAGCCGCCGTTGGCTGAAGGCTTCACGGTTCCACCTGCGAATCAGGACTCTAACAATGGTAAACCAACGTATTTCGCCGATGTTAAAACTGGTGCTTTCAATCGGTCTTATCTCCGGCACCAGTGCTGTCACAGCAGCGCCGGGAGAAGACAGTATTGCCCGGGGAGAAGAGGTCTACAGCCAGCAATGCGCCGCTTGCCATCAGGCCGGAGGTGAGGGCATTCCCGGGTCGTTCCCGCCTCAGAAGGGGCACGCTGCAAACATCTTCAATGCCAATGGCGGTATCGGTGGGCGAGACTATCTGGCCCATGTGCTGCAATACGGCCTGACCGGCTCGATTGACGTCGAAGGAACAGCCTACAATGGCAATATGCCCGCCTGGGGCGGTTCGCTCAGCGACCAGCAAATCGCGGATGTCCTGAATTACGTGTTAACGGCGTTTGGCAATCGGGAGCGAATATCCCCCGATTTCCAACCCTATACCGCCGAGGAGGTGAGCGCGCTCTCTGGCAAGGATTTCTCTGGGAAAGACGTCCACCAGTTGCGTCAGGCCGTCATGGGAACTGGTGAGCAGAGTTCAGGCCCGGCCGCCTCTCAGGATGCGTCAGCTGCTGGCACGGCGGCCAAAGTGTCGTTAGAGCAGGCCGTTCCTAAACCGATCTATGCTGCAGTTCAGAATTCCGGTGTTGTTGAACGTTTCCCTTCAAAGTCCACCTGGCCGGGTGTGGAGGGCGCTCACTACACTGCGCTGAGCCCGGATGGTAAACAGCTGATGGTGTCCGGGTTCAAAACCGGCAATGTCTACATCATGGACACGGATAACGGCGAGATTCAGGCGAGCTTTCCGATCGGCAAGGTGGTGCAGGGCGTTAAAGTGTCACCCGACGGACGTTATGGCCTTGCCGTGGCAACCACGCTGGGAGAAATTGCCGTCATCGACATGGAGACCCTGTCACTGGTCAAAAAGGTCAATGTGGGTGACACGCCCCACAACATCATTTTTAACGAGGATAGCAGCCTCGCTTACGTTACCTTGCAGGGCGAGGGCGCGTTAGCCGTGGTGGATATGACAACGCTCGACAAACAGCGCGCCATACCGACGCCAGGGCTGGATAGCCCCCACAATATTGATATTTCCGAGGACGGCCGTCGGTTATGGATTCGTGATTTCGTTGGCCACGTGGGTGTGTTGGACCTGGACAGTGAGAAAGTCCTCAAGGTATTCAAGGTCGGCGCAGGCCACGGTGGCATCGACGTAATTCCGAACAGTCGGTATGTGGCCACGGGAGCCATCTCTGCATCCCGGGTGACGGTGATTGATGCTGACAGTCTTACTGTTGTGGCCAACCCGGAAGTCGGCACCGGGCCCCATGGCGTGCGCGCAAGCGCCGACGGCCGTTACCTTTATGCGTCCGTGACCGCAGACAATCTGATAACCGTTATTGATTTGGAGTCCCTGCAGGTGGTGCGTCGGGAACCTGTCGATGGCAAATTCCCGTTCTGGGTCGCTGTTCCCGGCAACCCCTAAGATATGGCCCCTTATAGGCACTCTTACAGGCACTATGGATGCGCAAAGCCCGGAGTAAACAGCAGTTCGATGCCCTGACTCGCCCCTGGCGTGACAGGTTGTTCGGTGTCGCGCTGCGCCAGACCCAGTCGCGGGAGGTAGCCGAGGACTGGACGCAGGAGGCCCTGCTTCGGGGGTGGCGTGACTTCGCGCAGCTTACGGATCAGGTGGCGGTGTATGCGTGGTTGCTTAAGATCCTGAATCGGGTGGTGGCTGATGACGTTCGGCGTAACGCGCGGCGAGACCAACTGGCACCGATGCTCACTACCGGCGACGCATTTCTTCAGGAGCAGGCCTGCACATCGGCCGGACCGTTCGAGCAGACCGTGCAAACGCAAAGCAATGAGCAGTTCATGAAGGCAGTGCAGGCGCTACCGGATAATTTTCGCCAGGTTGTCTTGTTACGGGATGTTGAAGGACTGAATTATCAGGAAGTGGGAGAGGTTCTGGACATTGCACAGGGCACGGTTATGAGCCGGTTATCGAGAGGGCGGCGGCTTCTAGCCAGCCTGCTTATCAGGACGGAATCCGCCGATGGATTGGCTGCAACCTCTATTCACGGCGGTAAACCTACATGAACGACGTCGAAAAATCAGAAGCCGGGCGCTTCTCTGAACTCCACCTCGAACTTCAGGACTGGCTTGCAGGTTACGCGGATGGCGAGCTGGATGACCATCACACGGCCCTGGTCGAGGCGCACCTGGCCGGCTGTGAAGCCTGTCGTGCGGACGTTGCCCGTCAGCAGGTCATGAGCCGACGCTTCCAGGAGGTGCCGACAACCCGCATGCCGTTTGACCTGCAAAAGCGACTGGATAAGGCGCTTGCAGACGCACCTGAGTACTCCGACCCGGCCCCGAGAACAACCTCCAGGTTCAATCTCAGGCAATGGCTGACCGGTTTGTACCGTCCAGCGGTGGTCGGTACCGGAGGATGGGTAGTGGCACTGGTGCTCGCCGGGGTGCTGTTGTTGCCCGACGTGGGCCTCAGGAGTCACGACCATATACGGATGGTGAGTGATGCGTTGGCAGACTATCAGAAGGTGGCTGTCACGGACCTGCCTGCACTGGCAAATACCGCTGACATTTCAGCTCCAGCCAAGTTGGCAGGTGGTCGTCTACTTGCCACCTGGCACACCACCGTGGGCGGTGAGCCCGCTCAGGCCTTTGCCATGCGCCGGGGCAACAGCCTGGTGATTCAGTACCGCATTTCGGAACACGTGCTGTTCAGAAACCCTGACGTGCGGCAGGCCATGGCCACAATGGGCGGCTACCGTACTCACGAAAAACAGCTCGAAGTGTTGGCCGTGCCGATGAAGGAAGCCGGCTTACTGATTGTCGGGCCAGCGAATGCAATGCCGGCCACCAGCGACCTGGATTTGGAACCTACCTAGACAGCAGCCGACCTCAACATCCTAATCCTCTTCTTCTCCAGGGCACTGCTCCTGATCGGGATTGTTACAGAAGCCATCCTCCTCCGAAAAGGTCTGGTTGCCGAAAGAGCCGTTAGGGCGTCGCTCGATGGCTCCGACTTCCACTTTCAGTGGTGCATTCGCGGGAAGCGCGGCCAAATAACTGGACGGGACACTCACGCTGTTTACGCCAGCGGGAATGCGTACCGAGTAGGTGAATGGAGCCAGAGCGTCATCGTCAGGTTCCATGACCACTTCGTAGGCCACAATGTCACCTTCTCCAGCCAATACAAATCCATCCGGCTGGGTTGTGCATTCGCCGAGATCGTCACCATAGCTCCAGGTGATGGTGGTGCCGTCAAAATCGACGTCCGCCGGTGCCGCCGGAATGAAGTGAGACAACAGCGTCGTCCCGGCAAGAACTCCTCCGTTATCCAGCTTGAGCTGAAATTCATAGAAACCGGCTTCGAAACGCGCCAGAAACTCCGGCAACGTCACTACCTCGTCCCCAGGTTCTTCAACCAGCCCCGGTTCACACACTGGTTCGGCGCTCTCAAAGAAGTTTTCGGTCAGCTTCTGATCCTTGAGCGCTTTGCGAGCCTGTTCCAGAAACAGTAGTTTACCGTCCGGGCCGATGATTTTTGCCTGCCGCCAGCCTTCGGCGTCGAATAGAACGTGGAAGCCGATATCGCCATCCGTGGCATTTATTTCGATCAGCACCCGGCATTCATCAAGCTCATTGCAGGGGGCATCACCAAGACTTGGGCTGGCCCAACACACGGCCACTAATGCGGTTGTCAACAAACTGGGCAGGTCTTTCCGGTATTGTGGATGGGGGTACATGATGACTCCTCCGTTTTGTCGAGTTTCCGATCGACACTGAATAACTTGGAGAATGTCTTCCAACTGCGCGAAGGCACCTTTAACGATTTAGGTTCCACGCCCTCGGCCAAGAACCGCAGGATAAGGATGGATCAGGGGTACACAAGCAAATAACGCTCCGTGCGTGTAGGTATATGTTTTTGTTGCCATACGGAAAGGTCAGTCAAGAGAGGTGTAAAAAATTCTGACGCTCGGTTTGATTTGACTTGTCTAGCAAAGGACTGTGGCAACAGAGGGGCATAGTTTTAAAAAACAGATGGGCAGCCAGCAATCTGCCGTCTACGCTGTGCCCCCATCAAAAAAACCACTGGGCTTCCAGCAATCCCAGGTTGTTGAGCGCCCCGTATTCACTGTTGTCATTGCCGCCAAACAGCTGCACGCCAGCTGTCAGATACACCTCTAGGGGCACCGGCAGTGTCCAGGTGGAGCGGGGGTAGACCACCCAGCTTTGGTCGTCGGCGTTGCGGATGGCGACTATACGGTACTGCCAGAAGGGATTGATGTCCTGCCAAACCAAAAGGCCGGTGTAGTGGTGGTCCGCGTATTGGGGCTCCCCGGCCGCCAGGCGGCTGAAAGACAGTCCCGGATTGGGCGCGGGCCGGCCGTTGTAGAAGTATTCCAGGGCAAGATTGACACCGTTGCGGAACGACCAGTTGAGATCCGCCACCGCCTGCCAGTAGCTGGCTTCCTCGTCGGGCTCGCTCCACACCGCTTCCATGCGCCAGCCGGTGCCGGCCAGCGAACCGCTGCCGCCGACACCAGCCTTGGTGACATCGGCGAAGGTTCCGGCCATCACACTGGCATCCACACCGGCCACGAAGCGCTTGACCCGGGCGGCGGTGCTGGCCTCGTCGTCCTCATGCTGCGGGGCATGCACGGCACTGATCCGGCCCAGGGCGCCCCAGGGCGTATCCCAGAGCAGGGCATCGACGCCGATGCGCTCATCCGGTTCCAGTTGCAGGGGGCTCACCGGGTTGAGGATGTCCATGGGGTTCCAGATCAGCGCCGTGGACCAGTTCACCTGCTGCCTGCCGAGACGCCAATCCCCCACTGGCGAGCGCCATTTCACCGTGCCCCGGTACAACTGGTGGCGGGCCACAAGATCGCCGGATTCGGTCAGCTCGCCCTGCAGGTCCCAGTATCGCGGATCCGGGGCGTCCTTGAGCAGGGCGAATTCGGGGCTGTCGAGGAAGCTGCCGGTAACCAGTTCCACATCGTAGGCCGCCTCCAGGGTCCAGTCGCCCTGGCGATAGTGCGGTTCCAGGCGCAGACGGGTGAGGTTCGACACATACGGATCGTCGTCCACCAGCGAACGCGAACCAACAGTGAGGTTCTTGAGCGAGCCGGAATGACTGAAGTCGGCCCCGGCGGGCGGAGCCAGCATCAGACTCACCGCGATTACAGCGCATGTACGCTTAACCATGGCGAATCGCCTCCACCGGATCCAGTCTTGATGCCCGTCGCGCCGGGTACAGGGCCACCAGCACGGAGCAGATGAAAAGCAGCAGACCAGGCAGCCAGACGTGGTCGAAGATGAGCACCGGGTAAATCACGTCCGTTACTCCGGGAACGGCTTCAAATGAATGAGCGACGGCCGAGAGGTCGATCCCCCTGCGGTTATACCAGGCCACGATCAGCGTTCCGACCACACTGCCGGCGGCCATGCCCAGTAGCGCCAGAAACAACGCCTCAAAGAGGATGGTCAGCACCACCTGAGAGCCGCGCGTTCCCAACGCCAGCATCACGCCCAGCTCACGGGTGCGCTCCATCACCGACATCACCATGGTGTTCATGACACCGATCGCAACCACGACGAACACCACCGACAGGATCAGGTAAAAGTCGATCCGGGTCATGTCGATCATTTGCATCACTATGGGTAACAGGGTTTCCCAGTCCTGGGCCACCAGATCGCCGGGTAGGGTGCGGTTCAGGTCCCGGGCCAGAAGCGTGCTTTGGCTGCGGTCCTGCAACCGAAGGGCGATACGCGAGGCCTGGTCAGGCTGGAAACCGAGCAGAGTCCGGGCCCTGGTGAGACTCGTGAAGACGTACTCACTGTCGAACAGGTCGCTCCCGGTGCGGTAAATTCCGGCGATCGGGTAAGCACTGGAGGCGAGGTCACCGCTGGCCTGCTGGACGGTGACGACCAGCTTGTCGCCCAGGCGGGCGTTCAGATCGTCTGCCAGTTTCTGGCCGATCACGATGCCGTCGCCGGCGGGCTCCACATAATGGCCTTCAACGATGTAATTCGCCAATCGGGTCACCTGCCTTTCCCGCTCCGGGTCCACGCCCACCACCTCCACCGGGCGGCTGGTTTTGGGATTCGCGACCATGGCCTTGACCAGCACCCGCGGGGCGGCGGCTTCGACGTTGGGCCGCTGCGCCAGCGCCTGCACGCGGGAGGCGGTATCGGAGATACGCAGGGCCGGGGACAGATCCACATCATGGCCCTGCTGCATTACCTGCACATGGCCACTCAACTGTTGGGTGGAGTTGCGGATCATCTGCTCGAAGAAGCCATCGGTGAAACCGTACAGGAACAGATAGGCGGCGAGCCCGAACGCGGTAGCCGAGGCGGTGATCAGGGAGCGGCGCGGATTGCGGAACACCGAGCGCAGGGCCATCTGGGCAAAAATCAGGAGACGGTTGTTGGCGGTGACTTCAGCACGGACCCGGCGCAGACGGTTGCTGGCGCTGCGATGGGCGTCCATGGCTTCCAGGGGCGTATGGCGGCTGGCAATCCAGGCCGGCACAACCGCGGCCAGCAAGGCCACAATGATCACCACCACGCCAATGATCAGCCAACGGCCAGGACTGGTGGTGGGATAAACGATACCGCTCAGCCCCGGCATGGTGTCCATGGCCTGGATGTAGGCGGTAAAGTCGAGGCCGTGGCTGGCGTAATAGGTGGTCACGGCCAGGCCCAGGATCAGGCCTAGGGCATAGCCCACCAGGGCCAGCAAGGTGGTTTCCATCAGCACCAGTTGCACAATACGAGACCCGGAGGTGCCCAAAGCCATCATCACCCCGAACTCCCGGCCGCGCTCCATCACGGACATCAGGATGGTGTTGACGATACCGGCCGCCACCACCACAAACACCACGAAGATAACGATGTAGGTCACCACGTTGTGGAAATCTACCATTTGCATCAGCGACGGCATCAAGGCGGGCCAGTCGAGGACTTCCACACCACGCTCGCCCAACTGTGTCTCCAAGGTTGCCACGACACCATTGAGGAGGTCGGGGTCGTCAACCCGGGCGGCAATTTCCGTAACCCGGCCCCAGAAGGCATACAGGGACTGGGCTGCATCAAGAGGGATCTGAGCCACACCGCCGTCTATGCGTTTAACGCCGGTTTCAAACAGACCCACCACCTTGAAGCGGTCGGCGCCAATGGAACCGTCCGCTGCCTGCACCACCAGGGCCAGTTCGTCGTCCAGGGCCACATCCAGTGCCCGGGCGGCGCCCGTGCCAAGGACGATTTCGTTACCGGATTGCAGATAGCGGCCCTGGACGATGGATCGGTCCAGCCTCGTGACGGAGCGCTCCTGCTCTGGCGCCACCCCCATTACCTGCAGGGCCCGGGACTGGTCGGCGAGACTGGCCAGCGCGTGGCCGGTGACCCGGGGCGTGGCGGCGTCCACTCCGGTGACATCGGCGACAGCCTCTGTCAGCTGCCATTGCTGCGGCAGAGCGATGTTCATTTCCCGCTCGTCGTGGAAGCCGCGCTTGTGCACCTTGAGGTCGCCGGTCACATAGCCGGTCATGTTGTTGATCATCTGGGCATTGATGCCGTCGATAAAGGCCCACAGGAACACCAGCCCGGCCACGCCGACGGTCAGGGAGAGCAGGGTGATGCCGGTGCGGCGGCGGTTGGCGCGCAGGTTGCCCAGGGCCAATCGCAGCCAGGCCATCATTGCCGGTGCTCCTCACGTTCGATGCGCCCGTCCTTGAGGTGCACCACCCGGCGGGCCCGCTCCATCACCATGGGATCATGGGTTGAGAAGACGAAGGTAACGCCGTGCTCGTCGTTCATCCGCCTCATCATGTCCAGCAGGGCGGCACCGGTTTTGGAGTCGAGGTTGGCGGTGGGTTCGTCGGCCAGAACAATGGCCGGCTGGCTGACAATGGCCCGGGCCACCGCCACCCGCTGCTGCTGACCGCCAGACAGTTCGTTGGGTAGGCGACCTTCCATCCCCTCCAGACCGACCTCTGCCAGAATCTGCCGCGCCTTTTCGCGTCGGTCGCGGAACGGCACGCCGCGCAGCATCAACACGTATTCCACGTTTTCCTGGGCCGAAAGCACACCGATCAGGTTGTATTCCTGGAACACGAAACCGATCTTCCATAATCGCAAGGCGGTGCGCTTCCTGCGGTTGAGGCCGGTAATCTCCTGACCGTCGATCTGGATGCGGCCGGAGGTGGGTTCATCCAAGGCACCGATCTGGTTGAGCAGGGTGGTCTTACCGGAACCGGACGGCCCCACCAGGGTAGTGAATTCACCGGCCTCGATAGCCACGGAAACGTCATCGAGAGCTTTGACCGCCACGCTGTCCTGACGGTAGATGCGCGAGGTTTTTTCCACATTCACAATCGCCATGACGTGTCCTCACTGTGGATTGCGCAGGCGGCGCAGGGTGAAGAGGTCTTCCTCGAGGGGGACGTTGAACTTGATGGACTCGATCTCGATCACGGTGCGGGATTTGGCGTCGTCGGTATCCACCATGGTCCAGCGGGTGGGAATGCGGCGCCCGCCCATGGTTTCGATGGCGCTGTAGGTCATTTCCTTGACCGACTGATCCCGCTCACCGAAGTAGGTCACGGCTACGGGTATATGGTCATCGCGGATTTTGAATTCTAAACGGCTCCACACGACCGGCGCGTCCGGCTTGGGAGTAGAGCGCACGTGGTAGACGGTCACCCAGTCCTGCTCTTCGCTGCCGGTGATTTCGTGGCTGTAGTCGTTGACGAACGAGCTCTCCTTGACCAGGTCGTCATTGCTGAAGTTGGAGCCCATCCAGGGCTGGAGCATCATCGAGGGCGGGATCTTGATGGTGCGATCCACCTTGGGCAGGTAGTTCCACATGGCATCCTTGATGCGTAGCGAGCCGATGCCGGCTTCTTTCTTGGGCGCGTGGATGCGGATCAGGGTTTTTTCGGGCCGATCCATCCAGGCTTCCAGGTCCAGCTCCCGCGTCCAGTATTCGGTTTCGATGCGCATGGTAAAACGACCATGATTGGAGTTGCCCCAGAGGGTATCTTCCATACCATCGACCAGCTCCTCGCCGCCAGGCGACGACTCGGCAGCGATCGCAAACAAGGGAAACAGGAGCAGGGCTGGGAGAAGCCTTTTCATCACGAAGTCCTTTGTCTTTCGTTGGTCCTTTCTATTACTTAGCACCTTTGAGTAACTCAAAGGTCAAAAAAACCAACGGATTTACCCTGAGACGCGACTAGGTCAGAAGCTCACTCGAATCTTTTCTAGACTGACTCAAGTAGCATTGCCCCGTAATGACCTCCATCAACTACTAAACGGAGTTGGCGTGAAAGCAGTGGATTTTGTTGTGGACAGGCGGGAGTATGCCCGGGCTTGCAGAATAGGTGCAGATGTATGAAATTGCCGATGCATTAGGACAGGGTAAGGGCCATAAATGACTGACGAGTACCGCTATCAGCAACTGGAAGGCTGGTTATTGAAGGGAATCCTGGAGCAGCGTTGGCGGTTGGGAGAGCGCCTGCCTTCGATCCGAACGCTGTGTGTCGAACAGAAATTGTCCAAGGCAACGGTTCAGCACGCCCTGCAGCGACTGGAGGCCCAGGGCCTGATCGAGGCCCGCCCTAAAGCCGGCTACTTTGTTTCCTTGCAGCCGGACGGAGTGAAGAAGCCGGTTAGTCGTGCCCGGATAGAAGCCCCACGCCCGGTAAATGTCAGCGATCTGCTGCTGGATATCATGGGCCGTAGTGCGGCGTTTGATTTACTGCCGGATCTTCACAGTGGCGAGCTTCCGCCGGGAATAGTGACTCTGAACCGTTCGATAGGCAGGGCACTGCGGCGCCAGAAGGGCGAAGACTTCCAGTATTACGATAAGCCTGCAGGGTTTGACGGCTTGCGGGAGCAGTTGGCGCTCCATCATGCCAGGCGAGGGTGGACTGCCTCACCGGAACAGCTTTGCATCACCTCAGGTTGCCAACATGCCCTGTTTCTGGCGCTGATGGCATCCTGTGAGCGTGGGGATGTGGTCGCTGTCGAATCCCCGGGATTCTATGGTGCATTGCAGCTTCTGGAACAGCTTGGCCTTAAAGTGGTCGAAGTGCCCACGTCCATGGAAACGGGCATGGACATGGATAGCCTTGAGGAAGTACTTGAGCGTTGGAAGGTAAGAGCCTGTATTGTATCTCCTTCATTTTCGACACCGGGAGGTGCGTTGATGCCGGAGCCAGACAAAAAACGCCTGCTTTCGTTGGCAGAACGGCATGACCTCGCGGTGATAGAAGACGATATCTATGGAGATACTGCTCTTGGTCGTTCTCCTGATCCGCTGAAGGCCATGGATGGTAAGGACCGGGTGATCCTGTGTAGCTCTTTCTCCAAATCCCTGTCCCGGGATTTGCGGCTTGGCTGGATATCCGGTGCGCGTTGGCACGACAGGATCCTTCACCTGAAGCTGGTTACCCAACTGGCCAGCAGCCGGTACCTCCAGCAGGGCGTGGCGGACTACATGGCCGATGGCAGTTTCACCTCCCACCTTCGCCGTCAGCGCCATGAACTGAGGGCTAACAGGGACAGGTTGATTGCGTCGCTCCATACCTGGCCCGGGGAGGTGCGCGTCAGTACCCCGCAAGGTGGCCTGACCGTCTGGGTGGAGTTGCCGGAGACGGTCGACACACTGGCGGCATACACGAATGCCCTGAAGCACGGCATCATCATCACGCCGGGCCCGCTGTTTTCGGTATCTGGCCAGTTCGAAAACTGCCTGAGAATAAGCTTCGCCCATCCCTGGAACGAATCCCGAATGGACGCTCTCCGGCAATTGCCCGGCTTGCTGCACAATGAGTAGAAACGTCTGGCTGCGCCTACATATCTGTACCCATCAATATTGTATTAATTGAGCCTGTGCCCATTAGGTGCTGAGGATTACTCTCCCTGACAGTCCAATTATTGTCGGGGAGAGTATCCGTTGAGTAACGCCATTCCTGTACGTAACCTTGCCGTAGGGCCTGATGACAACGGCAAAATCCACACCCGTAAGTTCCAGGGCTTTTTCAGACGCTTGAGAATTGCCGGCGGAACACTTCTGTTTACCTTGTTTTTCGGTACCGTGTGGTTGTCCTGGGGCGACCGCCAGGCGGTGTTGTGGGATTTATCCGAAAAACAGTTTCATATCTTTGGCAGCACCTTCTGGCCCCAGGACTTGGTACTTCTGTCCGCTATCCTGCTCATTTGCGCCTTCGGACTGTTCTTCATAACGGTCGTTGCCGGCCGCGTATGGTGTGGCTACACCTGTCCACAAAGTGTCTGGATGTGGGTATTCATGTGGGCCGAAAGGGTAGCAGAAGGTGACCGAAACCAACGCAAAAATCTGGATAAGGCGCCCTTGTCATCGTCGAAGATCTACAAGCGGGCGTTAAAGCACGGAATGTGGCTGGCAATCAGCCTGGCAACCGCTGTGACTTTCGTTGGCTATTTTGCCCCAATCCGGCAGCTGGTTGCGGATCTGTTCACCCTGCAGGTCACTGGCATGGCCGCATTCTGGGTGTTCTTCTTCACCGCCGCCACCTACCTCAATGCCGGATGGCTTCGCGAAAAAGTCTGCCTGCACATGTGTCCCTACGGGCGCTTTCAGTCCTCCATGCTGGACAGGGATTCCCTGGTCATCAGCTACGATGCCCAGAGGGGGGAGAACCGGGGTGGCCGCAAAGCCGGCTCGGATTATAAGGCTGAAGGCCTCGGTGATTGCATCGATTGCCAGATGTGCGTTCAGGTCTGCCCAACCGGCATCGATATCCGCGATGGCCTGCAGATGGAATGCATCGGATGCGCGGCCTGTATTGATGCCTGCGATTCCATCATGGACAAAATGGATTATGCTCCGGGCCTTATCCGTTATACCAGTGAGAGGGAGCTGGAAGGTGGACGACTGAGAATCCTACGCCCAAGGTTACTGGGATACGGCGCTCTGCTGGTGTCGTTTATTGCCATCTTCTCCTGGGCTGTGATGGCCAGGCCCATGGTCGAGTTTGACGTGGTCAAAGACAGGGGACTGTTCCGGTTCGACGGAAAGGGGAATATTGAGAACAGCTATATCCTGAAAGTGCTCAACAAAAGTCAGCATAGCCAGACCTTCGAGTTACGTGTCAGTGGTATGGACGGACTGAGCCTGATCGGACATCAGAACATCGTCGTGGGTGCAGGTGAATGGCGTGAAATGCCAGTATCGGTAACTGCAGTACCGGAGGCACTTGATCGTGGCGTGTCTGATATAGCGTTTCACCTGGACTCAGTAAACGACGGCGGCGAACGTCTGGTCGAAACCAGCCGCTTTATCGGGCAGCCGAACCAGTGATCGACGTCAATACGACCAGGCATCATCGACGCCATAATCGGTGTGTTCCTAATGGACGAGCACAGAATGTACTAAAACGGGCACACTTTAAATCAGTAAGTTAGAACGGCGTTTCCACAGAAAGTACTAAACAAACTTAAAGCAGATTCTAGAATAGGGGGCTCAGCCCTGTTTCCACAAGAAGTGCTAAATTCGTCGTCCGGCTCAAGAGCCAGATTTCTTCACTCAAAAGCCCCAAATGCGGGGGGATCAATTATTAAGCAGTCTGTGATTTTCTGGAGAGTTCTCGCCTTTGGCCTAAAATAAGTGTTAGCCAGTTTAGTTGTGAATAAGCGCTCAAGGATGAGGTTAAACGTGGATCTAAACAGCGAACTTAAAGAAATTCTTCTCCCCGCCTATGGCCCATGCGAGGGGTTTTCAAGCACCTGCGGGAATATGCGGTGGAACCCCTCAGAGGGACATGTGCCTCGGGGGTTTCTCGGGGCGCATGGCAGGTTAAATGAGGTTGAACTTGTTTTGGTGTTTGCGGAACCAGGTGACCCTCATGACGATGAGTTTCACACCGGGATGGGATCCGCGCACGAAAAGGCTATGAGAGCGTTTTCTGAAGGCACTGATCTGTTCCACAGAAACGTAAGATTGATCCTCGATTTATGCTGGCCAGAATTGACCTTCGAAGAGCAAATGAAAAAAACATGGATGACGGAATCCGTGTTGTGTTCCGCTCCTGTAGAAAGTGGACACGTTGGAGCCGCCTGCGAACGAAACTGCGCCTCGCGCTACCTCGCGCCGCAAATCGAGCTTCTAAATCGGTGTGTAATAGCAGCATTGGGCTCGAAAGCCCGAGACAGGATGCGCGCCATTGGTATTAAGTCGTTTATACCGGCAGTAGCTGCCGCCCCTCCTGGCTGTAATCTGAAGCACGCCAGGGCCTCTTGGCAGGCAATCGCTGACGAGATACACAGGCGAAATCGCATTGGACATCCGAAAAAAATAAAAACATTCCAAACGGCTGACACAGCTGGAGAGAAGGTCGTAGGTTCAGCTCGCTGGCCAATTTCACTGATCGGTGGCGAGCGTGCATAAGCATTTTGGCAATAAATTTTTCCGGCCCAACCTTATTTGGAAACTGGCGCTCCAGAGAACATTGGTCGTCGGTGTAATACTTCTCTTAGCTCCCGCATTGGCCCATGCCACGCCGCCTTTCAATGCTAACGAAACTTTGCGTAAGGCTGAGGTCGGGATCTATTCGAGATCATTTAGAGACGATCGCGATAAAAGCAATGACAAAAGGAGTAAAGCCGGTGCAATAGAAGGCACAAGGACACCATTTTCATCCGGGGCGTTCCGGTGCTATCGAGATTTATCCAGACCGCTAACAGGCGATGTTATTTGCAGGGAGCGTAATGACCGTTGATTGGATTCAATGTTTAGACGCCCACGAGTGGACGACCAAACAAAGTACTGAACCCTCTTTGCCAAACATCAGATAGTTAGAAGCTCATTTCCACGCAAAGTGCTAAAGAAGCCTAAAGTAAATTGATCGTCCACTCTTCAGAGCAGCACCGAAAAGGATATTCCTACGCTCCTGTGCGACGAATAATATTCAGGACCTCCTGCGGCCGTGAAACGTGTCACAGACTTTCTATTCGTTTGTAAATTACGTTTTCTATCATAGGATTACGGCTAACACTGTGCTAGCTTCAACGGCCTGAAGTTGTAATCAAGGAAGAAAATTTTGTCGCTTCGACCATCAGGGACGATGGATTCAGGCCTCGCAGCACTCGTGTTCGTCGCACGGTATCACCAGGTTGCCGCAGACTCGGATCAACTCCGTCATCATTTCGGGACTCACGAGCGACCTTTCCAAAGGTCTGAGATCCTCAGAGCAGCTCGCCATCTAAAGCTGAAAACCAGTGCGTTGAGGACTCATTGGGATCGGCTCGGGTCAATCAATCTTCCTGCAATAGCCGAGACGGAAGAAGGAAGGTTTGTCATTCTCGCAAAGGCCGCGGGCGAGGAAGTACTGATCCAGGATCCGCTGGCGAGGGCCCCCGAGACCCTGGCCAAATCTGAGTTTCTCGAAAGGTGGAACGGCAACATCATACTGATGTCAAAACGCAGCCTTCTTCTCGGGGGCAAGCAGAAGTTTGATATCAGTTGGTTTATCCCAGCAATCCTCAAGTACAAACACCTTCTTCGAGACGTGATTGTCGCGTCTTTTTTCATTCAGCTCTTTGCACTGATCACGCCTCTGTTCTTTCAGGTCATGATCGACAAGGTACTGGTTCACAAGGGCCTGACCACGCTGGACGTGCTCGCCTTTGGCCTTATTGTTATCTCTCTTTTTGATGTGGTGTTGAATGGCCTTCGAAATTACGTTTTTAGCCACACAACCAACAGGGTGGATGTTACTTTAGGATCGAAACTATTCCACCATCTTACCCACCTGCCAATTTCCTATTTCATGAGTCGCCAGGTTGGCAACACAGTTGCCAGGGTCAAAGAGCTCGATACCATCCGTAACTTCATTACCAGCTCCGCACTCACTCTGATCATTGATCTTTTTTTTACCATTGTTTTCTTCGCCGTTCTGTACTTCTACAGCCCTACTTTGACCTGGATTGTTTTGGGGGCGATTCCCTTCTATATCGGTCTTTCTTTAGCGATCACCCCCATACTGCGCAGGCGGCTTGATGAAAAGTTCAAACGTGGTGCCGAGAATCAGGCGTTCCTGACAGAATCCATGCATGGAATCGAAACCGTCAAGTCCATGGCGGTCGAGCCGCAGATGCAGCGGCGTTGGGAACAGAATCTTGCGGCCTATGTGGCGGCTTCCTTTAAAGCTACGAACCTTGGCAACATCGCCAATCAGTGCGCTCAGTTCATCAATAAGGTCGTGACGGTACTGATTCTCTGGATCGGAGCCACTCTGGTTATGGCGAACGAGCTGAGCATTGGTCAACTGATAGCCTTCAACATGATCGCCGGAAGGGTGAGCGGTCCCATCCTCAAACTGGTTCAGCTTTGGCAGGATTTCCAGCAGGCGGGAATTTCACTCAAGCGGTTAGGTGACATTCTGAACACTCCCGCCGAGCCCGGCCACAACCCGAACCGCACTACGTTACCTCGGATCCAGGGCAACGTACGTTTCGAAAATGTCGATTTCAGGTACGGCTCATCAGCTCCGTTAGTGCTGAAACAACTGAACCTGAACGCTGCTGCCGGCGAGATTGTAGGCATCGTCGGTCGATCTGGGTCTGGGAAAAGCACGTTGACCAAGCTCATCCAGAGACTCTATTTGCCAGAGGCAGGGAGAGTTCGGATTGATGGCATAGACCTTGCGCAGATGGAGCCAGCGTGGCTAAGACGCCAGATTGGTGTCGTACTGCAGGAAAACCGTCTGTTCAACGGCTCAGTAAAAGACAACATTGCCTTCGTAGACCCGAGCCTTCCTATAGAGGATGTGATAGCAGCTGCCAAACTCTCTGGTGCACATGATTTCATCGCCGAACTTTCTGAAGGCTATGACACACCAGTTGGCGAGCAGGGCGCTAATCTATCAGGAGGCCAACGACAAAGGATCGCCATTGCCCGGGCACTGATCAGCAACCCACAGATATTGATTTTCGACGAGGCTACCAGTGCCCTGGACTATGAGTCTGAAAGGGTCATTCAGCACAACATGGTCAACATCTGTAAAGGCCGCACCGTATTCATCATCGCCCACCGCCTTTCAACCGTTCGCCATGCCGACCGGATTGTTGTCGTTGAGAATGGTCAAATCGTCGAGGACGGAAACCACGAAAAACTGTTAGCCCAAAACGGGTACTACTCCAGGCTCTTCGAGTACCAGAATGCCTCTGTTCCGATAAGAGCAAGAGCCCCGGATTCGGGCAAACCTATGGATCATTCACCGGCCGGTGGCCGAGAAGGCGCCATTGGCTTCGCTTTCGGTTCTGAAAGGGTCGATACGGTGAGGCTGACATGACGGGCGGTGAAAGCAAACGCAACGCAATCAGAGAGGAACTGTCCGAAAAAGACATCTACCAGTTCATGCCTGCCGCCGTCGAAATTGAGAGGACACCGGCATCACCAGCGGGAAGAGCCATTCTATACGCCATTGTACTGCTGTTCCTGTTTGCAGTCCTTTGGGCGGTGTTCGGGAAAATAGATATCGTCGCAGTTGCTGAGGGAAAGGTTGTCCCCAGTGAGCGCGTCAAAATAATCCAACCCATGGAAACCGCCACCATTGCCGGAATCCACGTGAAAGAGGGCGAGGAAGTACAGGCGGGAGAGCTTTTGGTAACGCTGGACTCTGAAATGGTCGAGTCCGACCTGCGGCGCTTTACCGAAGAATGGCTGGATGCTAAGGCGCAACGATTGCGTTTGGAGGCACTCGTTCAATGGTTTGAGTTGGATGGAAAACCTGGCGAATTTTCTGTTGCAAGAGATCCAGAACTCGCCGAACGAGTTGATCGCCAGAATGCCCTATTGCGGGAAGAAATAGCGGAACATCGTGCGACGCTAAACGCCCTGCAAAGACAGGGTGAACGGCTGGATGCGGAGTGGCAAATGGCGGAGGCAGAAATTGACCGAAGCAAACGGATCTTGCAGGTTCTGGGTGAACGTGTTGATGCACTCGATACCATGCAGAAAATGAAAATGGGCGCGCGTGCGGATTACCTTGAACTTCGGCAAAGCCAAATCGAGATCGAAGGCCAAATTGGTTTGCAGCAGGCTATCCAGAAGAAACTGGAAGCCTCTATGGCTGCCAACCTTGCAGAGCAGCAGACCTACCGGCACGAATCCTACAAGACAGTACTAGGCCAGTTGCAGTCCCTGCGGGTGAATGAATCCACGTTGCGGGAACAGAAGACCAAGACAGAAAAACGCCACGGACTCTTCCACCTCCGAGCGCCGATGAATGGAAAGGTGCAGCAACTCGCCATCCACACCGTCGGTGGGGTCGTCACGCCAGCTCAAGAGCTTATGTTGATTGTTCCTGATCAAGGCGAACTTGAGGTAGAAGCCATGATTCTGAACAAGGATATTGGTTTCGTACAGGAGGGCCAGCCCGCCGAGGTTAAAGTGAACACCTTTAACTTCACTAAATACGGGTCGATTGCTGCAGAACTTGTGGGTCTTTCAAAAGACGCTATTGAAACCGAAAGGCAGGGGTTGGTCTATAAATCCCTGTTTCGTCTCAGGGAGGGCGGCCTAATTGTGAACGGCAACTATGTCGCCCTCTCACCGGGGATGTCAGTAACCGCCGAAATTAAAACAGGACAGCGCAGAATCATTGAGTTTTTTCTGTCTCCGCTGCTTCGCTACAAGGAGGAAAGTCTGGGTGAACGATAAATGGATGGTGCTTGTGATAGGTCTGGCTAACGTGTGGTTGTCAGGGTGTTCCGTGTTTTACACCCCTGGTATGAGCGAACTCGAAGAATTGTGCGAGAAGGATGGGGGCATCACCATCCGTAAAGATCTGAGGGTGGATGGTTATTTTAAGGGCACCACGCAGGACTGCTACGGCTGCTGGAACGACATTATCGTTTCAGGGTATGACTACATTGAATTCAACTATGAAAGACCGAGATTCCACCGGTACTTCGAAGGTGGCGCTGGATACCATCGGATTTTCAAGGCCCCCAAAGACAGTCCCCAGTGCAATGCCGCGATCTGGAAATGGAACCTCAGTAAAAAGGTGGGTTCAGAGCAGTACGATCGATTTTTCGAAGACTATTGTATTGCCTCGAAACCGATTGACCAGCCAACGGCTCAGTATGGGTATTTTGAAGAATCGGAGGAATGGCGCGTCAACGATTGGTATGGCTCAACAATCGGTCGCTTTTATGCTGAGATCCGCGACCTTGGTTCAGCCGAAGTGATAGGTAAAAGAGTCACATACCTTTTGAACCCTTGGCCAAAAAGCGCTTTGAGTTACGGCAAGGTGTTTGACTGCCGAGATATTGGGAAATACCGCTCCCCCAAAGGGTATGGAAGGGACTTGCGATCTGCAGTTTTCAAATCTGAGTAATTACTTTAATCATAGAGATCATAGATAAGGGATTATCATGACGAACAAAATTGAGTCTGTATACCAGGGTGCTCTGCTAGCTGACGCAGCTTATATCAGTTTTGAAGGCCTATACAGTGAGTCAACTGGAGAGATAATAAATGATTCCGCAACGTTGGAGGAGTTCCTAAAGCGAGGATTTACAGAAACACAGTTCGACTTATTCAGGGAAAGATACCACATCGTTGACCATGTCCAGAGCAACATCTCAGGCTTATCCGCCACCCTCTTTATAGATACTGACAATGGCAACAAACCCATCCTCGCGTTCCGAGGGACTGAAACAACATTAAAGGGAGGACCAGCGGATCTGGTAAATGACTTTATGCTGTCATTCGGTATCGGAATGCAAACCCCTGCCCAGGATTCCGTAATGCAGCAATGGCTCGACGCTGGGCACTTCGGCGAAGAATCTCTGACGGTTGTCGGCCATTCCCTGGGCGGCCATTTGAGCCTACAAGCCGCTGCCAGCTATGACGAGTACATTACCGACGTCATCACGTTTAACGGCGCCGGGCTGAACCCCCTGGAGCATTTGCTGATCTCGGAGGGTATCAACGAGTCGAAACTAACCAGAGTAGTGGCGGAGCCCGGTTTCGAGTTCACCGCCAACGATACCTATTTTCAGCAGTACGACGACTCACCGCACCGCCTATTTATCCAAAAACAATCCCTGATAAGCAATTACGAAACTTTCTCCGATCTTGCTACCGGCAACCATTCAATGGTCCACCTGGTGGATACCCTGTCTGTCATGCGGCTGTTTGAAGCAGTTGATCCGTCTGCATCAGTAGAAGTGATAGACGCTGTATTGTGGCAAGCGACCGATCGGGTCATTGAATCCATCATTGAGAAGAAGGAAGGGGATCTATCCCCGAACGGTGAGTCCGACCTTTCCTCACCAGACTCTGCTGCGATTTCGTTAAACACGGTTATCAAGCATTTGGCCTTTCAACTGGGCGTTAAGGTTCAGGGTGGAATTGATGCGGAAGGAAACACGGTCTATCGGGAGGTGGAGGGGGTTAATGACGCTCCAGTTTTATACGAGACGCTAGAGTCCATCGGAGATGGGTTTTCGATACTTCCACTGGACTCCCTCGACCTCGCCCACATTGCGGCCTACGAGGACAGCAAGCGCGCCACGGCCATTCGGTACGCGCTTCTTGAAGGTGCCTCTTTTGCCATTGGCGTTCCCGACGACTACGCGGAAGGTATCTTCGCACCTGATTCAGAATCGTACCAGTTCGGAGAGCATCCCGCTGGCTTCTGGGAAGACCGTGCGGATTACTACCAATACCTGATGGTCCGAAATGCGAATGACCTTAACGACAATGATGCTGTCGGAGAAGGAGATTTCGTGTATGCCGACCAGGGGCTGAGCTCGGAGCGGGATGCAAATGATCAGTCCAGAGACAACGTTCTTCTGCACGGTGATGAAGTTACATCCATTAACTGGTGGGATCGTGTCATTATTGATAACACGGCCACACATGACATGGTGGTCTTTGGTGGAGACGAAACGGATCAGGAGCTTTCCGGCGGCCTTAAGAACGACCGCATCTATGGGCTCGGCGGAGACGATACCCTGAAAGGTGGGGAGGGCAACGATAACCTTGTCGGCGGGACGGGCAATGACACCTATCGTTACCGAACCGGCGACGGAGCGGACAAAATTTTTGATGACATTGGCCAGCTCGAGATCAATGGCGAGATCGTCTCCTCAATTGATCCGATAGATGGTCAGCCGGATGCTTACACTGATGGAAATCACCTGTTCTATGTCTTTCCGGATTCCGTGATAGTGCTGGTCAACGGCTCTGCAGAAGACAAGATACAGATTTTTAGCTCGTCCCAGTTATCGAGTTTCACTAACCTGGTGGCAAGCACGGCTGATACTGCCTCGGTCGCCACCATTGAGGCGCCCAGCCTTGAGAACTTCGGACTATCTGTCACCGAGCCAACAACGAATAGCGACAGTGTAGGCAGCATCGATATTGGTACCGGCCATGATGTTTTCATACCCACCGATGGAGACACCGTTAGTAACTGGCAGGCCTATCACTCGGGGCCCACTATTGGATCAGCCGCCCCGATCATCTACAACGCGGCCCTTTTCGACGCCGGTCTGTTTGAGCCCGGCGTTAATCCGGCATGGAACTTTGTCGGGGGTGCGGGCAATGACCGACTGAACGGCGCAACAAATGATGATGTTTTACTCGGCCAACAGGGCGACGACATTGCCTCCGGTGCTACGGGCAGTGATTCCCTTTATGGGGAAGAGGGCTCAGACCGGCTCCTGGGTGGGGATGGCGCTGACCACCTCATGGGGAACCACTCTGAGATTCTGGTCGACATGGAAACGGGCAATGAGCTTGACCGATCCATGGGCGAACTCGCTGGAGACTCGGATTACCTTGATGGTGGGGAAGGGAATGACTGGCTCACCGCGGGTAGTGGCAGCGACGTTTTGCGTGGCCGCGCTGGCGATGATGAGCTTTACGGGGGAGCTGGCTCGGACCTTGTCAGTGGGGGCGAAGGCGCCGACCTCGTGCTGGGGGATTCGGCCGGGGCGATTGTCACCTACACATTGACCGAAGACCGCCGGATAGAAACCGGGCGCCTCACCGAGCCCGACGTACGTTACACGTTGCTGAAGCACATAACTAATGTCGATCCGACCGGGAATTACGACGACACCATCGAAGGCGGCGCAGGAAATGATGTCTTGATCGGTGAGGTTGGCGATGACCACATCTCCGGTGGTACCGGTGATGATTGGATTGAAGGCGATAAACTCAATAACCCGGGGCGGTTTGGCGGCAGCTCAGGAAAGGGTAAGCACGATGGATTCTTGGACACCGCAGGGAACTGGGTCGACGTGGCCGCGGATGATTTCGCGGCCTTGGACGGAGCATGGCATGGCGACGACACTCTCTTCGGCGGCGCCGGGAACGATTCGATAGCCGGCAATGGCGGTCATGACACGTTGTATGGCGGTATTGGCGAAGACCTACTGATTGGGGATGACGCCTCCCTGGCCCCCTCCTTTCACGGTGATGATAAATTGTTTGGCGGTTCCGGCAATGATGAACTTCAGGGCGGCTCGGGCCAGGACCGTCTGGAAGGCGGTGGCGATGACGATGTGTTGTTCGGCCAGGCCGGCGACGACATCCTGTCGGGAGACAGCGGTACCGATGAATTGCTCGGTGGAGAAGGTAACGATGTCCTAGACGGCGGCCGAGGCAATGATTCTCTCTGGGGCGGTGCGGGCGATGATCGTTATGTCTTTGAGGAAGGCGATGGGGCGGATGCTCTGGAGGATGACGAGGGCAACACCTACCTGCGGGTAGCCGGCAGTACAAGTGCCCTGAGTGCCTACCAAAGCGGCAATCTCATGGTTCTCCGATACGGAGCAGCCGGCGGGACGATCACCTTCTCTACGGCGTCTTTCCAGGCAATCGCGGACATCACAACCGACGATGGCGCCAGCCAATCCCTGAGCATTGCAACGAATAATGCTTCAATTTCGGGTACGGCAGGGCGAGACAGCATAACGGGTGGAAACAGAGCAAATGCCTTACATGGCGGTGGCGGGAACGATGCCCTTCACGGCGGTTCCAATAATGATCAGCTGTTCGGTGATTCGGGTAATGACGTCCTCCAGGGCGGAGAGGGTGATGACTGGTTGGAAGGTGGTGAAGGCAGCGATACCTACCGCTTCGAACTTGGCGGTGGCCATGACCATATCGATGCACACGATACTACCGAGGGCCGCTCTGAGATCTTGCTCTTGGGTGCCGGGATTACCGCAGAGATGGTCGGATTCAGCCGGGAAAGGGACGATTTGGTTGTTGCGATAGGCGACGGCACCGATCGGATCAATATCTACAATTTCTTCAATTCCAACGACCCAACGTATCGCATTTCCTCACTTCGGCTTGATGATGGAACCGAGTGGACCACTGCGGATCTACTCGACCAGTTTCCTGATACCGCACCGACCCCGGAGGGAACTATTTACGGGCGTGCGATCGCCGATGTCATCAATGGCACCTCAAACGATGACGTTATTCTGGGACTGGAGGGGCGGGACACGCTCTCCGGCCTGGAAGGGAACGATACCCTCAACGGTGGCGGGTTCAATGACGACCTAATGGGTGACGACGGCAATGACATTCTTGTTGGAGGCCTGGGGCAGGACCGGCTTTACGGCGGAGCGGGTAATGACATCTATCGTTATTCCTTCGGCGACGGCAGCGACGAAATATACAACGGTTCATACACCGCCCAGTTCGACACACTCGAGTTTGCGCCGGGGATCGTGCCCGACCAGATTCATGCCTACCGCTCTGGCAACGATCTCTTCCTAGACATTGGCGATTCTGGAGACCGTATAAAGATCGCGAGCCATTTTGGAGAAGGGGGATACGGGCAGCCGATCCACAGGATTCTGTTCATGGAGGATGGCTCCGAGTGGGATGCGTCGAGAATACGGCAGGAAAGCCTTGTCGGCAGTGACTCCTGGGATAATCTGGAGGGATTTTCGTCAGACGATACGATTGACGGCCAAGCCGGACACGATTTTATTGACGGCTTAGGAGGGGATGACACCCTGATCGGTGGCGCCGGTGATGACCAGCTACGCGGCAGTGAAGGCAACGATACCTACCGTTTCTCTCTCGGTGGTGGTAACGACATCATCGACAACCGCGATACCTCCGGTGGTTTTGATACCGTTTTGTTCGATGAATCGGTTCTTCCAACCGACCTGAAACTGCAACGGGACCCAGGGTATCCAGCCGATGACCTGGTCATTAGGAATATCAAGTCTGGTGAGAACATTATCGTTACGGAACACTTTGGTGGTCCGGAAACAGCCATAGACAGCATTCAGTTCTCGGACGGAACGACCTGGGATCTCGCCATGATTATGAACATGGTCAATGAAACCACGGAACTCGATGATAAAGTCTACTTCGATTCTGAGGCCGATATTGTCTTTGGGCTTGCCGGTGACGATTTGATCGCCGGGGGCGCGGGCAAGGACACGCTCTATGGTGATGGCGGCAGCGACGAGCTTTTGGGCGAGGAGGATAACGACTTTCTTTTCGGGGGGAAAGGCGATGATCGCCTCGAAGGTGGATCAGGAAACGACACGCTTACCGGCGGCCACGGCAACGATCGCCTTGAAGGGGGCGACGGCAGTGATATATACCGCTATGCCATTGGTGATGGCCAGGACGTCATTGATAACTCCTATTCTACCGATGGAGAGAATGTCCTCGAATTTGGAGAAGGGATAGCAGCAAGCGATGTTTCTTTGCGGCGAAAGGGCAGTGATCTTCTAGTGAATTTACCTGGAGCCGGGGACGGAATACGGGTCGACTCTCACTTTTTTATGTCAGCGTGGGCTATCGACGAAATCCGCTTTGATGATGGCACTGTCTGGAACAGTGAAGAAATCAACGCGGGGGTTCTCCTACCGACTGATGGTTCAGATGAATTGCATGGTGGTCAGCTCTCGGATGCCATACAGGGTTTGGCTGGTGACGATCAAATCTTTGGAAATGACGGCGACGATTCCCTTGATGGTGGCTCAGGGGCCGATCGAATCTACGGGGGGCATGGAGACGACATTATTCGGACCGGCAGCGGAAGGGATGAGGTATCGCTTGGCCAAGGAAGTGACCAGGTGTTTTTTGATATCACACAAGGCTCCCTGAAACTCTCGAATGTGGCTGAAGACATGGCTACCGATCAACTGGTGATCGAGGGCGTCTCGTCGACTGAGGCACTGCATTTCTATCAGGAGAACAATAATCTGGTAGCGGTGGTTGATGGCAGTTACAGACCTAGCCTGAAAATACGAAATCAGTTCACAAGCGCAGGGCCTTCCGTTGACCAGATCTTTGTTAACGGAGAAGTTGCAGAAACGACACCAGCTGGTGTCTTTATTAATCTGGCAAACAGCTCTGCAAGCGACCTCAGTTGGCTGGAGTACTGTTCGGCAAGACCCAGCGATCACAATTCACCTCATTATGTAAGCTACACAGATGGCAGCCGGGAAGTAGGGGCTACGGACGGGAACGATCTGGTGATCGCCAGTTCGAACGGTTCCAGGCTCTATGGCTATGCCGGCGACGACATACTCTTTGGTGGATCCGGAGACGATCGACTGGTTGGGGCGGGTGGCAATGATTCATATTATCTGGATGCTGATGGAGGCTCGGACTATGTTGCTGATTCCGAGGGAGTGGATACGTTGGTTCTGGGCAAAGGCATTGCTCTGACTGACCTGGACATTGTTTCAGCCGGATCGGCATCAAGCATACGCCAAACCCTTTTTTTGGGTGAAGATCAGAAGGTCGAATTCGGAACTTCCGACAGCATAGAGTGGGTTGAATTTGCAGACGGCTCGAGATTGGCCTGGTCCGATGTCAAAGCAAATATTGAATCCAGAAACCAGTCGCCGGATGTAGTTTCTCCGGTTTCTGATCAGGATATCTTGGAGGATACCAATTGGTCCTTCGAAATACCGCTTTCCAGCTTCCGTGATCAGGATTCCCATGACGTATTGACGTATTCGGCATCAATGGCCGACGGCTCCTCGTTGCCAGGGGGACTGGAGTTTTTCTCAAACGAGAGCGGGATAGGCCCAAATCAGCCCACTCTTAGTTGGAGTCCTGCCAATGAAGATGTCGGCACCTATCTAATTCAGGTAACTGCAACAGATAGTCATGGTGCATCCGTCAATTCTGTGTTTGAACTTGCTGTGGTCAACGTCAATGACGCGCCAGTAGTGCAGGTGGAGTTACAGGATATGTCGGCTACGGCCGGGCAAGCCATTGACTTCAACATTTCTGCCGACAGCTTCATAGACGAAGATCTCGGAGATCAATTGACCTACAGCGCAATGCTCGCAGGTGGCTCAAGTTTGCCTGAATGGTTGGTATTCGATTCAAGCTCTGGCTATTTTACGGGCGTACCGGCCTCCGATGGCGCCGAAACCTTGGATATTATGGTAACTGCTACAGATCTTGCGGGTGCAAACGCAAGTTCTACATTCACTCTTACAGTCAATGGGCCAGATGAAGGCCATGACTCAGCCGGTGGCGCCGACGCCAGTCCTTCAGAACCGGAACCTGGTTTGGGCGGTGACGACCAGATTCAAGGCGACGGTCGAAAAGAGATTCTTATTGGTGGATCCGGTAATGATGAGCTTTTAGGTAATGGCGGTGATGATCTATTACTTGGGGGCCTAGGGAACGATAGCTATATCTATACAAACGGACAGGATGTCGTCGATGAAAGTGGCGGTACCGATATCCTCCGGTTCTCTGGCGGCATTACCTTCACTCAAGTTGCCTCGGGCCTGATGAAGTCAGGTGATGATTTGATTCTCAGAATCGACGGTGGACCTGATCAAGTAACTGTGAAGGATTTCTTTATCGGGGGCGACGCCATCATAGAGACGCTCGAATTTGAGACCGGAGGCCAAATTACCTCCGGTCAGATCTATGGCGCATTTGGGCTTTCCGAACCCACCCCAGTAGCGGGTTGGTCAGAAACTATTTCTGGCACATCCATAGATGATAGTGATTTGATCGGCACGCAGGATGCTGATTTTATTCAAGGTTTCAATGGAAATGATGTCCTTGATGGTCAAGGGGCAGCAGACCGACTTGTGGGTGGTAACGGAAATGACACTCTGTCCGGCGGAACCGGAAATGACCTACTGCTCGGAGGGCGGGGCAACGACACATACCTGTTTAGCAAAGGAGAAGGTCAGGATACGATCAATAACACAGGCGGTGGTTATGACATTCTCCGATTCGAGGATATTACGTTCAGTGAAGTAGCCAGCGGGTTGATGAAGTATGGTGACAATCTTGTGCTTCAGGCAAGCGGTGGCAGTGACACCGTGACATTGGAGAACTTCTTTCTGGGCGGCGATAATGCGATAGATCGGATCGAGTTTGGGCCTGGAGGAGAAATAACAGCTGACCAGGTCTTTGGTGCTTTTGGACTGATTAATCCGGATCCGCAAGGGTCCCCAGATTACCAAGGGTTACCTGATGAGCGAGGATTTGGGTCCGTCACAGCAGGGACCGCGGGCGGAGAAGTCATCTTGGCATCATCTGACGCTGACTTTATTGATGCTGGAGCTGGATATGACTCTATTTACGGGAACCTTGGTAACGACTATCTGCTAGGCGGAGAAGGTGCCGACACCTACCACTTTGGAGTTGGCGATGGGGTGGATACGATCAATAACCTGTCGAACTCGTCTGATCCAGACAACTTGCGCTTCTCTGGAATCGATGAATCTGAACTCTGGTTCTCGCGTCAGGGAGAAGATCTGGTTGCCGATGTGCTCGGAACTGACGACCGGGTTAAGGTTCAAGGCTGGTACTCAGGTTCTGCTCTCAAAATAGATTCCTTAGCAACAGACGATGCTGTTATTTCGGCGTCACAGCTGGAGCAGCTTGTATCTGCGATGGCGGCATTCGGTGCCACTTCCGGCGGAGAAATTACGCTGACACCCGAGGAAGAAACCCAAGCACAAGCCGTAATAGCCAGTTCCTGGCAGTCAGCGGCTTAACCATCTAAATGCAAAACGGTTGAGGCGGTTGATGAATTCGCCGCCTTACCAATCGTTAGGTTGTCGATTCGGTAGACAACGAGATCCATGTGTTGGGGGCGGACCAGCTGCACTACGAGTTGGCCCCAGTCGCCGATCAGGTTCATTGTCAGTGGTGCCCGTTAGACCAGCGCTCAACTTTCTAATGCCCTTATGCAAACAGACTAATATGACAATAAGCATGCAAAACGCCTAATGATGCAATCAGAGTGACCGCGAGAATGAGAACCCGATGAAGGCAGCTGTCTACGAAACCCACGGTGACCCTAATGAGGTCGTTGAGGTCAAAGAAGTCGGCCAGCCGTCTGAACTAAAGCCAGACGAGATGCTGGTCAAGGTTGCGAGCGCGGCCGTCAATCCCCTCGATTGGAAGATCATTGTGGGAGCTATCAAGGTGCCGTCCAAACAGAAGATACCCGGACTTGATTACAGCGGCACCGTCGTCAGTGTCGGAAGCGACGTGAAAGACTACAAGGAAGGGGATTCTGTCTTTGGATGCTCTCGCGGTACCTTTGCCGAATACGTCGTGGTCAGTTCAAAGGCGTGTGCGAAAAAGCCTGAGGGCCTCAGCCATCACGAAGCGGCTGCGCTGCCGCTTGCGGGGCTGACTGCCATGCAAGGGCTGCTAACCCATGGTCAACGCCGAGGAGTAACCGGAGGCAAAATAGCCATTTTCGGAGGCTCGGGAGGCGTAGGAAGTCTGGCAATTCAGATCGCCAAACGCGTGCTGAACGCAGAGCATGTTTACGCGACCGGATCAGCGGTGGAACAGATTCTTGGCCACGGTGCGGACACGGTCATCAACTACAAGACGACGAACGTGGGCGACGCTCTGAAAGGAAAAAATCTCGATGTGGTATTCGATTGTGTTGGCGGCGCTGACGCCTGGCAAGCGGCGCGACAGGGGCTAAAGCCGGGCGGGATTTTCGTCACTATTGCCGGAGACTCGCAAGAATCCTTTGGCAATGTAGTGTCGACCATGATCAAGGGTTACTGGCGCCGGTTACTTGGCAAAACGGGGCTCGGTCAAAAATACGTTTTCTTCTTGGTTGATCCATTGATGGAGGGGAATATGGCGCAACTGGCTGAGTGGGTGGCAGAAAAGGCCGTTCATCCTGTTGTGGAGGAAAAGGTGTACTCGCTGACCACAGCATCGGTTCGAGCGTTATTCGAGGCATCCATGTCGCATCGCTCGAAAGGGAAACTCGTCCTGGACGTGGACTAACACAGTAAGTGCTAAATCCCTAAAACCCGAAATCAATAGGTTAGGGCGGAATTTCCACACAAAGTGCTAAAGAAATCTAAAGTAAATTCTAGAATATTGAGCCCGCTTAGGTTTTCACACGAAGTACTAAATTCGTCGTCCGAGCCAGGCTGTGGGAACGCTTCTTTTAGTCATTGTGCTTATTGCTCTTTGTGCGCTGTTTTTCCAATCCAAACGGGTCGAATCAAATGACAACGTTCCAATCTTTCAAGTCCTTTTGAAAGCCCTACCTTAATTCCACCGCCGCCCAAGTCTTTGTCAAAGAATGTAAAACATCTAGAAAAAGTGAACCAGGCAGTCCTCGATAAATTCTGACCTGCCATACTTCGGGCCAAATTTGGGCTCTGCACCAGTCGTGCAATTAATACAGGGAAGTTGTGATGATGTATAAGTACGCGCGCGGTTTCGCGCTCGCTTGGTTAGTTACGTCTTTTTCTTTGGTAAATGCTGAGCAGTTCCAAGAAACTGATGACATCGTCATAAGCCCAGATTCCTGCTCTCTTTATCCCATAGCCATTTCCAGTTCTGTACTTTCCTCCGCGACCCCGGGGCAGAAATTTCAGAATATTCCCACGGGCACCGGCCCTGGGAATTACAGCTGGCTGTCATGGAATGGAAGTAATGATGTCAACATGCTAGCTGAAGCACTTTTTCCGCCTGGAACCAGCGAAAACTACAGAAATCCTTTTAATCCCTTCGATACTCAGATCAATATTGGTGATTGGGTGGAGGGTTCACCCGGTGTCAAAAACAGTAACGCTGTACGTTCAAATCTTGACTCCCTGTTGGACTACAACCTTATCGTTCCGGTTTGGGGGAGCGTGGAGGCACAGGGTTCCCGCTTCAACTACGAGACCGTGCGTTTTGCCGTTATTCGCTTGAATGACTATGCCCTTAACGGCAAGGGCTACATCAGTTTTACTTTTGAACGCTATACACGCTGCTATAACTATCGTCCTGAATCACTCGACAGCCATATCACCACACCTGAGGACACACCGGTTACTTTTGAGCTACAGGCTCAGGATGCAGATAACGACGAGTTAATTTACGAGATACTGGCTCGGCCAGAGCACGGTCAGATTGAGCAATCAGGCTCACGAGTTACCTACACGCCTGTCCAAAATTTTAATGGTAACGACAGCCTGGAGTTTCAGGTACACGATGACGAACAACTCTCTGGTATTGCTACCGTCAGCATTGAGGTATTGCCCGTAAACGATGCTCCGGTAGCCGATCCCCGCTCAGCCACCGGTCCCGAAGATACCGCAATCCCGCTGACGTTCTCCGGCAGCGATATCGAAAATTCACCGCTTACATTTACCGTGGTGACCGCCCCCACACACGGCGAAGTCGTCGAGACTGACAATGGCGTGTTTTATCTGCCAGAGGCCAACTTCTTCGGACCGGACTCACTGGAATATGTTGCCAACGATGGAGAGCTGGATTCCCAGCCCGCCACATATAATCTGACGGTAACGCCGGTCAATGATGCGCCCACGGCAAAGGATGTCTTTGCAGAGACCGAAGGAGGGGACCCGGTAGTTGTCACTCTTCTGGGTGAAGATATTGACAATGAAACTCTCGAATACCGGCTGATCGATGAGCCGGTCAATGGAGAGTTCACAGGGAAGGCCCCGGAGCTGGTATATACCCCGGATCCCAGATTTGAAGGCCTAGAGGTAGTCGAATACGAGGTGTCTGACGGGGAGCTCCGGGCGACGGCTAACATCACCATCAATGTAATTCAGCCGAACCTTCCACCGGTGATTACCAGTCCGCCGATCATTGCCACTCCTGAAAGGGCAGATTACAACTATCCCGTCGTCGCGGAAGACCCGAACGAGGATGAGCTGACTCATACCTTAGACCGTGGTCCGGTTGGCATGACCATCGATAGCGCGTCCGGAGTGATTCACTGGTTACCCCAGCCAGAATTCACGCAATCGGTACCCACTTTCAATCAACAGTGTTATGTGGTGCCAAGCGGTAGCGTGAAGGTCTATGAAGAGGGTGACGACACTTCGGGGATCAGTTACATCGCCCCGCTGTTCCATCGCGTAAAGGCTTCCATTGCCGATGCCAGCAACTATGTTGCTCCGCAGTCGGTTGCTTGGCACAAGAAGAACGGATGCCTTGGTTGTCATATCCAGACCCAGAGCCTTTTGGGTATGGAATCTTCGAAAGCCAAGGCCGATGTGGATGAAGGGGCTGCGGAGTATCTGCTGACGGAAATTTTATCTAGCCAATTGAATGATGGCTCTATCCGCCGCTCGCATCCCCAATTTGCGAAGAATCAAACAGCGTTCGCTCTATGGGCGCTTAATGCGGTGCCCGATCGTTCCCGGACTTTCCTGGTTCGCCAGAACGGGCTGGACTTCTTCCTTGATCGGGTCACAGTAAGTGGCAATCAGTCGTACTGGACAACGGACCATAACAGCGGATGGTTGCGCGATTCCCTTGGGATCACGGCGCTCGTAGCGCAGGCAGCCGCGGGATACCTCAATGATCTCGATGGGATGGAGTCCCAAACGTCTGATCAACTCGAGATTGCCCATGCCTATCGGATGATGATGCCGGCGTTAGCGGAACATCTTTTGGGAGGGCTGAACACGAATGAAAACGACAGTCTGAAGCGCGTATTCCGCCTTATGGGCCTCGCAGAAATCGCACCGTTTGTTGGCGGTGAGGAAATAGAGTCCCGAATTTCGGCCGCGATTTCCCTTCTTGACCAGCAACTTCGAGACCGCCAACGCGAGGATGGCGGCTGGTCACGCTATCATTCCGGCAGCCAGAGCGATCCTCTCACCTCAGCCTGGGTGGGGCTGGCCCTGGATTACCAAGACCCGGCACTGACCGATCCGGTGGTTCTAAACACAATAGAATATCTATTGGACCACCAACAGGCGGGTGGGACCTGGGATACCACAAGCGGCCTGTTTACCACTAAATTGGCGACCACCAGCCTGGTTATGGCTTATCTCCCGGTTGCTCTTGACCATTTGGGTAATCCCGACGTCCGACTAGGTCACGTATCCCTTTCTGAAAGTACTAGTGGTGTACATTCATTGAGTGTCGAGCTCTTTAATCTTGGTCTTGCAGATATTCGCGTACCGCTGGATGTCTCATTCTATTCCGGCAACTCTGAAGAGGGGCAGTTACTCGGCTCTGCCCAGGTGGCGCAGCTGACCAGCGACGCCAAGTCTAACGTTACGATCGTTGTCAGCGAGGATGAGCTGACCGATGACATCACCGTGGTACTCAATCCTGGTGCAGCCATTGAAGAGTGTCAGATCAAAAACAACATCACTCGCGCGGCTTTGGTCCGTCACCATGTGGCCGATCCGGACGGCCTTGCGGACACCCAGATTTATACCCTGAATGTCGAGGACGTGAACGAAGCTCCTGTGATTGACAGCGAGCCCCAGACAGCTTTGCAGGGTGGACAATCCTTCGAGTATCAGGTTGAGGTATCAGATACCGATGTGGGCGATGCCCATACCTATGAAATCATTTCTGGTCCCGAAGGCCTTTATCTTGACGAGCGGACAGGGCGTTTCACATCGGCCCCGGGCGGCATTGAGCCAGGTGAATATGAGGTTGTAGTCCTTGTGACCGACCTCAGGGGTGCTACGGTAGAGCAGCGCTTCGCCTTGATTATTGAAAAGAACCTCCCACCCGAGATTGTCAGTCCCGCCATCGTAGCGGGTGTTGAGGGTTCAGGTTACGACTATGATCTGGAGGCTGTTGATCCCAATGAGGGCGACGTTCTCTCATACGGACTGGAATTAGCGCCAGAAGGGATGAGTGTTGTAGCGGATACCGGATCGATTTCCTGGGCGGGAGGGAGCCCTTGGGTAGACAACCGAACAGATTCGAACTTCCTATGTATTGGTGAACCGCAAGCGAACCTGGGATCTCTAAATCCAGTTGAAAAATGGCGTTGGGATGTATCTGGGCAACCTGCATCCAACTATGATCAGGTCATGCATGCACCGATTGCTGTGCCGCTTTATGACACTAATGGTGATGGTGTTGTAAACACGAGAGACGACATAGCAATTATCTTCCAGACCTTCCGTAGCCGGTATTATTATAGCTCTGGTTACTTGAGGGCTATCTGGGCCAAAAACGGGGAGGCGATTTGGACGTCAGCCAGTGCCAGCGTTTTGCCGGAGGGCTCTCCAGCGGCGGCAGATATCGATGGCGATGGTTTTGTTGAAATTGTTACGCCACGCCCTGGAGGCGGAATCATAGCGTTCTCTCACGAGGGGAGAGTCGAGTGGACCTCGAGCTACCGGCCGAGGATTCGCTGGGGTGGCGCCAGCATTGCTGATTTGAACCAGGATGGTGTCCCTGAAATAGTCGTGGGTAATACCGTCTTCGACAACATGGGCCAAGTGAGCTGGAGGGCATCAGGCCCATCTGGAGATAATGGCGCTGGACCTCTTTCTTTTGCGGCAGATTTAGATGGTGATGGCTTCCAAGAGGTTGTAGCGGGTCGAGGGGCGTACAGTCATGATGGACAACTGCTATTTAATCGTGGCGATGGATTCTCTGCCGTTGGAGACATGGATTCTGATGGACTGCCGGAAATAGCGGCTGTACATGCCGGCTATGTAAGTCTCCTGAATCACGATGGATCAGTCATTTGGGAGAATAAGGCTATCCCCGGAGGAGGAAGGGGGGGGCCACCGACCATCGCAGACTTAACCGGGGATGGCACTCCTGAAATTGGAGTCGCAGGCGCGAACCAATACGTTGTGTTTGGTGCCGATGGCGCCATCGTCTGGCAATCGCCAACCCGTGATAATTCGTCCCATAAGACCGGATCGTCGGTATTCGATTTCAATGGCGACGGTCGAGCGGAAGTCGTCTATGCAGATGAGTATTATCTGCGGATTTATGACGGTCCCACGGGCCAGGTGATCTACGAAATAGAGAACACGAGTGGCACGACCTACGAACTCCCTGTCGTCGCTGATGTAGATAATGATGGTCACGCGGAAATCGTCGTTATCTCGAATAGTTACAGCAGAGGTAACTATTCCGGGATTCGTGTGTTCGAGGACGAAAGCGACTCTTGGGCTCCGACCCGCTCCATCTGGAACCAGCATGCCTATAGCATAAACAACATCAATGATGACCTAACGGTGCCGAGGTCCCCAAGCCCAAGCTGGCTGACCCACAATACCTTCCGGCTGAACACTTTTCCGGACAGGGATGCCCTCGCATTGCCAGATGTCACAGTCAGCGGCATCCAATATGACCAGGCGACGAGCACCATTTCCGTAAACGTCTTGAACCGAGGCTTGGCGCCGGTGGACGGCCCACTGACCGTTAATTTTGTGCATGATCACTCCTGGTCAGGCGAAACTGACCTGGGACAAGTGACCCTTGATGGGCTTGAAGCAGGGGAACAACGAGTTGTCAGTCTGACGGTAGATGATGAAAAGCTTGTTCAGGCGATAAAAGCAGAAGTAACGTTGCCCGAGAACGCAGTGGAATGTGCGGTCGACAATAATGAAACAATTGCCGCCGTGGTAGATGCGCGGGCCTACGACGAAGCAGGTCTTTTTGATGTTCAGAAGTTTGCCGTATCCATGGCGGACTCGAACGATGTACCAGAATTCACCAGTGCTGCGTCAAGCAACGCTGTTTCGGGCGAAGTCTACAGTTTTGAGTTTGTTGTAGCCGATCCCGACAAAGGAGATGCCCATCGCTTCGAGTTGGTGAATGCTCCAGAAGGTTTTGAGCTGGGCGAACGTACCGGAAAGCTCGTTGCGGAGGCACTGTCAGAGGGGGTTTATACTCTCAATGTAAAGGCGACAGACCTCTCCGGAGCAGTCGCCGAACAGACCCACGTAGTTACAGTCACACCTCCAGATAATCTGGCGCCAATCTTTGAATCGGAGCCGCCAAAGGGCATTAGCGGGGGAGAGACGTACTATTACGAAGCCGATGCGAGAGACCCGGACGGTGACGAAGTCGTCTATTTGCTTAGCCGCTCTCAGTCAGGCATGACCATCGACGGTGTTAGTGGCCAGATAAGCTGGACCCCCGCTGAGGATCAGTCCGGTGTGTTCTCCGCAGAGGTGACGGCACTGGATACCCGTGGCGCATCGAGCAAGCAATACTTCCTGATCGAAGTGCAGGATCCGAACGCCAACAACCAGCCACCGACCATCACCAGCACTCCTGGCGGTGCAGTCTACGCTGGCCAGCGGTTTGATTATCATGTAAACGCCAACGACCCAGATGGAGATACGCTGTTTTACTCTCTGGCCGCGCAGGAATCTGGCATGACAATCAGTGCCGATGGACTATTCAGCTGGTTGCCAGGATCTGAATGGATTGGCGAAACAGCCATCGTTGAAATCCTGGTCAGTGACGGCCGTGGAGGTGAAGTAGGGCAGAAGCTCACGCTACCGGTCAACGAGAGCGCGAATCATCCTCCGCAATTTACCAGTTCGCCGGAAACTATGGCATTGGCGGGTTCGGCTTACATCTATTCGGTCGCAGCCATCGATGACGATGGAGATGCCTTTTCCTTCAGCCTTGACCAAGCTCCAAATGGCATGACTTTGAGTGGCTCACAGGTGGGCTGGACCCCGGCGGGAACTCAAGCAGGTCAAGTTCACGACGTCGTAATCCGAGTCACCGATGCCCGAGGCGCGGCATCTACTCAATCCTTCGGAATTGCGGTCAATGCGCCGGCAGAGTCCAATGAAGCCCCGGAGATCAGAAGTACTCCTACATCTCCGGCCTTCGTTGGCGAAGAGTACCAGTACGACGTGATTGCCCGGGATGCAGACGGCGACGCGTTGACATACTCGCTTGAAGCTGCCCCCTCCGGAATGACACTCAACTCTACCGGCCAACTTCGTTGGATTCCGGCCAGCGATCAGGTTGCTGCCCATTCTGTGCGTATCCGCGTCTCCGATGGCAAAGCCTACTCCACCCAAAGCTTCACCTTGGATGCGGTTGAAGTGAGTGAGAATAGCTATCCGGACATTACCAGTCGGCCGAGCACACAGGCCGTGGCAGGTGAAATTTATCAGTACCAGCTCGTCGCGACGGACGCTGATGGCGATGAATTGACCTACGGCACCATGGTTCAGCCAGATGGCATGCAGGTCGATACTTCCGGATTGGTTACTTGGACGCCGACCGAAGACCAGCTGGGTATTCACGACATTTCTTACTTCGCCGATGATGGCAAAGGGAGAACTCTCCAGAATACGAGTATCAGGGTTCAGGAAGAGCCTTTGCCGTTGGCTGTGACCCTGCTGGTCACGCCGGATAGCGTGGATGCCGGTGAAATGGTCACCATTGACGTTTTCACCGAGGGCGGCCGTGGTGATTTCAGTCAGTCCGTTGAGGTAGATGGCCAGCTTTTGGCCCTAAGCCCATACGGGCGTGCTACTTGGACCGCCACGGGCACCGGGCGCCACACAGTTACCGCTGTGGTTTCTGATTCTGAGGACACAGTAACGGAGACCGCATATGTCACCATTCTTGATGACAGCGATACCGTTGCACCAGTCGTTACGCTGGAAGGCCCGGAGGAGGGCAGTATTATCACCGCCCCAACGGACATTATCGCCACGATTCAGGACGATAATCTGGCGGTTTATGAGGTGATAATTACCCCGAAGGGTAAAGATCAGTGGCAGACCATCGCAGAAGGGACTACAAGCCAGATATCAGCTCCGGTCGCCACTTTTGACCCCAGCCTCCTGATGAACGGCCAATACGACGTGGCTATTCTGGCACTGGATGTCAACGGCTTGGCTGGTTCTGACATGATGTCCCTGCAAGTCGAAGGCGACCTTAAAGTCGGTAACTTCAGCATTACCCTGGAGGACCTGTCGATTCCGGTAGCAGGTATACCCATTCGTGTGACCCGAACCTACGACAGTCGCCAGCGTTTTGAGCCACTCGACTTCGGACAGGGCTGGAGCATTGGCTATCAGGACGCAAGGGTAGAGGAGTCTCGAGCTCTGGGCAGCTACTGGACTGTTAACCAGTACAAGCGCGGCCCACTCAACCTAATCACCGACTTCTGTATCGAACCTCTCGGTGCGCCAGTAGTGACTGTCACTTTGCCAACCGGCGATGTAGAACGCTTCGAAGTGGGCGCTGCACCAAGTTGCAATACATATCAGGTCATTAAGGATGTCACCCTGGACTTCAAACCGAAGGGCGATACCCAGTCCACTCTGAAGGCTCTCGACGACAGCACAGCGCGATATGCAAATGGCACGCTGCTTGAAACCGGAACTTTCTCAAGCCCAGTGGACCCTAAGCGCTACCTGCTTACTACTCAGGCTGGTTATGCCTACACACTCAATCAGGATTTCGGCATTGAGAAGGTGGTGGATCCGAACGGCCACACGTTGAGGTACACCAACGATGGGATCTTCCACTCCAGCGGGAAGGCGGTGACCTTCCAGCGTGATAGCAATGGCCGCATCAAGACGATCACCACGCCCAAAGGCGACCAACTGAACTACCTCTACGATGGGGATAACAACTTGGTCACCAGTGCCGACGCGCAAGGCAATGCTACTGAGTACACCTACAACCGTAACCACGGTCTTCTGGATATCATTGATCCGCTGGGCCGAACACTGGTTCGTAATATCTACAATGAGAATGGGAGGTTGATCGCCCAGGAAGACAGTGACGGAAACCGCACGGATTTCAACCACGACGTTGAAGGTCGCCAATCCGTGGTCACCGACCGTCGCGGCAACACTACCCTTTACTACTACGATGACCGCGGCAACGTCACCACCAAAGTGGACGCCGCCGGCCAGACCTGGCAGTACAACTACGACGAGCGCGGTAACCAGCTCAGCCAGCTCGACCCGCTGGGCCATAGCACCGCGGCCACCTTCGATGACCGCAACAACCAGCTCAGCCAGACCGATGCGCTGGGTAACACGGTGGCGTACACCTACAACACCCGCGGTCAGGAACTGACCATCACCGATGCCCGGGGCAATCAGTACGCCAACACCTACGACAGTGTGGGCAACCTGCTGACTGTTGAAGACCCCAGCGGCAAAACCGCCGGCAATCACATCAATGCCGAGGGTCTGGTGTCCAAGAGCGTAGATGCCGAGGGCAACGCGACCACCTACACCTACGACGATGACGGCAACAAGCTGACCGAAACCAACCCGCGCGGGGAGACCACTCGATTCACTTACGATGCCAACGGCAACGTACTGACCGAGACTCGCGGACGCACGGTCAGTGGCAGTACGGTGGCGGAAACCATCCGTTACGTGTATGACGCCAACAACCGGGTCATCGAGACTCACCACGCGGATGGCTCCACGGTCTACAGCGAGTACGACGTGGTCGGCAATCAGACCGCGACCGTCGACCCGTTGGGCCGCCGAACCGAATACGTCTATGACGCCTTCGGACGGATGACCGAGACCTACTTCCCGGACGGTACCGTGGCCTACAAGACGTACGATGCCGAGGGCAACGTGGCGACCGAGACTGACCGCCTGGGCCGGATCACGCGCTACACCTACGATGCCCTGAACCGGGTGGTTCGCACCGATTACGCCGATGGCAGCCACACCGCCACCGACTATGACGCGGCGGGCCGGGTGGTCAGCGAGACCGACGCCAATGGTAACGTTACGCACTATGAGTACGATGCCGCCGGGCGCCGTACCGCCGTGGTAGACGCTCTGGGCAATCGCCACAGCTTCGACTACGACGCCGATGGCAACCTCATCGGTGAAACCGATGCCAATGGCCATACCACACGGTATACCTACAACGCACTGGATCAGCGTACCGAGACCCTCTATCACGACGGCAGCAAAGTCACCGAGGCCTATGACGCTCTGGGCCGGCGCATCTCCCGCACCGACCAGAACGGCCGCGTGACCCGTTACGACTACGACGCCCTGGGCCGTCTGATTCAGGTGACCGATGCGCTCGATGGCATCACCACTTACAGCTACGACGCCGCGGGCAACAAGCTGGCCCAGACCGACGCCGAAGGCCGCATCACCCGCTGGACCTACAACAGCCAGGGCCGGGTCCTGAGCCGGACCCTGCCCATGGGCCAGACCGAAAGCTTCAGCTACGACGCAGCCGGTAATCGACTGAGCCATACCGACTTCAACGGTCAGACCACGAGCTACCAGTACGACCTGAACAGCCGCCTGACCCGGGTGATCTATGGCGATGGGACCGTGGAGAGCTTCACTTATGACGCCGTGGGCAACCGTTTGAGTGCCACCACACCGGAAGGCACTACCGAGTACCGCTACGACGCCCTGAACCGGCTGGTCGAAGAGGTCCAGACCGACGGCTCGGTCCTGTCCTACGGCTATGACCACGCCGGTAACCGGGTGCAGCTGGAGGTGTCCACTGACGATCAGACCCGCAGCACCCGTTACGGCTTCGACCAGCTGAACCGGCTTGCCTCGGTGAGTGACGGAGAGGGCGAGACTCGGTACAGCTACGACAAGGTGGGCAACCGCGCCAGCGTCAGCTACCCGAACGGTAACGTTACTACCTACGGCTACGACGCCCTGAATCGACTGATGACCCTGACCACCACCAATGCCTCCGATGCCGTGGTGGCGGACTACCGCTACGACCTGGATCCGACGGGCCGCCGTATTGGTGTGCAGGAGCTGCATAATGGTCGCAGCACCACGTACGACTACGATGCGCTTTACCGCTTAACGGGCGAGACCGTTAACGACCCGGTCAACGGTAACCACAGTGCCGAGTACCGGTTCGACAAAGTTGGCAACCGCACCCTGAGCACCATCAACGGCGTACAAACCGCCTACAGCTACGATGCCAACGATCGGGTGACCCAGCAGGGCAGCACCAGCTTCACCTACGATGCCAACGGCAACACCCTGACCGAAACCGAAAGCGGCCAGGTCACCCGGTACCACTACGACGCCCGTAACAAGCTGGTGGAAACAGCCCGTCCGGGATACAGCGCGAGCTACGGTTACAACGCGGATGGTATTCGTACCCGCCGGACCGAGAACGGCACCACCACCCAGTTCGTGGTGGACAGCAACCGAAACTACGCCCAGGTACTGGCAGAAGTGAACAATGGCACCACCGAGGTCAGCTACACGTACGGAGACGATCTGCTGGCGCAACAGCGTTCAGGAGCGACCTCGTACTACCTCTATGACGGCCATGGTTCGACCAGGGCATTAGCGGATGAGAGTAGTGCAGTCACCGATTCATACTACTACAACGCCTTCGGCACCTTGCTGGCCAGGTCCGGCGAAACCGAGAACGAATACCTTTACGCCGGAGAACAGCTGGATTCGGGGTTGGAGCAGTACTATCTCCGGGCACGCTATTACGACCAGAGTGTGGGTCGGTTTACTCAGATGGATACGTGGATGGGGCACGATAGTGACCCGGTGACATTGCACAAGTATTTGTATGCCGGACGGAACCCTATTAACAATATTGACCCGAGCGGAAACAGCTTCATGAGTTTGGGCATACGTTTAAGTATAAGTACGGAATTAGCGAACGCTGCGGTAAACACAGCTGGCATCGCGTTCATATCGGCCCTTCGGTACAGCTTTACCGACGCCGATGTAAACGTGATGAAAAGAGAGCGCACAGCGGCAGACGTTAGGATTGGCACTATCGCCGCAAATATGTGTGCGAGATCTCAAGATCCAGACTGCCGGGCAAGTATTCCCTTATTATTCTTGGGAAGCGATGTCCCACAATCGGCTACGCATGTTCTGGATGCCCAGATGACCGGTAAGCCTGTGGTATTGAGTAGGTTAAGCCCAAAACATCCTTCTGGTTGGTACGAGGGTTCCGATGAGTGTGCGGGGGCTACCGGATTATTTTCTGGTTTGGACTGCGATGAATATCCTTTCAGGAGCACACATGAAGGAGGCCCAGGCAATTACGGTTTTCACGGTGTATCTCTAAGACCTATTTTGTCTTCGGATAATCAAAGGTCGGGGCGTCACTTAGGAGAGCTATATCGCAAGTGTAATGTGAGGGCGAACGATCCTGAGGATATGTGGTTTGGCGTTATAGCTATTCCGACAGCATCTTCCTCAAGAGCTGTATGTCCTGGGGAGTAATTTTATATGAAAATACATAACCAATTGAGTGCGGTTTGCTTCTTATTGGTATTTTTTTTAAATGGGTGTTCTGATCAGGAGCCAGCAAAAATGTATATTCCGGGGCCTGAATTCCAACAGTCTTTAGAAATTGCAATTTCAGTTAAACAAGCCCGGGTAGGTAAAGATATTCTATTGAATGCGGAACGAAGAAGTAGCGGTTTTATCGAAGTGAGAGAGGTCGATTCAGAGGGTGGTTGCGTTTTTACTTCGAAGCCCCCTGAATCTGAGGGCAATGTGGCGCTAAATCTTCAATGGAAAATTGAACCTGATGATGGCTCATATGATTTCGGTTTCACTGAGAGTGGGGAACGAACCCTGAAGTTCTCCAGAGAGGGTATCTATTCGATTCAGGCCCGCTCATCGCTCTGGTGCCCGCCTGGAATTTTGAGCAATAAACTAACAATCAAAGTATCAGGGTAGCTGTGTGAAAAAGAACAGTAACCCGGGCTGTCGCGAGATCAGCAGGCATCTGTATCACTCCAAAGTTCGAATAGTCTTTTCCCTGATTGTTGGTTTACCTGTTTCAGCGTCGTCGCGATAAATGCCCACCACGTCGTCCCACTTGCCTGGGCCTGGGAACTTGGCGCGTTGGTTTGGACCGATACAGAACGTGAACAGTTTGCGAACGACCCCGTGAACCGTTTACGCGCGGAGGCCAGCCCAAACCGCAGCAAGTGGACGACCACACAAAGTACTAAATTCGTCGTCCCAGCCAGCCTGTGGGAACGCTTCTTTTAGTCATTGAGCTTGTTGCGCTTTGTGCGCTGTTTTTCCAATCCAAGCGGGGTCAGGAGCTGGATTCTTCCAACTCTGGCTGGACCCGAAACGGGGAAAGGGTCAAATTGTCAGTGATGTTTCTAGGAATGAGTATTGCCGGTGAATTGGTTGCTGCGCGTTATGGCTCCTAAGGAGGCTGGTTTGAGACTGTTTAGTCTGGTGCTTGCCTTACTAGCGGGAAATGTCTTTGCCTCAGAAAATCTGATTTATCTGACCTGTGAGGGAGTCGTCACTGATACTGCCTTTAATAAAGAAGTATTGCTATCAATAAACCGGCGAACCCTCGAGTATTCGGTTGACGGGGTTATGAGCACTAGAATTAATGGCCACTGTAAGATTGTTACACCGGAGCTATAACAAGTCACGGAAGGCGGACGCGTGAGACGCGCCGCTTCGTTCAGCGTTAAACGTCTCATCCGAATGTTCGCTTTGCGACCGAAGTGGACCTACCCCGATAAGTATGACAAGCCCCAGTCTCAAACGGAGGCCATTTCAAAACCCTCTGTGCTGACGCCACCCAAGTTGGTATGACGTCGGACTCGGTGATAAAAAAAACCTTGATGTAGTCGACCACATCGGCCTTGGCCAGGTCGCGGGTTTTGGAGATCCGCTTCCCCCACAAACAACCGCGATGTTTTCTAGCCTCGACTCAATCCGAATAGCAAGCGGTTTAACTAGCGGCGAGCAGGTCAGTTGAACCTTTGTTTTCTGTAGGGGAACTGCCAAGCAAACTGGTTTTTCCTTATAGGATTCAGTATATTGCTGACGAGCAAGGAGCAACCAACGGTTACGGATATCCGAATCTGAGAAAACTTCCCGCGCGATACCCATAACACGCAAAACCATCAAAGAAGCTGTAAACCTTTTATAGGTTTTGAATCTTCCTCTTAATCGCTGTTACCTGTCTGGCAGCTATAGCTGTCTGGACTGCTCCTCTGAAACCCCACTCATCTGAATCTAAGGGTTCGTGGTCATGACAAAAATCCTGATGACCGGTCACCGAGGCCTCGTCGGACGACATCTTGTGCCTCGTCTTAAATCAGCGGATTACCAGGTTGTCGGGCTCGATATTGCGGACGGCAGTGGTGACATCACCCAGCCAGAGGCTATTCGTTCCGTCATCTCCAATGTCTCTGGGATAGTGCATCTTGCAGCTGTGTCAAGAGTGATATGGGGTGAGCGGAATCCGTCCCTTTGCTGGCAGACAAACGCGATGGCCAGTCATTCACTTCTGGATATCGCGTCACAGTGCAAACAAAAACCCTGGGTGTTGTTGGCCAGCAGTCGGGAAGTATACGGGGAGCCGGATCGACTACCGGTTTCCGAAGATGCGCCAGTATGTCCTGTCAACATTTATGGAAGAGCCAAGGCGAAAATGGAGCAATACGCTCGAGAAGCTCGACTTGAGGGCTTGAATACGGCGGTCGTTCGGCTTGCTAACGTCTATGGGTGTGTTGAGGATCATGAAGACCGGGTTTTACCTGCTTTTTGTCGAAATGCCGCCGAGGGCCGACCACTAAGAGTCGACGGATTTGACCACCTTTTTGATTTTACTCACGTGGAGGACACGGTCAGGGGAATAGTGCAGCTCGTAGCTTTGCTCAATGCTAATGAACACGATTTGCCGCCCATCCATCTGCTTCCAGGTATTGGAACGACCTTGCTTGAGGCCGCCAACATTGCCGTGGACGCTGCCGACTCAGACTCCAGCATCGTTGCCGCACCATCGCGCACCTATGATGTAGCACGATTTATCGGGAACCCCGAGCGAGCAAAAAGACTGCTGGGCTGGGAGGCCAGAATCACGCCATTCGAGGGAATTCGCGCTCTAGTGAAAGCATTCCAAACTAACGCTTCGTTGATTGAAACAGCATGAAAATTCTCAAGGTAATCCACGGCTATCCCATGCTCTACAACGCCGGGTCTGAGGTCTACTCACAAACGATCTGTCATGCGCTTGCCGAGCTGGGGCATGAGGTTCATGTTTTTACCCGTGAAGAAGACTCGTTCAGGCCCGATGGATCGATGAGGCAGGACGTGGATCACGACCAGCCGAGAATTCTAGTCCACCTGGTCAATAACCCCCGCCATCGTGATCGATACCGGCTTTCCGTTATCGACCAACGGTTCGCAGAGCTGCTTGATCAAATCAAGCCAGATGTCGTCCATATCGGGCATTTGAACCATTTGTCGACCTCGTTGGTTTTCGAAGCCAAGCGTCGAGACCTCCCGGTGGTCTACACACTGCACGATTACTGGCTCATGTGCCCGCGTGGTCAATTTATGCAGATGCATTCCGATGAGGATAATCTGTGGGCGGCATGCGACGGCCAAGAGAATCGGAAATGCGCGACACAATGTTATTCACGCTATTTTTCGGGGGCAGAGGATGAGTTCGAACACGACGTCGCATACTGGGAAAACTGGGTTGGACGACGCATGGCCCATGTTCGAGATGTTGTCGATCAGGTCGACCTGTTCATATCACCGTCCCGCTATCTGAAGTCCAGGTATGAAACGGATTTTGGGCTGCCGAAGCCGAAAAGCATCTATCTCGATTACGGATTTGATCGAAGCCGAATGGCCGACCGCCACAGGATGCCGGATGAACCATTCACTTTTGGCTATATCGGAACCCATATTCCCGCCAAAGGCATCCATCAGCTAATTCAAGCGTTTGGCCGGGTTAAAGGCGACTGCCAACTCCGAATTTGGGGACGAGACAGGGGCCAGGATAGCCGCGCACTTAGAGCCATCGCCAACACGCTGGCTATTGAAAAACAGGCGCGGATTCATTGGATGCCAGAATACAAGAACCAGCAGATCACAAAAGATGTCTTCGACAAAACGGATGCGATTGTGACGCCGTCGATCTGGGTCGAGAACTCTCCATTGGTGATTCATGAAGCTCAGCAAGCCCGAGTGCCAGTGATAACAGCTGACGCCGGTGGAATGGGCGAATACGTCCAGCATGAAGTGAATGGACTGCTGTATGAACACAGAGATGTTTCGTCTCTCTCACAGCAGATGCAGCGCCTTGTTGATGCCCCGGAGTTGGCCCACCAACTGGGGCAAAGGGGTTATCTATTCAGTGACGACGGTCAGATTCCCGACATTCAATCCCACGTGATGGATCTGGAAGAGCAATACAAGCGAGTGATGAATTGAGTTTAAAGCCGGATTTTTGGCGGGCGACGCTGGATACTAACCCAGATTATTGCAACCTGAATTGCGTCATGTGCGAGGATCACTCGCCGTATGGCGATGATAGAGCGACACGCAGCGCTCAAGGTCGTATCCGCCCCATCATGGAAAAGGGGTTGCTGGAAAAAGTGGTCCGGGAAGTGGCGGCACTGGGTTTCCGCGAGATTATTCCCTCAACGATGGGGGAGCCGCTCCTTTACCCGCATTTCGAAATGTTTCTGGAGCTTTGCCATGAGTTAGGCCTGAAGCTAAATTTGACCACTAATGGAACGTTTCCCGGCCCCCAGAAACATCAAAGTGTCGAACACTGGGCGAGGCGCATCGTGCCAATCGGCAGTGATGTCAAAATAAGCTGGAACGGAGCGACTTCGCAAACCCACCGAGACATCATGCTTGGGGCTGAGTTGGATGAGCATATCAGCAAAGCCAAACGATTCATCGCGGTTAGAGATGAGCTAGGCGACCACAACTACTGCTCAATGACCATGCAGCTGACGTTTATGCGCCAGAATCTTCATGAGATTCCGGATATGGTTCGCTTGGCGGCATCCATGGGCTTTGACCGAGTTAAAGGCCATCAGCTATGGGCTCATTTTCCGGAGTTGGAAGCGCAAAGTCTGAGGAATGACATCGTTTTCGCTACCCAGTGGAACCGTGTCGTCGAGGAGTGTGAGGCCATTGTTGAAGAACACGCAGGATCAGGTGGCTCCCGCCTCAGATTGGATAACTTCTTTAAGCTCGATTTGGCGAATCTTGATGACATAGCGCCGGATGGTGAATGCCCCTTTTTAAATAAAGAGATCTGGGTAGACCCAACGGGACGGTTCAATGTTTGTTGTGCTCCAGATCAACAGCGGAAGTCTCTTGGCGAATTTGGAAATTTGATGGATACCTCTGTCAAGGAAGTGATCAAAGGCGAGCGCTATGCGGCTCTTGTAGAAAACTACCGACATCATGATCTGTGTAAGAGCTGTAACATGAGACGCCCGTCATGAGTACGTCTGCGGGTAATCCAAAGGTTAGCTCCTGTGGGACGCACCATGTTGATTCGGACGGTAGGGCAATGTACCAGCAGCGGTTTGAACAGGTACTTCCTTTTCACGCGCCAGGGCTTGCTCCGGTCAGGTTGAATAATGCTGCGTGGCACATTCGTCCTGACGGATCCGATGCCTACAACGACAGATATGATGAGACATTTGGCTTTTATTACGGCTTCGCTGCGGTTGTATCAGATGGGCTTTGGTTTCACATCGATTCAGATGGAAATCCGCTCTACGAGAGCCGATATGCGTTTGTCGGTAATTTCCAGAATGATGCCTGCGTGGTCTGTGATTTCGAAGGCTATTACTATCATATCGATCTCTCAGGAAAGCCTCTCTACTCATCAAAATGGTCTTATTCCGGAGATTTTCGTGAGGGGGTAGCCGTTGTTCAAGGTCGGGATGGCCTCAGCTCCCACATCGATTTTGCAGGGAAATTGATCCATGGACAGTGGTTCCTTGATCTGGACGTCTTTCATAAAGGCTACGCCAGGGCTCGGAGTAACGAAGGCTGGCATCACATCTCTAAGGCGGGCAAGCCGTTATATCCCGCAAGATATGCGAATGTGGAACCGTTCTATAACGGCTGTTCAAGAGTTGAGACCGGCGACGGCGCGTTGAAGGTCATCAATGAGAAAGGCGTAACTTTGCGCACCCTCCGCAGGCCGACGATCGACCATTTTGCCGAGCTGTCTGCGGATATGGTTGGTTATTGGCGAACGATGGCTCTGAAGACCGCTTCGGAGTCAGGGCTGTTTGACCAACTTCCGGTGAATCAGCAACAGCTATCCAAATCTACCGGTATGGCTCCTGAAAGATTAGTTCGGTTTCTTCGCGCATTGGGAGAGTTGGGTGTAATTCAAATGGAGCGGGATAATTACGTGCTGACGGAGAAAGGTCAGTATTTACGCTCCGACCATCCGAAAACCCTTGTTTCAGCACCTGAGGAATACGGTGGGGATTTGCTGAGGCGCTGGGAGAGGCTGCCAGCGATCTTGAAAGGGGCTAATGTAGACCAGGATATTTTTGACGAGGTAAGCCACGACGAGGAACGCGTCAAAGCACATCATGAAATGCTGGCCAGCTATGCACTGCACGATTACGCCTCAGTGGTTCCGTTGCTGAACATCAATGCTGGCGACGTCGTGTTCGACGCTGCTGGAGGCACAGGCACCCTCAGCTCGCTGGTAAAGAGGCGTTTCCCTGAAACGGATGTCTATTGCGGAGACAAAGCCGAGATCACTCAGCAGCAAATGTATGATCGAGTCTATTACCTGCCGTTTGACCTGTTCGAGCCCTGGCCAATCTGCGCCGATAAACTGCTCTTGGCGAGAGTGCTCCATGATTGGAACGATGAGCAGGTGGCATTGATTCTCCAACACGCCAAGGCAGCACTGAGACCCGGAGGGGAGTTACTTGTCCTCGAAATGTTTCTACCAAAGTTGGGATTTGGTGGGGGGTTATGCGACTTACACCTCTTGGCAGTTACTGGAGGTCAGGAAAGATCGCAGGATCACTACTCTGATCTTCTTCATAACGCGGGATTCGATGTTGTTGAGACCATTAACGGAGCAAGCCTGGTATCCGTCCTGCGCTGTAGGCCCAAGCCTTGAAAACTCTTCTTATTATCAGGCACGCCGAAAGACCTGCCATTCAAGATGGAACTGTCGGCAACGAACTCTCCCTGACATCGAATGGTATTCACGAAACAATGCGTTTGGCCAAGTCGCTTCCGCGAAAAATTCTATCCATTGAAAGCAGCCCCATTCTGCGTTGCTTACAAACAGCTGAGCTAATTGCAGAGCATCACGAGGTTCCACTCACATCCATCGGGCGTTCCAACCTGCTTGGGGATCCGGGATTCATTATTGATGATGCAGAACTGGCATGGACGAACTGGGTTGAGAAGGGCGCTGAAGCCGTCAACGAACATCTTTTGAGTGGCAATTCCGTATGGCCAGGGTTTAGAGACCTGGATGAGGCGGTTGCTCAGGTACAGCATTCAATTGAGGCGATGCTGACAGAATCAGATGATGGTGTTCATGTTTGGGTAACGCATGACACCATTGTTGCTACCCTTGCGAGTCGGTTGCAGCGGACGCCGCTTTCGCTCAAGGAATGGCCAGATTACCTGGGTGGGCTCACGATTCAACTGAGAGAGGGGAGTGGTCTGGAGATTTCCTACTTGTCGTCCGGGCTGGTACAACCTGATAACTGAGGATGGAAGCGCTCTGGTACATCCTGTCACGGTAGGGAGTTGTTGTTGACCCTTTGACACCGAACCTGGAAAGGTCCGAAAACCAGAAACTTAGATAACTTTTGGGCCGACCATGACGCAATCCTTCTTGTATAGTCATGGCACTAACATACATCGAGAACGGGCAGAGTGCCAACTATGAGCGCGTGCCCCGACGTCTGTATCAACCCCGGCTGCCTGCGTGAGGGTGTGAGAGAAAGAAAGAGTCTCATCATGTTTTGAAAAATCACCAGTTCCTGAAAATCAAAACCTATATAGGTGACTGAAAAAAATCGGACTCCAAATTTCAAACTCCGTGAGACCGAGTCTCAGTCTCAACTGAAATCTACACGAATCCTTCATGTTTTATGGAAAGCAGAAGCATACCTTACTGCGCATAATGTATATTATGTTAAATGCTATATTCAACACACAATGCCAATGAGAGTCTGTCCCAATACCCGGCATGGAAAAGCCCCTGTTGGACCTCATCTGTCGGCTCTGACGGTATTGTGTTCTTTGAGAATGTCGACGATTCCAGCGCAAGGAAACGGCGCTGTGTTCGTTTAGATGTGGGATGCCCTAGGCTCTTTTGTTGTTTTCCCGATCCAACCTATCGGCGGAATAACCCGAGGCTAACCATCTTTCGTCTACCTGAAGCAGAGACGCCAGGTCTGCCATTAGCCTCCGGCGTGGCATGCTCTCGCCACAAAACCATCGCCTGACAGCCTCGTGGCTGATGCCAAGACGTGTCGATAACCAGGTTTCCTGCCCTTTGGCATTAGCTGGAACCCGGGGCTGGTTATTACATGCGATCTTGAATCTTTGTGCAAAATCCCTGTAGTCCGACATTTTGAATATCCCTATTCAAATGAAGACCTATAAAATTTAGTCACAGGCCCAAAACCTGTCAAAGATTACGTCGTGTTTACCAGCGATTGTCATGAAAGGCCCTACCGAATTCCCGTGATCGCCCACGACCGGTACAGAAGCTTAAAACCATCAGCAGTACAGCACAGCAGAATTCTCGATCTGTTCCGTCCCTCCACTGCCGCTCTGTGTCTTATTTTTGAGCACCACAGGAATAAGCTATAGGAAACACAGGAGGTGCGTCATGAACGCTCAATCATTGCTCTTCAAACGTTTCAGAACTTACCTGCAAAACTACGCCACCAGGAAGGCATTGCGGAATCAGTTGCACCAGATGAGCCGGCAGGAATTGGACTCGCTCGTGCGGGATATCGGGATACCCGGCTCTGATCTGATTGAGGAAGCAAACACGCCTTTCTGGAGCACCGGCGGCCACGAGGATTCGAGCAAAAGGCATCAACAGCCGGCAGATATTGCGGTGTTGGCCAGCGATCAGTGTCGGTACGCGCCGACGGCTTGAACCATCTCCGTGACGTCTTTGGGGGCGCTCAGACAGCAAGCCCTGTGTGGGCGCTCGCCTAAGAGCCCTTTAAAAAGCCCAGCTCAGACCAAGCAACCATCCTTTTTGCTCGACATCATACAAAAACGAACCGTCTTCATAGTCGAGGTCATATACCCGGTATCCGATTGAGGTGCCAAAGCCCTGAGTCCATTGATAACCGGCATTGATGGATACATCGTAGAAATGTTCAGAACTGACACCAAATCCCCCGACAGCCAAGCCGCCTGAAGCATAGAAGTTCGACCCACCAAGGGGCGAGCGCCCTTTGATTCCAAGGAGAGGATCGTACCAGCTCTCTGCTGAGCGGATTCTTTCACCGGCCAGGATTCCCAGTCCGCCCCTGAAGCGTAGCTCAGTATCCACTTTCCAGTAACGGACGCCGCCGTAAACGTCGATGACCGCCCTGTCCCGCTGAAAAAGTTCGTAAAGATACGCCGCCGAATAGATCTTATTCTTGGAAATTGATTTCACATTCAAACCAACCGCAGTAATCAGGTCCTCGCTTGAACGTGTGTCTGTGTAGAGCAGGTCTAAGAGCACGCCATGCCTTAGGTATTTGGTTTCAAACAACACCATGTAACTGGCTTCGTTATCTTCGAGAGCATCGCTCGCGGAAATGTCGATGGGAACGGTTGGCGCGCCCGGTCTCGAGGAAACATTGCCTTCGACGCCGGCAAACCAAAGGTAAGGTGTAAGACGTGATTCCAATCTTGGCGCAGATTGAACCGCCAGTGGCAACATGACCAACAAGGTAAGAAAAATACGGTAGGATTTCATGATTCCCGCCCTCTGTTAGGACGCCGAGCGCGTCAATTCGCAGTCGGCACCATCTAAGGGGCGCGCAGGACAAGAATTCTTTACATGTTCCCAGGCTCCCTGGAACATCTTATAAGCTATTTTTTAGCACCAGATTGGGAGTTCATCAAAGATCCCCCAATTACCATCCTGTCAGATTCCATTGGCGCTCCCCCCTACCACGCGGGTTTCTAGCTAAACTTACGGAAAATCACTTCGGATAACTTCAGAATCATGACCACACGTCGCGTCTACGCCTTGGCTTTCACCCTGATCTTTCTTGTTGGGATGAGTCAGGCTGAGAACGCGATGGCAGCACTGGATGATCTGCTGCCGCCCGTTCAGACGGAAACCGAGAGGTTTCCCCCCGCTGAGGAAGACGAAAAGAAAGCGCAGGAAGAAGAGTCGGAAGAAGAACCCGAGCCCGAACCAACACCGGTCAAACCAGAGATTGAAGCGCCGGAGGAGCCGCTGGTAAGTTCGCTACCTGCGCCGCAGAACGCCGATATCCAGCAGCAGATCCAAAAGCTTCGCGAAGCGCTCGATAGTCGTCAACATGCCCTGAGTATTAGTGAACAGCGGCTCGCCTACGCAGAGTCGCTCCGCACCCGACTTGATAATGAATATGAAAGTTTTGAACTGCGCTTGGAAAGGGCGGGATTAAACCTCACCGATGACTACGCAAATTTGTTGCGCCAGCGTCTGGAGCGGTTACGTAACCAGACCATCGCCGCCGGTTTAACGAAAGGTATCAGCGCCCAGTTGTCAGCCGCCCGCGAGGAACAACTGCGGCTTGAAGAGTTTGAGGCAGTGATCGAGCCAGACGATGATGCCCGTGGCAGGCTGGAGGTGAAACGGGTACAGCTTCTTCGCCAGCTACATGGGTCCGTCACCAAGCACATTGAAGTTCTGAACGAGTATTACAATATCGTGGTTCAGCTCCAGGATCGGCTGGAGTCTTACCAGACTTTGCTTCAGCAACGACTGTTCTGGCTGCCCAGCACCAACAAGGTCAATCTGGAGATGGTTGGGCAGATATACCGAGGCGTGGTCTGGTTCGTTTCCAGTTTTAAATTGCCTGCCCTGAAGGATGCCGTTCAGGCCTCCGTCGATGAGCACTGGCCACTCCTGGTACTGCTTTCGGTGGTCGTGGTGGTGATGGCCGTGCGTCGGCGCCGGCTTCGAAAAGCTCTCATCGATACGGGCTATAACGTGGGGAATGTCCGCCAGGATCGCTGGAACTTCACCTTCTCTGCGCTGGTTTACAGCTTTCTGCTAGCATTGCCGGGAGTATTCCTCCTCACACTTGGACACCTTTTACTGGAGAGTGGGAACAGTTTTCTCCATGCCCTCTCCAAAGGCTTGTCCAACGCCGCCTTCGTCACTCTGCTATTAAGAAGCGTATACACCGTGGCCTACACCAAGGGCCTTGGCGAACGCCACTTTCAATGGAATCCGAATACGCTCCGGATGATTCGGAAGCAGATCCCCATCTTGCTAGCCGTGTTGATTCCCATCATTATCATCATGCCCACGATGGCGACCAAGAAAGGTGCAGTTTACAGCGACAGCCTCGGGCGCTTTCTTTTCATGCTTGCATCGTTTGCTCTCGCCTACTTTGCCCAGCAATTTATGACTGCGGTGCGAAAGGATCAATCCACCAGCCAGATTCTCCGTGTCCTGCATTGGATAGCTGTGGCCATGCCGCTGGCTCTGGCCTTTATCTCACTGTGGGGCTATCACTACACCGCGGTGCGGTTTGAAGGTCTCATGTTCATCAGCCTGTGCTGGGTGGCCTTCGTGATCCTACTGCATTACCTCGGATTGCGAAGCCTGGCGGTGCGAGAGCGCCGGATGGCGCTCAAGCGCGTTCTGGAAACCCGGGAGGCCGAGCGGAAACTGGCCGAAACCCGGGAAGCGGCGGAATCGTCTGGCGAGGGCGTTCCCATGAGTTTCGATTCGCCACGGCGGGATATCAATGAAATCAGCCAGCAAAGCGAAACCCTGTTAAAGATTATCTCGCTGATTCTGGCAGCTGTCGGTCTTTGGATGCTCTGGGACAATGTTTTTCCAGCGCTGGGGATATTTGACGACATCACTCTTTGGACCATCAACACGGGCATTGAGGGACAAGACCCTGTCCCGATCAATCTGGGAGACCTGATGGTCGCGTTGGCTATTGGCGCAGGCACCGTGCTCGCGGCCCGAAACCTTCCGGGAACCCTGGAAGTCGTGTTTCTCAGTCGACTCAATCTCGAACCGGGAGTCGGTTATGCGATTACCACACTGGCCACGTATATCATTGTCTTTATTGGTATTGTCGCCGCTCTGGCGGGACTCGGGTTCCAGTGGTCGAAGCTTCAGTGGTTGGTGGCTGCACTTGGTGTGGGGCTGGGCTTCGGTCTCCAGGAAATCGTGGCCAATTTTGTCTCCGGCATTATTCTTCTGTTTGAACGGCCAATCCGTGTCGGCGACACGGTTACCATTGGCGGTATTACTGGCACGGTATCCCGAATCCGGATTCGGGCGACAACGCTGGTGGACTGGGATCGCAAAGAGCAGATTATTCCCAATAAGACTTTCGTCACTCAGGATCTGACCAACTGGACCCTGTCCGATCCCATTACCCGGGTGATTGTCCGGGTTGGTGTCGCCTACGGTTCAGACGTCGATAAGGTGCAAGACCTGCTACATAAAGTTGCCGTCAAAAACGAGCGGGTAGTTGAAGAGCCCGCGCCAGCCGTGTTCTGCGTTGAACTGGGCGAAAGTCGGATCGACTTTGAGGTCCGGGTTTTCGTCCGGGATGTGCTGGACTTTATGCCGCTGTCCCACGAGCTGCACTCGGCGATTACCCGGGCTCTGAAAGAGGCCGGTATCGAGATCCCCTTCCCGCAACGAGACATTCACATTCGAACCGAGCCGGAGAAGTGATGGCTGGAAGTGGAGCGCCTGTTGTTCTTGGACTAAGTTAAAGTCTGAGGTAGTTAATTGGTCCCGGGCCTATTGCAGTCATCTCAATATTCGGATTCAAGATGAGCAATAAAGGGGGCGGTATGAACAACAAAGCTATTGCGCTAACACTTACTACCTGTCTCAGCATGGGAGCGTCTGTTGCTTTCGCAGACTCCCACGGCATGATGAAAATGGCCGAGGAAAAGAAGTGCCTCGGCTGCCATCTCACCAGCGAGGAGGTGCCACGAGCGCCCTCCTTCCAAAGCGTTGCCCAGAAGTACACGGAAGACGACCGAGAGATGCTGGTAGAAGTTGTTAAGACCGGAGGAGAGGATCACTGGGGATCAGCCGTTATGCCCCCACCCGGTCCTCGGCCAGAAGTCAGCGACCAGGAGGCCAACGATCTGGTTGACTGGATCCTCGGCCTGCGGGACGAAGGGATGTGATCCGCTGAGCGGTCTCCGATCATCGGCGAGGCCGGATGGGTTGTTAGCGGTACCGGCCCCGCCTATAATGCTGTATCTATATACAGCTGTTATTTTTGGAGTTCCGTGAGCATTTCCTTTGTCGATATCCGGAGGCGGTACGATTTCCGCAGCATCGAAATTGGTCGATGGGTGACAGAGTCCGAGCGTGATCGGGCGGCGCAACGCTTCCATGGTGCGCTGGATACTCTGAAGGCCACGCTTGGTGTGCCTGAACAGGTTATTTCCCTGAAAAGCTCTCTGGGCCTGCAATATGGAATTGGGGGCCAGCTCGGCGTTTGCGCCCACTATATTCCGGCCACCCGGCAACTCGCACTCGCCAAGAATGCAGGCGCGGGGAGCCTGGCTCACGAGTGGTTCCATGCCTTCGATCACTACATCGCCTCCAAAGTATTCCTGCAGTCCGGTCGCCAGGCATTTGCCAGTTCCCTGTGGCTCGACAGCCAGCGCTTCAAGCCCCATGCCCTCACCTCGCTGCTGTTTCGATGCTTTGAGGCAATCTTGCTGAATGCCGATGGCACGGGGCCCAGCGGTCTATTCAACGCCTCAAGGACTGCCGATACACATCGGAACTCGCTCTATTGGGCACGCCCGGAAGAAATGGCCGCCCGCGCTTTTGAAGCATTCATTGAGGACAGGGCTCCCCGGGATGGCTTTCTAGTCAGAGGAACCCGGAATTCCGAGGAGGCGCGGCTAGGGCTGTATCCTTCCGGGGCGGAACGAGATCGGGTCGCTGCCGCATTCAGCGACTATTTTGCGAGCCTTGGCCGCGCACTCAGCCGTCCGGCGAAGACTGGCACGATGTCGCATTGAGGTACATACTAAAAAAAGACCGCGCAATGGACAACGGTACTCGCCAATGATGTCCCTGATAAAGCCGAAAGGATTCAGCCGGCAGGAACTGCGACAGCGCATGCAATCGGCCACGAGTTATCAGCAATGGCATGAAGCTGCTATTGCCCTCGATAACCTGTCTGGCGCTGAAAACTGGCGTCAAAGTGATGCCTCTGAATATTACGATTACCGCGACATCCGGGCCAGGTATGAGCTACTGCGTACCCTGCTGGCCGAACAGAATCACGAGGAGCTCCTCTACCTTCTGAACGAAGGCATCCACGGCAATATGAGTGGAATGGGCCGCCCTATCCTGTACGACAAGGCGCTCACCGGAACCAAACGGCTGATCGATAATTACGTGAATGCCATTGTCGAAGCTCTGAAGACCGTCGCAGATTCGTCTTCGTCCCACATTTCTCTTCAGGATAAGGTGGATTTTTTCCGCCGGGCCAGTCACTGCTATGGACGCTCTGCCCTTATGCTCAGCGGCGGAGGTGGGCTGATATATTTCCACCACGGTGTGGTTCAAACCCTAATCGAACAGGATCTGTTACCGAATGTGGTCTCCGGGGCAAGCGCCGGGGCCTGGGTATCGGCCCTACTGTCCATGTATACCAACAAAGAACTGAAGGCCGGTTTTTTTGAACGTTACCGCTACGATATGCCGGAACACCTGAATCCGGTCAGAGTATTGGCCGGAATGGAGCCCGGGGTGTCGCCACTTTCCGTGAAGGAACGTGCGATGGATAGCATCAACAATTCGATGACCTTCCAGGAAGCGTACGAGCACACCGGGCGGTACATCAATATCTCGATCGCACCGGCGGAGAAGCACCAGAACTCCAGGCTGATGAACGCGATTACCTCTCCCAACGTCTATATCCGCTCTGCCATGGATGCATCCGGCAGTGTTCCCGGCGTCGTGCCTCCCGTTACGCTTTACGCCAAGGGCGCCGATGGAAAACCGAAGCCCTATCTACCATCCCGAAAGTGGGTTGATGGCTCCGTTGCCGAAGACCTGCCTGCGAAACGGCTGTCTCGGCTTTTCGGCGTCAATCACTACATAGTCAGCATGATCAATCCCCTGGCGGTTCCGTTTGTTGAGGATCCCAAACTTCGTCCCCGCCGAGGGTTGCGGAGTGTCGCCGGAGCTATGATCACGGGGACAGCTGCCGATCTACTCAAGGAGCTGGAGGTGTACCTGAGCCGTTTCGGTGTGTCCTTTATCAGTCCCGCCGTTCTGATTGCCCACAGCGTGCTCAACCAGAGTTATACCGGCGACGTAAACATTATTCTTGAGAAAAAGGACTTCAGCTGGCGAAACGTGCTTTTCGGGTATCGAAATGACCAGGAAATCGCGAACCTGATTCTGGCGGGCAAGCGAAATACCTGGCCAAAGCTGGCAATGATCCGCAATGCCGCCCTGGTTGGCCAGGAATTGGACCGAATTCTGGATTTGCTGGATCAACGGGAGTTCGGGCAAAGGCGAGGCGGCGGGGAGCGTCGCAGGCTCACGCTCCCGCCGGTATCTTTTTAGTCCGCCTGTTTTGCAATTTCCTCGAGGGTGCTGTATTCGCAGTCCTGCTGCGCTATAAAGCTGTCAGCTGAATCAATCAGAATATTGTCGTCCCGCATGAAACGTCGGCCAAGGAGCACCGGGTAAGAGAAGTTCCCACGATCAGTCAGCGAGAACTGGGTTTCATGAATGGTTCCGGCGATACAGAACTCCATATTCACCACGTAGCGACGTTGCGAGGGGGCACCTTTGCGCTTTATCAGAACCGTACGATGGACCGGCCGCTCGAATTCAAGAACGACATCCTCATGCTCAACGTCACCCTCACTCGGCTGATCTTCATGATCTCCAAGGGGTAACTGAAACTTCACCCACTCTTCGTTATCCTTCTTGAAGCCTTCGACATTAACGGCATGGAGTGATGACGTCTTTGCGCCGGTATCGAGCCTGGCTTTCAAGCGCAGATTGGTGTCGTTCATAACGACCCACTCCACAAAACCCAGGGTTTCGGGAACCGATGTATTGGACGATTCTGCATTTTTAGCAATCACACTGGTCGCAGGGAACGAAAGGGTTGCTGCCAATGCCAGTGAAGCCAGTCTTCTCATTAAATATCTCCCGCAAAGGTCTGTAAATCCGGAAAAAAGCTTAAAAAACGCGTTTCCAGCTCAACGTCATTTGCTCGAATCTCGTCAATAATGCCGGAAAATTGGTTCGGAAAACGAATACGGCCGGCAACTCGGTCCAGGGCATAGCCAATGCTTTCAAAGTCTTCGTAGGCACCAAACCAGTCGTGGCCGACCATCCTTCTTGTCACCTTGACCATTGACGGAGGCATCAGGTGCTCATAGTTTCGGAGTTCGCCGTAAATGTTGTGAACGAAGGTATCACGATCCGCGTGACTGAAACGTTGCCAGTGTCTTAACAGATAGTGATCGTAGAGGATATCCAGGGCAACGCCGGCAAATCGGCGCCGCTCCCGTGAGAAGCATGCCTTACTGGCAAGGACTTCCGGATGTTGATCGGTGAAACCGTCAACGGCGCGGTGGTGGCGGACACCCGCCTGCACCAGCTCTGGAAGCTTCGCCAGATCAACACCCCGGGCGAAATCGCCCAGGATGCTGCCCACACGCGCTTCCGGAGAATCCGGGGCCAGAAAAACGTGGGCTAGATGATTCAATCAGGCTCCTGGTTGTCGGGGTCTCAGAAGTTGAGCTGAACGCCCACCCCCAGACCATCTACAGTGACATCGTCGTCATCATAATAACGCATGTATTCGAGGTTGCCAGAGAGGTTGGATGCGAACTTCATGTTCACGCCTACACCGTAGGAAACGTCACTTTCGTCTTCAGTTGCGGTGGTGAAGGGCCCTTTCGCCTCAAGTTCGACGCGGGTGAAGCCCAGAATTGCATAAGGCGTAATCGGAGACTCGTTGGCAAGGTTGAAAGTCGCGTAGCCCCCGAAGAAGTTATCGAGAGAGACATCGACAGCACCAATGCGGTCATCGTCCACACCGAAACCGCCGCGAGCCTCAAAGCCCAGAAACGGAGTGGCCATAACACCGGCCTTGGCGGAGAGCGTCCCTACATCGGCGTCCGAAGACCCGATATCCAGATTCGCGAAGGTGTAGTTCAGTCCGGTGTAGAGCCCGCCAACGCCCGATTTATACATATCCTGGGCATTGGCCGCGCCCGCTGTAACCAGTCCGGCGGCAAAGACAACTGCGAGGGAACTTGAGTTTTTCATTAATCCTTCTCCTTAGCGAACGTTCCGTTTTTCATTTTCCAAGTTGCACCAACAACACGGACATTTCCAGACCCTGGATCCTCATTTACCTCTTATTTACAGTGATTTAATTCGGGGTTAATTCGGTGCTCGCCGTCGCCATTTCCTTGCGGAAGCCGGCACCCACAGGTATTCTGACGCCGTCTCTTGTTTCAGCTGGCTTGAGCATTCTTTGAGAAACCTTTATCCCGTTGTGTTCATTGTTAGCGTCATGTTTGTGCTGCTCAGCATTTTCATGACGTTACCGGTCATTTTTCTGGCTGGTTCCGAAACGCCCAATGCCATGGCGTTCGCGGAATCGGCCGCCATTGTCTGTGGTCTTGGCGTTCTCGGGATATTGGCCACTTACCGGCAGTCGCGGGACCTCAAACCGCGATTCATGTTCGTTCTGACCGTGTCCAGCTGGTTTATCATCGCCCTCTTCTCCTCCCTGCCCTTTTACCTGAGTGACAACGGAATTTCTGCGGCCGATGCGTTCTTTGAGGGCACCTCAGGGATAACCACCACCGGCGCTACGGTGATGAGCGGTCTGGATACGATGGACCGCGACCTACTCCTCTGGCGCTCCATTCTCCAGTGGATAGGCGGGATCGGGATTATTGGTATGTTCGTCGCGGTTCTGCCATTTCTCCGCGTCGGAGGAATGCGGTTGTTCGCAACGGAATCGTCGGAATGGACGGATAAGGCCCTGCCAAGGATGAAAACGCTCAGCCGGGGGCTGCTGTTGGTCTATGTTGCGTTTTCCATCGTGGCCGTTTTCACCTACTGGGTTTCAGGGATGACCCTGTTCGATGCCTTTAACCATGGCCTGACAAGCATTGCGACCGGTGGGTTCTCCACCTCCGACATGTCTATGGGCAAGTTCAGCGATCTGATCCTGATGGAAGCGACCCTGTTCATGATCATTGGTAGCCTGCCGTTCTTTCTGTTTGTGCGTGAAATGCACGGCCAGCATGGGGTACTGTTCCGGGATCAGCAGGTGCGTCTGTTCCTGGCCATCCTGTTCCTGGTCCCGGCCCTGCTAACGCTCTACCGTTGGCTCGTGTCGCCGGTGCCGTTTGATCCGCTTCATAATTACACTGCCACGCTGTTCAACGTAACGTCGGTGGTGACAACGACCGGTTATGCCTCGGAAGATTATTCCGCCTGGGGACCGTTGGCGTTCGTACTGTTCTTCTTCCTGATGTTTGTTGGTGGCTGCTCCGGCTCGACTGCCGGCGGAATGAAGATCTTCCGGTTCCAGTTATCGCTGATCATATTGCGTGAGCAGTTGATGCGCCTGCTGCATCCCCGCGCTGTATTGACGAGGAACTATAATGGCAGGGCCGTGAGCGACGAAATCATTTCGTCGATGATCGCCTACACTTTCATCTTCCTGCTCTGCCTTCTGCTCATCACCATTACCCTCGCTGCGATGCAGCTGGATTTCGTTACGTCGCTGTCCGGCGCCCTCACTGCATTGACCAATGTCGGTCCCGGTCTGGGAGAAATTATTGGTCCCTCCGGTAACTTTGGTCCTTTGCCTGATGGCGCAAAGTGGGTGCTCTCGGTCGGTATGCTGATGGGCCGCCTTGAAATCCTCAGCGTCATCATCGTGCTGTCTCCCGCGTTCTGGCGCAGCTAGATCCTAGTTTCGCCAGAGCACTGCAGTATTCTCAAGCGGCAGATTCAGGCGCTCATCCCGTAGCCGTATCCTTGGCGTGTAGTGCCCTTCCGGTCGCGCTGGTACCGAACATTCGTAGGAATAGCCGTGTTCGGAACCAACCTGGGGGTGGTTCATGGTCATCATGTGGGTTTCTCTCGGGCCGAATTCCGAGGCTTCGGCAACAAGCTCAACCGCCACGAGCTGTTCCGGTATTCCATCCAGATAAACGTCCACGAAAAAGGTCTGTTCGTCGTTCGATTGCCTGGCTTCGACCGACGTGAACCGAAGTCTCCGCCACATCTGGGACACGTCCCGGTAGGTCTCAACCATGTCCCGGGCCGACGTGGGATTACGTCGGTTTCCCAGCTCCACCATGGGCAGGTAGAAGCTTTCGACGTATTCGCGCACCATCCGGTTCGCCGAATAGGTTGCAGTCAGACCGTTCATGCTCGATCGGATGCGCTCAATCCAGCGCCCGGGATGGCCGTTGGCGTCGAGTTGGTAAAACTCCGGGATAATCTCTTTCTCCAGTAACTCATAGAGTTCGAGGGCATCTGAATGGTCGTGTGAATTAGAGGTGCTCAACTCTTCGAACGTAGCGCCCGGGCGAATCGCCCAGCCGACCGAGTCATTCCATGCCTCGGCCCACCATCCATCGTATTGGGAGAGATTCAGGCCGCCATTGACCAACACTTTCATACCGCTGGTGCCACACGCCTCCCAGGGATGGCGGGGGCAGTTGAGCCAGACATCCACGCCCTGGATCAGTTGAGCCGCCACCCCGAGATCGTAATCCTCAATAAAAACCACCTTGCCTTCGGCTCCAGGCAACCATGAGAAAGCTTTCCAGCGCCGAATCAGATCCTTACCACATTCGTCCTTTGGATGCGCCTTCCCCGCAAGGACAATCTGCAGCGGGTGATCCCGGTTGTTCAACAAAGCCAGGAGTCGGTCCGGATCTGACAACAGTAAATCCGGTCGTTTGTACTCCGTGAATCGACGGGCGAAACCAAGGGTCAGCGTTTCGTTATCCAGCAAAAGGCCGCAGGCGGCATCGGGATTGTTGCCCGGGGTATGTTCGCAGTGCTGGCTGGCTAGCCGTTGCCGAAGATAATGAACCAGACGGCGGCGTTGGGCCTGCCGCATGCTCAGCAGGTCCGAATCGGGAATGTCGCTTAATGGGCACGAACTTGGCAGTGGCCGACGCCAGCGTTCCTGACCACACGCCTTGGTCCAGAGTGCGTCGGATTCCAGCGAATCCCAGCTAGGCGTGTGGATGCCATTGGTGACGGATTCGACCGGAATGTCGCACGCCGGCCAGCGGGGAAAAAAAGGCTGGAGGAGCGTCTGGGTAACTTTTCGGTGCATATTGCTGACGCCATTGATTCGCCCACACATGTTGAGTGCAAGCAACGCCATGTTTATGGACGCCTCATCACCCGCCCGCAGAGAGTGCTCTCCGCTGCTGCTCCCCAGGCCCATCAGCTGATCCATCGTGAAGCCATACTCGTTCATCCACGGTGTGAGATACAGACGGATCAGGCCGGGCGGGAAATGGTCGAAGCCCGCCGCTACCGAGGTGTGGGTGGTGAACAGGTTTGTTGCACGGGTCGCCAGACGGGCCGTCTCAAAATCGGTGGCGTGTTCGTTTTGCCAATCCAGGGCACGCTCGAGCAATGCAAACGCGCAGTGGCCTTCATTGATGTGGCAAATCGAGGGCGTGATTTCCAGTTGCCGCAACAGTTTCCAGCCTCCGATTCCCAACACTATCTCCTGCTGGAGACGTTTCTCGGAGTTGCTGCTGTACAGTTCACTTGTGATACCCCGGTCCCCCGGTTCATTGCGGGGATCATTGCTATCCAGGAGCAGCAGATCGCAATGACCCACGCGGGCCTTCCAGGCGCGCAGCCGGACTTGCCGACCCGGGAACGGTATGATGACCCTCACCCACTGCTCGTCGTCATTGGTAAGCGGTGTGAGCGGTAACATGCTGGGATCGTTGTAGGGGTAGAATTCCAGTTGCTGCCCTTCAGCCGTTACCGATTGCCGAAAGTAACCCTGCTGGTATAGAAGACCAACCGCCGTTACCGGCACACCCAGGTCGCTGGCCGCCTTGAGATAATCCCCGGCAAGCACGCCGAGCCCTCCGGAATACAGGGGCAGTGACTCGCTCAGGCCGTACTCCATACAGAAAAAGGCGACACCTTTGTCCAGCCGGCCCTGATATTCGTCCGAATACCAGGTACTGGTCCGCTCAAATTGGCGATGTGCCTCAACCTGTCGTTGGTAAAGTGCGAGGAAGGTCTCGTCGTTGGACAACGTATCCAGCCACTCACCGGACACGCTGTTGAGGACAAGCCAGGCATTGTGGGTGGCCTTCCACGTTTCCTCATCAATAGCACGCCACAGGCTGTCACTGCCGTGATGCCAACTCCACCTGAGGTCCAGGGCGAGGCTCGAAAGTTCCGTTAGCCCCTCGGGGATATGTCGTGGGTTGTAGGCTGCAATGGTCACAGGGGCGTCTCGGACTGAAGAGTTAAATCAGTGGGCGGTATACCCGCCGTCAATCACCAGTTCGCTGCCCGTCATAAAACGGGACTCGTCCGAAGCCAGATAAACAATGCCCCATGCGATGTCATCGGGCTCGCCCATGTGGCCGAGAGGATGCAATGCTGCAGTGGCGCGTTTTGCCTCCTCAAGATCTTCCCCGGTGGATTTCAGATGGCCCTCGACCATCGGGGTCCAGATAAACCCGGGGTGAATGGAGTTAGCTCGAATTCGGTCCGGGGCGTACAACATGGCATCGGTCTTGGTCATCAGTCGCACCGCCCCCTTCGAGGCATGGTAAGGCGGCACGTCGGGTGCGCTAATCAGGCCGTAAATCGAAGACAGATTGATAATGCTGCCCTCGCCCGCCTTTTTCATGTGAGGAATGGCGTGCTTGGTACAGAAAAACACGCCTTTCACATTCACGTTCTGGACGCTATCCCACTCTTCTTCCGTTAGTTCGTGGGTGGGCTTGTTAGGGCCGGCGATGCCGGCATTATTAACCAGCACGTTCAGTGAGCCGAAATGATCGGCAACGCCATCGAGGGCTTCCTTGACCTGCTGCTCACGGCTGACATCGCAGTGCCAATAGGCTACATCAAGGCCTTTGCTGACGAGATTTCGAGCCAGCGACTCACCTTCGTCGTCCAGGCAATCGAGGATGGCAACGCTTGCCTCCTCTTCGGCCATACGCCTCACGGCTGCTGCACCAATACCATGAGACCCACCCGTAACCGCGGCTACCTTGCCCTCGAGCCTTTTCATGACGGTCCTCCTTGAAAGCGATCAATACACTTGGCTTTGTCGAACGGGAAAATATTCCACCGATCGGTGGTGCTGGCCGAGCCAATGGAGCAGCGAGGAGATGGTAAACGTATCGTTCTCCACGCCGTCAAAGTCCACACCGAGACCCTTGTCAGATATCCTTACAACGTGGGCCTTCAGTCTCCGGAAATGCCGCTCTTCCCGTTCTGGAAACCGGAATTCAATCTCAAGTGTCTGGTTCAGTTGAACATCGGAATAATCGGTCGCGATAAAAAGCCCCCGTTTGGAAGCATCCCGGATCTGCCCGGTCGCAACCGGCATGCCCCTTTTATAGACAAGCAATCCGAGTTTCCCAGGTACGCGCTTACTGAGTCTGTGTTCCATGAATCCTCCCCTGATGACTCAATGAATAACGGCAGTACTTTGGACAGTTATTGAACAGTTTATATCCAACTTTTTTCATCCACATTTTGATGTTGGTCAAAAACCATCCAGCAGTCATGTTAATCTTCCGTATAGTCCTGCAAGCTCCCGGGTACTGCCCGCGAGGCCGGGCGGAACCTCTCTCCAGTCCAGTTTCCACAACCAGTTGTTTTCTATGGTGCCGGGTGTGTTGAAGCGCGCCTCGGAACCCAGTCCGAGCAGATCCTGCATGGGAACAATGGCAAGCCAGGACACCGAGCGAAAAGCCGCCTGGATTACCGGCCATGGCATGTGTTCACCGCTGGTTCCAAGATAGTGGTTTACGTAATGACGGGTGTGTTCATCCAACCCCCTGTACCAGCCAAGTGTCGTATCGTTGTCGTGGGTCCCGGTGTACACCAGATTGTTTCGTTCGTGGTTGTGGGTCAGATGGGGATTTTGGGGATTGCCGTCGAATCCGAACTGAAGAACAGTCATCCCTGGCAAATGAAATGTTCGTCGGAGCTGCTCGACCTCTTCACTGATTATGCCAAGATTCTCCGCCACCAGCGGAAGCTCGGGAAATGCTCGGAAACAGGCGTCGAGGAAGTTGCGGCCGGGGCCCGCGACCCAATATCCGTATCTCGGATTGGAGTCTTGAGCCGGAATCTCCCAGTAGGCTTCAAGCCCGCGGAAATGATCAATTCGGATAAGGTCGAAAAGATGGCGTTGGCTATCGAGTCTCTGTAGCCACCAGTTGTACCCTTCTTCGGACATCGCGTCCCAGTCGAACAAGGGGTTTCCCCAATGCTGTCCATCGGGAGAGAAATAATCCGGCGGGACGCCCGCAACCACCGTTGACCGGCCCTGGTTATCGAGTTTGAACAGATGCCGGTTGGCCCAGACATCGGCGCTATCGTGGGCAACGAAGATCGGAATATCTCCGAACATCCGGATATCCCGTTCGTGGGCGTAACGCCGAATAGCCTGCCATTGCTGATCAAACATGAACTGCTCAAAGCACACCCGCTGTATCGTGGGAGCAGCATTTTCGGCAAAGGCCCGAAGCGACGTGGTGTCTCGGTCCCGCAGTTCGGTTGGCCACTCCAACCAGTTCAGGCCGGGATTCCGCTCCCGTATGGCGGTGAACAACGAGAAATCATCCAGCCAGTGATCGTTGGCTGCCCGGTAGTCCAGGTAATGTCGGTAAGTTACGTTTTCCGGTTCATCCCTTGCCTGATCGAAGAATCTTTGCGCCGCGAGTTCAAAACAGGGGCGGCGGCCGGTCACCTGAGCTGCCTGGGCAAGTTCACTCTGCTCCAGCAGTCCCAGAGGAATGAGCTCGCTCAAATCCACAAAGTCGGGACTTCCTGCATGTGCGGACAACGACTGGTAGGGAGACAGATCGGCATGGGTCGGGCCTATGGGCAGGGTTTGCCAGACGCGAATCCCGGCGCTTGCAAGGAAATCCAGGAAATCCCGGGCACTTTGCCCAAGCACGCCCCATTCGCCCGGCAAACACGTGGGGTGCAGCAGGACGCCTGCCTTCCGTGTGCCCAGCAGGTCCGCGCCGGTTGCGTGTTCAGTCATGCGTTGTCATTCCGGTCGTGCCCCGGGCGCATGGTGCCACCGCGCTCGGGCGCGCCACTGCCCTGACTTAACTGCTGGAAGACGGAGGCCGGTGCCGGGTACCCAATCAGGTCATACAGGTTAACCAGATGTTTTCGATACAGGTGCTCAAAATCACTGACGATCTGGGCAGGATTGTAATCCCCGAACCACCAGAACCAGTCCGAGCCCTCGCAGATCGCAAGCTGTAATTGTGCGGCCTCCTTCTGCTCGGCATTGAGACTTCCATTGTCCATTAACCGGTCATAATGGCACTTTGCCTCACACAGAAGCTCCCATGCGCGGTTCTTGTCCGGATCTCCTATCCAGGTTGAAAAGGTTCCGTATATCCAGCTGCCGGCAACCAGGTGAGGCAAGGTGACGGTCTTGCTGACCGGGTCCGCAACGAGATCCCGGTAGGTGGTGAGTCGCAGTGCCGGGTGGTTCTCTAACACCTCATAGAGTTCGTCCAGAAAGTGGAAACCGTTTTCCGGATAGTATTCCCAGGCGTTTTCACCATCCAGAATGACGGAAATAACGGAACGCGACTCCGGGTTTCCCTGGGCGGCAATGTTTTCCATGTGATGGACCAGATCGCCCACGGCATCACTGGCATGCCAATCGGCGTAGGTGAATCCAATAAGGTCGGAAAGCCCGTCATCCCGGAAAAAAACCGTCGCCGAAGTGTCCCCAAACCGATAGGGCCTGTGAATGCCGGCGTCCGGCACGGAACTGTCAGCCGTCCTCGCGTGGTGGATGCTGTTCCGGATCACTGAATCACCGCTGGCTGTCCAGCTGAACCCGTGTGCATCAAGATATGCCAGGGTGGCCTGGCTCAGACCTCCCTCGGAAGCCCAGCACCCGGTTGGCTCAACACTGAAAAACCGGCGGAACACCCGCTTGGCCTGCTCGAGCTGCCAGGCCACGCGCAGGTCACCACCCGGGTAGCGTTCAAACGCGGGCAACACGATCTCGGGCATGGCCTCGCGGGCGGAGGCAAGCTCGATCAAAAGCGGCAACATGCTGTGAGTGTACGGGCTGACCGATAGCTCAACCTGCCCTATCTGAGCCAGATGGCGGTAACGGGGGCCTATGCCGGCCAGGATTTCGAAAATGACCTCCATCAGGGCACAGCGGTCGTCCCATGAAAACTGCCCCCCCTTTTCCTGGAGACTCTGGACACAATGGTTTTCGCGCCTAATGGTCTCCCCCATCCAGCCTAGGTGATACCAGACCAGCAAATCCGTCAGCAGCATGGGTGACATATACCGCTGTATCGCTGGTTTCTTCCGATACAAGCCGGCAAGTTCAGCAAGTCGCGCGTAGGCGGGGAAGCGGTTGATGATCCGATCCTGATTGGCCCGGAGGCACTTTTCCATCAGGTCGAGAAACCCCGGGCTCCCTGGCTCCGGCAAGGTTTCCGCCACCAGCGCAGCGAGCAGCGGATCTCCGATCTCACCGGCGCCATGGCGCCAGCGCTCAATGTGCACAAGGTAGGTTTCGATCTGTTCCAGCAGAATCGGCGCAAAGTTAACCACAGCCCGGGCGTTCGGATGGGCTTCCAGATGCGCCGCCATGTCGCTGTAGTCCTTGATGGTGTGCAGATAAACCCAGGGAAACTGGAACTGTCCGGTCTGACAGTCCTGATACCCCGGCTGGTGCATGTGCCAGAAAAGCACCACAGGGGTCCGGCTGTCAGAGTCCATGGGGATAGTCCTGCCCGAGCAACTCGGGCGTTATCAGTACGACGCCTTTTGGCGACACGTAAAATCGCTTGCGGTCTTTTGCTTCGTCGAATCCCACCTCGGTACCGTCGGGAATCCGGCAGCCACGATCAATCAACGCCTTCCGAATACGGCAATGCCGGCCAATCTCGACGTCCGGGAAAATGACGGAATCCCCGATCTCACTGTAGGAGTGCACCTTCACCTGCGAAAACAGCAGCGAGTTACTGACCGTGGCCCCCGAGACGATACAGCCACCAGCGACCATCGAATCCACGGCGGTTCCACGCCGGTTTTCATCATTGAAGACAAACTTGGCGGGCGGCAGCTGCTCCTGGTAGGTCCAGATCGGCCATTGGGAATCGTAAAGGTTCAGTTCCGGACTGACGCCAATCAACTCAAGGTTTGCCTGCCACAGCGCATCCACGGTTCCAACATCCCGCCAATAGGCCTCCTTGTTCTGGATCGGATCCCGGAATGGAAATGCCATCACCTTCAGCCGCTCGATAACCGACGGAATGATGTCTTTGCCGAAATCGTGGGAGGAAGAACTTTCCCTCCGATGATCGCGCATCAACTCCTCGAACAGAACCTTCGTGCTGAACACATAGATCCCCATCGAGGCCAGCGCCTTTCCTGGCTGGCCGGACAGAGCCTTGGGGCACTCCGGTTTTTCAGCGAACTCAACGATTCGCATGTCGTCATCGACCGCCATCACACCGAATGCGGAGGCTTCTTCCAACGGGACTTCGATGCATCCGACCGTTATGTCTGCCTCGCTCTCGACGTGGGCGGCCAGCATGGTGCCGTAATCCATCTTGTAGACATGGTCTCCGGCCAGAATGAGCACATATTCGGGTTTGTGGCTGCGGATGATGTCCAGGTTCTGGAGTACTGCATCGGCGGTTCCCTCGTACCAGGAGGTCTCAATCCTCTGTTGCGCCGGCAGCAGTTCCACAAATTCATCCAGCTCGGCGCGCATAAACCCCCAGCCGCGCTGAATGTGCCGGATCAGGGAATGGGACTTGTACTGGGTAATAACGCCAACCTGCCCTATGCCGGAGTTGATGCAGTTGGACAGGGGAAAATCAATGATGCGGAATTTGCCGCCAAAGGGCACAGCCGGTTTGGCACGCCATTTGGTGAGATCGTGAAGACGAGAGCCTCTTCCTCCGGCAAGCACCAGTGCGAGGGTTTGCCGAGTGAGACGACTTACATAACGCTTGGCCGTTTGCATAACTGCTTCCCTGAAAACCTTTTGGTTTTCCGTCGCGATGCCGGTCTCCGGTGGACACGGGGCCGGCACAATTTTGACGAGCATATTAAGATTAGAACAGTATCACTGAATTATGACGTAGAATTGTTGCAGGTCATTTTTTGTCCACCTGCCATAACGTCCAATGGAACTTCCCTTGTCAGGAACGAGCGTGGTCTATGGAAAGCCCCACCCTGAGTGAGTTTGATCTGCACCTGTTCAGTGAAGGACGGCATTGGCACATCTACAACGTGCTGGGAGCCCACCTATGTTCATCCAAAGGGGGTGAGGGTGTTCGGTTTGCCGTCTGGGCCCCTCAGGCAAAAGCCGTCAGTGTCATTGGCGATTTTAACGCCTGGGAGGCGGGACGGGATGAGATGGCCTCCATTGGCGATTCCGGTGTCTGGTCCTGTTTTATCCCCGACGTGAAGCCGGGCGCGTTTTATCGCTTTTGCATTACCAGTGCGAACGGACAAAAGCTGGAGAAAATTGACCCCTACGGTCAGGCGTTTGAGATGCGTCCGGCCAACGCGGCCGTCGTGGTTGAGCGGGGCCACTTTGCCTGGCAGGACGGAGACTGGCTGGCCCGTCGCAGCCACTGGAACTGGCAGGAAGCGCCAATTTCAGTTTACGAGTTGCACGCGGCATCCTGGCGACACCATGGCTCCGGGCGATGGCTCACCTATCGGGAACTGGCTGACCAGCTCATTCCCTACGTTCTGGAGATGGGCTTTACCCACATCGAGCTGCTGCCTGTTACCGAGCACCCACTAGATGAATCCTGGGGTTACCAGACCACCGGTTACTATGCTCCGACCAGTCGATTTGGTAGTCCTGATGACCTGCGTTATCTGATCGACAGTTGCCATCAGAAAGGTATCGGGGTGATTCTGGACTGGGTGCCAGGTCACTTTCCCACCGATGAGCACGCCCTGGCCCGTTTCGATGGCAGCGCCCTGTACGAACATGAGGACCCTCGCAAGGGCAAGCACCAGGACTGGGGCACGCTGATCTACAACTACGGACGCCATGAAGTTCGGAACTTCCTGATCGGCAGTGCCCTGTTCTGGCTGGACACCTTTCATATCGACGGCCTCCGGGTGGACGCCGTTGCCTCCATGCTGTACCTCAATTACTCCCGTAAAGAGGGAGATTGGGTTCCGAATGTACACGGCGGCCATGAGAATCTGGAGGCCATCGAGTTTCTTCGGGAGCTTAATCAAGTTTGTCAGCAACGTTTTCCGGGGACGTTGGTTATTGCGGAAGAATCCACGTCCTGGCCGGGTGTAACCCGTCCGGTCGAACTTGGCGGCCTCGGCTTCAACCTCAAATGGAACATGGGATGGATGCACGACACGCTCGATTACCTGCGCCAGGATCCGGTGTTTCGCCAGTACCACCACGACAAGCTTACCTTTGGTCTGATTTACGCGTTTTCCGAAAACTTCCTCCTTCCGTTATCCCACGACGAAGTGGTGCATGGGAAAGGCAGTCTTCTGAACAAGATGCCGGGAGACGACTGGCAGAAACTGGCCTCCCTGCGGCTTCTGTTCACCTACATGTTCACCTATCCAGGCGCGAAACTGTTGTTCATGGGGGGCGAGTTTGGCCAGTTCCGGGAGTGGAGCGAGGCCCGGGAACTGGACTGGGATTTAATTTCCCGGCCCGAGCACAACGGTATCAGGAACCTGGTGCGTGACCTCAACCGCCTATACTGCCAGGATCCCTCGCTGCACCTCCGGGGATTCGAATCGGCCGGCTTTGAATGGATCGATTGTCACGATTCCTCGCAATCGGTAATCAGCTATCTGAGACAGTCCCCCCACAACCGCACAGTGGTGGTGGTGAATTTCACTCCGGTGCCTCGCTACCACTACCGAATTGGCGTCCCGGAGGCCGGTCCCTGGCAAGAGATCCTGAACTCCGATTCCGAATACTATGGCGGCAGCAACGTGGGTAACCCGCTACCGATAACCGCGGAGGATGTTCCCTGGATGAACCGGGACTGGTCTCTTGAACTGACCCTGCCCCCGCTGGCTGCCGTGATATTGAGGCCAGCCGGATGACTCGGGTTCTGTTTGCGACGAGTGAAGTCTATCCACTGGTCAAGACTGGCGGACTCGCCGATGTTTCAGCCAGCCTGCCTGAGGCTTTGTGTCGGCTGGGATATGACGTCAACATCCTGCTTCCCGGCTATCCCTCTGCGATGGCTGCGGCGAGCAGAACCGGTACCAGCCCCCTCGCCCAGTTTTCGATTGACGGCTTCAAGGTCACTCTCGTTGAAAGCCGTTTGCCGGGAACCGCAGTCACTATCTGGTTGGTCGATTGTCCCCAATTGTTCGGGCGCGAAGGTAACCCCTATCAGAATGACCAAGGCGAGGACTGGCCGGACAACGCCCAGCGCTTCAAACTGTTTGCAGAAGTCGGTGCCAGAATCGCCATGGGCCAGGCCGGACTGGCCTGGTGCCCGGAGATTGTTCACTGTAATGACTGGCAAAGCGCGCTCTTACCGGTCTTCCTCCAGGCCTACCCGGAACGCCCCGGAACGGTTTTTACCATACACAACCTTGCCTACCAGGGTCTTTTTCCCCAAACAACCTTTGCGGCTCTCGGCCTGCCGGAGACGTTATGGCGTTACGATCAGTTGGAATTTCATGGCCAGCTATCTTTTATCAAGGGCGGTCTGGTTTTCAGTGACCGGATAACGACGGTAAGCCCCGGCTATGCCGAGGAGATCCAGACGCCCGAGCTGGGGTACGGACTCGATGGACTGCTTCGTTATCGCCGTCCGCAGCTTTCCGGCATCCTCAATGGCATTGATACCCGAACCTGGAATCCGGAAGACGATCAATATCTTGATCGCCACTACGGTCGGGACCATCTAAAGAACAAACGCCTGTGCCAGACGGCTTTGTTGCAGACCATGGGTCTCGCGGCCAATGGTGCCGCCCTACTCGGATTCATTGGCAGGCTGGTCGAACAAAAAGGCCTGGATTGGCTATTAAGCGTCATGCCCCCGTTACTGGAACGCGGGTGTCAGTTTGCAATTTTGGGCTCAGGGGAGGCGCGATTTGAGGCGCCACTCAAGGAGCTCGCCCGGAAATGGCCGGCTCACGTCTCCCTGAAGATCGGCTATGACGAGGCTCTGGCGCACCGGATAACCGCCGGCTGTGATCTGTTTCTGATGCCTTCCCGGTTTGAGCCCTGTGGTCTGAACCAGATGTACAGCCTGAGGTACGGCACCATTCCTGTCGTCCATGCGGTGGGCGGGCTTCGGGATACCGTCTTCGATCCCGCTGACACCGGAATTGATCACGCCAATGGCTTCTGTTTCAAATCGCCGGACCCGGTCAGCTTTCTGGAAGCGGTAGAACGGGCACTGGATTGTCACAAGAACCGGAAAGCCTGGCGCAGGCTTCAGGAAAACGGCATGGCAGGTGACTACTCCTGGACGCAAAGTGCCGTGCATTACGGCGAGCTCTATCAAGGAATACTTGCTGAACGACAGACCCCGATCAAGACGTAGCGGGAAGGTTTCCAAAAGGAGGCATTCATCATGAATAAGGCTACCGAATTCCGGCTGGAGGCCCGACCAAGGGTCCCCGAAGTACTTGAACGACTGGAGGAATTGGCCAACAACCTTTTCTACAGCTGGGATCATGGGGTTCGAAATCTGTTTGCCCGGATCGACCTCCCGCTCTGGCAGAAAGTGGAACACAACCCCAAGCTGTTTCTCCGTCGGGTAGCCCAGGAGCGTCTCGATGAGGCTGCCGAGGATCGAGCTTTTCTCTCTGAATATCGCCGTATTTTAGGAAGTTATGATGCATACCTGGAATCAGAGTCAGGTCCGGAAGTCGATGAAATTCTGAGCAGGGATACCGAACTTGTCGCCTATTTCTGCGCGGAATTCGGTTTCCATGAAAGCTTCCCGATCTACTCCGGTGGCCTTGGCATTCTTGCGGGCGACCACTGCAAGGCAGCAAGCGATCTCGGATTGCCGTTTGTCGCGGTCGGCCTCCTGTACCAGCAGGGGTATTTCATACAGACCATCGACCCCCAGGGCCAACAGGTTGCCCGCTACCAGTCTCATTTCAGCGATGAGTTACCCATATCGGCGGTAGAGCTGAATGGCGAGCCGCTCAAGGTCGCGGTGCCTTTCCCGGATCGGAATGTCGTGGCCCAGGTCTGGAAGGCTCAGGTCGGCCACATCGACCTTTACCTGCTCGATACCCATACCCACGAAAACAATGCGGAAGACCGCGAACTGACCCTTCGGCTCTACGGTGGCGACGAGTCCACCCGCATCAGTCAGGAAATGCTTCTCGGCATCGGCGGCACGCGGGTTCTTGATGCCCTCGGTCTGGCGCCCACAGTCTGGCACATCAACGAGGGCCACGCGGCCTTTCAGATCCTGGAACGGTGCCGGCAACTGATGGCCGGTGGCCTGGATTTCGAAGCAGCACTAGAGGCAGTGGCAGCGGCAACACTGTTCACGACTCATACACCTGTGGCCGCCGGGCACGATATCTTCAGCCGGGATCTCCTGCTCTATGCCCTGGGAGCCTACCTGGATGAATCCGGTCTTGATTTTGAAAAGGTGTTTGCCCTCGGGTCCAAGAATGGCGACGAAAGCTTCAACATGACCAGCCTTGGGCTTCGTGGATCAAGATTTCACAACGGCGTGAGCCGGATCCATGGCTCGGTGGCCTCAGACATGGAAGGAGATGTCTGGCCCCAGATTCCGGCCGAAGAAAACCCGATTGGATACATCACCAACGGCGTGCATGTACCAACCTTCCTGGCCCCCGAGTGGGCCAGCCTGTTCGATATTCAGGCCCCAACCTGGCGAAGCGAATTGCGCGATCGGGATTTCTGGGAGTTTGTTGAGCGAATACCGGATTATCACTACTGGAGTGTCCACAAGGCCCTGAAGCAGCAAATGGGGGAATTCGTGGTCAACCAGCTCCAGCGCCAGCACGTCCGCAATGGCACCGGCCATTCGGTAACAGACCGCATGACGCGGCAGCTTATATCCTTCGATAAGGATACCCTCGTGATCGGTTTTGCGCGCCGATTCGCCACCTACAAACGTGCTACGCTGATTTTTTCCGACCTCGCGCGATTGGAACGTATCCTGACCGACCGCGACCACCCGGTGGTTCTGGTCTTTGCGGGCAAGGCCCATCCAAAAGACAAGCCCGGGCAACACCTGATCAAGGTGATTCATGATCTCTCCATGCAGGCGTCGCTCATGGGCCACGTCATATTGCTGGAAGACTATGACCAGGCCATGGCCCGGCACCTGTTGAGCGGCGTTGACGTCTGGCTCAACACGCCGGAATACCCGAAAGAAGCAAGTGGTACCTCCGGGGAAAAAGCCGCGCTTAACGGCGCATTGAACCTGAGTGTCCTGGATGGATGGTGGGGCGAAGGCTATGACGGCGAGAATGGCTGGGCGATTACGCCCCGCAACCTGGACCTCGATGCCGAGTTCCGGAATGAGGAGGAAGCCCGGGATCTTCTGGACCTGCTGGAGTTCGAAATTGTCCCGCTCTACTACAATCGCGCCTCCCAGGGTTACTCCAAGGGTTGGGTAAAGCGTTCAAAGGCGTCGATGAAAACCATCACCCCACGTTTCAACAGCCAGCGGATGGTGATGGACTATGTCGAGCGCTATTACTCGCACGCCTCCATGCAGGGCAAGAAAATGCTTGAGGATGATGCGGCGATTGCCAGGGAACTCGGCGTCTGGAAACAGCGGGTGCGAGAGGCCTGGCCGGGAGTGAGCCTCAATGTCCAGGGGTGCGTGGAGAGTCGCTGCGCCTTCGACGAAACCATAGAGCTCCGGGTTGAGGCTAACCTGAATGGCTTGGCGGCCGGCGATGTCAGGGTGGAGTGCTTGGTGACCCCACAATGCGTTGGTAGCTACCAGCGGTCTGGCGACAACCGGGTTCTGCTCAAAGAAGAGAGTGACCAGGACGGGAAAACCGTGTTCTCAGCCCAGATCGCGCCGCCCTACCCGGGCTTGCAAACACTGAGACTGAGAATGTACCCCTATCATGACGCCCTCACCCATCCTCTGGAGATGGGCGCCTTGCTATGGATCTGAATGCTTCAAGCCCGGTCTGGTCAGAGCGCGTGCCGTCGGATGAAGCGGCCAATATCAAGAACTTCTTCCAGGCAGACACTGTGTTCCATCGGGAAGGTCTGATAGGCAGGGTCATAGCCCATTTCCTTCAGGGTCTCGACGCTTTGCACACCCAGGGATTCGGGTACCATCGGGTCGAACGTGCCGTGGTAAACGCTGATCGGCGTTTCTGCGTTGGCTGCTGACGGTTTGATGGTTTTTGCGGTCGCGAAATAGGTGGATAACGCCAGTATGCCGGCAAGGCGTTTGGGGTAGGTCAGCCCAAGCTCGTAGGCAACGGCACCGCCCTGGGAAAAGCCGGCGATAATGATCTTTTCTGCCGGAATACCCCGTTCGATCTCGCGATCAATCAGTTTTCCCACCGCGGCGGCGGATTCCATCAACTGGTCGGTATCCACGACCCGGTCGATGTCCATTGCCTTGATGTCGTACCAGGCTGGCATAGTCACGCCGCCGTTAATGGTGACCGGGATATTGCGGGCATGGGGGAAAATGAAACGAACCGCAGCACCCTCCGGTAAGCCCAGTTCCGGAACCACCGGCTCAAAATCGTGGCCACTTGCTCCCAGCCCGTGCAGCCAAATAACCGCGGCTGTCGGTTCGGAACCCGTTTCCACTTCAATATACTCAAGATCCTGCACTCAACACCTCGTTGACGTCGACAAATGAATCACCGGAGTTTTTCCGGGCGGCGTTAGTCTGAATTCGCTTCCAGTGCGGTCACCACTGGATTGGCGTACATGTCCAGCAGGTACGGGCGTATCGCCGGGTCGCACGCTTCCAGGCGGCGCTCCATCTCGGCTTCAGCCGCTTCCAGTTCTGCCGGCGACCACGCTTCAGCCGTGACCACCGTTTCGCTCACATTCTCCTGCGTCGCATGGGAATCCGGGTGCACGCCGCGCATCTCATAGGCGGCGAGGTTCGAGGCGTGCAAATGATAATGGGCATGCATCTCCTCATCGATCCGTTTGGCCAGATCCCTGGGGTTGTCCGGTGAATCATGGATGGGCGCGCCAAAATGCACGTGAACATGCCCTTTGAACCCGGTAAGCCCCTTCATGATCTGGCTGGTGTCTTCACCTTCTGCTTTGGTGTACTTCCCGGTCCGGGCGCGGGTTTCCAGCTCCCGAGCCTTGTCCTCGTCGCAGGGATCGTACTCGTAGGCAATTGACACGGGCACGATGTGCAGCCGGTTCATTGCCTCGGCAAAGCTAAGCCCGCTTTTCTTGCGGCTCATATAGAACATCTTGATGATGGCGGGATCGGTGAAATCAAGACCATCCTTGGCACGCCCCTCGCGCTGTGCGATCCAGATGCTGTTGTTGGTATCGATGCTGTGGTTGATGAAACCAGACAACGTCATGTAGGCGTCCCGCATCTCCCGGGGACTGGTCATATTGCGACGCACAACAAAGCTCTTGTTGAGCCGCATCATTTCGGCAAAAACACGGTTGGCAAGGAGGTTGTCCCCGATCGCGATTCTCGTGGTGTGGAAACCGTGCCGGAAGAGTTCAAAATTCACCACCATCGGGTCGAACACAATATCCCGGTGGTTAGAGATAAACAGGTGGGAACTGTTCTTGTCCAGGTTTTCCAGCCCGCTGGCGGTGACGCGACTGGTGGTACCGTCGACCAGTTCACCCACGTATTCGGAAAGTCGGGCCTGGAGATCGTCAACGCGATTGAACTGGCCAAAATGGCTGATCAGCCAGCGGCGGATAAATACCCGCAATACCGCCGGTGCCCATCTGGCAATGGTCGGCGACTTGAAACGCCCGATCATATCCAGAAAATCCGGATCGTTAACCAGGCGCCGGATAGCCGGACCGGTCTCTTCGTCCGAATAAGGACGGATGGCATCAAATTCCTGCATGGAAGCCCTGTTATTGTCAGTTTCTGTCACAGATATCCGCTGAACCGTGGTTCAAAAGGGCAGTATTGTAGCGTTTCTCGGGTCACTTTGCCTCCATAGCTGTACCTGTCGGTTTCGCCATCACCGGTCAGGAATCTGGTATGATTTGCGGCCTCTGCCGAGGCAGTCATTCCATCCCTGCAATCCTACCGGCCTCATGCCGGAAAACCGGTTACCTTATGCACTTTGAACAGGATTTTGAACAGCTGACCACCGAACGACCGACTGTATCCAGCCAGGATCCGGAGCAGGTTCTTCACGAAGTGTTCGGTTATGAAGCCTTCCGCCCCCTGCAAGGTGACATTATCCGGGAAGTGGTCAGCGGCAACGATGCGCTGGTGCTCATGCCCACCGGTGGCGGTAAGTCCCTGTGCTACCAGGTACCGGCACTGGTTCGCCCGGGCACAGCCATCGTGATCTCGCCCCTGATTGCCCTGATGCAGGACCAGGTTGCCGCCCTCCGGGAGCTGGGCGTAAAAGCCGCTTTCCTCAATTCCACAATGGATTTCGAGCAGGCTCGCGCGACCGAATATGCGCTGATGACCGGAGAACTGGATCTGCTCTACTGTGCACCAGAACGTCTGATCCAGCCCCGCACCATCGAACTGCTGCATAACGCATCCATCTCACTGTTTGCCATTGATGAGGCCCACTGTGTCTCCCAATGGGGTCATGATTTTCGATCCGATTATCTTCAGCTCAGCATGCTGGCAGGCGAGTTCCCGGGCATTCCCCGCATTGCCCTGACGGCCACGGCGGATGAACGAACCCGCAAGGAAATCGCCGAGCGCCTCACGCTGACCGAAGCCCGGCACTTCGTGAGCGGCTTCGATCGACCGAACATCCAGTATCGGATCGCCCCGAAAACCAACGCAAACAAACAGTTATTGGACTTCATTAAATCAGAACATGAAGGTGAGTGTGGCATCGTCTATTGCCTTTCCCGCAACAAGGTGGACGCAACCGCCAAAATGCTGGCGGATAAGGGGTACACGGCTCTTCCCTATCACGCCGGCCTTCCTGCAGACGACCGGGCACGGCATCAGGAACGGTTTCTACGGGAAGACGGTGTCATCATTGTTGCCACCATCGCATTTGGCATGGGTATCGATAAGCCTGATGTCCGCTTCGTCGCCCACCTTGATTTACCGAAAAGTCTGGAGGCTTATTATCAGGAAACCGGCCGGGCCGGACGGGATGGCAAGCCCTCCACCGCCTGGATGGTCTATGGTCTCCAGGACGTGATCAAGTTGCGTCAAATGCTGGAAGCGTCCCAGGGCAACGACCACTTCAAGCGGGTGGAGCGGCAAAAGCTCGATGCCATGTTAGGCTTATGTGAGGTAACCCGTTGCCGGCGTCAGGTCCTGTTACGCTACTTTGGCGATGTCCTGGATGAGCCCTGCGGCAATTGCGATACCTGCCTGAACCCACCAGAAACCTGGGACGGCACCGTAGCCGTCCAAAAGGCACTTTCCTGCGTCTTCCGGACCGGCCAGCGCTTCGGGGTTACCTATCTCATCGACGTACTCCGTGGCTCCGAAAACGAGCGAATCCTGCAGTCCGGCCATCACGAAGTGTCGACTTTTGGCATTGGTACGGAACTGTCCACCAATGAGTGGAAATCGGTCTTTCGTCAGCTTGTCGCCAACGGTTATCTGCGCGCCGATCCGGAGGGCTACGGTGCCCTGCAGTTGACTGAACAGTGCCGCCCTCTGCTCAAAGGTGAACATCAGGTTGAGCTGCGGAAAGATCCGGAGGTGAAAAAGACAGCATCCCGGTCCTCTGGAACCCGGGGCGGTTCGGCGGTGCGGGATCAGATTACCGACGACCACGGCTGGGAAGTCTTGCGCGCCTGTCGCAAGGAACTGGCGGAAAAGAAGGGGGTGCCGCCCTACGTGATTTTCCACGACACCACGCTTTTTGACATGCTTGAGCGAAAGCCCCGCTCCCTTGAAGAGCTGGCTGAGGTCAGCGGTGTTGGGGCCGCCAAACTTGAAAAGTACGGGGCTATTTTCCTCGAGGCGATTGCCGGCCTGGACCGGAAGTGACGCCAGAGCCTGTTCAGTCTGTTGGCTTGAAACCCTGCTTCCGCACCCGGTAATGGGCGATGGAGGTGGCGACGTGATTCCCCTCCTGATCGTGCAACTGCCCTTCCAGGGAGAACTTCGCGCGGCCGGTGTTGTCCGCGTCCGTCAGGATTTCTTCCACGGTTTCCGGGGGCAATGAAAATTCAACGGTCACGTCGGAGTTGGCCGGCTGCAGAAACTGCAGGGTCATCTCTTTCAGAATCGGCGTGTACGACGGGCCAAGATCAAACAGGGTAAGAACGCCTCCCGGGATTTCGGCGACCAGAAAATAAGCGCCGGCGTAAAGACTGCCAAAGTGGTTCTTGTTCCCCTTTAGCCGGATTTTCGCTTTCACGTAGCCCGGCCTCAACTCCTCGACGCCGAACCGGTTCCGGGTAGCGAAGGGGATCGACATCCCGATAATCCTGTTGACCGCTGAATAACCACCCGTCTTGCGCAACCACGCCAATGGGCTTGCAAGGGTGGCGTTGGAGTCCGAGTTCGCGACCCATTTTCCGGTCGCGCCAATGAGGTTATCGATGAGTGCCATAATATTGCTCTTCTTGTCTTCTGAGGATGGGCCTGATCATCACAATGGCCGCGTCAGTTCGCAACATAGTTTTACATTTTTTTGAAATTTTCGACCTTTTTTCATCAGGTTCTGATCTAAAGTAAAGACGTTTTATTATCTTTTAGGCCGGTCAAACCGGTGTATGTTCCGCCCCTGGAGAAGGAATTCTGGTTTTGGGACGAGCTTCCGCAATCACGCTAGTGGCAATGCTGCTGTGCCCCGTTTCCTGGGCAGGAGCCGCCGCTCCGTTCGAGTCAACCCGCGATTACATCCTGTGGTACCGCAATTTCGACAGTCCCGCCATCAACGCGCTGGTCAACCTGGCCCTGCGTAAGACACCGGAATATGGATCCTTTCGGCTGGTCAGAAGCCAGGATCTCAGCCAGGGTCGGGTTCTGCGGGAACTGAGTCGGAGCCGGTCACGGCTGGTGGATATTGCCAATGTCGCGACATCCAGGGAACGGGAACGCTTTTTGGCCGCTGTCCCCATCCCCATCGATGGGGGGCTGCTGGGCTTTCGTGTCTGCGTGGTGCGCCCGGAGCATTTGCCCCTGTTCAGGGAGATTCGCACGCTCGAGGATCTTGAAGAGTCGGGTATCCGCATTGGACAGGGCACCCATTGGCCGGATACTGAAGTACTGCGGGCCAACAACATTGAGGTCGTCACCCACACCCGGTATGAAATCCTGTTTTCAATGCTTCGAAATGATCGATTTGAATGTTTCGCCAGGGGCGCCAGCGAAGTTTTGTATGACCTGGAGGTTGAGGCCGATCCAAACCTGGTGATTGAACCGGACATTCTGTTGGCCTACGCCATGCCTTCGTACCTGTTTGTGGCTCCGGAGGACAAACAGACTGCCCACCGACTGCAACTCGGCATGGAACGAGCCATTCTGGACGGCAGTTTTGCGGAGTTTCTGAGAACCTATTACGGGCGCGCCGTACAGGAACTGGACCTGCACCACCGCCGTATTCTGGTGCTGGAGAATCCCTACCTCAGTGAGGAGTCAGGGAATGTCGGGCGGCAGACACTGGAGTCCCTGCGTCACCGCCTCGACATATTGAGCCGCTAGACCCGGAAACGTGAGGCGTTCTGATTGAGGGTATGACCAATGCTCTCGATCTGCCCACTGTATACGTCGTTCTCAGTCGCCGCTGCCGCAGCCTCCTGTCCTTGATCAGCAATTCGAGTGATCGACGAATTCAGTTCCTCGGTCACCGACGTCTGTTCTTCCGAGGCTGTGGCAATCTGAGAGGTCATCTGGTTGATCGAGGTGATCGCTGCTGCAATCCGGTTCAGCGAATCCATCGCATCCTCGGCTTTCTCCATACTGACGTTGGATACGGCCGTAGAGGCCTTCATAACGCTGACTGCGTCATTGGCCCCTTTCTGCAGTCGCTCTATCATATCGTTGATTTCTTCGGTGCTGGCCTGGGTTCTCTGGGCCAGGTTCCGGACTTCATCGGCAACAACGGCGAAGCCTCGACCCGCTTCCCCTGCGCGGGCCGCTTCGATGGCTGCGTTCAGCGCCAGCAGGTTGGTCTGCTCAGCAATCCCCTGAATCACTTCAAGTACCGAGGTGATGGACGTAACGTCCTTGCCCAGCGTATTGATAACGTCCGCGGCGGCATTGATCTCCCGGGCCAGTTTCTGCACCGCATCCCGGGACGCCCCGACGGTTTCCAGGGAGGCACGACTGTCGTTATCTGCTGTATTCGCCGCGTCCGCGGTCTGTTGGGCATTCTGCGCAATTTCACCGGCCGCTGCCGACATCTCATTGATTGCCGTCGCAACCATATCAATTTCCACTTGCTGCTGTTCCACGCTGGAACGGCTGTTGCTGGCGGTGTCCCGCAGTGATCGAACGTTACTGCCCAGTTCTTCGCTTCCCTGCTGAACATCGCGCACCACCGTCTGGATATTTTCCACGAAGCGGTTAAAGCTCTCTGCCAACTGGCCAAACTCGTCCCGGGCGCTGACTTCCAGTCGCTGTGTCAGGTCCGCATCACCGGTGCCGATGTCGGCCATGGCACCGTTCAGCCGACGGAGCGGCGACATCAACAGCTTGATACCGATATGCAGCACCACCAGTGACATCAGCAAACCAATTACGGCGATTACCAGCCCAGTCATGCGCGCGCTCTGCACCGGCGCACTGATTTTATCCTGATTCACAAAGGTGCCCAGATACCAGTCCACGCCTCGGGCATCGCTGATGGGATAGAAACTCGCACTCCACGAAGCCTCACCGGCCTCGTATCCATGGGGCCTGCCATCCATCACCGGCTTGGTGCCGATCAGTGTTTTGATGTTCTTGCCGATCAGCGCTTCGTCCGGGTGAAACAGCACCACCCCTTGGGCATTGATCAAGGCCGCGTAACCTGTGTCCGCGAGCGTTACCGTTTCCAGCGTCTTTTCGATGGCTCCGAGCCCGATATCCGCACCGGCAACTCCCTTATAGGCGCCCCGCTTTACTGGTGCCAGGGTCGAAATGATGGTGTCATTGGTGCTGGCGTCCCGGTAGGGTTCGGTGAACGAAGCACGGCCAAGGCTCATGGCTTTCCTGTACCAGGGCCGAACCCGCGGATCGTAGTCGGCCGGAAGTGTGGCGTTGGCTTCCTCGGACTTCATCAGCATGAAACCATCGGCACGGCCAACATAGACGTCCCGGAATCCCCCTCCGGTGGTGATGGCCTGAAGTACCGTTCTGGCCTGCTCATCCGTATCCACCCGCTCCAGGGCTTGGGCGGTTGATTCGGTCATCTTCAGCCGGGTATTAAGCCAATCGGCGATACTCGACGTACTCTGGGCAACCGCGTCGTCGATCAATGCATCGACGTAGGTAGAAGTGGTTTTCTGCAGTCGCAGGTCGCCCGAGAGCGTGAAGGCGGCCATTACAAGCAAAAGCAGCACACTGAAGGCGGTAAGCAGCTTTTGACCAAAAGTCAGGTTCAAAGTGGAATCCTCTGGGAAAATCATTAAGTCACAATACTGAAAGCGCGGGAACATACGCTTTCTCGAAATAAATATCCGTTAAGTGATGTTTCGGCCTGTTATGCGAACTCTTTAACAGCATCTGATAAACTTCTGAAATATGTCGCCGGTTACGTAACTACCTCTACTTCTCAACCCAACGGGAGCCGAACTGAATGGCCCACGAAGAACTGCACCTGAATCTCCGGAATCTGACGCTGGACGACTACGATCAACTTCAGATCCTGATGGACCGTATTTACGATGACATCGGAGGTGCATGGCCAAAGGAGACGATCAAGGCATTGGTGGAACAGTTCCCCGATGGACAGATCTGCATCGAGGATAATGGTCACCTGATCGCGGTCGCCCTCACCGTCTGCGTCAAGTATGAGCGGTTCAGCAATCCGCACACCTACGACGATCTCATCCTCCGCAACGAGAAGATCTGGCACAACGCCAATGGGGACTCCCTGTACGGACTTGATGTGTTCATCCATCCGGAATATCGCGGTTACCGTCTCGGACGGCGGCTCTATGAGGCACGGAAAGAGCTTTGCCGCTCCATGAATCTCCGAGCCATTCTTGCCGGTGGTCGTATCCCCAGCTACCACAAGTACGCGGACCAGTACACGCCGGCGGAATACATCCATCGGGTAGACCGCAAGGAAATTTACGACCCGATACTGAGCTTCCAGCTCTCCAACGATTTCCAGGTCACGCGGCTGATGCACAAGTACCTGCCGGAGGATGAGAAATCCCTCGGCTACGCGACGCTGCTGGAATGGCGCAACATCCTCTACACGCCCCCGTCTTCGGTCCTGAACGTCAAGAAAACTCAGGTGCGTCTCGGCGCTGTGCAATGGCAGATGCGCGAATTCACCTCAGTAGAGGAAGTGCTCAAGCAGGTCGAGTACTTTGTCGATGCCCTCTCGGATTACAAGAGCGACTTCGCTCTGTTCCCCGAGTTTTTCAATGCGCCGCTCATGGGCCTTACTGATCAAATGGACCAGACCCGGGCCATTCGTTTCCTGGCCGGCTTCACCGAGCAGTTCCGGGATGAAATGTCCGAGATGGCAGTGAGTTACAACATCAACATCATTACCGGATCCATGCCGCTCCTGGAAAACGACCGTGTCTACAACGTGTCTTACCTGTGCCACCGGGACGGACGGGTTGATGAACAACGCAAGATCCATATCACACCACACGAACGCCGGGACTGGGTTATCGAAGGAGGTAGCGATTTTGAGGTGTTCGAGACCGATGCCGGTCGCGTCGCGATCATGATCTGCTATGACATCGAGTTCCCGGAACTCGGCCGGATTGCCTCCTGTGAAGACGTCGATATCATCATGGTTCCGTTCTGGACAGACACCAAGAACGGCTACCTTCGCGTCCGGCATTGTGCCCAGGCGCGGGCCATCGAAAATGAATGTTACGTTGTCATCACAGGCAGTGTCGGCAACCTGCCGAAGGTTGAGAACCTGGACGTCCAATACGCCCAGTCATCCGTATTCTCTCCCTCGGATTTCGCCTTCCCCCACGATGCGGTGATGGCTGAAACGACCCCGAACACGGAAATGATCATGTTCTCAGATATGGATCTCGAAAAACTCAAGTTGGTGCGTAACGAAGGCTCCGTCACCAATCTGAAAGATCGGCGCGTGGACATGTATGAGCTAAAAAAGAAGTAGTGCCGGCCGATACACTCAGGCAGGGACTTTACGCACTGCCTGAGAGCTACCACGTAGGGCACTGATGGCGTTGCCAAACAACCAATCAGTGTCTATTGTTTAGACAATATCCTGCTCACCGTCCGTATGGTGAGCCGCAGTGGATACGGAAATTCGCCAGAGTAAATCTTGATGAATGAATCTTTACCAGACCTAATCGCGCAATTTCGAGTCAGGCAGGGCCTGTTCCGTAAGGAACTGGTTGAAGCGGCCCTCTATGAACTGGACGCGTATGGGTGTGTGATGAAAACCGACAAGGTCTTCAATCCTGGCGATACCATTGCTCTGGATCTGGTAATGGATATGCCCTTCGACGAAATTCGAGCCGAAGGCGTTACCGGGCTCGTGACTGAGCGTAGAAAACACTGCAGCAACTTCTTCTACTCCGTTGATTTTGTTGAGCTTGATTCTGAGAAAGATTCCCCCCTTGCGGAAAAGCTCCGCCGGATACGGGAAGTGCTTTCAAAGAAGCAGTCTCTTAAATCACGACGTTCCCCAGGGCCTCTCTCCGGTTTCCGGCAATTGGCCTGATTCTGTTCGACTGTTCGTCCCCCACCCGTAAGGAGACATTTCATGGCGAAGAAAGCCAAACCGAGCGTTGATAAGATCGTAAAAAAGGTCAACAAGGAATTCGAGAAAACGTCCTCCCAGATCGAAGGGCTGGTCAACGATGCGCTCAAGCAGTTCGACAGCTTGCAGCAGCAGATTCAGGACCCGGTCAGGAAGCTGTTGAAAGAAGTGGACGACCTGCGTGAGCGGGAGATGAAGCGGTTCAACGATGAGTTTGAACGCAGGCTCAACGAATTCCACGAGCTTCAGAGCAGTATTCTTGAACGCCTGGGTGTCGCCTCAAAGGAAGCCGGAAACGAGGTAAAGAAACGCACCGAGGAAATCAGTCAGGAAGCGAAGACAGCGGCCAAAAAGGCGGCGCCAAAATCGTCCGCCAAATCCGGTAGTAAGGCCGCCAAATCTTCGGCTAAAAAAACGCCTGCCAAGAAGACGCCCGCCAAAAAGGCACCTGCTAAGAAGCCGGCGACTGGCACAGCCAAAGCCGTCGACAAAAGCAACCTGACTCTGGTGAAAGGTATTGGTCCGGCAACGGCCAAGAAGATGAAGGAAGCTGGCATTACGTCCATTGATCAGATCGCCAATCCTTCCGAGGCCGACCAGGAAAAGCTCAAGGCCTTCTCCAACATCAAGGGATTTTCCCAGTTCAGCACTGAAGCCAAGAAAATCGTATGATGCGAACGCCTGACCAGCCTGTTTTACGGGACATAGTCCTGGTTGGCGGCGGGCACAGCCACGTCGGGGTATTGAAGCGGTTCGCCATGAACCCGGTCCCCGGCGTGCGGCTTACCCTGATCTGCCGAGATACCCACACGCCCTACTCTGGCATGCTGCCCGGGTACGTAGCCGGCCATTACAGCTATGACGACGTGCATATAGATCTCAGCCGTCTGGCAGAATACGCCGGAGCCCGGTTCTACCGTGACGAAGCGATTGGTATCGACCGGGATCAGAAGCGAGTTATATGCCGTGGTCGACCGGATGTGCCCTACGACATTCTGTCCATCAATATCGGTTCGTCTCCGCAAGTCAACGAAGTTGAAGGGGCTGCCGACCATGCGGTCCCGGTCAAGCCCATCACCGGCTTCAATAACAGCTGGCTTGCCCTGCTGTCCCGGATCGAAAACCACGACGGGCCGCTGTCTATCAGCGTTGTCGGAGCCGGTGCCGGTGGCGTTGAATTGACCCTCGCCATGCAGTTCCGACTGACGAAAGAACTCAAGCAGCGGGGCAAAGATCCGGATCAGCTGCATTTCCATCTTTTCGACGCGGCCGACGAGATTCTTCCGACCCACAACCCCAAGGTTCGCGAAATATTCCGGAAAACACTCTCGGAACGGGGCGTGAAAGTTCACCTCGGGTCCCCGGTCCGCAAGGTTCAGGAAGGGTTGTTGCTGACCGAATCGGGCGAATCCCTGCAAACAGACGAGGTCCTGTGGGTAACCCGCGCAGGCGGCCCTGAGTGGTTAAAGGACACCGGACTCGCCCTGGATGAGAGCCTGTTCATTCGGGTTCGTGACACGCTTCAGTCCGAGAACGACGACAGCATTTTTGCCGCCGGTGATATCGCCAATGTCACCAATCACCCGAGGGAAAAAGCGGGGGTATTCGCGGTACGCCAGGGCCCTCCCCTGGCCGACAACCTGAAGCGCATGGCCCTCGGCAAGCGAGCCAGAGATTTTCACCCGCAGAAAAGTTGGCTGGCACTGATCAGTACCGGCGACAAGTACGCCGTCGCTTCCCGCGGGAACATGGAATTCGACGGTGCCCTCGTCTGGCGCTGGAAAGACTGGATCGACCGCCGCTTCATGAAAAAGTTCAACGACCTGCCGGCCATGGAGGATGACGCCAAGCTACCCGACACGGCCGCGGCACAGAACCCCGAAGAAGCCTCCCAGGCTATCTCGGCAGTGGCCATGCGCTGTGGCGGCTGCGGTGCGAAAGTCGGCAGTACCGTGCTATCCCGGGCACTCGGAGAGCTCAAACCGATTGAGCGGGACGATATCCTCATTGGTCTGCATGCGCCCGATGATGCGGCAGTGCTCCGGGTCCCCCCTGGCAAGGCTGTGGTCCATACCGTGGATTTTTTCCGGGCGTTCATCGACGATCCCTATGTTTTTGGTCGCGTTGCAGCCAACCACAGTCTTGGAGATGTGTTCGCCATGGGCGCCGAGGCTCAGAGTGCGACCGCTGTGGCGACGGTGCCCTATGGCATAGAATCCAAGGTCGAGGACGTCGTTTTCCAGATGATGTCCGGGGCGGTGGAGGTGCTGAATGAGGCCGGTTGTGCCCTGGTGGGCGGCCACACGGGCGAAGGTAAGGAATTGGCGCTGGGCTTTGCCGTCAACGGCCTGATCGATCCGGATGAGGTCATGAGTAAAGGCGGATTGCGGGCCGGTGATGTTCTGATACTCACCAAACCGATCGGTACCGGCACCCTGTTTGCCGCCCACGCCCGACTGGCGGCCAGAGGTCGATGGATTGATAGCGCCCTTGCCTCCATGATCCAGTCCAACAAACTTGCGGCGGAATGCCTGAGGCGATACGGATCCCGGGCCTGCACAGACGTTACCGGCTTCGGACTTCTCGGGCACCTCGTCGAGATGACCCGGCCCTCGGGCGTTGACGCAGAGCTGGACCTGTCTGCAATTCCGGTATTGCCGGGAGCGGAAGAGACCGCAGCGGCCGGCATCCTGAGCTCGCTCCAGCCTGCCAACATCCGGTTGCGTCGTGGTATCCGGGATCAGGAGAAATGGGTCAAGCATCCCAGGTACCCGTTGATCTTCGATCCGCAGACGGCGGGCGGCTTACTCGCCAGCGTTTCCGCCGATCAGGCCGAAGCCTGCGTGCGGGAACTGAAATCCCTCGGCTACCCGCACACCGCAATTATCGGTCGGGTGCTGCCGCAGGATGTGGAAGGCGCCATCGAACCCATTTCGCTAAAGGACTAGCGTCTGAACCGAGGGACTACCCTTTCAGATCAGCCCGGCGCCGGGTGGCTGTCTCCAACGCCCGTTCCAGAGCCTGCCGCTCGTTCTCGGGCGTGAAAAGCGGGGCAAGTGCCTGCACCTGCTCCGACAGGCGCTCCCGGTATTCCGGGTCAGTTTCTGCCCGGTGGAGGGTATGGGCAAGTGATACCTCATCCCCAGCCGGGAAATAACCGTCGTAATGATCACCCAGCAGGCCGCGATTTCCGGGGATGTCCGAGGCGATGATCGCCAGCCCCGCCCGACAAGCCTCGGAAACCACATTGGCGCCACCCTCCATCACGGAGCTGATCACCATGAGCTGGCATCGCGCCATCAGTGACCGGATTTCTGCTTTGTCGAGCTCACCCAGCCATTCGAAGCGCGGATTTTCCTGCACCTCCTTCTCCACCATCGATTGCCAACTGTCATTGTGCGGCTTTCCGGCGCAGAGAACGCGAACTGTCGAATCCTCTGGCAAAAGCCGGGCAGCAATCGCGGTCCGAAGGGAATCCTTTTCCTCCCTCAGATGGCCAATCACACAGACGTCAAAACAATCGGTGTTGCGGCCGGCGTTTCGCGCCGCAGGCAATGCCTCTGCAGATTGGTAAAGGGTAATGAGCTTATCGGTAAACTGCTCTGGAATATCCTCGTTCACCCGGGCGTGCAATCCAATCAATACGTCGGCCGCCGCCATGGACGCCAGTGTGGGAAGTGGGTATTCGTGCTGGTGGCGGTAAATGTCGGTGCCCGTCAACGCCAGTAACAACGGCGCTTCCGGCCAGCATTTCCGGAACATCTGGATGGCATCGTGACTGCGCCAGGCATGTAGGGCGACAAACGCATCGCAACTCTCGCCCTGGTATTCCGTCACAACAGCAACCTGATGGCCGGCTTGTCGGAGCAGGTCAGCCCAGCGCTCGGCGGTGGCACGATTGCCGGCACGGGATCCCGGAGGTGCCGGCGTGATCATTATTATTTTCATGATTTTCCCATTCACAAACGATGCAAAGACTTGGGGTTACAGGGCTGAGCCAATCAAAGCAGCAATTCGTATAGCTGTTCAGGGTTGACGCAAATCAAGGTATCCTTGGCCCTTCAGGATGCGACGTGCGTTCGCTCACTCCAGTCATCCAATCATAGAACTAAGGACATCAAATGGCTTTGAATCTTATACGGAAATTCACGCTTTCCGGCCTGCTTGGTGCAATGGCTTTCTCCGCATCCGCTGAAACCTTCGTGTTCACAGCCATTCCCGATGAGGACGAAACAAAGCTTGTGGAGCGGTTCAGAGGCGTTGCCGACTACCTTTCGGAAGAACTGAATGTGGACGTTCGGTATATTCCCGTCAAATCCTACGCCGCCGCTGTATCGGCATTTCGTAACAATCAGGTTCAGTTGGCCTGGTTCGGTGGTCTTTCCGGTGTCCAGGCCCGACGTCTGGTTCCCGGCTCCGAAGCGATTGCCCAGGGCGTCGAGGACGAAGCCTTCCAGACCTATTTTATAGCCAACACCAGCACTGGCATTGAACCGGCTGAAGACCTGTCTGAATTGCAGGATGGCCTCAAAGACAAGACCTTCACCTTCGGGTCCAAGGGCTCTACCTCCGGCCGTCTGATGCCGGAATTCTACATTCGTGAAACCTTCGGCGAACAGCCAGAGGACTTTTTTTCGCGGGTTGGTTTCAGCGGCAATCACACACGTACTCTCCGTCTCGTAGAGGCCGGCACCTACGAGGTTGGCGCGCTGAACTTCCAGGTCTGGCAGAAAGAGGTTGAGGATGGCAACGTCGATACCGACGCGGTTCAGGTGATCTGGGAAACCCCGCCGTACCCGGATTACCAGTGGACCATCCGCGGTGACGTGAACGACCGCTTTGGAGAAGGCTTCAAGGATCGTGTCAAAGAGGCGCTGTTGAGCCTGGACGATAAAGCGCTGCTGGAAAGCTTCCCGCGCTCAGGTTTCATCCCTGCCTCCAATGACGATTACGAGCCCATCCGGAAGACAGCCGAAGAGATTGGAATCCTCGATTAATGTCAGGATTCGATCTCCCAAGTCTGACAGCTTCCTTCAGCGGAGAGCGGGTGGTTGGCCCGCTCTCCCTGACGGTCAAACAGGGCGAACAGGTCGCTCTGGTCGGCAAGAGCGGTGCCGGCAAATCAACACTGATTCGATTGATTCATGAGCAGGTGAATCGTAACTCTTCACTGGTGCCACAAGAGTTGGGGCTGGTTAACGCCCTTCCCGTTTTCCACAATGTGTTCATGGGCCAATTGGATCGGCATTCAGTCTGGTACAACACGATGTCCCTGATCCGCCCCTTTACCGCGGACAAAACAGCCGTTCGGGAATTGCTGGCTGACCTGGGCATGCCTGAAAAGCTCTGGATTCCTACGGCGTCGCTGTCAGGCGGACAGCGTCAGCGGGTTGCAGTAGCGCGAGCCATGTATCGAAACGCCGGTTTACTCCTGGCGGATGAACCGGTATCCGCCCTTGATGGTCCCATGGCACACCTTGTCATGAAGCGACTCAAGGAATACTTTACGACAAGTGTCATTGCGCTCCACGACGTCGAAATGGCATTGACGTACTGCAACAGGATAGTTGGAATACAGGACGGCCAGGTCGCACTGGATGACACCAGCGATCGCCTGACTGCCGCCGACATCATGTCACTCTACTAGGAAACGCCAGCCCCTCATGTTTTCCTATCCGACGGTTCGAACCAGCCTGATTTTTCTTGCCATTGCGGTGGCTGGGCTGCTGGCCGCCGACATTGCGATAACCGCTTCCAATCCATGGCGGGATCTTGGCAACTTCTTCCTCGGTGTCGTGACTCCCAATTTTTTCAGTTCCGAGGGGCTGATGACGGCATTACTGAGGACCGTCGCCTTCGCGTTCGTGGGGGTGGCGCTCGGGAGTGTGGCCGGCTTCATGTTGTCTCTGGTCTACCGTTTCTTGCCCGTTCGCATCTTCTGTGCGTTTATCCGGGCCATTCACGAGCTTTTCTGGGCGCTCATCTTTCTCCAATTCTTCGGTTTCCACCCGCTAACGGGGGTTCTCGCCATTGCCATCCCCTACTCCGGGATCTTTGCCAAGGTGTATTCCGAGATTCTCGAGGAAGCGGATCCCGAGCCGGGCCGCCTGTTGCCGCCCGGCACTGGGGTTATCGCCGCATTCCTGTACACCCGAATTCCGGATTGCTGGGTCCAGCTTCGGACCTATACCGCGTACCGGCTTGAGTGCGGCCTGCGCTCCAGTGCCATCCTCGGCTTTGTGGGTTTGCCGACATTGGGGTTTTACCTCGAATCGGCATTTTCCCAGGGGCTTTACTCAGACGCCGGCGCCATGCTGATCCTTTTCTATGTATTGATCGCTACCATGCCGTTATGGGTCAAACCCAAGCTGCTACCGATCTACATACTCGGTGCGCCTTTTTTCCTGGGGGACGGACTGCCGATCGTCTGGGGAAATGTTGAACGGTTTTTCACCCAGGACATCATTCCCAGTCCCATCAGGCAGGGCGAGGGTCTTGCCGGCCTGACCTCCTGGTTTGGAGACCTGATGGTCCATCAGGCCCTGCCGGGCATCTGGAACACGGTGATTCTCACCCAGATTGCCTTGGTCGGGACCGGCATTCTGGCCCTCTTGCTGTTCCCCCTGATCTCCAATCACTTCGGCGGTCCCATTCGCCGAACATCCGGCCATGTATTTCTGGTCATTGCACGGTCAACACCGGAATACATCCTTGCCTACATCCTGCTTCAATTGTGGGGTCCTTCGATGTTGCCTGCCGTTGTTGCGCTGGCTCTGCATAATGGCGGTATCATCGGCCACCTGATTGGTCGCCAGACCAATAACATCAAGTTGAGAGGCGATGCCGTAAAGGGCTTCAGCCGTTACTCGTGGGAGCTGGTGCCCAGGGTTTACCGCTCGTTCCTGGCCTTCCTGTTCTACCGCTGGGAAATCATCATGCGGGAAACAGCGATCCTCGGCATTCTCGGCATCTATACCCTGGGCTTCTACGTGGACAGCGCCATTCAGAATATCCAGTTTGACCGTGCCATGATGCTGATCCTGATAACCGCTCTGCTCAACATCGGTGTGGATGCCCTCGGACGCTACATCCGCCGGAAACTGGCACTGCAAACCATGCCAACCTGCTAGCGGCTTTGGCTCGCTTTAGCCTGTAAATATTACCGACATAGATGAACGGGGCGCGGATTTTGATGTTCATCACAGTTCCGTCACTCCGGCCAATCGAAAGGCTCAATCTGCCAAGCTGTACCATCCCCCTGCGGGTTACAGTTCGTTACACTTCGGCCGGGTTCTGAACTATTTGAGGCGGGTAAGACATGACAGATGGGTTGGTTTTCGTGATCCAGATTGGCCTGGTAGCCCTTGTGCTGCTGATGGCCTATCGCATGTTCTCGCTGGTGCGCGCGGCCCCCTTGCCGGAGAGCGGTTCCAACCAGGAGCTCGGGCCAGCCCCGTTTATTGGAAAGCAGACCACGCAACCCGTCACCTCATCCGACCGGACGGAACTGTTTACCCGGCTGCACATTCTTGCAGGCCTTCAGGAACGGGATTGTCGAGTCAATGGGCTTGATCTGGCTAAGGCGCCGGAGGCGGTGCGGGACTATGCCGCGGTTTGGCTGTACGGCGCTGCCTGCGCGCTTTGCGACAGATCCACCCGACATTCCGACTCCCTGGCGGGGCTGGCCGCGCACATCGCACAGCGGAAAATCGGAATTCGGCAGCCTCAGGCACTTCAGGCAATTGCCACCTTGAGCCAAAGCAGTGCGCTTCTGGCGTGTTATCGAGGGGGCCTGGAGGGCGCGGAGTTCTGGCGGCAACATCACTACGTAACGCCCGCCAGCAGTCTTTATGAGGCCATCACGGCCAATGCCTTTATTTGATGGCAGCCTGATCGGAGACCGTGTCCAGTTCCCAGTTCGTGCCCAGTTGGATTGATTCCCCTGTGTCCGCCTGATTGATCGGCATGCCTGCGATGGCAGGCCTGGTAAAACCGCCCTCTTCCGTATTCTTCATGCTTTCCACGTCAACGGATCGAACCAGATAGACGGTTCCGTCAGACACGACTCTGGCCCGATGGGTCAAGCCAAACACGAACCGGCAGTAATCCAGTTTCAACTGCAGCAGATCCTGCTCCGCTTTGCGGATCTTGCGAAGCAGTACCTTCTGAACGCTATCTCCGTAATCCATCGTATCCTCCCTGGAATCAGTGTTGATGTTGGTGAAAAGTGACTGGAATTTTACACAATAATGGAGGCTTGTCAGCTATCCACCCGGAACACCATTTTCACGGGAATGCTTTCCAATGCTTCCTGGCCCTGCTGTAGATCGATGCGCCAGACCATCTCCGTTCCGGTGCTGCAGACAGGAGCCGTAAAACTCCCGACATAACTACCGTCGACCTGACGGCGAAGCGGCACCGGGTACTCGCCCATGTACATGGATTCGCCCCTGAGCACCGCGAGGAATCGTTCCGGGGGCTCGGGCGATATTACAGTGAGCCTATACTGGGAATCCTGACTGCCCTCACCAGGGACTTGAAGATCTACCGTCCACTGCCCGGCCCGGCTTGACCACGAACAGCTTCCCTCCAGCAGGTCGCATATCACAGTTGGGCCGCCCCATGGTTCCTGACCGTTATTTCTTAACATTCGGGGGACGAATACCACCGTAGCGACCAACGCCAGTATCAATCCCACAATCATGGCTGCTCGTAACATTGTTATACCTCAGTTTCGGACAGCGGCATTATGAGCGCTGAGCGGAGACAGGCAAAGCTTTCTAAATTGGCGCCAGTCATGAGAAAATACTGCGCTTTCATTTCTGACCCATTTTAAAGACAGGATACGCCCGTGCAGCCGGACATTTCCGTAAAGCACCTCAGCAAGGTTTATGGCGACGGTTTCCAGGCATTGAAAGACATCAACCTGGAAATCAACCGGGGCGAAATATTCGCCCTGCTCGGCCCGAACGGAGCCGGAAAGACGACCCTGATCAGTATTATCTGTGGCATCGTGAACCTTTCCCAGGGCGAGGTGAAAGCTGCCGGCCATGACATCGTGCGAGAGTATCGCAAGGCCAGGCAGTCCATTGGCCTGGTCCCCCAGGAGCTGAACACGGACTCCTTTGAGACCGTATGGGACGCTGTTTCGTTCAGTCGCGGTCTCTTCGGCAAGGCCCCCAAACCCGAACACATCGAGAAGGTGCTGAAGGACCTGTCGCTCTGGGACAAACGCAACAATCGCATCATGTCGCTGTCCGGCGGCATGAAACGCCGGGTGATGATTGCCAAGGCGCTGTCCCATGAACCCCAGATTCTCTTCCTTGATGAGCCAACCGCAGGCGTTGACGTTGAATTGCGCCGGGACATGTGGAAAATGGTCAGGAAGCTCCGGGAGAACGGTGTGACCATCATCCTTACCACACACTACATTGAAGAAGCTGAGGAGATGGCGGACCGGATTGGTGTGATTCGCCACGGCGAAATCATTCTGGTGGAAGAAAAAGACCGCCTGATGAGCAAACTCGGCAAGAAGGAACTGCGGCTGCAGCTTCAGAGCAGGCTCGATAAAATGCCTGGCGAGCTCACGCTCGAACCCATTGAACTGTCTGATGATGGCTACGAGCTGATCTACACCTTCGATTCCCAGCAGGAACAGGCCGGCGTCGCGCGGTTGCTGCGTACCCTCGGCGATCTCGGTATCGAATACCGGGACCTTCAGACCCGGGAGAGCTCCCTGGAAGAGATTTTTGTCGGCCTCGTGCACGAATAGCCCCGCCCGAATCACTGGAGAAAGGCATGAACCTTTACGGCGTCCGCGCAATCTACAACTTTGAAATGGCCCGCATGAAGCGCACCGTGATGCAAAGCGTGCTGTCACCAGTCATCTCCACCTGCCTGTATTTCGTCGTATTCGGCTCAGCCATCGGCTCGCGCATGGGAGACATCGACAACATCAGTTACGGGGCCTACATCATTCCCGGCCTGGTAATGCTCTCGCTGCTGATGCAGAGCATCTCCAACGCTTCTTTCGGCATTTATATGCCAAAGTTTTCCGGCACCATCTACGAGGTGCTGTCGGCTCCGGTCTCCTACGTGGAGGTGGTACTCGGCTATGTCGGCGCGGCCGCCACCAAATCGGTGATCCTCGGCCTGATCATACTGGCCACAGCCCGGCTGTTTGTGGATTACGATGTGCTGCATCCGTTCTGGATGATCTCTTTCCTGATCCTTACCTCGGTCACCTTCAGCCTTTTCGGGTTTATCATTGGCATCTGGGCGGATGGCTTCGAAAAACTGCAAATCGTACCGATGATGATCGTTACGCCGCTGGTGTTTCTTGGCGGTACCTTCTATTCCATCGATATGCTGCCACCAATCTGGCAGACCATCAGCCTGTTCAACCCGGTGGTTTACCTGATCAGTGGCTTTCGGTGGGCTTTCTTCGGAGTGTCGGACGTGCACGTGGGAATCAGCGTCGGTATGACCCTGGTCTTCCTGAGCGCATGCATGCTTGCTGTCTGGTACATTTTCAAAACCGGTTATCGGCTGCGCTCATGATCTCCAATCGCTATGCCTCATTGCTCGCATTGCTGCTGGTTCCGCTGGTATCCGCCTGCTCCGCGGACCCAAGCGTTCCCCAGCCCAGGCTACCGAGTTCAACGGCTTGCTTTATAACGCCGGAAGGCTCAGTTCCGGTCACTCTCGAGGTGGCGGAGGACTTCGGTCAGCGGCAGAAGGGACTGATGGGGCGCAAAGCCCTGGCGGAGAACGAGGGTATGTTGTTCGTGTATGAGCAGCCCCAGAATCCGGAGCATGGATTCTGGATGTACAAGACTCTCATCGCTCTCGACATTGCCTATATTGGCCCAAAGGGGGAAATCGGCAATATTCGAACGATGGCACCATGCAGTTCAGGCAACTCCGGAAACTGCCCGTCCTATCCGGCGAGAGTGGCGTTCACCTCGGCGGTTGAAATGAACCGGGGCTTTTTTTCGGAGCACGGCATAGGGGTCGGAGACCGCCTGGTCGTCGGCGAAGCTGACTGCCTCGCCGACTGATCGCCACCCTCGCCTCAGCTATCCTGCCAATCCGGCTTGCGCTTCTCCAGGAACGCACAGATCCCTTCCCGTGCATCATTGGCCTGCATATTGTCCGCCATCACGGTTGAGGTAAATTCGTAGGCCTCCGCCAGGGGCATTTCCAATTGCCGGTAAAATGCCTCCTTACCGACTTTCAGCGTGTGTCCTGACTTGTCTGCAATGGTCCTTGCCATCCCGTAGACCGTCTCGTCCAACACCTGCTCATCCACCGCCCGGTTCACCAGGCCGATTTCCTCTGCCCTGACGGCACTGATCATTTCACCGGTCAACAGCATCTCCATGGCGTGTTTGCGCGAAACGTTGCGGGAAAGCGCCACCATGGGCGTGGAACAGAACAGACCAATGTTGACCCCCGGCGTTGCAAAGCGGGCGGTATCCGCGGCCACGGCCAGATCACAACTGGCGACCAACTGGCAGCCTGCGGCGGTAGCCACACCGGCAACCCGGGCAATCACGGGCTTTGGCAGGGACACAATCTGCTGCATGACCTTGCTGCACTGATGGAACAGGGCGAGTTGGAAATCCTGATCATCGAATTGCTCCCGGATCTCCCGGAGATCGTGGCCCGCGCAGAACACACTGCCATGGGCGGCAAGGACCACCACCCGGGTATCCGCGTCACTGGCAATGGCCTCCAGTTCCCCGGACAGCGCTTCAAGCATGGCCATCGAGAGGCTGTTCCGGCTCTGGGGCTGGTTCAGGGTGAGCGTCGTTATCCCGCTGTCGCTGTATTTGCGAACCAATGGTTCCTCGTCAGACATCATGATTCGTTCCCCCTTCACGCGGCTCTGGAATTACACATCACTGAATGTTTCAGTATTAACCACGTACGTATTGCTGTCGAAGAGACTTTTGTAGAACGCTCAGGAATTTACCGTAGGGGTTGTGATTGACACTCTGGCCCCACAGGTAAGTACCAGGTTTCAGTTTGACAAAGGAGCGAGGCATGTCCAAATCGACGATCCTTCGGGCTTTGGTCGCCATTGCTATCATTGTGGGTGGAATACTGGTGATCATGGAAGACGAACCCGAACCGCCAACCGGCGATATCAACCGTATTGAACCACTTCCAAAACAGGATAGTCCTTGACCAAACCACAACGCGTATACCTGGCGGGGCCTGAGGTATTTTTTCCAGAGCGCGAGCACAGGCGCATTGTCGCCAGCAAAAAGCGCCTGCTGGCTGCCTGCGGCCTGGAGGGCGTAGACCCGCTGGACACCGAACTGGAAGGTCCAGGCAGCGAATCAAAACGGAGCCTTGGCTTCCGGATATACCGAGCCAACCGCGAGCTCATGGACAGCTGCCAGGCCATCATTGCCAACCTCAGCCCATTTCGTGGCCTCAGCGCCGATCCCGGTACCGTCTTCGAAGTCGGCTACATGATCGCCAAGGACAAGGCTGCGGTCGGATACACGATGGATCCGAGAAATTATTTCGATCGGGCGGGCTCTTCCGACACCGACAACCTTGGCCACACCGTGGAGAATTTCGAGTTCAGCGATAACCTGATGATCGAATGCGGTATCGTGGAGGCCGGGGGCGAAATCATCCGCGGACAGGGCGCGGCCTCACACCCTTTCTATGATGAGGACGTATTTGAGCGGTGCGTACGCGCCCTCATCCAGCGGCACCCGTAAAGCGAAAAACCTTATGAGCGACAGAAAAACCCAACGCCGGCAGCTAATGAAGCAACTCGGCGAAGCGGATTCCTACCGCCAATGGTACGCCACCGCCGAAAAGCTTGATGAGCTGGACGGCACACTGGCCTGGCGAGAGGAGGCCGGCTGTGAACTGCTGCACGAAAAGCTGCTCAGGGATCACATCGCCGCAATGATCCGCTGCCGAAAGCGCGGTGACACACGGGGATTGACCCGTGTGCTCCAGGAAAGCGTTTACCGTCACCTGGGCGAGATCGCGAACCCGGACCTCTACGCAGTCGCCCGGACCGGTACCAAAGTTCTGGTCACCGAGTTCCTCGACGAAGTGGAACGGTCAATGAATTTCGTCTGTGACCACGACATGCCCGGCGTGTCGATGGAACAGAAGCTCCGACTGTTCAGGGATGCCGAACGGGTGTATGGCCGGCCGGCCCTGATGCTGAGCGGTGGCGCGGCTTTCGGGATCTACCATATTGGTGTTACCCGGGCGCTCTGGGAGGTCGGGCTGCTCCCGGATGTGATCGCCGGGTCCAGCATGGGCGCAATCGTAGCCGGCGCCGTCTGCACCCGAAACAAGCGCGAGCTTGAATCCTTTTTCACCGAACCTGACGAGATTCACCTGAACGCCTTCCGATGGCTTGAGCCGGAGCGTATCTGGCGTAGAAAGCACGCCATGGATCCCTCCCACTTGCTGGAACACATCCGGACCAACATCGGCAGTATCAGCTTCAAAGAGGCAGAGACCCACAGTGGGCGCACCCTGAACATCTCGGTATCGCCCACCCGCACCCGACAAAAACCGAGGCTGCTGAACAGCCTGAGTTCGCCCGAAGTCCTGGTGGACTCAGCCATTCTGGCCTCCTGCGCGGTGCCGGCGATCTATCCCCCGGTCACCCTGCAAGCGCGGGACTTCGAGAAGGGTTCTGAGGGCTCCAAGCCCTACATGCCAACCGAGCGCTGGATTGACGGCAGCGTACACGGGGACTTGCCGCTGATGCGTATGGCGCGCCTGCACAACGTGAACCGAACCATCGTGAGCCAGGCCAATCCCCATGTGCTGCCCTTTATTACCCATCACCATGAACGCGGGCCTAAAGCCACACTGAAACAGGCTGCCGCTTCCATGGCGCATGCACAGGTCGCAACGGCGCTCAAACTCAGCCGCAACTCAGCGCCGTCATCGGTTGTTCGTCCGCTTCTGGAGCAGGCCCACGCGATGACCACACAAACCTACCTGGGGGACATCAACGTCCACTTCCCATTCCGCCCCTTGCTGTACCGAAAACTGTTATCGAACCCCAGCCGGGCTGACCTGGACATGTTCATCCGCCTTGGCGAACAGGCAACCTGGCCGCGCATGGCCATGATTCGAGACCAGACCAGAATCAGCCGAACCTTCTCGGATTGCATTGCCCGGCTTGAGGCCGCCATCCGCAACCAGAACCGGCCGGAGTAATCGCTTGGAAACAACCCGAATCAAGGGACTGAGCATTGCAGCGATCGGCGTCATGTTCATCACGCCGGATGCCCTGCTGGTAAAAATCACCTCCGTGGAACCGGTGGTTTTCCTGTTCTGGCGGGGCATCTTGCTGGCGTTCAGTTTCCTCGTGATCAACAGCGTTCGCTACCGATCCGGCCTTGCCGCGGAAATGCGCAAGTGTGGCTGGAAAGGATTATTCTGCGCCGCCGCCTTTGCCATGAGCACACTGGGCTTTGTAGTCGGCATGAAAAATACCGCCGCCGGAAACGTATTGGTGATCCTCAATACCGCACCGGTTATCGCTGCCCTGATTGCCTGGCTGGTCTGGAAGGAAACCCTGCCGCTGAGAACCTGGGCCATCATCATCGTGTGTGTCACCGGCGCCACCATCATGGCCATCGGGGAATGGGGCCGGGGCGAACCCCTTGGTATTCTGATGGCATTTATCGCGGCAACCGCGCTGGCGTCCAACCTGAACGTTGCCCGATCAAAGCCGGACGCCGACATGAGTGTCATGCTGATGTTCGGCGCCCTGATGCTGGCTGGCGCAGCCGCATTGGCAGGTGGTGTAGAAATTCCCTCTCTTCGGGATAGCCTGTTCATCGCCCTGCTCTGCCTGGTGTTCCTGCCGGTTGCGGCGACGATGATCCAGATTGGCCCGCGCTACATTCCGGCGGCTGAGGTCAGCATGATGCTCTTGCTTGAGACGGTGATCGGTGCATTTCTGGTCTGGCTGTTCCTGGGGGAAGTTCCGACACCCCTCAGTCTCATTGGTGGCGTGATTGTGTTCTCGGCCCTTCTTACCCACGGATGGATTGAAGTGAGGCGGTACCGGCTTGCGAGGCTCCAGGCTCAGGAGTAAATAAACTTAAAAACCCGGAAACACCAGAGGACGTTGCAGGTCAAAGTCTGCTCAGGGACGCGGTTTAGCGAAGGACTCATGGGTAATCGGGAGGGACGATCATGTCCATTAAAAACATCATGCACAAAAACATTCTGTGCTGCGACATGGAGAGTTCTCTGGAACAGGTCGCCACCGAAATGTGGAACGATGATCTGGGAATCGTGCCTGTCATCGACCGGGAGAAAAAGCTGGTTGGCGTGATCACGGACCGGGATATCGCCATTGCGGCAGCGCTTAAACACAAGCCGCTATGGGACATTGCGGCCTCGGAACTGGTTGAAGGAAAGACCTGTCACTTCTGTCACCCGGAGGACGACATTCATGACGTTCTGAAAATGATGAGCGAAGCGCAGATACGACGCGTGCCCATTGTGAACGAACAACGGGAAGTCGTAGGAATGGTCGGCGTTAAGGACATTGCAGAGCACACGGCCAGAACCGGCAAGGCAATGGGGACGGATGAATTCTCCTCGGAAGAATTCCTTGGCACTGTCCGTCAGATCTGTCGACCCAACCTGCCTCAAGCCGCAGCGTGAACAGACAGAGGCCTGAAAGTGAACTCCATCGCCCTCCCAAACGTTCAGGGGTGGACGATGGAGACACGCCAAGGGCTCGGGTTATTCACCGCCGCCTGGTTTCCGGGCTGTTTCTCGACATCACGACAACCTCTACCAACGGCGGCTAACCTGCGGCATTTGAGGCCCATCGGGCCGGAACGATCCTGATACCCTTATTACAAGCTCACTCAAACACCGGCCTCATGAAGCTGCGCTCGCAGCTAAATACGCAACGAGTCTTTTCTGCATACTGGAAAGCCGCTTGGCAATCTGCATCTTTAAATGACGCCTCACGATACTGCTCGTAAGCGGCCAGCGACTCGAAAGTGAATAATGCGATGGCGATATTGTTGGCTCCCTCGGATGGCAAAAAATATCCATGATGCTGACCACCGAATTTCTGAACCAGAGGTATCCACATCTTGGAGTAGTGCTCAAACTCAACGGCTTTATAGGGATCTATGACGTATCTCAGATAACAGGTAACCACTTGAACTCCCATTCAGTTGGCCTTGTAACGCCTCGCATCAGCGGCCCAGCTTTGCTGAGCCCGTCTGAATGCGTTTGCTAGCGGTAAATTGATAACTCTTGTTCGTGGCGATCCCGATCCGGATCCTGTATCGATCCAACCTCTTCGATGAAAGCTATGTATCCAGCTGGAAGATCGTTCTCTCGAGCGCCACGTAATACGTGTTCCACATACCACGTATACGGTTTCAAGTTCTCGTCGATATCCGTGGCGTAGTACGTAAATGCGCTAAATCTCGCCCCATCCGTTCCGACCAACTCAACCTGTTTCTGTTCGTACCCATATCCAAGTCCCTCAACTCTATCCAGGGCAGCTTTTCCACTATGGTCAATCTCAAAAACAACTCCCCAGACAATATCAGTCTCGTTGGACGACTCCGCGATATCACATTTCGCCGAGGTATCTCTTCTCGAAATCTTTCGAAATTTTAGATTATGCCCATTAAGGATAGCGACGGTATCGAATACGGCAGAGGGAACTCTTGCCGAAATTCTCTTGATGGACATATTCGAACCGTATGAAAAGTATTTCAATGATTCATCCCCTTACAGCTAACGCTTCAAAACGGGCGAATGCCGCAGGCATTTGTCTCGCGATCCGACTGGTTATACTGCAGCCGATTAAACCAACACCTCTAGCAATTTGTAGCACCAATACACTCCGATACCCATTTGCACAGCAAAAGCACCAAACCTCATCGTTACTGCAACCGGACTCAATGATGCAAGGTGAAGCAAAGACTGAGCTATTCTCGCGGCCAGGAAAATATATGCTAGCTGATCGGTTACATTGGCGTTTGAAGTGATGATCGCCGCAATCATGATGCCCCCAAATACCGGAAGACCTTCAATGCAGTTGGCATGGGCGCGAGCCAACCGTTGCATAAACGGTGATAAATTGGAGTTCTGAGGGTTAAACTCGTTCGGAGCGATCTCTTTGGTAAGTACCATCTTCGATCGAATAGACTCCATGAGCACGAGCAAAAGCAAACTCCACGCTATGAATCCGACTAATGTAATTATTGTTGGTGAGTTCATCCGTTTATTCCTGCCACTATCCGTTGAATTTTATGTTCTTAGCTTAACGCTGAAGGCAGCGGCGCGTCCCGCGCGTCCGTTGGCCTGACTTGTTAACAAAAAGACTTCAAAGTGCACCGCTCGTGGCATTCGATCTTCTCTTTGGTTTAGCTGATATTCTCTGTCAAATATTCGAGATGCTTACCATCTGTACCACAACAACCACCAAGTATTTTCAATCCAAAAACTCTGTTCAACTGAGCCATGAGGCTACCCCATTCCTCAACGGATTCAGATTTAAGTTCTTTTGAAGCCTCAAGCTCGTCATGGCTCAGGGAAGATGCGTTTGCCTGTATACCAATTAGCCTTTCAAATGCTTGTTCAGAGAGTGTCGTTGGATTCAAAAATGATGGGTAGGAACAGTTAATAAAATAGCCAAGCGGATTATTCGTAGTCTTAGAATCCACATATTCAATAGCTTTCTGAACTTCCGTTCCATCCAGGATGTTGCCATCGGAACCAATCACGAAACTTATGATGTAAGGTAATCCCGTGGCTTCCATTGCTAGAGAGATTCCAGCTGCCTCCTCTACGGAAGGCAACGTGACTGCAATCAGAAAATCAACTCCTGCGCTTGCTAGCTGATCGATCTGCCATTTATGGAACTCGCTTGCTTCATTCAGTGACAATCCCTCCTCAGGTAAATAGCAATCGTTTTTACAGCCAATCACACCGCCGATTTTAACGGGCACTTTCTTGGATTCGTCGACAACTAGTTCTTTGAGGAAATGCGCGGCATCAACGTTAATGGTATGTCGCTGATTTGATGTTTGCACTCGCTCCTTGTTTGCCCGCCAAGTAGGCGTAAAAAGGAATATAGGAAGGTTATTCGCGTCGGCGATGCCCAGATATTCACGGTATAAGCTCCGTAGTTCTGCTCTACCCTCGTGACAATAGATCAATGGGGTGTGAACTAAACTTCTGTCCAGCTCAATCCTTTTGCTACGACGGAGCCTTTCAACAACAGCAGCCTCGGCGAGGATAAAATGATGGTTTTCTAGGAGCTCTTTCATCTGACATTCTCAGGGAGTTTGGTCAATTAACGCTTGTGTTTAGCGGCACCCTCATAAGGGCGTCCGCTGGAGGGCGAACAGCAAGGAACAACCGTAATGGCCTTGTTATAGCTTTTCACGTACCGAACTCACGAATAGGTAGGAGCAGATGACGCCAACTAGCAAAGGGATACTTGCTGCCGCTTTATTGCCCAAAGTCGCGCAGATCGGTGCAATGATCAAACCGAGGCTCGTACCACTGGGACCACAATCTGACCCGCCCATGTAGAGGCTATATGCCCACCAACATGAAATAACAATGCCGATCCCGAACCCTGTGCTTGCCATGAGTTCTTCCCCGACTTCTTCGTACTAGGCTTCTTCGACAAAGGCAGATTGCTTTAACTTGAATTGCAAAGCCCCTCTGACCTCTCAATCTTGCTAACGTCCGTCGCCGCCCCAGCGATTGGGATTATGAGAAATCCAGTGCCTGCAAAAGAAACTGATTGACTGACACGACCTTCCCCATGCGCGTCGAGACCTAAAACCGTTTTACCTGTCCCGACTCCAATGAAAACATTTCCGGTCTCACGGGCCCCAGAAGCTATATATTCGCGGTCCAATTCGATACGACCGTTTTCGAACTCAAAATCTCTCCCCGCCTCGAAGGCAGATTTTTTTAGAATCATTCCATTCGAGATTGCAGAAACGATTAATCTATTGTTGTCTTCTTGCTTGATGAAAACTGCTTCAGGCTTGTTTTCTATCCCAAACACCTTCGGCCATACGATATCGCTCAGACAAGCCAACGCTGAGCCATCAGAAGTGTTGCTGCAGTTTTTGTAGCATCCTTCAAAAGCTTTTAGGTTAGCCACTTCGACAAAACCCGAATCATTGCGTGGCACCGTTGTCGACGCACAGCCCGTGAAAATTGCTATTGCCAAAAATATAAACACTCGGTTCATTGTGAGCTAGCACTGGTTAGATAGCGCGTTTCGTTATTGCAAAAATACGACGGCTTCATGATTACACAATGTCATTTAACACGCAGCCATATCTATTGTTTTAAAACAACACGTTATCCCAACCATAATTGAAGGGCAATGTAATCATTTTACAGGCGCGAACCATGCGAACAGCAACGATAGTCAGACGGCTCGGCTACTAACCTGGCGCGTTAATCGCGATGTTTATGATGGGAATATTTGGGATTGGTGCTCCGGGCCGGAATCGAACCGGCACGACCGTGAGGTCGAGAGATTTTAAGTCTCTTGTGTCTACCAATTTCACCACCGGAGCATCGGAGGGAGGTTTGGACGGGCAGAATTGTATAAGGGCAGGTTCGGTAACGCAATTCGGATTCCAGCGGCGCGCAGGTTCATGCGCCCGCTGGCTTGACGGCCCTGCCCTTGTAGACATAACCCGCAATTTTGGGGGTCTTGGGAATGTAAAGGTTTTCAAGATCCGTTACCTCGAATCCCGCTGTCTGAATCAACTCCGAAATCGGCCGGTTGAGATGGCAGCCTCCGGCGACTTTCTTCCAGGTCGGTGTTACGCGATTCTGCCATGTGCGAGTTCCGGGATCCGGTGATTCGCCGTGTTCGAGGAACAGCAACTCACCTTCCGGTTTCAGCACCCGCTTCATTTGCTGGAGCGCAGCGCTCCAGTCAGGAATGGTGCAGAGGGTGAAGGTCAGTAACACGGTATCCACGCTGTGATCGGCAAGGGGGATTTTCTCGCCGGGCAGGTCCAGCCATTCCACTTCTACGGATGAGCGCGAGAGGTTTGCCTGGGCTTTGCGACGCATGCCTTCCGAGGGTTCCAGGCCGTATACGAGCTCGACTGTTTCCGGGTTATAGAACTCAAGGTTTATACCAGAGCCCATACCTACTTCCAGGACAACGCCTCTCGCCTTGGGGACCACCTGGCTCCGGAGTTTCATCACCTGGCCATTCGAGCAGACCCAGTCAATCAGGTGGGGAAGTATGCGTTCTTCGTAAAAGCTCATTTCGTCCACCATTATTGTCATTTGTCAGGGGGTGCGACAATCTGCCCTACCTGATTTGTCCATGTTTTTTAGTAGCATGGCAGCTATCTGCCGGTAATAACAACATACAACATGCGCCCAGGCAGCGGCCGAACGGGACTGCTGTTCCCCGTTTATTGTGATGCATGAGTTACCGGAGGGTTCCCATGGAACTAGATCCTCTCATCCTTTCGCGAATACAGTTCGCCTTTGTAGTGTCTTTTCACGCCATTTTTCCGGTCTTCACCATTGGCCTGGCTTCCTACATTGCGGTGCTTGAAGGCCTGGCCTTCAAAACCGAGAACCCGGTCTGGGTGAAGCTGTCGGCATTCTGGACCAAGGTCTTCGCCGTGGTTTTCGGCATGGGCGTGGTATCCGGCATCGTAATGTCCTTCCAGTTCGGCACCAACTGGAGCAATTTCGCCCAGGCATCGGCCAATTTTCTCGGGCCGATTCTCAGTTATGAGGTGGTCACGGCGTTTTTCCTCGAGGCGGCATTCCTCGGGGTTCTGCTCTTCGGGCGGGACAAGGTGCCGGCCGGGCTTCACCTGTTCGCCGCCGTTATGGTGGCCACGGGCACTTTCATTTCCTCGTTCTGGATTCTGTCCGCGAACAGCTGGATGCACACCCCGGCCGGTTTCGAGCTGCGGGAGGGGGTATTCCATGTGACCTCCTGGAGCGAAGCGATCTTCAATCCTTCCTTTCCTTACCGGTTCATGCACATGGCCCTCGCCTCCTTCCTGACCGGTGGATTCGTGGTGGCCGGGGTCAGCGCCTGGTATCTGCTGCGAGGTCGCGAAGTGGAGGCCAACCGCAAAGCCCTCTCCATGTGCCTGTGGCTGCTGCTGTTCATTGCTCCGACCCAGGCCGTGGTTGGTGATTTCCACGGTCTGAATACCCTGGAACATCAGCCCACCAAAGTCGCGGCGATGGAAGGCAACTGGGAGACCTCCCGAAACGTCCCGCTGCTGCTGTTCGCCATTCCGGATCAGGACAGTCAGAGCAACCTTTACGAAATCGGCATTCCCGGTCTGGCTAGCATGATTCTGACCCACGAGTGGGATGGCGAGGTGCCCGGCCTGAACGAGGTACCGGCGGCGGAGCAGCCGCCCGTTGCCATCGTGTTCTGGTCATTTCGGCTGATGGTGGGCCTGGGCCTGCTGATGATTGCGTTCGCGGTGACCGGCCTGATTCTCCGCGCCGGCGGTCGTTACTGGCGCAATACATGGTTCCTCCAGGGGCTCAGGTTCATGAGCATTGCGCCTTTCCTCGCAGTCCTCAGTGGTTGGTTTGTTACAGAGATTGGCCGCGCGCCCTGGCTGGTTTACGGCGTGATGACCCAGGCGGAATCGGTCACACCGTCGCTGACCGGCCCAATGGCTCTGTTTACCCTGATCGGCTACATCGTGGTTTATGGCCTGGTGTTTACCGCAGGGCTCTATTACCTGATGCGGGTGCTCTATGTGGGGCTCGAAGACAGCCCCGATGATTGGGAGCACGAAGCGGAACGCCCGAAACGGCCATTCTCGGCCGCCCACGTACCGTTCGAGATTGACGGGGACAACCAGACAGGCAAACCCATCAACCAGGGAGGTCACTGATTATGGAACTGTTCGATCTGCCCCTGATATGGGCATTCATCATCGGCTTCGGCGTCATCATGTACGTGTTGATGGACGGATTCGACCTGGGCGTCGGGATCCTCTTTCCGTTTGCGCCGAACGAGGAATCCCGGGACACCATGATGAACTCGGTGGCGCCGGTGTGGGACGGTAATGAAACCTGGCTGGTACTTGGCGGGGCCGGCCTGCTGGCTGCTTTCCCGTTGGTTTACTCCATACTCCTCCCCGCGCTGTACATTGGCGTGTTCCTGCTGCTCGCCGGCCTGATTTTCCGGGGGGTCGCCTTCGAGTTCCGCTTCAAGGCCAGAACGTCACGGTATCTCTGGAACTGGGCGTTCGCGGGTGGTTCGACGGTTGCCGCCTTCGCCCAGGGCGCCGTGGTGGGCAGCTACATTCAGGGCTTCGAAACCGCCAATGGGGTTTACGTTGGCAACGCCCTGGACTGGCTGACGCCGTTCACGGTCCTGGCCGGACTCGGTATGCTCGCCGGATACGCCCTGCTGGGCTCAACCTGGCTGATTCTGAAAACCGAAGGCCGCCTGCAGGCCTGGGCCTACCGGGTTACCCTGCCCCTGCTGGCCGGAGTGCTCGTGGTGTTCGGCATTATCAGTGTCTGGACGCCGTTCGTGGACGACATGGTACGGGAGCGCTGGTTCAGCAATCTCAGTGTGATCTGGATCCTGCCGGTACTGACCCTGCTCTGTGCCATGCAGATCTTCCGTTCGGTACGAAACCGCTATGAAGGCATGCCCTTCGTGGCCACCATGGGGCTGTTCATCACCACCTACCTGGGTCTCGTGGCTAGTCGCTGGCCCTATGTCGTTCCGCCGGAATACACGCTTTGGGACGCCGCCTCTGCCTACGAAAGCCAGCTTTTCCTGCTGCTGGGCCTGCTGTTTGTAATCCCGATCGTGCTGGTCTATACCGCATGGACATACTGGGTTTTCCGCGGCAAGGTTCGTGCAGGTGAGGGCTACCATTAAGTGGCAGAAACAGCCGATCGACAGTCTGACGGGGCTGGGGAGCCATCTTCAGCCCCGAATCAGCGTGAGGTAAAACGCTGGCTGGCCAGCCTCGCCAGGGGCAATCGGCAATGGATTCGTGCCACGGTCGCGGCTGGCGTTGTCTCAGGGCTGGCGACTGTTTTGCAGATGTATTTTCTGGCCACCCTTGTCCATCGGGGCGTGGTGGAAAAAGTACCGGTTACCGACCTGACACTGCCCTTTATTCTGGTGCTTCTGGCGATTGTCGTCCGGGCGGCGTCTCAGGGCCTGCAAACCCACATGGCCGCACGCTGCAGTGAAGATGTCCGGCGGGATGCCCGCCGGCAGATCAATCGCCAATGGCAGGCTGCCGGGCCTGTGGCCATCAGTCACGCCTCAGCCGGAGAGCTGTCCCGGGAGTGGCTGGATCATGTCGAAGCCCTCCACGGCTATTTCGCCCGGTATCTACCCCAGATGGTGCTGTCCCTGATCATACCGCTGATCATTCTGGTGCTGGTGTTCACTCTTGATTGGCTGGCAGGCATTTTCCTGTTGTTGTCTGCGCCTTTGATACCGCTGTTCATGGCCCTGGTGGGCATGGGCGCGGCGAAACTCAATCAGCAACACTTCCAGGCTATCAGCCGGCTTTCAGGGCAATTCCTGGACAAGGTCAGGGGCCTGAGCACCCTGCAGTTGTTTGGCCAGACCGAAGCCGCTTCGCTCCTGATTCAATCGCGCTCCGATCACTACCGGCGCATCACCATGAAGACGCTTCGGGTGGCCTTTCTGTCATCTGCCGTGCTGGAATTCTTTGCGTCGATGGCGATTGCCGTCATCGCCATCTACATCGGTTTCGGCCTGCTGGGCTACATTACCTACGGTCCGTCCGACCAGCTCACCCTGTTTTCGGGCCTTCTGATTCTCTTGCTGGCGCCGGAATTCTTCCAGCCACTTCGCACACTGTCCCAGCATTATCACGATCGCGCTGCAGCCCTGGGCGCCGGCGCAGAAATCCTAGAGCGGATGGACAAACTGGGGCCGCGCTTTCAGGGCGATCACCCCAAACGTGTTACGAACCAGGCTGCAGGCCCCGGCGATCGGATAGAACTCCAGTCGGTTACTGTGGAATACCGGCGCGGCCATCCGGTCTTCCGGAACCTGTCGCTGACCTTCGAAAAAGGCTCCTGCGTTGCCCTGACCGGGCCCTCGGGCGGCGGGAAAAGCACCCTGCTCCATTTGCTGGCCGGTTTTGTCGAACCGAACGAAGGTGCAGTGAGTGTGCTGGGCCAGGCCCCAGGCGCTGACAGTTTCGGGTGGCTGGGTCAGACCGGGTTTCTGGTGAACGGCACCTGGGCAGACAACTTGCGGCTGACCAGTCCGCAGGCCTCGGACATCGCCATCGAGACCGCCCTGAAAAACGTCGGCCTGCGGCCCCTTCTCGACAGTCGGGAACAAGGCATCTACAGCTACGTGTCCGAGGACGGACAGGGCCTGTCGGGCGGTCAGGCTCGGCGGCTCAGCCTGGCCCGAATTTTCGTGGCGGACTATGACCTGATTCTGCTCGATGAACCTACCGCCGGGCTGGACACCGACAGCGAAGTCTACGTGCTGGAAGCGCTACACAAACTGGCCCGGGCGGGGAAAACGCTGATCTTCTCAACACATCACCAGGCCCTGCTTACCCTGGCCAACCGGATGTTGCTGGTTACGGAGGGTGAGGTACACGATGCGTGAACTTGCGCCCTGGCTTCGCCTGATTTTCCAGCGCCCCGTTCGACTTACCGTGGGCGGCGGCCTGATATTGATCACACTGGCGTCCGGAATCGGCCTGCTCGCCCTGTCGGGCTGGTTCATTACTGAAACGGCATTGGTCGGCCTCGCCCTGGCGGCCGGCGCCCAGGCCACCATCAATCTTTACACGCCGGGCGGCGGGATCCGGTTCTTCGCGCTGTCCCGCACCATCGGCCGTTATGCGGAACGGGTATACAACCACAACACCGTCCTTCGCCTGCTGACCGACATCCGGGTCTATCTGTTCCGGCGGCTGGCAACCACTACCCCCGTTCATCGATCCGGGCTCTCCGGGGCCCAATGGTTGTCGCGGCTGACTCGGGATGTGGATACGCTGGACACCCTGTACCTGCGGTTGATTGCACCAACGGCTCTCGCCGCCCTGGTGGTTCTGCTCATGGTGGTTCTGGCCGGCGTCTGGTTCAACGGCACCGTAGCTCTCTGGCTTGCGGTGTTCCTGTCCTCGGCGCTTCTGCTCGCCACGCTGGCTGTTTTCCTGCGCACACGGCGGATTTCTAGCCGGCAAAGCGAACGGGAGGAGCGCCTGCGTATAGCAGTCATCGAGCATCTGGAGGGTTTTGCCGAACTCACCGCGGCCGGGCGCACCGGAAAGCACGCGGCCTGGTTGATGCGGCAGGCCCAGCAGCTCAGTTCCGAACAGGCGAAAGCCGACCGGCGTGTCGGCTGGCATTTGGCGAGCAGTCATCTTCTTATCAATCTGGCGGCCGTCTTTACGCTCTGGGTCGGATTTTCGCTGTTCGAGGCGGGCCTGATTTCGGGACCGGTTCTGGTCCTTCTGCCCATTGCCCTGCTGGGGCTGGCAGAGGTGTATGCAGCACTGCCGGAGGCCTTCGGCAAACTGGGAGCCACGGAAAGCTCGGCTGAGCGATTGAGTCGCGAGTCAGACGCGACGAAGTGGGACGGAACGGCCGCCAAAACGGACTTGCCTGCTGGAACGGCCCTGATTGCATCGGATCTGAGTATCCGCCACATCGATTCGGCCCCGATTTTCATGCATTTCAATTTAACCGTCAGTGAGGGGGAGCACCTGGGTGTGGTCGGCCATTCCGGCAGCGGTAAATCTTCCCTGGCGAATGCTCTGTCTGGCCTGATGCCCGCTTATCACGGCTCTGTTAGCCACGTTCCGCTTGCGTACCTCACCCAAACCACCGTTCTGTTCGAGGATACCCTCAGAGCGAACTTGCTTCTGGCACACCCTCAAGCCAGTGATGCCGAGCTGTGGCAGATCCTGGAGCTGGTTGAGATGGCAGAACGGTTTGGATTGGAAGCGGACAAGCTGGACACCTGGCTGGGTAGCGCAGGCAGTCGGCTTTCCGGGGGCGAGGCCCGGCGCGTTGGATTAGCCAGAGTGTTGCTGAGTCCGGCGCCTTTGATCATCCTTGACGAACCCTTCACGGGAGTGGATGCGGCGACCAGGAAGCGGATCTGTCAGAGGCTGGAGCAATGGCTGGAGGGAAAAACGGTGATTGCTCTGGCTCACGGGGCCGACGCCCTTCCGGGCACCGACCGCATGATCCATTTGACTTACTGAGACTGCTTCCTAACGGGTTTCCAGCACATCGAAGGTCAGTCCGGCCTTGCTGGTAAGCCGCTCCATGAGGCTGCCGTCCAGCAGGGACGATGGGGTCCAGAAGCCCCCTTCCTTCTCGGCCGGCACATCGAATGCCAGGCACATTCCGGCTTCCCCGAGCATTTTGCCGGTGGAGCCGTAACCCGGATCGCGATCGCCCGTCACCTTGGTGATAATGGTTTTGCCGTCCTCGGTGCGCCCGACAAACCGGAGGTCATAGAATCCGGCTTTCTGGGCCGCCGGGCTGGGGCCCTCACCGGGCTTCGGCACGAATTTCTCAACCAACCAGCGCGTAGGTTTCAGGGCCGAAGCCGTTAAGAAAGCGCCCAGGCCACCGGTAATACCGTAGGCCGCCAAACGGCCTTTTATACCACGCCCAGCCATCATTGCCTCATCATAGGTAAATTCCTTACCGTAACGGGCGTTCTGCAGGGCGTTAGAACGGTGAACGATCCGGGTATTGATCGCGCCCATAACAAACGGCGCCAACCAGACGTCGAAGGTCTTGTCGTATTCGGCGCCCTTCAGGCTCGGTTGACGAGTCTTGGAGCGGTGTTCCGGAGGACAGATGGAGAACGGGTTTGCCAGCTCTTTGCGAAGCTTGGAATCGGCTGCCGCTTCCTTAACAGCGTTCATCAGCGATGCCACGGTGCCACCGGAGAATTCGCCCTTGGCAACCTTAACTCGCATGCGAACATCGCGACAGGGCGCGCCAAAGGTTTGCTCCGCTTTCTCCTGCAGGAACCAGACGCCCATGTCAGACGGGATGGAGTCGAAACCACAGCTGTGGACAATCCGCGCGCCGGAGGCCTTGGCCTCATCCTCGTAACGGTCGACCATCTTCCGGATCCACTGTACCTCACCGGTCAGATCGCAGTAATCCGTGCCGGTGCGAACGCAGGCCTGCACAAGGGGCTCGCCATACAGCGCGTAGGGGCCCACTGTGGAAATGATCACCCGGGTCTGACCACACATCGCCTGCAGGGCGCGCTCGTCCGAGGCATCGGCCAGGATAACCGGAAGTTCTTTTGCGTCTTTCCCCAATTCCTCTTTCAGGGTATTCAGCTTGGTTTCTGAGCGACCGGCGATCGCCCAGTTCACGGACTTACCCAATCCGTAGGTGTCGAGCAAATACCGGGTAAGAATCTGACCGACAAAACTGGTCGCTCCAAACACAACCAGATCATAAGTCGCGGCTGATTTAGTCATTGCTCATCCTTAGTTCGATATAATAATTTATGTGATCAAGCGGCGGCGCGCGGTGCGCGGGCCCCCATCAGGCGCAGGAAGGTCGCCACGCCAAGGCCCCAAAATCCATTAAGGATCAGGCCGCCAATCCAGGTTTGCGCTGAAACATCGAGGCCCTTGAGCGGGAACACCACGAGCATTGCCACTGCGGTAGGGCCGATGGCACCCACCAGGACGTGCCCCAGCCAGAATTTGCTGCCGGCCAGACGGCCAAGTATCAACCAGAGCACAAGGCCCCACAGGCCGCCGAAAAATGCCAGTGAAAGGACGGACGGAACCCCAAGCGGTGGAACAGGAGTCAGGTTGAAAGGTGCCATCGGCACCACGCCGCCCAGATAAAAAAGCATGAACATTCCCTGGTGGAATACCAGGGTTGCAAGAAAACCGGCGATAAACGCCTTGAACCAGACCATAATAATTTCCTTAAGTGGGACAATCGTAGGTCTTAACCCCTTGATTCTGCATAGCAGTCACGCACACTGCAAATCTTGTTGGCTGTTTTGAGGGCAGGTTCCAATTTCACCACAGACTTTCGAGATCACGTCGTCAGGGCCAATCGATTGTCATGGTTTGTCAGGCAAACTGCGAAAAACGAGTTTAACGACCCACGGAGATTCGAATTGACCACAGTCCTGGTGATAGTAAGCCTGGTTCTCGCCACTTTCAGCGGTTTTCTGTGTTGGCAGGTGCTGGAACAGCGGAAATTGATCGCCCGCATGATGGAAACCGACAACATTGAGAACCCGGATCAAGACCCGGAGTTTGTTCTTACGCTTCGGGTGCTCGATCCGATTGCCATTGCCAAACGGGAATCGCGGTCAGCCCGGGTACTGGCAGACCGGCTTCCGGTGATGGTCCGGAAAATGGTGTATCAGGAAGTGATGAAAGAGCTGGAGTCCGAACTGGCCGAACGTGAAATCGATGTCGAGATGCACATCGAGTATCGGTAGGAGACCTGCCACATGACCCCTTACCTTTTGATATGCCCTGCCCTGTTACTTGTGTCTGCGGCAGCAATGGGCTTTACATTCCGGCAACTGCAGGTGGCCCGGCGGCACCTGAGAGTACTTAACTCCCATCGGATTGCCGCCCACAGTGCGATCCAGAAAAGCCGGATGGATCTGCTTGAGGTGCGAAACCGCGCAAAGCTGCTGGAGGACACCGTGTCAGGCGGGGCCAGCGCCGTGGAAAAGGTTCACAAGGCAATATCCAACACGACCTTTGGTCTGATTGACCTGTTCTCTGAGGATGCCGAGTTTCGTGAAAGTACCCGGAAAGCGAGGCAGACACACGATCAAACCAGTGAGACCCTTTATAAGACGGTTCGGACCACCAACAAGGCCCTGCACATCCTCGCCGATACCCTGATTATCGGAAAAGCCGAAAAACGGATCGTTTCGCGCAAGCCCGGGCGCAACCGGGCACCGGACAAATCAGGTTAGGCAAGCGAACGGGAGTCAGGTCTTCTGGAATCGTCTGAGCACAGCATCCACGGTGACGGTCAAAGTCGTCAGTGCCGCGGCCTTCTCAAGCCCTTCAGCGCCGGCGCGGTATAGATGCGGGGTCATTGCCAGCAAATCCGAAATGACGTCCTGGCTGCCCAGAGTAAGGCTGTATTTCACGTTTTCACTACCAACCAGATGGAAACCCTCCGGGACAGCCTCCCTGTCAGGCCGATCGGATTTCAGTTCCGGATAGATTATCTCCCGAAGTTCCTTCAGGTGCTCCGGGCCCGCATCGATCTGGAGGATCTGACCACCCGGTTTCAGAACCCGGCGGAATTCGCCGTACACCGGAAAACCAAAAAGACACAACACACCATCCAATTCGTTCGACAACACCGGCAGATTGGCGTTACTGCCCACCACCCACCTGAACCGCTTATCCTGTTTTGCGGCGGCCAGGACTGCCCATTTCGAGATGTCGAGCCCCAGGCCTGCAACATCCTGGCTCCCCTCCAAGGTATTTGCGAGTCGCCGTACATAATAGCCCTCACCACACCCGGCATCGAGAAACGACGCAGTGGCGTGTCCCTGGACCACATCAGCCGCTCCGACGTTAACCGCATCGGATATCCGCTCGTAGTAACCCGCGTTGAGAAACCGTTGGCGTGCCGCCACCATCTCCTTACTGTCGCCGGGATCCAGGGAGCGTTTTTTCTGCACAGGCAACAGATGGACATAGCCGTGCCGGGCAATGTCGAAGCTGTGCCCGCTTTCGCAACGCCAACTCCTGTCGGCTCGCAATAAGGGCTGTCCATCCAGAGGGCAAGCCAGTGCTTCAAAGGGAGAGACGGTCATGACGAGGCATCCGAGTGGCTACTGTGGTTGGTTAAGGGCATGGGCTATTTTATGAGCAGGCAACAAAAAAGGCACCCGGAGGTGCCTTTTTCAACCGAAGAAACTATCAGAGTACTTTCTTCAGTTCTTCTTCCAGCTGCGGAACTGCTTCGAACAGGTCCGCTACCAGGCCGTAATCGGCCACTTGGAAGATCGGCGCCTCCTCATCCTTGTTGATCGCAACGATCACCTTGGAGTCGGACATACCAGCCAGGTGCTGGATGGCACCGGAGATACCAACAGCAACGTACAGCTGCGGAGCAACGATCTTGCCGGTCTGACCAACCTGCATGTCGTTCGGCACGAAGCCAGCGTCAACCGCGGCACGTGATGCACCAACAGCGGCGCCCAGCAGATCAGCAACCTGCTCCAGCATCTTGAAGTTGTCGCCGTTCTGCATGCCACGACCACCGGAGATTACAACACCGGCACTGGCCAGATCCGGACGGTCGGATTCCGCTTTCTGCTCACTAACGAACGCGGAAATACCGGCATCCTTGACCACGTCCAGCTGTTCTACAGCGGCAGAACCGCCTTCGGCAGCAACCGGATCGAAACCTGTCGGACGAACGGTAATAACCTTGATGCTGTCACTGGCCTTCACGGTCGCGATCGCGTTACCTGCATAGATCGGACGAACGAAGGTGTCTTCGGATTCAACGCGAATGATGTCCGACACCTGAGCAACGTCAAGCAGGGCAGCAACACGAGGCATGAAGTCTTTGCCGGTGGTACCGGCAGCCGCCAGAATGTGGCTGTAGCCCTTACCCACTTCGGCAACCAGCTCGCCCAGGTTTTCGCCCAGGAAGTGACCATAAGCGGCGTTGTCGGCAACCAGTACCTTGTTCACGCCTTCGGCCTTGGCAGCTGCTTCCGCAACGGCGCCACAGTTCTCACCGGCAACCAGGACGTCGATGTCCCCGCCGATGGCCTTGGCCGCCGCTACAACATTCAGGGTAGCCTGTTTCAGGCTGCTGTTGTCATGTTCAGCAATTACAAGGATGCTCATTTAGATCACCTTCGCTTCGTTCTTCAGTTTATCGACCAGCTCAGCAACGTCAGCCACTTTCACGCCAGCCTGGCGGGCGGCAGGCGCTTCAACTTTCAGCGTGGACAGGCGCGGGGCAACGTCGACACCCAGATCAGCCGGGCTCACAGATTCGAGCGGCTTCTTCTTGGCCTTCATGATGTTCGGCAGAGAAGCGTAACGAGGCTCGTTCAGACGCAGGTCTGTGGTAACAACCGCCGGCAGGTTCAGAGACACGGTCATCAGACCACCGTCCACTTCGCGGGTTACGTTAACCTTTTCGCCATCAACAACCACTTCGGACGCGAAGGTACCCTGAGCCATACCGGTCAGTGCAGCCAGCATCTGGCCAGTCTGGTTGTTGTCGGAATCGATGGACTGCTTGCCAAGAATGACCAGCTTGGGCTCTTCTTTCTCGACAACAGACTTCAGCAGCTTGGCCGCTTCGAGAGACTGAACCTCTTCGTCTGTTTCCACGTGGATACCACGGTCAGCACCCAGGGCCAGGGCAGTACGGATTTGCTCCTGTGCAGCTTTCGGGCCGATGGAGACCACCACGATTTCACTGGCAACACCCTTTTCTTTAAGGCGAACCGCTTCTTCAACCGCGATTTCACAGAATGGGTTCATTGCCATCTTGACGTTGGCGAGATCAACACCGGTATTGTCCGGCTTGACGCGCACCTTTACGTTGTAGTCGATTACTCGTTTTACAGCGACCAGAACCTTCATAGATTCCTCGTTCTTCTACGATGGGTTTAAAGACTCGCAATCAGAAACACTCTTTTCGCGACCCCGCGGCTGCGGATATCGGAGTATTCTTGATTCCTCTCGCTTCGGCGTGAATCCAGAATTATGGGCGTTCACGTCAAACGTTACAAACAGCTTCCTCACGCGGGGCCTGCTGTCACGGCGGACTAATACTGCAGGCAAAGGTTGAATGGGTCAATAGCCCCATCCGACGCGTCAGAAGCGTTTCTCAAGCCAATCGGCCGGTGTTGACTCGGCCTGGCGGTGAGACGATACTAAAAAACGCCTCAGAACACACGATGTTTCGGTGCGCACTTACAATGCCAAAGGACGCAGAGAATTTCAAACAAACGTTTGTTTGATTCTTTAAATACGATATCCTTTCTTCCTAATAAGTCGGCTTGTTCGGCTTTGGGCAGTCGTCTATAGGCACTTTTACCGGTATGATGTCGGCCCAGAATTGGCCTGCGGGCAAATAATATCCATTAAAGAAGTTTGAGGAGACCAACGTGGAACGCGAATCGATGGAATTTGATGTTCTTATCGTCGGCGGCGGCCCGGCGGGCCTGTCGGCAGCTTGTCGTGTCATGCAGTTGGCACAGGAAGCTGGCGAAGAACTGACCGTATGCGTGGTAGAGAAAGGGTCTGAAATCGGCGCGCACATTCTCGCCGGTACCGTATTCGAGCCCACTGCCCTCAACGAACTCTTCCCGGACTGGAAAGAGAAAGGCGCCCCGCTTAACACGCCGGTCACTCGTGACGATATCTTCCTGCTGAAAGATCAGCAGAAAGCGACCAAGATCCCGAATGGTTTCGTGCCCAAGAACATGCACAACCACGGCAACTACATCATCAGCCTGGGCAACCTCTGCCGCTGGCTCGCTGAGCAGGCCGAGCAGCTGGGTGTGGAAGTCTACCCCGGCTTTGCTGCTGCCGAGACCATCGTTGAAGACGGTCAGGTCAAAGGCATCATCACCGGCGACATGGGCGTGGCCCGTGACGGCTCCGAGAAAGACGGCTACATGCCAGGCATGGAGCTGCGCGCCAAGTACACCCTCTTTACCGAAGGCTGCCGGGGCCACCTGGGCAAGCGCCTGATCAACGAATTCAAGCTGGACGAAGGCAAGGATCCCCAGCACTACGGCATCGGCATCAAGGAGCTGTGGGACATTGATCCGTCCAAGCACGAGCCGGGCCTGGTTGTTCACACCACAGGCTGGCCGCTGAACGAGAGCGGCTCTACCGGCGGTTCTTTCCTGTATCACCTGGAAAATGGCCAGGTGTACGTTGGCCTGATCACCGATCTGTCCTACAGCAACCCGCACCTGAGTCCGTTCGACGAATTCCAGCGCCTGAAGCTTCACCCGGAGATCAGCAAATACCTGGAAGGCGGCAAGCGCGTGTCCTACGGCGCCCGTGCCATTTCCAAAGGTGGTTACAATGCCCTTCCGAAGATGAGCTTCCCGGGTGGCCTGTTGCTGGGCTGCGACGCTGGCACCCTGAACAGCTCCAAGATCAAGGGCTCCCACACGGCCATGAAGTCTGGCCTGCTGGGCGCTGAAGCTGTATTCGAGGCGCTCAAGGACGGTAAGGCCGGCGAAGAAATCACCGATTTCCAGAAGCGTTTCGAGGACAGCTGGCTGTATAAAGAGCTGTACGCCGAGCGTAACTTCGGTCCGGCCATGCACAAGTTTGGTAACATCGTTGGTGGCGCGATTGCCTTCTTCGAGCAGAACATCCTGCGCGGCAGCCTCCCGATTACCTTCCACGACACGGTACCGGACTACGCGACACTCAAGCCCGCGTCCGAGGCCAAGACCATCAGCTATCCGAAGCCGGATAATAAGCTGACGTTCGATCGCCTTTCTTCGGTGTTCATCTCAAACACCAACCACGAAGAAGATCAGCCAGTGCATCTGAAACTGACCGATCCGGATATTCCGCTCAAGGAAAACCTGCCGAAGTATGACGAACCGGCTCAGCGCTACTGCCCGGCCGGCGTTTACGAGGTTGTCGAGAAGGACGACGGCAGCGGCAAGAAATTCCAGATCAACGCCCAGAACTGCGTTCACTGCAAGACCTGCGACATCAAGGATCCTGCACAGAACATTAACTGGGTAACTCCGGAAGGCGGCGGCGGTCCGAACTATCCGAACATGTAAGTTTGGAGCGCAACGGAAAGCGGCCCTTCGGGGCCGCTTTTTTGTATCCTGAAATCATTCAGGCATAAAAAAAACGGCTCCCGGGGGAGCCGTTTTTCGTTGGAGCTTCTGACAAGCTTAGTGAGCGTGACCGTGCTCTTTTTCTTCGTCAGTAGCTTCACGAGCCTCTACAACTTCTACGTCGAAGTGCAGGGTCTCGCCAGCCAGCGGGTGGTTGGCATCGATGGTGACGGTTTCGTCGCCGACTTCAACGACACGGACAACCTGGGGGCCACCCGGGGTCTGTGCCTGAAACTGCATGCCGGGCTCGATCGTGTCGACACCTTCAAAAGCTGAGCGCGGAACCGGTTGGACCAGTTCTTCGTTAACTTCGCCATAACCTTCTGCCGGCTCAACAGATACTTTGACCTGATCGCCAGGATTCTTTTCGTTCAGTGCACTTTCCAGTCCACCGATAATGTTCTGGGCACCTTCCAGGTAAGACAGAGGCTCGCGACCTTCTACACGGGAGGAGTCAAGCTGCTCTCCCTGGTCGTTGGTGAGCGTGTAATGGATGGTGACAACACGAGGTTGGGCCATGTGATCTCCTTGCGTGTCGCAATGACTGTTTAATGAATTAAGGTAATCGAAAGTGATCTTGAACAGTCAGACTGCACAGAGGGACTGACGACCACCGGGCCTCGTTAGAGAGCCAGGCTCGTAACAAGTATGAAAACACAGTTTAACAACTGAGTTGATGCGTTTTCTACCGTTAGAGGTGGGGGCGACGTATGGGTTTTCAACCACCCCGGCCGATTTTGTAGAAATTTCCGCGACTAAAAACCCCCAGCATCCGGTCGTCTGCCCCGCCCTGTTCAACAACATGATTGGCCAGATCGTAAAATGCTGCGGTCACCAATCTTGCATCGACACCGTGACGAACCCGAACGACCGGGCGTGGTTCCTCGGAATCCGGATACACCCCGACATCGAGCGGGTGGTCCTCTCCGACCTCGAGCGTTTCACCCACATTGGTCGTCAGCTTGATGACCTGATCCTGCCCCTCACCTTCGACCGTCAGGGAGTGAGCGAGCAAAGGGGTGTCTTCCACCTGGATCCGCCACTTCTCCACCGGGGTTACCAGGTAATACTCGCCGTCTTCTTCCCGGCGCAGGATCGTGGAAAACAGGCGAACGATCGCCTCGCGGGCCAGCGGCTCACCTTTGTGTATCCATTGCCCGTCCCGGGTGATGCGCAGATCCATGTCACCGGAGAGTTCGGGGTGCCATTGGTCGAGCGGCGGTTGTTCGGGGTTCTTCACAATCTGCTCCACTTGCCTGGCGAGGTTTTCCGGGTTCTGGCTCATACGATGGCTCCGCAATCTTTCCGTTACAACCCACGCATCCATTCCGCCCTGAGCGGAACGGCACCGGGGCTGCTGATTGCCAGATCAACCTGATCCAGCATCTTCTGTTTGTCGCGCCCCAGCGTTCCTTTCAGGACGAGGTAGTTTGACGCGTGGTCACTACGAAACACCGTGCGTTCCAGCTCAAGATGCTCCAGAAACAGTTTGATTTCCTCGAATAGCCCCTGCTGGGACAGAGGCACAAAGTCGTCCCCGAATCCTGCCCGGAACCGTTCCTCTCCCTGAGGAAAGCTCACGACCAGCGTAGACAGGAAATCCGGCTGCGTTTCGTTGCACAGTGTGGCGGTATTGATGGCATGCTGGCGCGACAGGCTTTCGCCACCCAGCCCATTCAGAACCATTACCGAGCTCGTCAGACCCGCCTCCCGGATTTTCAGCAACGCAGAGCGGGTGGATTCCCAGGACTCCCCTTTATTAACCCGGTTCAGTATCTCGTCGTCTCCGGATTCCATCCCCACGTAAAGTATCTCTAGCCCGGCGTCCTTCAGCTGTGCCAGCTCTTCCACCGTTTTCTTCGCCAGGTTTCGGGGCAGACAGTAACTGGACACCCGCCGCAGATCCGGAAAGGCCGCCTTCAGATCTGCCAGGATCTCCAGCAGACGCCGCGTTGGCAGCACTATCGCGTCGCCATCTGCCAGGAAGACCCGCCTCACACCCCCGAGGCTGCGCGCTGCTTTGTCGATATCCCGACGAACGTCCTCCGGCTTGCGGGCCCGGAACTTCTTCTGCGGTTGGGTGTACATTTCGCAAAAGGTGCATTTGTTCCAGGAACACCCGTTGGTTACCGGAAGGATGAGGGATTTCGCCTCACTGGGCGGGCGAAAGACCGGCTCAACGTAATCAATGGGAAAACTGTACATATCAGGAACTCAATCAATAGCAGGAAATTCGATAAGGAGGAGATCAGGGCAAAAACTGGGCTTTCAAGTCTGCACATCCGGGACCGACCACAGGCATATCTAGCAGCACCGCCTGCGACGTCATAAAGGGAATGCCATGGCGGTGGCCGTCGACCAGCAAGGTGGCAAGACTGCCCACCAGGGGCATGTGCGAGATGAGCAGCAGCGGTGAGGTCCGGTTTTCCAGCAAGGCGTCAAGGCACAGGCCAGGATCGTCATCCGGCGTAAGGAACTGCTTCTCTTCCACGGCACAGTTCAGGATTTCCGACACAATGGCCGAGGTCTCTCTGGCCCGCACGTAAGGGCTGGTCCAGATCAGCTTGGGTCGCCACGGGGATTCCGCCATCTGCGCAGCAGACTCGGCAACATGCAGGCGCCCGGCTTCGGTCAGCTCGCGCTCCTGGTCAAGCGTATGCCAGCCAGCTTCGCCGTGCCGCATGATAAGCAACTGCACAGGCAACCCTCCACTGAATAAACGTTACTGACTGATCGTGCGCGGCAGTATAAATTCCACGTCGGAATTCTGCACCGCCATCATCAGGCTGTTGATGACTGCCTTGATGGACGCCGTACCATAGAGAATTTCGTACAAACCCCGCACCAGGGGCATGTAGATCCCGATAGCCTCGGACTTCTCTTTCACCAGTTTCAGAGTATAAATACCCTCGGCGACCTGGCCCAGCTCCGCCACGGCATCGTCCAGCTTCTGGCCCTTGCCCACGGCATAGCCAACCCGATAATTCCGGCTCTTGGACGAGGTGCAGGTCACGATGAGATCCCCCACCCCCGCCAGGCCCATGAAGGTCATGGGGTTGGCGCCGAGGCTGACGGCGAAACGGCTCATTTCTGCCAGCCCGCGGGTAATCAGCATAGCCTTGGCGTTTTCACCCATTTCCAGAGCCGACGCGAGACCGGCCACGATGGCATAGATGTTCTTCAGGGCGCCCGCCAGCTCCACGCCATAGATATCCACATTGGCATAGACCCGGAAATACTCACAGCCGAGCAGATCCTGCACTGTCCGCCGCACGTCCGGATCTTTGGCGGCGATCACCGTCGCAGTCAGATCCCGGTTTACAATTTCGCTGGCAAGGTTGGGGCCGCTAAGAACACCGATGCGGCAACGCGGTATCTCCTCCTGGAGAATCTCGCTCATCAGCTTGAAACCATGCTCTTCGATGCCTTTGGTCAGGCTGACAACAATCTGGCCGTCACGGAACTGATCGCTGTGGTCCCGGATAACGAACCGAAATGCTTTGCTCGGTATGGCGACGAAAACAATCTCGGCATTGCCCACAGCCTCGGCGAGATCTGTCGTAGGCTGGATATCGCCGGAGAGCTCAACGCCTGGCATGTATCGGCTATTGATGCGGGTCTTGGTGATTTCTGCTACTTGAGCGTCATCGCGCATCCAGAAGTGAACACGATGGCCGTTTTCGCCCAGCACTTTGGTCATTGCCGTACCGAAGCTGCCACCGCCAAGTACCGCTACGTCGTGTACCGGCCCCTTGGCGCCATTGTCTTGAGGCGAGTTCTTTTCAGACATAACTCTTCCACTGTTTTATAAAAAAAGACGATGAGAACCCGGAGCGCTTCAGGATCAAAAACGTGCCGGCTTAACCGGGCTCTTCACATTCGAGCGCACGCACCAGATTCTTGAACTCTTCCCTGTTCCGGCTGTTCAGCCCCATCAGCACCTTGTGAGCGTCCAGGACCTTATCGCGGACCTGTTGCTCGCTGGCTTTCAATACGGGAATCTCTTCGAGCTCTTCAATACGGGACGCGGGTTCTCGAACAATAATGAAAATCTTGTCGAACCCCATGGATGTGATAATGCGGGTAATATCCGGGTTGGTGGAAATCAGCGTGGGGAGGAAATGGCTTTGTTGCTGGGCGGCCATGGCGATCTTGGCGAGGAGCCCGAGCGTGGTGCTGTCGATGATTTCGGTTTCAGTCAGATCAACGACCACGGTTTTGAACTGGGGATCCTGGGTGATGGACTCAACCAGATTGTCCAGCGTCGAACACAGGTTCAGCCGGATTTCGCCAATAAACTTCAGGACATAGATGCCCTGTTTTTCAGCTTGCAGGATCTTGTAACCAGCCATTTTTCACACTGCCACTATTTCGACGACGTGTTATCTGATCCGATCATGGTATCAGTAACCGACACGATAGCTATATCGTCCGGTAATTCCGTGATCTCGTCGAGATTCAGAGCCTCATTAAGGGAGGCGATAGTGTGACTACCTCCTGAAACGAGTTCAAGTAGCGTCCTTTCCTTTTCATCAAGGCTTTTGGCGCGAATGACCTCCAAAATGCCGTCCGAGAACAGGATTAGCCGGAACGGTTTATCCAGCGGTATTTCGTAAACCTCCCACTGGGGCGCCTCAAAAAGGCCTACCGGTAACCCACTCCCCTCCAGAAACGCAGTTTCGCCGCCTTCAAAGGACAGAATGGGCATCGGGAAATGGGCCCCTACTGCGTACTTTAATTTACGCTCGTTGACAGAAATAATGCCAACAAACACGGTTACGTGTTTGCCGAGACCCGTATCAAGCAACTCCGAATTGATCCGTTCAAGGAAGCGATCCGGGTACAGGATGTCATCACTGGACTGGCGCCGGAGGTTCCGCTGCAACCGGTTGGTCAGGTTTTTCAGAAGCACGGTGACGAAAGCGGAACTGGCGCCGTGGCCCGAAACATCGGCAATGTAGACCAGCACCTGGTCTTCGGAAATGCGAAAGTAGTCCAGGAAATCGCCACTGAGATACAGGGACGGTTTTATCAGGTGATCAACATGTAACCCCACCAGATCCTGCTCATGATCCGGAAGCATGCGCAGCTGAACTTTCCGGCCGGCCCGCTGATCCGCCCGAAGTTCGGCAATACCGTTGCGCAAATCCCGATTCGCTTCCTCCAGTTCGTGGCGGTAAAGCTGATTCAGGCGATTCACCCGGACACGGTCAAAGAGCTTTTCAATGACGTCATCCAGTGCGCCTTTGTCATCGTTGCAGGGCTTTAGCACGAAGTCCGCAGCCCCTGCCCGGAGCGCTTTTACCACGTCGGCGCTGGAGTCACTAGTGGAACAGCAGACGATGGGCGTGAAGGTTTCGGATTCCTCCAGGCGGGAGGCAAGGTCGCCGATCGCTGATGGCGGAAGGTCTGCAAAGATGACATCAGGAATGCTATCGTCAAACAGCGTCTTGGCAGAAGACAGACCGGAATACCCGGTAACATAAAAGCCTCGGGCCTCCAGATAATGAGCCAGATCCCGGCGGGCCTTTTCATCAGCATCAATAATCAGTATGCGCTCGGTGCGCGAGGTCATGGCTGTTGCCCTAAGCTACCAGCGATAAAAGGAAAATCGGCTTTAATAAGCCTATTCTGGCACGACCCTGTGATATAACAAGGCCAGTTTTACTAAATTGGGAGATTCCTGGATATGAGAAGTGCCGTAAACGACTTGCTAGGCGCTTATGACAAGCTGATCATGGATCCAGTCCATGGCGGCATCCCCCTCTACCGGCACGAAATCCAGGTTATCGATCACCCCCTGTTCCAGCGCCTCAGAAACATCTGCCAGAACGACATTCTGAGCCTCGTTTTCCCGGGGGCAACCCACTCCCGCTTTCTTCACAGCATTGGTGTCATGCATGTGGGAACACGCATGTTCCGATCCATGATCGACGCCTATCTACGGGAACGACAACTAAGCAAGCAGACGGACCTCAGCCTGAGCCAGCTTGATGCAATCGACTACCTCGCCAAGACCATTCGCTTGGGGTGTCTGCTGCACGACAGCGGCCATTCCAGCTTCTCTCACCAGTTTACGCAGGCCCGCCGCATTCGCGACCTGATGTCCCGCCCGGGACGCTTCGGAGATCTCTGGACCGGCGTCGAATACTCGGCCTACCATTCCGCTGAGCCGGATGAACTGGAACACGAGCACTATTCCGTACGCGTTGCCCACGACGTGCTCACGGCCGTCGATCTGGAGAGTGCCGGGCTCTGTGCCCGCGATGTCATCGGGATCATGGAGACTACGGATGTGTCGCCCAGCGACACCTTTCGCCGCCACGCGCGAACGTTCTGGGCTTTTATTGCCGGTGAGGACGCTGAATCCGGATCCCTGATCAGCAACGATATCCCCCGCATGGTCATGGACCTGCTTAAATCGATCGTTTCCGGAGAAATTGATGCGGACCGTGCCGATTACATGCTCAGGGACGGTTTCCACTCATCAGTGACTATCGGTGGTTTCAATCTGGACCACCTGCTGAGCAACCTCCGGTTCGGCTGGAACGTTTCCGAGCCGTGGCTGGGATTGGCGATTACCCAGAAAGGCCTCGGAGCCCTTGAGGATTTCGTGTACAGCCGGCACCAGATGTACCGCAAGGTCTACGCCCACAAAACGGCCCTCGGCTTCGACTGGCTTCTGCGGGAAGCCATCAATGAAGTGCTGGAAGACCCCGAGAATTTTCAGTGGGTGGATACCTGCCTGAGCGACATGCGGTTTTTCGCCGAGCTGACCGACAACTTCTTCTGGGAAGCCTTCCGCAAGGTCGCAAGGCGAAACCCGGCCAGCTTCTCGTTCTGCATCGTCAACCGGGTCAAACTCAACCATCTCGACACCCGAGAGGATCTGAGCGATCGCGGCATTGAGCGTCACAGCGCCTGGCTGGCGCAGGAACTGAAGCTCAATCCCGCGCACGTCGTGACCTGCTCCATGCGGGCAAGGTTTTCGAATATTCAGGATAACTTCAACGGCATCAAGGTCCTGACAAGGGATCCGATCAACCGAAAGCGGTCATTGAAGAAGATTACGCACGTCAGCGCCTTTTTCAGCAAATTCAGTGACGGTACGATCACGCACTTCTACCTGCGCCCGGACGTAACCACCCAGGGCCAGGACGGCATGACCGAGTAACCGGCGTCAGTCATCCTCCGACATTGCGGCCACCAGGCTGCAAGCACTGTTGAAGGCGCCTTCAACCCGCCCTCCACTGAGCCAGTCTCCGGCGATGCCAATGTTCTGATCAGCAAACCAGAGGTGTCCGGGCTGTTCGCTGTCCGCCGAACGGGCATAGAGCCACCGGTGAGTCACCACCTTGTCCGGCTCGCCGGCGGAACCGACCAGTTCCCGGAAGGCGTCAACCATCAACTGCGCGACGTCTGCCGCGGGCGTTTCTACGTGCTGTTCGGTCCATTCCGGGTTGGCATGCAACACCCACCATTGGCCGGAGTCTTCCCTGCCGGGCTTGCTGGAGTTGTTAGCCACCCAATAAAGCACCGGGTGTTCAACACGCATCCCTTCGTAAGCAGCACTGGGCGCATGCTCGAAATGCGCCGCCACTGCCCAGCAAGGTAATACCTTTTTGACGGGCTCATCCAGCTTGGCCGCCAGCTCGCCAAGATTGCTGTCTACCAGCAGGGTCCGGGTCTGGGCCGGGGGCGCCGTGATCACTACTTGATCGAATTCACCAAGCGCGGTGCCTTCCGTGTCCGTCAGAGACCATCGACGCCCCACTTTTTCAAGTGCTTCAACCCGGGTCTCCGCCACCACTTGAAGGTGCGCGGAGAGCGCCCGGGAAATAGCTGTCATTCGGGGGCTTCCGACGTACCGGGGTTCATCCGGGAAGCTATCCCACTCACCTCGCTCATTCCGGAACGCGAATCGGCCCTGCCACTCGGCGAACGCGCTATCACCGGCGAATTCTTGAAGGAATGGAAGAAATGCAGGATTACGGGCGGTGAAATACTGAGCTCCTACGTCCGCCGATCCGCCCTGAACCCGTTTGGCTGCCAGCCTTCCACCCGGACCGCGGCTTTTCTCGAAAACCGTGACATCGTGGCCCTGTCGCTTCAACTTCAGGCCGGCCGTAAGTCCGGACAGGCCTGAACCAACAACTGCAATACGGCGTATATGGGTTGACTGCGATGGCTGATTAAACATGGGTTATCGTGCATCCAAAGTGATGAGTTAGAACGTACAACCCTGCAAGCGTTTTGTTCGGCCAATTCCGATGAACACGCTGTTCAGGTTCATTTTAGAGACAAGGGCAAACAGGGTATGACCCGAGTACAAAACTGGTTTACAAACATTCTGAGGTGGTTCGATTCCTCTGCGGGTTCGGATCACATCGACGCCAGCTCCCGATCATTCAACTTTATCCGGGTTATTCCGTTTCTGGCTTTGCACCTTGCGTGCCTGCTGGCGTTCTACACTGGGGCCAGCACCTTCGCAATCGTGTTCGCAATCGCCTTCTTCGTTATAAGGATGTTTGCAATCACGGGTTTTTACCACCGTTATTTCGCCCATAAAACCTTCAAAACAAGCCGGCCCGCCCAATTCGTCTTTGCGGTGCTTGGCGCCAGCGCAGCCCAGCGTGGGCCCCTCTGGTGGGCCGCCCACCATCGCCATCACCATCAGCATTCCGACCAGGAACAGGATCTGCACTCGCCTCACCATGGCGGGTTCTGGTGGTCCCATGTGGGCTGGTTCACTTGTGATGCGGGCTTCACCATGGATGAGCGTCGGGTTCGGGACTGGATGAAGTTCCCGGAGCTCCGGTTCATTAATCGCTTCGATGCAATCGTTCCCGCCCTGGCTGCCATCGCCATCTACGGGCTCGGCGAGGCCCTGGCAGCCTGGGCACCGGGACTGGGCACCAATGGCCTGCAGCTGCTGGTGTGGGGTTTCTTCATTTCTACCGTTGCCCTGTTCCACGCAACCGTTTCGATCAACTCGCTTTCCCATGTCTGGGGCAAGCGGCGGTTTGAAACCTCCGATGGCAGCCGAAACAATTTCTGGCTGGCACTGCTTACCTTGGGTGAAGGTTGGCATAACAACCACCACCGCTGGCCCCAATCGGTGCGTCAGGGCTTCCGGTGGTACGAGATCGATATCACCTGGTATGGACTATGGCTCCTGTCCCGCCTCGGGATTATCTGGGAGCTCAACCCGATACCCAAACATATCAAGGAAGAAACCCGTCAACTGGACAGAATGAGGAGAACACGTTCATGACAAGCGCCTCGGCCATTGAAGTCGGTTCTCATAATTCCTCGGTTCCCGTCACGCTCGCCGATTTCAGGCGGCTGTTTAACGAACTCGACAAGGGCAACCTGAACAAGCTGTCTGAAGTCTACAGCGAAGACATTCAGTTTCAGGATCCCTTGGGATCGGTTCAGGGCCTGGATGCATTGACTCAGTATTTTGCCAGTGCCTACGCCAACGCCATCAGCTGCCGGTTCGAGTTCTCAGAGCCGGTCGTCGATGGCTCCTTTTCAGCCGTGCCCTGGGTTATGCACCTGCGTCACAAACGCATTAATGGTGGCAGGGAAATTCAGGTGGATGGGATCAGTCATCTGCGGATCGCCAACGGTAAGGTGTGTTATCACCGCGACTACTTCGATGCAGGCCAACTGCTGTATGAAAACCTGCCGGTAGTGGGCGGTGTTATCCGCTGGATTAAAGGATACGCCGGATGAGTGAACGTCTGCAGACCCACTCGAACATCTGGATCACCGGCGCCAGTTCCGGCATCGGCGAGGCCGTAACCCGGGCCCTTGCCCGAGGAGGCCATCGACTGGTGCTCTCCGGTCGTCGGGCGCAACCCCTGGAGGAGCTCAAGGCCCTGGCGCCAGAACGGATCCTTACCGCACCTGGCGACACCACCAGCAAGGAGGATCTCCGGGGTATCGCCAATGTCCTGGAAAATCACGGCGATCTTCACATGGCGATCCTGAATGCCGGCACCTGTGAATACCTCGACATAACTCACTACAACAGTGATGTGATCGAGAAGAACATCCACACCAACGTGATCGGAACTGCCCGCTGTCTGGACATAGCGTTACCAGCCCTTAGGCGCACTCGAGCCAAAGGCTTGCCGGCAACACTGGTGATTGTCAGCTCATCGGCCTGGTGGTTTCCATTCGGCCGCGCCGAAGGCTATGGCGCCTCAAAGGCTGCCCTGACCTATTTCGCCCAGGCTTTGCGGGCGGATCTGGCCGCCGAAGGGATTGATGTGGTCGTTGTCTCCCCGGGCTTCGTCAAAACACCGCTGACGGATCGGAACGACTTCCCCATGCCCTTCCTCGTCTCGGCCGAGGAGGCGGCGGACCGAATCGTTAGCGGCCTGGCCAAGGGCAGGAACGAGATCGCCTTCCCCAAACGTTTCACCTGGATGCTCCGGATGCTCGGAACTCTGCCACAGGCTCTGATTGATCGCATGGCGGCGAATATGGCGAGAAAAAGTACCACTGAACAGGAAAACAATGGATGAGTAACGAACGTCAGCGTATAGCTGTCATTGGCGCCGGCGTTTCCGGCCTTACGGCCGCGTGGCTACTGGCCGAGAAGCACGATGTGGAAGTATTTGAGGCCGGAGACTATGCCGGCGGCCACACCAATACCGAACAGGTCGAGGCCGGTGGCCGCACCTGGCCCGTCAACACGGGGTTTATCGTCTTCAACGACTGGACCTACCCCAATTTTATCCGATTGATGGATCGGCTCGGTGTGCCGTCAGAAGTCAGCGACATGAGCTTCAGCGTCGACTGCAAAGCCAACGGTCTGCAATACAACGGCACCAGTCTCGACACCCTTTTTGCCCAGCGCAAGAACGTGTTCAACCTGCCTTTTCTGAAGATGATCCGGGAAATTCTCCGGTTTAACCGCGAGACCCGGGCAGATCTTGCCGCGGAGGCGATCAACGACAGCGAGACTCTGGGCCAGTATCTGAATCGCAACGGCTACTCCCGCTATTTCAGGAACTATTATATCGTACCGATGGGCGCGGCGATCTGGTCGGCACCGGAAATCGTGCTCGAGCAGTTCCCGATTCGGTTCTTCCTTCAATTCTTCAACAACCACGGCATGCTGTCGGTGGATGACCGCCCGACCTGGCGAGTGATTTCCGGTGGCTCGGCCCAGTATGTCCACAAGATGATGGACCGACTGGGGGACTGCACCCACCTCAACAGCCCGGTCGAAAGTGTGAAGCGGGATGAGCACGGCGTCACCCTTAACGTTGGTGGCGAAGAGCGCCGTTTTGATCAGGTCGTGCTCGCCTGTCACAGCGACCAGGCCCTGGCGATGCTGACGGACCCCAGCGACCGGGAACGCGAGGTCCTCGGGGCCATCGGTTATCAGAGTAACGATGTCGTGCTGCACACTGACAGTAGCGTACTGCCGGATACCCGCCGCGCCTGGGCCGCCTGGAACTACTTCATTCCATCCCACAGTACCGAGCCGGTGTCGGTCACCTACAACATGAACATTCTTCAGAACTTCCATGATGCGCCGGAAACCTTTTGCGTGACGTTGAACCGCAGCCACGATATTGCGCCGGACCGGATCATCAAGCAGTTCCGTTACAGTCACCCGGTGTTTACTCTGGAGGCAGTCGCAGCGCAGGGCCGGTACGACGAAATCGGGAACCAGAACCGGACCCATTACTGTGGGGCTTACTGGTTCAACGGTTTCCATGAGGACGGCGTACGCAGCGCGCTCAGAGTGACCGAGGCCTTCGGTCTGGAGCTATAGCGATGAACAGCCAATGGCTTGAAGGGTCGGTCCGGCACCGCCGGAAATTCCCGGTTAACCACGAGTTCGAGTACAGCACCGGCATGCTGGCACTGGACGTGGACGAATGGGACCGGGTCACCAGCATCAGCCCTTTGTTTTCCCTGGAGCGTTTTAACTGGCTTTCACTGCGGCGGGCGGACTACTTCCAGCCCGAAGCCGGTTCGCTGGCTACCACCGTAAGGAATCATGTGGAAAAGGCGACCGGCTGGCATCCGGATGGCACCGTCGAACTCGTGACCCACCCCCGGTACTTCGGGTACGTTTTCAATCCAGTCAGTTTCTATTTCTGCTATGGCTGTGATGACAGTCCCCAGGAAGGCGCCGTACCCCGGGTCATCGTCGCCCAGATCACCAACACCCCCTGGCACGAGCGCCATGTCTACTGTCTCGAAACTCTGGGCGAAGGCCCTGGCTCGGGGGGCTGGCACACTGAACGGTTTGGGTTCAGCAAGCGTTTCCATGTATCCCCCTTTAATGGCATGGAACAGCACTACCAGTGGACGTTCAGCTTCCGGGGTCCCGATCTGCGAATTCACATGAACGTGCTGGAACAGGAAAAGAAACATTTTGATGCCACCCTGGTGGTCCATCGCACCCCGCTCACCCGTAAAGAAATACACAGAAGCCTGCGGAAGTTTCCGGTGGAGGCGCTCAAGGTGTCGGCGGGTATCTATTGGCATGCCCTGAAGCTGAAACTCAAAGGCGCTCCGTTCTATACCCACCCGGACAAACTGTCCGAAAAGGACCCGGCCTACCGGCGGGGGGCAGACGATTCGGGGCTGGATGTCTCCAGTACCGCACACAAAAACGAGAAGCGTGGAAGGGTAAGTTCATGGAGAACCTGAATACCTCAGTTCAATCGGCGGAAGACCAGGACCGTTCACGTTCTTTGGCCAGCCGCATCGCCAGGAGTCTAGTGTTACAACAGCTAAACCAACTTCGCGACGGCATCCTGACTGTCCATGAGGATGGCTGCGATGACCTGGTGTTCGGTGATGGGGATGCCCGGTACCCGGCGGCTGAGCTGGTGATTCATGACCACAGCACCTGGCGGGATCTGCTCACCGGGGGCAGCGTCGGGGCTGCGGAAGCCTTCGTCAATGGCGACTGGTCTACCCCGGACCTGGTGGCCCTGCTCCGGTTCTTCACCCGAAACGTCGATCGCATGAACGGGTTTGAGGATCGCTTCAGTTGGGTGACAAAACCGGCACTCAAGGGACTTCATTGGCTCAACCGGAACACCCGGGAGGGTTCACGAAAAAATATCAGTGCCCATTACGATCTTGGCAACGACCTGTTCGAGCTCTTCCTGGATCCGACCATGATGTATTCCTCGGCGATCTACCCGAGTGCGGACGCGACGCTGGATGAGGCCGCCATTCATAAGTTGGACACCATTTGCCGGAAACTGGACCTGCAGCCTGGCGACCGGGTCATCGAGATTGGCACCGGCTGGGGCGGATTCGCTATTCACGCCGCCAAAAACTATGGCTGCCATGTAACCACGACCACAATCTCAAAAGAGCAGCTGGAACTGGCTAAGGCCCGGGTTACCGAGGAAGGCCTCGATGACCGCATCACCCTGCTGTTCGACGACTATCGCGATCTAGAGGGTCGGTTTGATAAGCTCGTTTCCATCGAGATGATTGAAGCCGTTGGGCCGCAGTTTCTCGACAGTTACCTGGCACAGATCAGCACCCTGCTCAAAAACGATGGGCTGGCGTTGATTCAGGCCATCAATATGCCGGAACAGCGCTATAAGCGCGCCCTGAAGAATGTTGATTTCATCCAGCGCTTTATCTTTCCCGGCAGCTTCATTCCATCGTTCGGTGCCATCCTCGATTCCATGAGAACCCAGAGCAACCTCGTGCTCACGCATGCCGAGGACATTGGTTTCCATTATGCCCGCACCCTGCAAGACTGGTGTGAACGGTTCATGGCGAACCCCGGAAAACTTGAGGCCCTGGGCTACGATCAGGCCTTCAGACGCCTCTGGGAATTCTACTTCGCCTACTGTGAAGCCGGGTTCAGTGAGCGCGCCATCGGCGTATCCCAGATCCTGATGGCAAAACCGGGAAACAAACGATCAAATATCCTGAGCCTATGATCCGATCTGAGACCACCCGAAACATTCTGAACTTTGTTGTCTTCCAGGCCGGCTGGCTGATCTGCATTCTCTACCCCGGAATGCCGGCAGCGGGCCTGGTGGCCGGACTCCTGGTTCTGCACCTGCTGCTCGTAAGCCAGAAGCGAATGAGCGAACTCCAGTTCATCGGCTTGGGTACGGTGCTGGGGGCTTCGCTTGACCTCCTGTGGTTCCGTACCGGAATCCTGGCCAGTGCGGATGGTGAAGTGCTGTTGACGCCACCCTGGCTGGTTGCGATCTGGGCCATCTTCATGACCACGCTCAGCCATTCCCTCGACTGGATCAGCCGCAAAGCCTGGCTGCCATTTGTCCTGGCTCCCATCGCCGGGCCATTTGCCTACTGGTCTGCCAGCAAACTGGGCGCCGTTATCCTGCCCGAGTTGGTGCCCTCCCTTATGGCCCTGGCCATTGGCTGGCTGGTGGTGTTCCCCTTGCTCCTGTTCCTCAGGAAATCCCTGTACCCGGAGCTTCAGCAATGACCAGGCAGCGGGCCGGACTCATTATTACGGCTGCATGTTGTCTGGCCGCGCCAGCGGCTTTCGCCGCGCAGATGAGCTTTACCGGGACGGCCAGAACTTACGCAGGCGAAACTCTCTACCTGGAGCAACACGCCGTGGCCGGCACATGCGAGAGCGGTGTATTCCAGCCTCAGGAACACTCAATTGCCTACCAGAGGCCGGACCGCGATCATGCGTTCGCGTCCAAGGACCTCAATTACTCGGATTCGGTCCTTCGTCCCGCCGTCGACTTCCGCCAGCCCGAATTCGATGAATCTCTGTCGATTGAATACCCCGAGCCCAATACCCTGGTCATCAATTGGCAAATGCCGGCCGGGGAAAGCAGAACCTTCGATGTTCCCTTCTCCGAGAAAGTTGTGGTCGATGCCGGTTTCGACAATTTCGTCCGGCGCAACTGGCAGGCTGTGCTGAATGGCGAATCGGTGGAGTTCCGGTTTCTAGGCCCCACGCGCGGCGAACACTACGAATTTGTACTCGAGTCGACTGAAAGCTCGAAGGTAACGGCGGATCATGTTGTTCAGATCCGTCCCACCGGGATGGTCCTGCGGTTTCTGGTGGACCCGATTATCCTGGGTTACAACGCCAGGGGCGCCCTGACCGACTATTACGGGCTCACCAATATCAGGAAGAACAACGACGCCAATTACACTGCTCACATTCAGTATTCGGTATCAAACTGGCCGGATTGTGAACTGACTCCCTGAATGCGTCGCCACTGCCAAGGCCGCCCCCCGTACCCATTGTGTTAAACTCGCGGCGGAGTCAACGCCGGAGAATCAGCACCTATGATGTTTGTGTCGTTCAACGTCAACAGTATTCGTACCCGTCTGCACCAGCTCGAAGCCGTCATCAACAGTCTGAAACCGGATTTCATAGGCCTTCAGGAAACCAAGGTCCGAGACGAGGAATTTCCGGTGGAGGCTATCCGTGAATTGGGTTATCACGTTCACTTTCATGGCCAGAAAACCCACTATGGCGTGGCACTCTTGTCCCGGATGGAACCTGACACGGTCCTCAAGGGCTACCCCTGGGATGGCGAAGACTCCCAGCGGCGCCTGATTACAGGCCACTTCATGGTAAATGGAGAGCCCCTCACGGTCGTCAACGGCTACTTCCCCCAGGGCGAGAGTCGGGACCACCCGGTGAAATTTCCCGCCAAGGAAAAATTCTATGCCGACCTGATGAAATACCTGGATGACCTGAAGCGACGTGGCGGCCACGTTGTGGTGATGGGCGACATGAATATCTCACCCACCGACCGGGATATCGGGATCGGCGCGGACAACGCAAAGCGGTGGCTCCGCACCGGAAAGTGCAGTTTCCTGCCCGAAGAGCGGGAATGGCTCGGACAGGTCGAAGCCCGGGGATACACCGACGTCTTCCGGCATCTTCATCCCGAGGAATTCGATACCTTCAGTTGGTTTGATTACCGCAGCAAAGGGTTTGAACGCGATCCCCGCCGCGGGCTGCGTATTGACCTGATCATGGCCAGCGACAGCCTGCTGCCGAAAGCGCGTGAAGCCGGTGTTTCGTATGACATCCGCGCCATGGAGCGTCCATCCGATCACTGCCCTGTCTGGGCAAGCTTTGACCTATAGGAGCGCACCGGGCGCGACATGAAAAAAATCAAAACCCGCGACCGTATCCTCGATACCAGCCTGGCGCTGTTCAACAGCGTCGGCGAACCCAATGTGACTACGCTTCTGATCTCCGATGAGATGGACATCAGTCCCGGCAACCTCTACTACCATTTCAAGAGCAAGGGCGACATCGTCGAGGAGCTGTTCGGACGGTTCGAGGAAGAAATGCTGGATCTGCTGGCGGTGCCGAAAGACGTCGACATCAGTCTTGATCAGCAGGGCTTCTTCCTTCACCTGCTGTTCGAGACGGTCGCCCGCTACCGATTCATTTACCAGGATCTGGTGAATGTCCTCTCCCGGTACGACCAGTTACAAACCCGGTTCAGACGACTGAAAAAGAAGAAGACTGCCGCCTTCCAGTTGATTTGCGAGAGTTTCCGACAGCAGGAAATGATGGAGATTGGCTCGGAGCAGCTTCAGGCATTGTGTGAGCAGTTAACGCTAACTGCCTGCTATTGGTGTAGTTTTGATACGCTATCTCATCTGAACGACCGGGAGTCAGTGGATCCCGGTCGTGGTGTCTACCAGATGATGCATCTGGTCATTCCCTACCTGGCTCCAGACGAACAAAATCACGCCCGTCTGATGAGCCGGGACTACCTCTAGTCCCGGGAAATTATTCTTCCTCGTCGTCCCCGCGTTCGCTCCGAAGGCGCATCAGCTCATTTTCGAGTGCCTCTATCCGCCGCTCCATGGCTTCTATTTCTTCGCGCCGGTGAATACCGAGACGACGGAGAGCACCGGATACCCGCTCATCGAACAGCGTTTCCAGTTTATCCCAGGTGCCGGTCGCGCGCTCCCGGACATCTCCAACCCGATCCTCGACGGACTTGATCTGTTTCTCTACCACGCCACGGGTCTTGTTCTCGAGCTGCTCGCCCTCCTGGACCAGACGATCGAAAAATCGCCCGGTGTCCTCTTCTGCCTTGGTGTATGCCCCGAGGCCGGCCAGCCATATCTGGCGCGCCGAATCCTTGATCTTGGCCGCCAGTTGCGGATCGTTTTCCGGCTTCTTGTCGTGTTCGTCAGACATGTAACAACCTCAGGGGATAAAATATTGCTGGGAGCCCCCATTGTATTACACTGCGAGGCCGATTTCAGTCGGCCTGAAAGGCGCACAGCGAAAGGCCGCAATATAAACAGGCATTCAATATGAAAAAATGTTTTGAAACGAGCCGGGTAGCAGCTTGAAGTGTTCAAAATATGGTCAATACTTCCTGATACCGGTATCCCTGCTGATGCCGGTTTGTCTGGAAGTCTTTCATGGATACTACTCGCACGCCTCTGCCCGGCACCCTGTGCCGGGCTTTTTTTTGTTATTATCGCCCCTATTTATATGCTTATTCCAAAAACCTTCCTGTGAACCACTGTGGAGACTCTGAATGATTGAAATTGCGTGGAGTAACTTTACGCCCTGGTCGGCGTTGGCGGGCGGCATTCTGATTGGGCTGGCAGCAGCCTGCTTTCTGCTTCTTAACGGCCGGATTGCCGGTATCAGCGGCATCCTGGGTGGTCTCCTCGTACCAGGCCGCGGTGACATTGCCTGGCGCCTGGCGTTTCTTGTCGGGCTCATTGGCGCACCCGCTGTGTGGCTACTCGCAGCGGAACTGCCTCCAATTGAAATCAACGCCGGCTATCCAGCGTTGATCATCGCGGGCCTGCTGGTTGGAATTGGCACCCGCTACGGCTCCGGCTGCACCAGTGGCCACGGTGTTTGCGGGCTTTCCCGGCTCTCTGTCCGATCCCTGGTAGCAACCCTCACCTTTATGGGCGCGGGCTTCGTTACCGTCTACATCATCCGGCACCAGTTGGGAGTGTAAAACCATGAGATATCATATCGCTTCGCTGTTGGCCGGGCTCATTTTCGGCCTGGGGCTCATTGTGTCGGGCATGGCCAACCCCGAAAAGGTTCTGGGTTTCCTCGATATTGCCGGGCTCTGGGATCCCTCCCTCGCATTCGTGATGGGTGGTGCCGTCGTGGTGGGCTTGGGGGCCTTTGCGCTGGCGCGTCGCCGTACCTTGTCGTTCCTCGGCTTCTCCATGAAAATTTCCACCAACAACCACATCGACAAACGCCTGGTTGTTGGGGGGCTCGCCTTTGGTGTCGGCTGGGGGGTGGCCGGTTTCTGCCCCGGGCCCGGCTTGGTCGCACTGGGAGCTGGCGAGTTCAAGGCTCTTGTTTTCGTAACATCCATGGTTGCCGGCATGGCGGCGTTTGAAGTCATAGAGCGTCGCCGCACCAAAGCCTGATCAATTCTGTTACTGTCTTGAGCCGCCATTCTGACAGCACCCCATAGCTGTGAGATCATGGCGGCAGTCCCACAGTTAACGACTACGGAGGCGCACGTACATGGAAATCAGAAAGATCGATGACACTATCTCAGTCGCACCGCAAATCTCCGTCGATGATGTCGCTGAGGCGGCACGTCTCGGTTTCAAGACCCTGGTTGCCAATCGCCCTGACCAGGAAGAGTTTGGACAGCCCCCGATGTCGGATATCGAAGCGGCCGCCCGCGAAGTCGGCCTCGACTGGGTTTATATGCCGGTTGAGTCAGGCAACATCACCGACCAGGACGTTGACCGGTTCGCCCCGATGATCCGAGACGCGGAGAAACCCGTATTGGCTTTTTGTCGTTCCGGTACGCGCTGCACAGTGCTGTGGGCTCTGAGTGCTGCCCGGGAAACCTCCGCCCAGGAGATTTTCACCAAGGCCAGGAACGCCGGTTATGACATCAGTGGCCTTGCTCCTCGCATGGCCCAGCAGGCCTCGGAAAAATAGAACCGTCCGGCCCTTCCCCGAAGATCAATCACCAGGATTTCCTCTATGCAGTTCAAAGGTTCAGAGAATTTCAGCCACAACCAACCCGAGCGCCTTGGTGTTCTTGTTACCAACCTTGGCACTCCCGATGCGCCCACAACGTCTGCGCTTCGCCGGTACCTGGCTGAATTCCTCTCTGACCCGAGGGTCGTTGAGCTTCCGCGCCCGCTCTGGTGGCTGATACTGCACGGGATTATTCTTCGTATTCGCCCCAGGCGGAGCGCTCAGGCCTATGCCGGAGTCTGGATGCCCGAGGGCTCTCCCCTGCTGATCCACACCGGAAAACAGGCCGAGGGAATCCGGGAGGCCCTGAAGAAAAAATACGGCCCGAACGTGGTGGTCGGATTCGCCATGCGGTACGGCAACCCGTCGATCCCCAACGTTCTGGATGAAATGCAGGCCCAGGGCGTTCGCAAACTGCTCGTGTTGCCCCTCTATCCCCAGTACTCGGCCTCAACGTCCGCGTCCACCTTCGATGCCATTGCCAAGGACTTCAGTAAGCGCCGCTGGTTGCCGGATTTGCGGTTTATCTCCCACTACCCGGACTACCCACCCTACATCGAAGCGATGGCCAGACACATCGAAGCCCACTGGGCCAACCATGGACGCAACCAGAAGCTCATCCTGTCCTACCATGGTGTGCCCCTGAAATACCTGATGAAAGGGGATCCATACCACTGCGAGTGCCACAAGACATCCCGCCTCCTGGCAGAGCGTCTTGGCCTTGCTGGCGAGGACTATCTGACCACCTTCCAGTCCCGGTTCGGAAAAGAGGAGTGGCTCAAACCCTACACCGACGAAACGCTTAAATCTCTCCCGAAAAAAGGCGTAAAATCTATAGATGTGTTCTGCCCCGGCTTCTCGTCGGACTGCCTCGAAACCGTTGAGGAAATCGATGAAGAGAACCGAGAATACTTCATGGAAGCCGGTGGCGAGGGCTTCAGCTATATACCGGCGCTTAACGCGACCCCAGGGCACATCGAAGCGCTGGTCAGGCTGATTGAGGAGAACCTGCAGGGCTGGCAGATTCCGAAAAACAAACCGGAAAAGCTGGCCAAACGGCAGAGGTTGGCAGACGAACGGAAAGAGGCCACCTACCCTGGCCGGGACATGTGAAAGATGAAGCTGAATTGTGATCTTGGGGAGAGCTACGGAGCCTGGGAAATGGGCCAGGATGAGGCGGTAATGCCCCTCATCGACATGGCCAACGTTGCCTGCGGCTTTCATGCTGCCGACCCCATGGTCATTCGCCGTACCGTTGCGCTGGCCGCAGAACACGAGGTCGAGATCGGTGCCCACCCCTCCTACCATGACCTGGCGGGCTTCGGACGACGCTCCATTGCCCACACGCCGGAGGAGGTCCACGCTCTCATGCTTTACCAGCTTGGCGCGCTGGATGGGATGTGCCGGGCCGAAGGGACCCACATTTCCTACGTGAAGCCCCACGGGGCACTCAACAACGACATGATGCGGGACGACACGTTGCTGAGAGCGGTCGCCGAAGCCGTGGGCACCTATCGTCACAACCTGCCCCTGATGATTCCCGTTACCTGCCGCTATCACGAGCAACAGGCGCTGATAGAAAGCCTTGGCGTGCCGGTACTGCTCGAGGCCTTTGCAGATCGCGCCTACACGGATGAAGGCCTTCTGGTGCCACGAAAACACAAAGGCGCGGTGCACAGTGATCCCGAGATCATTGTGAGCCAGGCGCTATCATTTGCGGAACAGGGAGGGGTAACAAGCATCAATGGCCGCTGGCTGGAACTACCCGCTCACAGCCTGTGCGTTCATGGGGACAACGACAGTGCATTGGCTGCGGTTCAAGCCATCCGGGACGCCCTGAAATCGCCGAGTGCATGAGCCTGCACCACCTCCTCCCCCAGAAGCACCCTTCAGACGCTATGGTTTGTCCCCGGGATCTTGATCGGACAATTCCGGAAAGGACTGGCAGAATGTACATTCACCCGTATCAACAGCGGCACCTCCGGACTCGACGTACCTGACCCGCTGACTCGCCTGCCCGCGATTCGCGGATACGGAAAACCGACGATTCGTACGGACATCCGACTGTTCGGGTACACTGGAATTCAATTCTTTTTCGCTCACGGGGCCTCCCACTCTTCAATATCACTATCGTGAGGTCTCGGGTTCGTAAACCAAATACGCACAAACACGCGAACCGAATCGCTGAGGCTACATCAAGGGGGAGAATCTGAAACCAGGAAGAGAAAAATGGCGGTGGGCCAGGGATTCGAACCCCGGGAAGGCTACTAACCTTCGGCGGTTTTCAAGACCGCTGCATTCAGCCACTCTGCCAGCCCACCGTTTTTCCATTGCTGCCGTTGCGACAGCGGGGAGCATGATACCGGAATTGCCAACGCTGTCAACGCCCTGCATAAAACCAGCCGGACTTTCTATCATTAACAGGTTTTAATGAAATCCACGGGGCAGTTTCCTGTCGTAAATGATTGAAAGTTGCGTATCTGACACTATGATGGAAGACAGTATCCAGACGTTCACAACGGAGAGCACAATGGAAGACAGACGATTCGGCGTTCAAAACGATCAGGGAGCCTATTCTGCGCCCCAGACGGAGCGCGCGCCCACCGGAATCAGCGCAGATGCAATGAAGGTGTTGCGAAATACCTACATGCTCCTGGGCATGACCCTGGCCTTTTCGGCCCTAACCGCATATCTCAACATGAATGGGGCCCACCCCGGATTTCTGATCACCATCGTGGGTTACATCGGCCTTCTGTTTGCGACCTACAAGCTTAAAAACAGCCCTTGGGGCATTGTTACCACTTTCGCACTGACCGGCTTCATGGGTTACACCCTGGGCCCAATCATCGGCGCGTTTGTGGCAGCCGGCGCCTCCCAGATTGTTGCTCAGGCTTTGACACTGACGGCAGTGGCCTTCCTTGGCCTCTCTGCCACCGCGATCATTACCAAGAAGGATTTCAGCTTCCTGTCCAGCTTCCTGACCGCCGGCGCGTTTGTGCTGATCGGCGCCATGCTGCTGGCCTTTTTTATGGAAAGCTCCATCCTTCACCTGGCGGTTTCGGCTGGCTTCACCGTCTTCGCTTCCATCATGATCCTGTTTGAAACCAGTCAGATCATCAAAGGCGGAGAGCGAAACTACGTCATTGCGACGGTTGGTCTGTACGTATCCATCTACAACCTGTTTGTCAGCCTGCTCCACCTCTTGTCGGCATTCAGCGGCGACGACTGATCAAGGGATCAGCTACTCGCTCAAACAGCCCCGGCTCTTGCCGGGGTTTTTGCTTTCTGTAAACTGAAAACTTTCTGGCCAGACCCAACATCATGAATAACCTCGACCCGCATTCCTTTACCCTGGTTATTACCGGCGCGCCCTATTCCACGCAGGCGCCGCAGACCGCCTTGTCCTTCGCCAAGGCAGCCATTGCTGCCGGACATGCCATTGACCGGGTCTTCCTCTACGGTGACGGTATTCACCTGGCCTCAGCCCTGGTAACGCCACCATCCGACGAGCCGCACTGGCCCAAGAACTGGGCCACGTTTCTTGAGGAACATGAGGTGCCCGGCGTGGCATGCATAGCATCGGCATTACGACGGGGACTGGTGGATGACAAGGAACAGAAACGCTACGAACTGGATGCCAGCAATCTCAGGGCACCGTTTACCATTGCCGGCCTTGGCGAATGGGTTGAAGGCAACATTAAATCTTCCAGGACCCTGTATTTCCATGGAGACCGCTGAGGATGGCGATGCTCATTATCATTGACCAGCCCCCCTATGGTGGCTGGACCGGACGCGAAGCCCTCGATATGGCATTTTCACTGGCGGCGTTTGATCAGCCTGTGAGCCTGTTGTTTATTGGCGCGGGCGTTAACTGGCTGCGTACAGGCCAGAACACTTCCGGCATCGAACAAAAATCCGTTGAGAAGAATCTGGCAGCCGCTCCTGTCTTTGGCATTGAGGATATCCTGGCCGACCGGATTTCCTGTGAGCGGTACGGCATTGCTCCGCCGGAGCTTGCGGACAGTGTGGTGCTGACTGACGCAAATGCCGAGCTCCTAGCACAATATTCCCAAGCCGCGTTTGCTGGCTAGCGCGGATAACGGACTCAGACTCGGAACCTAAGAATGAATGAACTTCATACTCTGCATATTCTGAACAAAACCCCGGACCATCCACGGTTCGGCGAATGCCTTGGGATGCTTGGCCCGGATGACGCCATCGTGCTGATCGAGAATGGTGTGCTCGGCCTCGCTGCAGCAGAGGGTTTTCATTCCGCCCGGGTGTATGCCCTCAGAGACGATGTGGCAGCCCGGGGCCTCTCTGGCAGCACCCAAGCTACCTCACTGGTCGACTATTCGGAATGGGTTGGCCTTACACTTCAGGCAGAACGTGTAATCAGTTGGTGAACCATGGTCAAGAGTCCAAGCCCGGAACGAAACAACGAAGGTTTTCTGGAGGATGCCTGGGCATGGAGCCGGGATACAGCCGAAGAAATTGCGTCCGAAGACGGACTTGAATTATCAGAAAACCATTGGGAAATCATAATGTTCCTAAGGGATTTTTATAAGGAACATGAAATATCACCCCCATCCAACAGGCTGTTTGTCAAAGCCGTGAAGGACGCCATGGGCGAAGAAAAAGGCAACAGCATTTACCTGATGCAGCTGTTCCCCGGGACGCCGGCCAAGACCGCTTGCCGTATTGCAGGCCTCCCTCGCCCCACCAACTGCCTGTAACTGTCAGTCAGCAGGTCGTTGTCCCCGACGTTCAGCCTCAGCCTTCCGCTCAAGGTCTGCCGCACTTCCCAGAAAACTGCTCAGCCCGTTCTCGAAAAGGCCCGAGCCGAATTTCAGGAACTGCCGGGTCGATTCCTTAACCGTCCCGTCCAGCGCGCTCTCGGGAAAACCTTTGATGGTTTCCTCAACGCCACGCTTTACGCCACGGGTCACATTTGGCTCGATCTCCTGTGACGCCTGGATTAGCTCCGCCACTTTCCGGTCCAGATAGGGCCGGACAACCAGTCCCCAGAAACCGGCCTGCACCAGCGCGACCGTGAAGGCCGTGGCCAACACCTGAATCAGTATTACCGCCCAAACCGGCATGGTTCCTCTCCTCGCGTCTAAAAACGCGTGTCGTCAGTTAAAAGCTCAGATGTACCAGCGAGACGAACTGGACCAGTCCCGCCAGAGCGCCGAAAATCCCGCCCACGATCATCAACTGGAGCTCCTCCTCACGGAAGGCGGGACGAAGGATGTCCTGAAACTCTGACGGCCCAAGCGCCCGCATCTGACCCGAAAGCACTTCAGCGACTATGGGAGCACGCTCGCGGTTGAAGGCAGGATCGCTGAAGACGTCTTTCGTCGCCAGCACCGCCTTCTGATTCATCGCCTTCTTCAACTCGGTGTATCCGGTCATCCCGACAGTCACCTGCGCCGTCAGTTTCATAACCACCGAATTATCAAGCAAAGGCCGGAGGTGTTTCTGAATGATGGCGCGTGTCCGGTCGCCATGGCGACCATTGAGCATGGCGTCGGCCACCTTCTCGACCGTAATCAGCTCGTCCGCCACCAATCTCGCCCAGACATCGCTGATCTCGGGCTGTCGGCGCAGGAACAGCCCCTGGACCTTCCAGAAAAGGATTCGTCGGGGCCTGAGCGGGGCAAAAATTAACGTGATGGCCACCCAGTTGGTGAGAAAACCAATAGCAAACCCGCCAACTGGCAACAACCAGGGCTCCGGAAAGCGGATCCACAGCGGAATCAATGCAGCACCCAGAATGCCGCCAATGATGGCGCCCCGGTTAATAACCGATTGCAGTTCCACCGCCCCGGCCTGCTGAAAAATACGGTTCATAAGGTCCGGATGCTTCTCAAGCTCCCTACTGAGCAGGGCCTTCAGATCCACCAGTTCATCAAGATCGTCTCCAAAATCCTCGACCAGCTCCTCGACCCGGGAAGGTAACTGTTCTCTGGCCCACTGGTAGATCCGGTTCTTTACGAACAGCGGCAGGTTATCCCATAGCACCGGCTGAATCTCATACATCACTTCATCGATGTATTCGTCGAGTCTGGGGGTAACCTGAGAGATGACCTGCTCGGCGATGCGCTGGGGTTCAAGCTTGTTATAGACGGAATTCAGGTCACCAAACTGCTGCAAAGTGCGATCAATGCAGATGTGCGCCATTTTTTCTGCTTTACGGGGAATAACGCCTTGCCAGCCCAGTATGCCCACTCCGATAAACTGCACCGGATAAAATGACATCTTGATCGCAAGCCAGTTCGTGAACCAGCCTACGGTGGCCGCCATGATCGGCAGGGACAGAAGCGCTAGGTCGGACAAATGAAACCCCGGTAAAGAATGTGTGGCCGAAGAGAATCCTGGATAGGTTTGACTCAGTAGACCATTGTAGCCGTGTGCTGATTCAGTTTATGTGACTGATAATGAAGTATTTGGAACTTTTGGACATTGGCCGTGAAGCCATCAGAATAGCGGTATTGCGGCAGGTTTTGATCGGAACCCGCCACACCACGATCGGCGGGGCGGGTCAGAAAGACAAGACCTACTGATAGTAGGCGTTTTCGGTGTTGGTGTGGTCCGTCACATCCCGAACGGCGGTTATCTCCGGCACCCGCTCCTTCAAGGTGGACTCCACTCCCTGCTTCAGCGTCAGGCTGACTGCGGAGCAACCCTGGCAACCACCGCCAAAGCGGAGCACGGCAACCGACTCGTCGACGATTTCCACCAAAGAAACGTCGCCGCCATGGGCAGCAAGGTTCGGATTTATTTCGGACGCCAGGATGTAGTTCACCCGATCCGGCAGAGGCGCGTCATCGTCAATCTTTGGCACCTTGGCGTTCGGGGCCTTGATCGTCAGCTGGCCACCCATTTGATCTTTGGAGTAATCAACAAAGGCTTCTTCCAGAAACGGCACTGAGTTGTGGTCCAGGTACAAGGTGAACTTTTCCAGATCCAGTTGTTCATCTGTCGGAACCACTTCATTGGGCGGACAATACGCCAGACAGGTTTCGGCATTCTTGGTGCCGGGCTGGGTTACGAAAATCCGGACACCCATGCCGTCCACGTCCTGCTTCTCAATAAGTTGTGCAAGATAATCCCGGGCGGGATCTGTCACAGTAACCAATGCCATGTTTTCAACCCGTTTGAAAGTTTGACTCCATTTTAAGGGACTTCGCGCAAACATGAAAGACCAAGTAAAATGGTTGGTCTTTATAGGCGTAATGACTTTCACCTACGACAAAACCTCTGTGCGCCCGTTCGATTGAGCAGATGATAATGGTCATTCGTACTAAGACGGGCTTGCGCATTTTTGCTATTATCCCGCGCCACTGAGATAAATACGCCGTTATAAACGACATCCGGAAGTACTGATATGACCGATCGCAACACCCGTCTGGAACAGCTCCACAAGGCCCTGCAGGAACGCATTGTGATTCTTGATGGCGGTATGGGCACCATGATCCAGAACCTGAAACTGGACGAGGAGGCGTTTCGCGGCGATCGGTTTGCAGATTACGACCGGGAAGTTCAGGGCAACAATGACCTGCTCAACCTGACTCAGCCTGCCCTGCTCCGCAACATTCACGCGGATTATCTCGATGCCGGCGCGGACATTATCGAAACCAATACGTTCAACTCGACCCGTCTTTCCCAGGCAGATTACGGGCTGGAAGCCATCGCCAAGGAGCTGAATGTGGCGGCGGCACAACTGGCCCGGGACATTGCCGATGATTTCACCGCCCGCAACCCCGCCAAACCCCGCTTCGTGGCTGGCGCCGTTGGCCCGACCTCACGCACCGCATCTATTTCACCAGACGTGAACAATCCCGGTTATCGTAACGTCGATTTTCAGACTCTGGTCGACAACTATTACGAAGCCGTGGAGGGCCTGGTTGAGGGCGGTTGTGACCTGATCCTGATCGAGACCATCTTCGATACGCTGAACGCCAAGGCGGCCATCTACGCGACCCAGCAGTATTTCGAAGACAGCGGCATTGAATTGCCAATCATGATTTCCGGCACCATCACCGATGCCTCGGGGCGGACCCTGTCTGGCCAGACAACCGAAGCCTTCTGGAATTCCGTTGCTCACGCAAAGCCCGTTTCCGTTGGCCTCAACTGCGCACTGGGTGCAGACGCCCTCCGTCCTTATGTAGAGGAACTCTCCGCCAAGGCCGAAACCTATGTCAGCGCGCACCCGAACGCCGGTCTGCCCAACGAATTTGGTGAATACGACCAGACTCCAGAAGAGATGGCCGAGATCATCGAAGGCTTCGCGCGGGACGGCTTCCTGAACATCATCGGTGGCTGTTGCGGCTCACGCCCGGATCACATCGAGGCGATCGCCGAGGCGGTGGCCAAGTATCCTCCGCGCCAGATTCCCGTGCGCAAAAAGGCCTTGAGACTGTCTGGCCTCGAACCGTTTACCGGTGACGAAAACACTCTTTTTATCAACGTTGGCGAACGAACCAACGTAACGGGTTCCAAGCGCTTCCTGCGACTGATCAAGGAGGAACAATACGAGGAAGCCCTGAGCGTCGCCCGCGATCAGGTTGAGAACGGCGCCCAGATCATCGACATAAACATGGACGAAGGGATGCTGGAGTCGAAGGAGGTGATGGTCACCTTCCTGAACCTCGTCGCCTCGGAACCGGACATCTCCCGCGTGCCCATCATGATCGACTCCTCCAAGTGGGAAGTGATCGAGGCCGGCCTCCGCTGCACTCAGGGCAAGGCCGTGGTGAATTCCATCAGCCTCAAGGAAGGCGAAGATGAGTTCATCAAGCGGGCAAAAGACTGCATGCGCTATGGCGCGGCCGTCGTTGTAATGGCCTTTGACGAACAGGGCCAGGCCGACACATACGAACGCAAGACCGAGATCTGCAAACGCTCCTATGACGTGCTGATGGGCATCGGATTCAATCCCGCTGACATCATCTTTGACCCCAACATCTTCGCCATCGCTACCGGCATCGAAGAGCACAACAACTACGCCGTCGATTTCATCAATGCCACCCGCTGGATCCGGGAAAACCTGCCCCACGCCTCCATCTCCGGCGGCGTCAGTAACGTGTCGTTCTCCTTCCGGGGCAACGACGTGGTGCGCGAGGCAATTCACTCGGTCTTCCTGTACCACGCCATCAAGGCCGGCATGAACATGGGCATCGTCAATCCGGGACAGCTGGTGATTTACGATGAAATCGATCCTGAACTCAAGGAACTGGTCGAAGACGTTGTTCTGAACCGCCGGGACGATTCCACCGACCGGCTGCTGGAGATTGCCGAACGGTTCAAGGGCAAAGGCGGAAAAACCCAGGAAGAGGACCTTGCCTGGCGCGAATGGCCGGTAGAGAAACGCCTTGAGCATGCGCTGGTTAAAGGCATCACCAACTACATCGTCGACGACACCGAGGCTTGCCGCCAGAACGCCTCCCATCCCATCGAGGTCATCGAAGGCCCGTTGATGGACGGCATGAACGTGGTTGGTGATCTGTTCGGTGACGGCAAGATGTTCCTGCCCCAGGTGGTGAAAAGCGCGCGGGTGATGAAACAGGCAGTCGCTCACCTTATTCCGTACATCGAAGCCGAGAAAACCGAGGACCACAAGGCCAAGGGCAAAATCCTTATGGCCACCGTTAAGGGCGATGTCCACGACATCGGCAAGAACATCGTGGGCGTGGTACTCCAGTGCAATAATTACGAAGTGATTGATCTGGGCGTGATGGTGCCCTGCGACAAAATACTTGAAACCGCCAAGAAAGAAGGCGTAGACATTATCGGTCTCAGCGGCCTCATCACGCCGTCGCTGGACGAAATGGTTCATGTGGCCAAGGAGATGCAACGCCTGGACTTCAACATTCCATTGATGATTGGGGGCGCCACCACCTCCAAGGCACACACAGCGGTCAAGATTGAGCCCCAGTACAAGAACGACATCGCTCTGTATGTATCTGACGCCTCGCGCTGTGTGAACGTCGCCTCCCAGTTGCTGAGTAAGACCGGCAAAGACGGTTTGGTGGAAGCCGCTCGCATCGAATACGACGAGATCCGCGAACGGCGCAAGAACCGGGGCGACCGCACCAAACTGGTCTCTCTCAAGGAAGCGCGGGCGCGGGCACCGGAAATCACCTTTGACGGTTACACCCCACCAAAACCCGCGTTCACCGGAATCAAGGTGTTCGAGGAATATGACCTGAACGAACTGGTGGAGTACATCGACTGGACGCCTTTCTTTATCTCGTGGGATATCTCGGGCAAATACCCCGGCATCTTTGACGATCCCAAGCGGGGCGAAGCCGCTCGAAGCCTGTTCGACGACGCCCAGAAAATCCTGCGCCAGATGATAGATGAAAAGCGGATTTCCGCGCGGGCGGTTATCGGTTTCTGGCCGGCCAGCCGTCGGGACGATGACATTGTGGTCTACAAGGATGAAACCCGAAGCGAAGAGTTGACCATACTCCACCACCTGCGCCAACAGGATGAGAAGGCGCCGGGGAAACCGATGATGGCGCTTTCGGACTTCATTGCACCGGAGGGCTCCGAGGCCTGTGACTACGTTGGCGGTTTTGCGGTCACGACCGGTGTTGGTGCGGAAGAGTTCTCCCTGGAATTCAAAGACCGCCACGACGACTACAACGCCATTATGGTCAAGGCGCTGGCTGATCGCCTCGCCGAAGCCTTCGCCGAGCGCATGCATGAACGGGTTCGAAAGGAATTCTGGGGCTATGCCAACGATGAGAAGCTGAGCAATGAAGATCTGATCAAGGAACGGTACCGTGGAATCCGCCCTGCTCCGGGATATCCCGCATGCCCGGAACATACGGAAAAGGCGACTCTGTTCGAACTGCTGAACGCCACGGAAACCACCGGCATTGAACTGACCGAACACTTCGCCATGTTCCCCACTGCAGCGGTTTCGGGCTGGTATTTTGCCCATCCGGAATCAAAGTATTTCGCGGTCGGGAAGATTGGCGCGGATCAGGTTGAAGACTATGCTGAACGCAAAGGTATTTCGAAGGCGGAAGCAGAGCGTTGGCTGGCGCCCAGCCTTGCCTACGATCCGGCTGAATAATTCGAACGGTCACTCATCATTCGCAACCACAGGCGATGCTATGGCAGATCCGTCAGGCAGAGAAGAACATAAAAATGGCAAGCCCGGTGGCCCGGGCGTATTGAAAGTCATGCAGAGCATTCTCGCCGGCGCTTTTGGCGTCCAGTCAGACAAGCGCCGGGAGGAGGATTTCTCAAGCCACAGCCCCTGGCCTTACATCATCGCGGGGATTCTCTTCACCGCAGGTTTCGTAATTGGGCTGATCGTGATCGTGCAGATGGTGTTGGCCAGTCAATAACCTACTGACCAGATACCCACACAACGGCGAAAGCAACGGCGAGCAGTACCAGCAACACGGCGGCGACAGCGTCAGCCTGACTGTCTGAATGCGCAGATTTTTTCATTGTGCTTTCCTCTTTCGGATCTTTTACTCGTGGATCTTTTTATTATTTGCATAGGCTGATGAAAATTACTTCAGCCCAGCTCTCAGTAAAGCCTTAAAATTGACATCCGTCCAGTTTCCCGCGCTCCCGCTTATCGCCTCAATCGATAAACATATTTTGAAATAATCATTTTAAGAATAAAAACACGGTGATATCCTCCCGGGCAGATATAAGGCCCGACTTCCTGGATTTCAGAATTTGTTTTCGGAAGGCCGTAACGACGCTTTAAAGCAGGACGTTCCCTATGTACGTATACGACGAACATGATCGGCGAATCGCTGCCGAACGGGTTGCCCAATTCCGTGACCAGACAGAGCGCGCCCTGGCCGGTGAACTGGCCGAAGATGAGTTTTTGCCACTTCGCCTCCAGAACGGGCTTTATGTCCAGCGCCTCGCGCCAATGCTCCGGATTGCGGTTCCATATGGCATGTTGCGGTCAGACCAGTTGCGTCGGCTGGCGCGGATTACCCGCGATTACGATAAGGGCTACGCCCACTTCACAACCCGACAGAATGTCCAGCTGAACTGGCCGGCACTTGAAGACGTTCCCGACATTCTCGCCGAGCTCGCCGAAGTGGAAATGCATGCCAACCAGACCAGCGGCAACTGTATTCGGAACACCACGACCGACCAGTTTTCCGGTGTGCAGTCAGACGAAATTGCAGACCCTCGCCCCTACTGTGAAATCATTCGCCAGTGGTCCACATTCCATCCGGAATTCGCCTTTCTGCCACGCAAGTTCAAGGTAGCCGTTAATGCGTCCGAGAAAACCGACCGGGCAGCTATCCAGGTGCATGACATTGGTCTGCAGATGGTTCGGAACGATGCGGGCGAACTCGGTTTCAGGGTTCACGTTGGTGGCGGCCTTGGCCGCACCCCGATGGTTGGTCCTGTGATTCGTGAGTTCTTGCCGGAACTGGACTTGTTGACCTACCTCGAAGCTGTACTGCGCGTTTATAACAGGTACGGTCGTCGCGACAACAAGTTCAAGGCGCGTATCAAGATTCTGGTCAAGGCCCTGACTCCGGAAGCTTTTGCGGAGAAGGTGGAAGCCGAATGGGCGCACATCAAGGATTCGCCTACACGCCTGACCCGCGATGCCATTGATCGGATTCAGTCCTATTTCACGGAGCCTGACTATACGGCCACCGATAATGCGACCGATCTGCTGGCGAAGCAGCGCTTTGAAAATCGGGAGTTCGACCAGTGGCTGAGCCACAACGTCGACACCCACAAAAAGCCAGGGTATGCGATTGTCACCCTGACCATGAAGAAGACCGGCACACCGCCGGGCGACGTCACTGATCGCCAGCTGGAACAGATCGCCGAACTGGCCGATGAGTTCAGCTTTGGAGAGGTCCGCGTGACCCACCAGCAAAATGTGGTTCTGGCTGACGTCCGTCAGGACCGGCTACTGGAACTGTGGCAGGCCGTAACCCCCATGGGCTTTGGCACCGCTAACCTTAACACCCTTACCGATGTTATCTGTTGCCCCGGTGGTGATTACTGCGCATTGGCAAACGCCAAATCGATCCCAGTGGCCGAAGCTATTCAACGCCGGTTCGATGATCTCGACTATCTGTACGATCTGGGCAACATTGACCTGAACATCTCAGGTTGCATGAACGCCTGCGGGCATCACCACGTCGGCAACATTGGCGTACTCGGTGTCGATAAGAAAGGCGAGGAGTTCTATCAGATCAGCCTGGGCGGGTCATCCCATCACGACGCCGCCATTGGCAAGATCCTCGGCCCCTCTTTCGCCCGTGACGATATGCCCGAGGTCGTCGCCAAGATCATCGATGTGTACGTCGACAAGCGTACCGAGGAAGAAACCTTCCTCGATACCTATCGCCGTGTTGGAATTGATCCCTTCAAGGAGCGGGTTTATGCCTGATGTAATTTTCCAGGATGGCAGCATCCAACGTGATGACTGGACCGTCGTGCCCCGCCCCGCTGAGGGCGAATCCCTCAAAATTCCAGAACAGGGTAAGGCGCTGATTCCCGCGGACCTCTGGCTGGCAGGCTACGAGCATTTTGCCGGCAACTACTCCGTTGGCGTCTGGTTTGATAGCCACGACGAGCCGGAGATACTTGAAGGCAAGGTCAACGAACTGCCCGTCATTGCCGTCAACTTCCCGAAATTCAGTGACGGGCGCGGGTACAGTATCGCCCGGTTGCTGCGTGAACGCTTCGGGTATGAGAACGAACTGAGGGCCATCGGTGATGTCCTGCTTGATCAATTGCAGTTCATGAAGCGCTGCGGCTTCAGCGCGTATGCCTTGCGCCCGGACAAGGATATTAAGAAAGCCGTTCGCTGCCTCAATTTCTTTAGCCAGGGCTACCAGGCAGCAACAGATACGGATGTTCCTCTGTTTCGCCGGCGAGCTTCCTGAACGGAACCGGGCCCCGACAGAGACAAGAAAAGCCTGCCACGCGTGGCAGGCTTTTTTATTTAAAGGCTATGATCAAGAACAATCTTTCCAGCCGAGGCACCTTTCAGGAATGCCTGCAGAGCTGGCTCCAGACCAGACCGTCCGATGTCTTTGGCCGACGCTTCGGTTTTCGGGCAGGCCCACTCGCCGGAAAATTTATCCCACACTGACTGTTTCTCCGTAAGCGAGATCTCCACCGAGTCTACGCCGAGCAGATTGACTCCGCGCAGGATGAACGGAAGAACGGTGGTCTGGAGCTGAGGCCCGGCCACAAGCCCGCAACAGGACACGGACCCACCCGGCTTGATCTGTTTCAGGAGCTCCGCCAGAGGGGTACCCCCGACAGTATCTACGGCGTTTCCGAAAGCCGGTTTAACCAAAGGCTTTTTCTCTTCGGCCAAGGTATCACGGCCAACCACCTCAGTAGCTCCCAGTGCCTTCAGGTCATCAGCATGATCTGACTTGCCACTGATGGCGACAACTTCAAATCCCAGTTTGGCCAACAGCTCGACCGTGACGCTGCCGACGGCACCACTGGCGCCGGAAACCGCAACTGGCCCCTGGGACGGGTTAGCGCCCATGGTGAGAAGCTTCTGAACACACAAACCCGCCGTCAGACCGGCCGTTCCGTAGATCATGGCCTTACGCGCATCCCAGCCGGCCGGCATCGGGACGCACCAACCGGCGGGAACGCGAATGTACTCGCCAAATCCACCATCGGTATTCATACCCAAGTCATACCCCGTGACAATTACCTTGCTGCCCGCAGAGATGTCCGGGGAGGAAGACTCAACCACCTCGCCGGCCGCATCGATACCCGGGGTATGAGGAAAAGTTCGGGTCACGCCCTTATTACCGGACGCCGACAAAGCGTCCTTATAATTGAGGGAGGAATGCGAAACCCGGATCAGTATCTCGCCGTCCGGGAGATCGCTCGTATTGAGGGTCTGTTCGCTACCTACGTACCGCCCGTCCTTTTCCTCGACGCGCCAGGCTTTAAAATCGGTTTTCGTTGGCATGGTTATCCCCCACCCTGCAGATGCTATTGCATGTTTTGGTTCCGAAAGGCACTGAGTACCCGCCAGATCGTGTGCTCAAGGGCAGCGCTGGTCGCCAGACCCAGCTTTTCCGGGAGCGACCGCTTACGCTGGTACGTCACTGAGACTACGTCCGCCCGGTCACAGGCTTCAATGAGATATTCGTCGGAGGTTTTGATTTCATCAATGAGGTTGACGTCCAGCGCCCGCTTACCGAACCAGATGTCCCCGTTGGCAACCGCGCCTATGTCGACGCCCGGACGACGCTCACTTACGTATTCCTTGAATAGCACATGGGTGTCTTCCAGGTCTTCCAGAAACTTTTCCCGCCCCTTTTCAGAATTCTCACCAAAGATGGTCATGGTCCGCTTATGCTCGCCCGCAGTAAGCACTTCGAAGTCAACATCGTTCTTTTTCAGGAACCGATGGAAATTGGGTAATTGAGCAACCACACCAATGGAGCCCAGGATAGCGAATGGTGACGCGATGATTCGGTCTGCCACACAAGCCATCATGTAACCGCCACTGGCCGCGACTTTGTCAACGCAAGCCGTCAGCGCAATCCCCTTGCTGCGAATCCGGTCCAGTTGTGCGGCCGCCAGCCCGTAGGAATGCACCAAACCGCCACCGCTCTCAAGGCGGATCACCACTTCATCCCGCTCGGGATCGGCGACACTCAGGACTGCTGTGATTGACCGACGCAGAGGATCGGTATCGCTGGCCTTGATGTCGCCGTCAAAGTCGAGAACATAGACCCGTGATCGGGTTTCTTTATCAGCAGTCCCTTCTTTCTGCTGGGCCTTTTCAGCTTTTTTCTTCGCCTTTTGTTCTTTTTTCTGGCTCTTCTCGTAGGCCTTGCGTTCGGAATCCGACATCAATCTGGCCTGAATGGACTCGCGAAGCCTGGTGTATTTCTCATTCAGCTTTCGGATTTTTAACTCGCCTTCCCCGCCATGATCGTCACGGTCCTTATGGGCTGCCGAAATGATGACCGCGACTACGACGATCGCCGCCACCGCAAAGGTGACAACCTTGGCTAAAAACAAACCGTATTCTGTCAGGAACTCCAAAGTGCTTCTCCGTGCGATTGTGAAAACGTCAAAGTGTAACTTACCGAATTTATAGTGATAAGAAGAGAAAAATAATTAAAACAAGCGTTCGATCGAGCTTGACACAACCTGCCACTAACCATAAAGTCGGATGGCGAGGTCGGCTCCAGACCGGCTCCCATTCTGCGGTACCGCGCGAGGGAGATCTAAGCCGTCGCCATGACAAGACAATCATCACAAAGGGTAGAACAATGTCGGTAGCTCAGGTATTTGAACAACTCGAACAGAACTTTAACGCAGACGCTGCGCAGGGCCTGGACCTGGTATTCCAGTTCGACATCGAGGACGACAAGACCTATCACCTGGTCATTAACGATGGCACCTGCAAGCAACACGAAGGCGCTCACGATGACCCTTCCGTTACCCTGATCATGAATTCCGAAACCCTGCACGGCATCGTTTCCGGCGAAACCGACGGCATGCAAGCATTCATGGCCGGCCAGCTGCGCGCTGAAGGCGACATGATGTTGGCCACCAAGCTGGGCGAGCTGTTCAAGATGGGCTAACTGCCCCGGCGAAGGCTCACAAAAAAACCTGCGCACTGCGCAGGTTTTTTTCGTTCAGAACGTCCGTTTTACTGATCCCACTCCTGCACCGCCTGGCGAGCTTGCTGGTTTACCGGAACAGCAACCAGGCCCGAAGCAGAGAGACGCACGTCAAACAACGCACCGTCCCGCATCGGCATGAAAGTCGCATTGCCGTAAACGCCCTCAATGAACGGCATGTTGAATTCCTGATCCAGCGCCCACAGATCCGGCCAGGTCACCTCGCCAAGACTGACGACCGATCTGGGTTGGGAGCGCTCCTGTTCTAGTGACGTATAACGTCCGCCCAGCCGCTCCAGACGATACCCCGGAGCAATACCGATCCAGCGCAAGGGGCCGGAAAACCGGATTATCCGGGCATCTACCTGCCACTGATCACCGCTCAACGTTTCGACGAATGGGGCGGCGTCGTTCCGTGGCTCAAGCGTCACTCGCCAAAGCTGGTCATCCTGACGCTGGGTCGAAATGGTCGCAACTGTCTGCATCCCTTCCAGCGATTGATACCCTGCCAGGTTGACGGCGATGATCAACACATAGGCGCCCAGCAGCATCAGGCCAAAGACCGCCATCCCTTTTAGCCAGCCAAGCAACCAGCGCGGGCGCAAGAAGAACAAAAGCCCGATGATAACCAACAGCCCTCCGCAGGCTGCCAGAACGATGGTTGCAAGCTCGTTGGACATTGCTTCAGAGACCTACATCAGTCAGGGAGGTTTGCGCCAGCTTCAAAAGATCGACATTACGGTCTTCCCGCTTGCCGATGCTCTCGATGTAATATTCCAGCGAGGTGAGTGCATCCGCCAGCGCTTCGAGCACTTGCATGGGGGGAGCTTCACGGGAATCCAGCAGGCGTTCCTGAATGGAGGAAGCCACGCGCTCCAATACACTCGCCGCACCTGGGTCGTCCACCATCTGCAGACCACCCCAGATGCTGTGGAGAGTCGCAGGCAGGTTGGCCAGATGCAGCTTGTCGTAATCCGACTCCATGAATGCGGTGATTGCGCGTTTTGCGAGCGTCAACGCGCTACGCGCTTCGTCCGCTACCACAAACAGCGCTTCGCGCAGATAGACAGACTCATCCCGGTTTCGCTGGCCACTGGCCAACGCGTCCGTTTCGGAGGTGATACCGCGAGTTACTATCTGCATGATCGCGTCTTCGATACCCAACACCGAATCGGCAAGACGGTACAGTTCGTCATCACCCGGCAGCCGGGATTCCTCTTCCCATTTCCGCAGCCTTGAAGCCTCCTCGCGGGATACTGCTGCAAGCTTGTTCAGGTCCAGCATCAGCAGCGTGTTGGCAAGGCGCTCAAGCGTTCCAGCGATGGAAGACAGTTCGGCAAGATCCGGCTCAATCCCACGCTCGATGATGTCCAGCTTGTCCTTTAACTGATTGAGTTCGTCCTGCAGGGCATCGGAAAGGGATTTCAGGACGTCGCTGCCCGGTCCATAAAGCCTGCGGGCGTGAGCCTCAAGCATGGCATCGGGGAATTCGGCCGGCGTCAGACGGTAGCTCGACAGAACGCTGGTAACTTCCGGGTTGGCCGATCCGCTGCGATAGAGGAGATAGATGAGGTCTCGAACCAGTGAATCCGGCGCATCCTTGGCGGTCGCGACTTTGCCGACGTACACCACTTCGCGGGCGTACTTTTCAATACGCATGAACATGCGCTTACGGGCCTTGGTGAAGACCATGGCCCTGTCCAGCATGGTATCGGCGACAATCGATACGAGACACCACATCTGCCCCATGGGGGCACCCTGACACAACCGAGCCAGACCGCGCGCCGACCGTCCTACCAGCTTTTTGCTCACGACGTCATTGCGGTCTTTAAGGATGCCAAGCAAGGCCACCTGAAAGGTCAGGCGCATCCGGCGTGCCAGAATTTCGTACTCGGCCTCATTGCCATCAAAAGGCTGAACCTGGATACCGGCGCAAAAATCGGGGCGTTCCTTGACGTCAACATCGAAGAAGCAGGACTCAGGGTATGGCTTTTCCCGGCGGGCTTCCCGCAAGTCATTGATCACCGGCAGCAACAATTCCGGATGATCTTCCCTTTGCTGATGATAGTACTCGACATACCGGCGAAGGATAAACAGTGCACTGTTCAGGGTAGTCAGGAGGATGTTCTTGTCGTCGTTTGCGCCAACCGGGACATCGTTGGCCATGCTGACCGCTTCCTGACACAGCAGGGTGCCGCCACGAAGCTCAACCAGAATGAAAATTCCCCGGAGCTGGTTGATGAAGTCCACGCAGTTCTGGAGATCTTCACCACTCTCACGGTTTTCCTGAAAGCGTTCAAGGCTAGATTCTGCCTGTCTGATGGTCTGTTCTATTTCATTTTTGACCAAATCAAACGACTGCGATTTCGTCGCCAGAGACGATTGAACCATAAACGCTTCCTGTTAGTGTGCGGAGACTACCGCTTCCTCATAGTGACTATTGCCTGTCGGACGAATTGACAGGCTTTCTTGTTATAAGCCGGATCAAGCCTTCCCGGCCAGTAATGCCCCTAAAACAGGGTTCAGTTCGCAAAAAACTGGCGAACTTATCATTACTTATAACATAAAACTCAAGTACCTCAAGAAAGCGGGAATGTAACAATTGGTACAGACTGACGCAGTTCTCACCCTACCTAACTGAGTTTTCCCCAGACTGTTTCACCGGCCTTTTTTTCCAACATCGCCATGAATTCATCGTGGGCAGCGCTTTCGTCATCGGAGGCCCTTATCACCGACAGCGCCGCGCGGTCTTCGGCTAACCTACGAATGCCACTGCTGCTACCACCCTCCTCAGCACCAGCGTCAAGGGAGAGCGCGGTCTGGCCACCGGTAAGAAGCAGGTACACATCGGCCAATATCTCGGCATCCAGCAAGGCACCGTGCAGGTCACGGTTACTGTTATCAACGCCATATCGCTTACAGAGGGCATCGAGATTGTTCTTTTGCCCCGGATGCCTTTTGCGGGCAATGGCCAGGGAATCGACGATGCCGCAATAATCGGCGGTCTTCCTCACGGGTTTCAGTCGCGCAAATTCCGCATCCATAAAGCCGACGTCGAACGCCGCATTATGAATAACCAGCTCCGCACCTTTGATAAACTCAAAGAACTCGTCAGCGACTTCCGCAAACCTCGGCTTATCCGCCAGGAATTCGTTCGTAATCCCGTGCACAGTGATCGCTTCTGCTTCGACTTCCCGCTCCGGATTGATGTAAACATGGTAATTACGACCCGTGAGCTGCCGCTCCATCAGCTCCACGCAGCCAATCTCGATAATCCGGTGACCCTCGGACGGATCAATACCGGTGGTTTCGGTATCCAGTACTATCTGTCTCATAATGCACACTGCTCAATAAAATCGTTCTCAGGCTTTCGCGAGTTCCGCAACACCACGGTTGGCCAACTCGTCCGCCAGTTCGTTATCCGGGACACCTGCGTGACCCTTGACCCAATGCCAATTGATCCGGTGCCGGGCCACCTCGGTGTCGAGTTCCCGCCACAGGTCTTCGTTCTTGACCGGCTTCTTGGCCGACGTTTTCCAGCCATTGCGCTTCCACCCCGCCATCCATTCGGTGATGCCTTTGCGGACATACTGGGAATCGGTGAAGAGTTCGACTTCACAGGGACGCTTGAGCGCTTCCAGCCCCCGAATCGCTGCCATCAGCTCCATTCGGTTGTTGGTAGTCTCCGCCTCTCCGCCATGCATCGTCTTCTTGACATCCCCATACCGCAATACAACGCCCCAGCCGCCCGGTCCGGGATTGCCCTTGCACGCCCCGTCGGTATACAAAATCACCTTACCGGCCATCGTGTCTCCTGTCGGTTAATCAGTCTTGCCTGGCGCATACTGCCTACGGGCGCACCCCCTGGATGCTCCGATTGTTCTGGTTCCCGAGAGTGAAATGACCTTTGCCTGTCGCCAGGCAGGCTTTCTGGGAATACCGGCGTAAACGCGTTTTTTCGCAAGGATACAGTAATAAGCGCCGACAGGCAGGATTCTGTTACCCCCGAGTTTTGCGTCGAGCCGGCTTCGGGCTTTGCGACCACTCCTCTGGAGAGGAAGCCGAAAAAAGCGGGTCACCGATGCTTCCACATTGAAACCCAGCAAGTGCAGCCAGTCCTCCATTCTCCCGCGCAGCATGAATCGCCCACCCCAGGGTCCGTCTCGATGGCGGGAAGCCAGCTTTCGGACCCCCCAGAGACTCACGGGATTAAAGCCGATCAGAGCAATGGTCCCCTCGCCTCGCAAAACCCTCGCTGCGTCGCGCAACACATCATGGGGATAGCGACTGAAATCCGCGCTGTGGTGAAGCACAACAAGGTCCATGGAATCGCCCGGAAACGGTAATTCATGGGCGTCACAAACCGCCACACCGTCCGGAATGTGGGGATACCAGCGGGGCGTTGTCATGATCCTCTGGGCGAAATCGGTGCCGGTCGCCAAGGGTAGGCGATGACTGACGCCAACCTGGAGCTGACGTGCACCCGTCAGGTGGCTCAATTCGTGGTCAAGCATCCTTCTCTGGTCCGCCAGCAATGCCCGACCGAGGGGCGTCCCGAACCACCGTTCAAACGTCTCGTGACGCTCCGGATAATCAATCGCTCCAGACTTGCTCACACTGTGTTACCCCCGCAACCGGAGCCCACTGTTGGGGCCCTGTATCTAATGGACTATCATATCAGTCACATTCGTTTTGCACATGTGGGGCTTTATGTTGACCATTTCCGCCATTCCAGCGTTCAACGACAACTATATCTGGTGCCTGTCGAACCAGGAAAATCGCAAAGCCCTGGTTGTTGATCCGGGCCAGGCAGGCCCTGTGCTTGAGCACCTGGCGGACAATGGGCTGGTTCTGGACACCATCCTGGTCACCCACCACCACCCCGACCACGTGGGGGGCATCAGTGAGCTGATGAGGGCTTTCCCGGAGTGCGGCGTGACAGGGCCGGCCGAATCTCCGTTTACGGGCTGCACAGACAAGGTCCATCCCGGCGATGAGGTATTGTGGGAAAACCTGACGTTCCAGGTTCTTGGCGTCCCCGGACACACCCTGGACCACATTGCCTACTTTACCGACACGGAAGTGGATGGACGCCCTGTTCTGTTTTGTGGCGACACGCTTTTTGTCTGCGGTTGCGGCCGACTGTTCGAAGGCAAGCCCGAACAGATGCGCCAGTCGCTTCAAACTCTCCGGGCCCTGCCTGAACGGACCGCGGTTTACTGCGCCCACGAGTATACGCTGGCAAACCTGAAGTTTGCCCGCAGCTGGCTGCCCGGAGATGAAGGACTCAAGGCGTTCGAGATCCGCTGCAAGCAGCGTCGGGAAGATGGGTACCCGACGGTTCCGTCGGTACTCGGAGAGGAGAAACGCCTCAATCCCTTTCTCAGATGGGACGATCCGGTGGTTGTCGATGCGGCAAGGAACTATTGCGCAAGGCACGGCCTGCCGGCCGATTCCGAGAACGCCATCTTTGCGGCAATCCGCCACGGCAAGGATAATTTCTGACTGGTTAACAATTTCTCTCAGGGACGTAACGAGAGGTTTCTTGACCCCTGGAAAAGGCCTCCCATAGAATCATGACAAATTTGTGACCGTAACCCTTTAAATATGCCGGAATTTCAGACATACCATCCGGCTTCAACAATGAGCCGGAAGCATTCTATGTCGGTCAAACGTTTGTCTATCCTCTTGTTCGCCGGGACTCTGGCCAGCGGCTGCAGCCTGCTGAATCAACCTGGTAACTCATGGGTCAATCCCACGAACTGGTTTACCGAAACCGATTCGGGGGAACAGGAAACCAATCCACTTGAGACTGACCAGGTTACCGTCGCCACGGGCGACGAAGATCTCAAGCAATCGGTTGAATCCGGCGAGGACGACGATGCCGCAGTCCATGGCGCACTGGACGAAGCGATTGCGCCAGAACTACGGGACACCGCTCGGGACGCCCGTGAAAAGCTGGACAACCCCGGACAGCAGATCGTTAAGACCGCACCTCAACAGACCGATTTGTGGAGCCGCCTGCGTGAAGGCTTTGCGCTTGACCACAACGTGGACAACGAACGGGTCCGGGATCAACTCAACTGGTATGCCAGTCACCCCGGCTATATCAATCGAGTGGTAGACCGGGGTAGCCGTTACCTTCATTACATTCTCGACGAAACGGAGAAACGGGGGCTGCCAGCTGAATTCGCCCTGCTGCCCGTGGTGGAAAGCGCCTTCGATCCGTTTGCCTATTCCCATGGTCGGGCTGCTGGCCTCTGGCAGTTCATTCCGTCAACAGGGAAATACTTCGGCCTGACTCAGAGCTGGTGGCACGATGACCGCCGTGATGTCGTGGCTGCAACGGATGCTGCCCTGACCTATCTGGATCGGCTCGCCAACCGGTTCGACGGTGACTACACACTGGCCCTTGCCGCGTACAACAGCGGTGGCGGAACGGTTTCCAGTGCCATGCGCCGGAACCGGAAGAAAAACCGGCCACAGGATTTCTGGTCCCTCGAACTGCCTCGGGAAACCCGCCACTATGTTCCAAAGCTGATTGCCCTGGCGAAGATCTTCGACAAACCCGAGGACTACGGCATCACCCTGCCCGCCCTGGAAGACGAGCCCTACTTCGAGATTGTCGAAACCGGTTCCCAGTTGGACCTCGCGCAGGCGGCCGAACTGGCCAGCATCGATGTTGACGAAATCTACCTGCTGAACCCCACCTACAATCGTTGGGCAACCAATCCGGACGGGCCACACCGCCTGCTGGTACCCCGGGAAAACGCCGAGACCTTTCGAGCGGCCCTTGCAAAGATTCCAGCCGGTGAACGGGTTTCCTGGCGCAACTACAAAGTACAGTCCGGCGACAGCCTGATCACCATCGCCCGCAAGTTCGCCACCACGCCATCGGTGATACAGCAGGTCAATAACCTGAATTCCGACCTTATCCGGATCGGCCAACGACTGATGATCCCATCCGCCAGCAAAGCTTCCGACACCTATGCCCTGAGTGCCTCACAACGACTGGAGCGCAAGCAGGACCGCAAACGTGATGGCAACAAGGTTCGTTACACCGTCCGTCGGGGTGACACCTTCTGGGACATAGCCCGGGAACACCGGGTATCGGTTCGTGAAGTCGCTGCCTGGAATGGCATGGCTCCCGGAGACCCGCTGATCCCCGGAAAGAGACTGGTCATCTGGTCGAAGACCTCGAAGCCCACAGTCGTCGCCACCAATAATGCCCGGGGCAATGCCATGGTTCGGAAGGTCGGGTATCGCGTCCGCAAAGGTGATTCGCTGTCCACGATTGCCAACCGCTTTGCCGTGAATGTGCGGGACATTGCAAGCTGGAATGACCTGAACACCTCACGTTATCTGCAACCGGGTCAAAGTCTGGTACTCTACGTTGATATTCGGAACAGTCCCTAGCACCCTCGCATCCGGGCGCAGGAACTTTCCCTAACTACAAGAATCATAAGGGTTCGATTAGGAACCAACGGTGTGCCGGACCGGATTCTGGCGTACCGGCCTGACACTCCGGAACGTGCGAGACCTATGACAAGCAAACGGATAGCCTCATACCTTACATCGATCCTCTCCTCTTTAGCCCTGCTGGCCATGACAACCTCCGTGATGGGCAGCGAACACGCCTCCGACTCCCCGGAACCACAGCACGGCATCGCAATGCACGGCGAGCCAAAATACCCCAGCGGGTTTCCTCACTTTGACTACGTGAATCCTGAGGCCCCCAAAGGCGGAGCACTGAAGATGGCAGTGGTCGCCAACGGCTTCGACTCGTTCAACCCGTTTGATATTCGCGGTGTCGCGGCGGCCGGTATCAGCACCTATCTGTACGACACTCTCCTGGTTTCCTCGGATGATGAGCCGTTTTCCGCGTATGGCCTGATCGCGGAATCCCTGGAAACGCCGAAAGACCGGAGCTATGTGACCTTCAATCTGCGGGAGAATGCGCGCTTTCACGATGGTGAGCCCATTACCGCCGAGGACGTAAAGTTTTCCTTCGAAATCCTGACCTCCAAAGGCCACCCCTTTTTCCGCAACTACTACGCGGATGTCGCCAAGGTCACCGTAGAAAGCCCCCAACGAATCCGTTTCGATTTCAGACCCACCATGAATCGGGAACTGCCACTCATCCTTGGCCAGATGCCCATTCTGCCTGCCCATTACTGGCAGAGCCGTGAGTTCGGTGACAACGGCCTGACACCGCCGCTGGGTAGCGGCCCCTACCGGATTGGCGACTTTGAGGCAGGCCGGTCAATTATCTACGAACGTGTCGACGACTACTGGGCCAAGGACCTCGGCGTCCGAAAAGGCCGCTTCAACTTTGATCAGATCCGGTACGACTATTACACCGACGATACCGTGGCCCTCGAAGCCTTCAAGGCCGGAAACTTTGATTTCAGAGTGGAAACCTCGGCAAAGAACTGGGCAACGGCATACACCGGCTCGAAATTCGACGAAGGGACAATCGTTGCCGAAGCAATTGAGCATCATCGACCCACCGGCATGCAGGGCTTTGCATTTAACACCCGCCGTGAGGTATTCAGTGATCCCCGGGTGCGCGAAGCACTTGCCTATGGCTTCGATTTTGAATGGGCCAACAAGAACCTGTTCTATGGCCAGTACACCAGAACCGACAGCTACTTCGAAAACAGCGATCTCGCCTCTTCCGGCCTGCCTCAGGGACGGGAACTGGAAATCCTGGAGCCCTACCGGGATCAGCTCGGCGGGGACGTTTTCACAGAGGAATATCAGGCACCGGAAACCGAAGGCCAGAAGGGCCTCAGAGAGAACCTGAGATCCGCCCTCGAGTTGCTGCGCTCGGCCGGTTACGCAATTCAGGATGGCAAACTGGTCAACAAGAGCACGGGAGAGCCACTGGCCTTTGAAATCCTGTTGTTCCAGAAGAGCTTTGAACGGGTAGTTCTGCCGTTCAAGAACAACCTTGCAAAACTGGGCATTGATGTCTCTGTGCGACTCGTGGACAGCAATCAATACGTGCAGCGGGTTCGGGAGTTTGATTTCGACATGATCACACAGGTCCTGCCGCAGTCCGATTCCCCGGGTAACGAACAGCGCGAATACTGGCATTCCGCCAATGTCGACGCCGTTGGATCACGAAACTACATGGGCGTCTCCGATCAAGTCGTCGATGACCTGGTCAACAAAGTCATACAGGCCCCGGACCGCGAAGAACTCGTTCAGCGAGTCCGTGCACTGGACCGGGTTCTTCTGCACGGTCACTATGTGATTCCGCACTGGCACCTGGCCAAAGATCGGGTGGCTTACTGGAATCATCTGCAGCGCCCCGAAATGACGCCCAAGAACGGCATTGATCTGGATAACTGGTGGGTACGGCCCTGAGCAATTGATTCTGATCCTCGCTGTAACGGAAGGAACCCTCCGCTAAATGGGCATATACATACTACGAAGGCTGGCGCTGATTATCCCGACGCTTATCGGGATAATGCTGTTGAACTTCGTGATCGTCCAGGCCGCACCCGGCGGCCCGGTTGAACAACTCATCGCCGAGATGGAAGGCCACGGAGGCAGCGCTCTGGCGCGGGCCTCGGGTGGTGATTCCGGCGGCGAGGTTTCCAGCGCCTCCGGCGACAGTCGCGGATCCCGGGGTATTCCAGATGAGCTGCTTAAGGAAATCGAAGTCATGTATGGCTTCGACAAGCCGCCCCACGAACGATTTATCAAGATGCTGGGGGACTACGCCACGTTTAACTTTGGCGATTCTTTTTTCCGCGAAAAGAGCGTGACCAGCCTGATCGTCGAGAAGATGCCGGTCTCCATATCATTGGGACTGTGGTCGACCCTGATTATCTACATCATTTCCATTCCCCTGGGCATCCGCAAGGCAGTGACTGATGGCTCCCGGTTCGATGTATGGAGCAGCTCCGCGATTGTCATCGGTTATGCCATTCCGGGCTTCCTGTTCGCGATTCTGCTGATCGTGTTGTTTGCCGGCGGCAGCTATTTCGACTGGTTTCCGCTGCGCGGACTTACCTCGACCAACTTTGACGAACTCACCTGGTACCAGAAGATCGGCGATTACTTCTGGCATCTGGCCCTGCCCGTCACCGCCAATGTGATTGGTGGCTTTGCCACACTGACGCTGCTCACAAAGAATTCATTCCTCGACGAAATCAGCAAGCAATACGTGGTGACTGCCCGCGCCAAGGGACTGGAGGAGAAGCAGGTGCTCTACGGCCACGTGTTCCGAAACGCCATGCTGATTGTCATTGCAAGCTTGCCCGGTGTTCTGGTGGCGCTGTTTTTTACCGGATCGCTGCTGATCGAGGTCATCTTCTCCCTGGATGGGCTAGGCCTACTGGGGTTTGAGGCTGCCTTGAACCGGGATTACCCGGTTATATTCGGAACGCTCTACATCTTTACCCTGATGGGCCTGATCCTGAAGTTGATCAGCGACATCACCTACGTCCTGGTGGATCCCCGTATCGATTTTGAAAGCCGGGAGGGGGCGTAAGCATGAAATCGCTCACGCCAATTCAGCAGCGGCGGCTGCGAAATTTCCGCGCCAACCGGCGGGGGTATTGGTCTCTCTGGGTGTTTCTCGCCCTGTTCGGCCTGTCCCTTGTGGCGGAGCTGATCGCCAACGATTCACCACTGGTTGTGTCCTACCAGGACACCTTCTATTTTCCGGTCGTGGAGTCCGTTTCTGAGGAGACCTTCGGGGGCTTTTTGCCCACGGAGGCCGATTACCGCGACCCATTCATCTCCAGTCAGATCGAAGCCAATGGCTGGATAGTCTGGCCGCCAATCCGCTTCAGTTACGACACCATCAACTACGACCTTGAGGTGCCCTCGCCCGCACCGCCCAGTCCGGAGAACTGGCTGGGTACCGACGACCAGGGACGGGATGTTGCCGCCAGGGTGATCTACGGCTTTCGCATTTCTGTGCTGTTCGGACTCACCCTTACTTTTGCCAGCTGCATCGTGGGTGTCGCGGTCGGAGCCATTCAGGGCTACTACGGCGGCAAGATTGATCTGCTCGGACAGCGTTTCATTGAGGTGTGGTCGGGGCTTCCAGTGCTGTACCTGTTGATCATCCTGTCGAGCATCGTGCAGCCGAACTTCTGGTGGCTGCTGGGCATCATGCTGCTATTCAGCTGGATGGGGCTCGTGGATGTAGTCCGGGCGGAGTTCCTGCGGGCCAGAAATTTCGAGTACGTGAAGGCGGCCAGAGCCCTGGGTCTGGACAACCGGAAAATCATGTTCCGGCACATTCTTCCCAACGCCATGGTCGCGACGCTGACCTTTCTTCCGTTTATCCTGACCGGCGCCATCACCGGGCTGACTTCACTGGACTTCCTCGGATTCGGCCTGCCGTCCGGCTCGCCGTCTCTGGGCGAACTGATTGCGCAGGGGAAAGCGAACCTGCACGCGCCCTGGCTCGGCATATCTGCCTTCATCTCGCTTTCGGTCATGCTGACACTCCTGGTGTTCGTCGGCGAGGCCGTTCGGGACGCCTTCGATCCGAGAAAGAGCTGATATGAGCAACCTGTTACAGATTTCGAACCTGTCTATCTGCTTCGATCATGGCCCCCGGGCAGTGGACTCCCTGTCACTTGCCATCCGCGAGGGCCAGACGCTCGCACTCGTAGGGGAAAGCGGATCGGGCAAATCCATATCGGCACTGTCGGTGCTTCGGTTGCTTGATGAGCGACACGCCAGCTATCCGACCGGAGAGATCTTTTTCCGCGGCGAAGACATGCTGAAGGCCAGTGACAAACGCCTTCGTCAGATTCGGGGGCGCCAGATCAGCATGATCTTCCAGGAGCCAATGACGTCCCTCAATCCTCTGCATACCGTCGAGAAGCAGATTGGGGAAACCTTGGCCCTGCATAAGGGGATGCGCAATTCCGCCGCTCGAAAGCGCTGCATTGAATTGCTGGAACTGGTCGGCATCCAGAACCCCGAAAGTCGTCTCGGTAGCTACCCGCACCAGCTTTCCGGGGGACAGAAGCAGCGCGTCATGATTGCCATGGCGCTGGCCAACGAGCCCGAACTCCTGATTGCTGACGAACCCACCACGGCGCTGGACGTCACGGTGCAAAAACAGGTTCTCGAACTGCTCCGGGAGCTTCAGCAGAAACTCGGCATGGCGATCCTGCTGATCACTCATGATCTTTCCATTGTTCACCGCTATGCAGACGAGGTGGCGGTCATGGAACAGGGGAAACTGGTGGAGCTTGCAGACACCGAGACTCTGTTTGATCGACCAAAACACCCCTATACCCGAAAATTGCTGGATGCCGAACCGCCCGAGGCCCCGCTGGCAGCCGCCGGCAGTAGCACCCCCCTGCTCAGCGTCTCCCATCTGGACGTCCGTTTTTCCACCCGTAAATCACTTTTTGGCAAGGTCAAAGACTATTTTCACGCGGTCCAGGACACCAATTTCAGCCTGAATCGCGGCGAAACCCTCGGGATTGTCGGGGAAAGCGGAAGCGGCAAGACCACCATTGGTCACGCCCTACTCAAGCTGACCGCCAGTACCGGTAGCATCCAGTTGGCCGGCGAAGAGCTGGGCAACCTCACCCAGAAGCAGTTTCGTCCCTGGCGGAGCCGGATACAGATCGTGTTTCAGGACCCATTCGGCAGCCTTAGCCCGCGAATGTCGATCGCTGAGATCGTGCGCGAAGGCCTGGAAATTCACGAGCCTGGCAACTCTGACGACCACGAGCAACGGGTAATCCGGGCCTTACGGGACGTTGGCCTGGATCCCGACAATCGACATCGCTATCCTCACGAATTTTCGGGCGGACAGCGCCAGCGCATTGCCATAGCCCGCGCCCTCGTGCTTCAGCCCGATCTGATCATTCTGGACGAGCCAACCTCTGCGCTGGACAGGACCGTCCAGAAACAGGTGATTGAGCTTCTGCGGGATATACAGGGCCGCTATGGTCTAAGCTATATTTTCATCAGCCACGATCTGGCCGTCGTTCGCGCACTCAGTCATAAACTGTTGGTATTGCACCACGGAAAGATTGTGGAATACGGGAACGCCGACGACATTTTCCACGCACCAAGCCAGGCATACACTCAGGAACTACTCAGTGCGGCGTTCTTCTACCAGAACGCGTCTACGACCAATTGAGCGTTACCCGGAGCGCGCGAGTTCAGGGATAATGCTCCGAAATCAGGAACACAGGGAGAACTACCCATGGGATTACTCAGTGGCAAAAAAGCACTGATCGTTGGCGTTGCCAGCAAACTGTCCATCGCCTACGGTATCGCCGAAGCATTCGCCCGGGAAGGCGCGGAGCTGGCGTTCACCTATCAGAACGAAAAGCTCCAACCCAGGGTGGAGAAATTCGCCGAACAATGGGGCAGCAAGCTGACTTTTCCCTGTGACGTTGCCAGCGACGAAGAAATCGAGAACGTCTTTACCGAGCTTGGCAAACACTGGGACCACATCGACATCATCGTTCACGCCGTTGGGTTTGCGCCCGGGCATGAATTGGACGGCAATTATGTCGATGTTACCACCCGCGAGGGTTTCCGAATCGCCCACGACATCAGCTCTTACAGCTTTGTTGCACTAGCCAAGGGTGCCCGGAAGATGATGCACGAAGGAAGCTCTTTGCTGACGCTGAGCTACCTGGGTGCGGAACGGGTACTGCAGAACTACAACGTGATGGGCTTGGCCAAGGCCTCACTTGAAGCCAATGTCCGTTACATGGCAGCGAGCCTGGGCAAGGATGGAATTCGGGTCAACGGCATCTCGGCCGGCCCGATCAAGACACTGGCGGCCTCGGGCATCAAGAGTTTCCGCCGGATGCTTGCGGAGAATGCCAAACAGGCTCCGCTGCGTCGTAACGTGACCACCGATGAGGTCGGCAATGCCGCCGCTTTCCTGAGCTCGGACATGGCCAGCGGCATCACCGGGGAAATCATGTACGTCGATGCCGGTTTCAATATTACCGGTATGGCTCAAATGGAAGAATGAGTCCCAGCGGCAGTCGCTATCAGGATTAAGAAAGCCGGCCCTGCGCCGGCTTTTCTGTGCCTCCCATTACTCCCCTTCCATTGCTGAAGCGACCGCGTCCAACCATTCAACGTAACCCGTGCCGTCTGATTCCATGATCTGAACACCAACCAGAAACTCCGACCGGTTCGGGCGGCACCAGACCACTTCCACCATCAATAAGAACGGCGTCGGATGATCGCCCAGTACTACCGTCGCTGGAAGGAGCGCCCCCAAAGACAGCGGCTCCGGAGAAAAAAGGCACATTCCACGCGCTGAAATGTCGCGGATTCGGCACACCAGGTCTCGTCCGCGGTTTTTCAAGGCCTTCCCGGGCACCTCGGATTCTAGCTCGAGCGTTGCTCGTGCCGTTGCCGTGAGACGATAGTCTGCCCGATTATCGGGCCCCTCTGAAGCGCTCTCGGAAGTGCCAAAACCGTAGTCTGTATTACTCATTATTATTTTTCCTGCTCCTCTTTCGGCCTCAGTTTCGGTCCACTCGGATCCGGCCAACCACCCGGCTGAGGGTATCGTCGAACTCCGCAGAGCTGCCCAGAACCCTAATCCAGCCAACTACGATGTCCTCCACCAGGTTGTCCTCCAGGAACTCCCTGCGGTTGAGTCCCAAGCGGTCGACAAAGACGAGCTTGCGGGATGCGTTGATGCGGACGGCCAGCTTCAATCGAATCGGTTCTTCCTCAGGCATTGACGGCGAAACCACGATCCAACCACCGAGCTTGAGGCCATGAACCTGCTTTCGGGCGAGAAGCCGCTGCTCCCGGGCAAGACGTTCCCGTTCAGCCCTATCATCATCCTGGCGTTGCTCCTCCAGTCGCTGCCTTTCACGCCGAAGCTCTGCCTCGCGAGCCGCTTCTTCCCTCTCGCGCTTCAAATCCTCCTGCTCACGCTTTCGCCGCAGGGCATCAGCCTGATTCCTGGCTTCTTGAGCAGCGTTCTCGCGTAGTCTGCGCTGCTTCTCACTGACGCCCGCAAGCACCGTGACGGTTTCATTCAAAACCTGACCAAAGGGCGTCAACCTGGGTAGCGGGCGCAAGTCTCCGCTTGCCCGGGCCCGCTGAAACTCAGCCCACGGCTGAAGGCCAAGTTTCACCCCGGCGCCATTGGTCCACAGAATTTCGGCAGTGTCCTGCAGCAGCGCGAAGAAATAACCGCGCTGCTCACGATTACCCTTGCCTTCAACGAACCATTGACCTTCCGCTACACTTGCCTGCCCCAGGTTCGCGCCCGAAAACTTCAGCCAAGAAGTATCCCATCTGAACCGCTCAGGAGGCGGCAAGGCGTCCGCCAGCTCCGGCGCTTCACCTCGGAGGCGTGAGACCATGACGAAAGGTCTCTCCCTCAAAACCGGTTTCCCAGATCGGGTGTTTAAGGAGCCGATGCCAGTGGTCGAGTGCAAAACGACTGATGGGAACCGGCAGTTGGCGGCCCTGCAATGCCCGACCAATCAGCGCCCGGGCCGTCTGGTCAGCGCGACGTTGGCGAGCCGCGCCCTACTCGGTTTCCAACAGTCGCTGCCTCAGTTTGCCAATCTGACCGTTGCGCCTGTCTGCACCCTCTTTCCATTGGCGGCAAAAGTCCTCGACCGCAGACACCGTCCCCGACTCGAAACTGCCCGAAACCGCAATGACCAGGGCGTCGAGCTGATCAAGAAGCACTTTCGAGAACCGGCCTCGGAATCACTCCAGCCACGCCATTCCTGCAGGCTGTCGAGCCATTCAACCAGGTTGGAACTGAACGCTTTTGCGCCCTCAAGGTTCATTCGCCAGGCGAGAAAAAGCCCCAGTCGGGCAAGGCGCCGTGACAGCTCCGGATGCAACCCGCTGGTTTTGAGGAACACGTCCATGATCCGGTCGGCGACATAAGCGGCATTGATCTGCATCGCCGACCAGTCCAAGTGAACGGAACGGACAACATGAGTAACACGCTCGTCCCTCTGCTCAGCCCAACAGGACAAAAGCGATCTTTCCCGAGACCGTCCTGCGGACCGGAACATCTCGCGATTTCTGCCGGTTTTGTGACATCCAGACCCCGTACTGAAGAAGCGTTGAAAAGGCCTACCAAATGACGCAGTATAACCACCTCGCCGGGGTTAATCGCAACCGGACACCGGTGACATTCGCGTTAATCTGCAACCCCGTTGGCATTTGTTCGTCCAACCGGGAAGCAACGATCAGAATCGGGGATATAGAACAACATGTCGGGCAAAAAACTAGAGAATCTGAATGTGGCCAGCCAGGAACCACTGATCACTCCTGAAGCGCTGAAACAGGAGATGCCGCTCTCCGACAAAGCAGCCGACACCGTGGCGAATGGACGTCAGGCCATCTATGACATCATGGACGGCAAGGACCACCGCCTGTTCGTGGTGGTAGGCCCCTGTTCGATTCACGACGTGGAGGCTGCCCGTGACTACGCCCAACGCCTAAAAAAGCTTGCTGACGAAGTCAGCGACACGCTGCTGATTGTAATGCGCGTTTATTTCGAGAAACCCCGGACCACCGTGGGCTGGAAAGGGCTGATCAATGACCCGAAGCTGAACGATACATTCGATATCGAACAGGGCCTGCACATTGGCCGTCGCCTGCTCCTAGATATCAACGAACTCGGCCTGCCGGCAGCCACTGAAGCCCTGGATCCTATTTCTCCGCAATACCTGCAGGACACCATTGCCTGGTCAGCAATCGGCGCCCGTACTACCGAGTCGCAGACCCACCGCGAGATGAGCAGCGGTCTGTCTATGGCCATCGGCTTCAAGAATGGCACCGACGGCAGCCTGGACGTCGCGGTTAACGCGATGAAGTCCGTGTCTCACCCCCACAGCTTCCTCGGTATTGACCAGCAAGGCAAAGTTGCGATTATCCGGACCAAGGGAAACAATTATGGACACGCGGTTCTGCGCGGTGGTGGCGGAAAGCCCAACTATGATTCCGTAAGCGTAGCTCTTTGCGAGCAGGCACTGGAAAAAGCCAAGCTCCGGAAGTCCATCATGGTTGACTGCAGCCATGCCAATTCGAACAAGGATCCCGGGCTACAGCCGCTGGTTATGCAGGACGTGGCCCACCAGATCCTCGAAGGCAACAACTCTATCCAGAGCCTGATGGTGGAAAGCAACATTAACTGGGGCAATCAGTCCATTCCGGACAATCTGGCCGATCTGAAGTACGGCGTCTCCGTAACCGACGCGTGTATCGACTGGCCGACCACCGAAAAAGCCATTCGGGAAATGCGTGACAAACTGAAGGATGTCCTGCCAAAGCGCAAAATTGGCTGAGCACGACCGGATAGCAAAAAGGGAGCCTCAGGCTCCCTTTTTTTGTTCAGACTCAATGATGCGGTCGCCCGCCTCGCTTGCAACTCAATCCTGCGCGAGGGTTCTATCAGGCAGCCCACCTACCCAATCCAGGCGCTCCCGCAGAGCCACCACATGGCCAATAATCACCAGTGTCGGCGGCTGAACCGGCTGCGCCTCAACCCGCTCCACGATGTCGGTCAAGGTGCCGGTGATCACCAATTGCTCGGGAGTCGTTCCCTTGGAAACAAGCGCTACGGGCATATCTCGAGACATGCCATGGCTAACCAGTTGCCGGCAGATGATGGGCAGTCCCACCAGACCCATATAAAACACGAGGGTCTGGTTGTTCTGGACAAAATCCTTCCAGGGAAGGTCGCAGGTATCGTTCTTGAGATGGCCGGTCACGAAGCGTACTGACTGAGCGTAATCGCGATGGGTGAGCGGAATTCCGGAATACGCCGCACAGCCGGACGCCGCCGTAATGCCGGGGACCACCTGGAACCGGACACCGGCTGCGGCCAATGTTTCTATTTCCTCACCGCCCCTACCGAAAATAAACGGATCACCGCCCTTCAGACGCACCACTTTGCGCCCGGTCCGCGCCAGATCCACCAGGCGCTGATTAATCTGATCCTGCGGTAACACGTGATTGGCGCGCTGCTTACCGACGTGGATCTTTTCAGCGGAATCCGGAATAAGTGCCATGATCTCTGGCGAAACGAGACGATCGTAAAGCACCACCTCGGCGCAGGTAATCAGGCGCCATGCCTTTAGCGTAAGCAGTTCCGGATCACCCGGGCCCGCCCCGACAAGGGCCACCTCTCCCGCGGAGCTGTTCGGATTATCCGTGACGGGATTGGTTCGGTACCGGATTGGTGCTGGGGTTGCACCAACGCCCTTCCCTGGTGCATGTGTCGGCTGATTGGTCATTGGATTCGGTCGATGCCTCCCATGTAAGGCTTTAGTACATCCGGAACCAGAATGCTGCCGTCTTCCTGTTGATAGTTCTCCATCACGGCAATCAGGGCACGCCCCACCGCCAGACCAGACCCGTTCAGAGTGTGTACGGGCTCCGGCTTTCCGGTCTCCGGGTTACGCCACCGGGCATGCATGCGCCGTGCCTGAAAATCACGGGTGTTGGAGCAGGACGAGATCTCCCGGAATTTCTGCTGCCCCGGCAGCCAGACTTCCAGGTCGTATGTTTTGGCTGCCGAGAAGCCCATATCTCCTCCGCACAGGGTGACGACTCGGTACGGCAGTTCCAGCAACTGGAGAACCTTTTCGGCATGCCCTGTGAGTGCGTCCAGCGCGGCATCAGAATCCTCTGGCCGAACAACATGTACCAGCTCGACTTTGTCAAACTGATGCTGGCGAATCATGCCCCGGGTGTCACGGCCGTAGGACCCGGCCTCACTGCGGAAACAGGGTGTGTGGCAAACCAGTTGAAGCGGCAGCTCCTTGGCGTCCAGGATGCTGTCTGAAACAAGGTTGGTTGCCGGGACCTCTGCCGTCGGGATCAGGTAAAGGGGATTCTCTCCCTCCATCTTGAACAGATCTTCCTCGAATTTGGGCAACTGGCCTGTGCCATACAGCGTTTCCGCGTTCACCAGGTAAGGCACATAGGCTTCGGTATAGCCGTGCTCGCCGGTGTGGAGGTTCAGCATGAACTGAGCCAGCGCCCGGTGCAGACGGGCAATCGGGCCCCGCATAACCGCGAATCGGGAATGAGCCAGGCGGCTTGCGGTCTCGAAATCCAGCCCTTTGAGCCCCTCTCCCAGGGCGACATGATCCTTCGCCTCGAAACCCAGGGGCCTCGCGGTCCCCCAGGTCCGGATTTCGACATTGTCGTCTTCACTGTCACCCGCCGGGACATCCTCGTCAGGAAGGTTGGGAATGCCCGCCAGGAAATCCGAAAGCTCGTCCTGCAGGGTTCGCAACTCATCTTCCGCGGCAGATTTCTGCGCCTTCAGGCTTTCCACCTTGTCCAGCAACGGCTGGATGTCTTCACCGGCGGCTTTGGCCTTGCCAATCGACTTTGACTGTTTGTTCTGCTCGCTCTGCAGCGTCTCCGTCCGCACTTGCAGGGCGCGACGGCGTTCCTCGAGCTGCTCGAAGGTGGCGGTATCAAAGGTAAAGTTCTTGATGGCCAGCCGACGGGCGATCTCTTCAGTCTGAGTGCGGACACGTTTGGGATCGAGCATGGTTATCCTGACTATTCCGGTTAGCGATGTGTGATAAATGACTGGCCATTATACCTGCACAGAGGCCCGTGGCTACCGTGGGAAAGGCTCAGGAGTAGCGCTTTCGGGAGCTCTGGGCGTTGAGCTGATCGAGACGCTCCCGTTTTTCAGCCAGCTTGATTTCGAGCCCGCGATTCACCGGCTGGTAATAGCGGCGCTGATGTATGGATTCGGGCAGGTAGGCTTCGCCGGCGGCGAACGCATCGGGCTCATCGTGAGCGTACCGATAGGATTCACCATGGCCCATGGTTTTAAGAAGCTTGGTCGGGGCGTTACGCAAATGCACGGGCACTTCAAAATCCGGATCCTGGCGGATGTCTGACATGCATTGGTTGAACGCATTGTAGACTGCATTGCTCTTTGGGCACATGGCCAGGTAGGTAACTGCCTGGGCAAGCGCCAGCTCACCTTCCGGAGACCCCAGCCGCTCCTGTGCGTCCCAGGCGTCCATGCTGAGCTGCAGCGCCCGCGGATCGGCGTTTCCGATATCCTCGCTGGCAATCCGGACTAATCGCCGGGCAACGTACAGTGGATCACAGCCCCCATCCAGCATGCGGCAAAGCCAGTAAAGCGAACCGTCCGGATCGGATCCCCGGACCGATTTGTGAAGTGCCGAGATCTGGTCGTAGAACACGTCCCCGCCTTTGTCGAAGCGACGCAGGCTGGTTTGCATGACCTGTTCGAGTTGCTCATGGGTGACACAATCACGACCATCAGCGTCCGGTTCGGCCAAATCCGCCGCCACCTCGAGAATGTTCAGAGCTCGCCGGGCATCCCCTCCCGATGCAGCTGCCATCAGCTCAAGTACATCCGTTGGCACCGATAAACGGCCAGCGAAGCCGTCGCTTGAGGCCAGGGCCCGCTCAAGCAATCGCAGGATATCGTCGTCGTCGAGGTTTTTCAGAACGTAAACCCGGGTTCGGGACAGGAGTGCGCTGTTCAGCTCGAAAGAAGGGTTTTCCGTGGTAGCCCCCACGAAGATGAAGGTACCGTCCTCAATATGAGGCAAAAAGGCATCCTGCTGGCTTTTGTTGAAGCGATGCACTTCGTCCACGAACAGGAGCGTGTCCCGCCCTTCGGATTGCTTGCGATTGCGGGCCCGATCAACAACGGCACGGATCTCTTTCACGCCACTGAGGACCGCCGAGATGGTCTCGAAGCTGAGATCGCTGAGGGATGCAAGGAGGCGAGCGAAGGTGGTCTTACCGACACCCGGTGGCCCCCAGAGGATCATGGAATGCAACTGCCCCTGCTCAACAGCACGGCGCAGAGGCTTGCCGGGCCCCACGAGATGCAGCTGGCCGACATAATCATCAAGGCTGGCAGGCCGCATTCGCGCCGCCAGTGGGCGAAAACCGGGCTGGTCCTCAAACAGGCTATCCTGCATCAGGCTCCGTCCCGGATGATGTCGACGCCCTCCGGGTATTCCAGGGAAAAGGCGCTGTTGTCGACACTCTCGTTCAACCTGATGTTATCAAAGCTCAGAACACTGAGCTGGCCCAACGAGTCCTGCATCCGCATCTCCTGTAGCTCACCCTTGAAAAACGTGAGACGCAGGGAGAGGAACAGGGAATCCGGGCTACGGGGCTCCAGCATGAATTCACGGGTATTATCACCAATGGCCTTTCTGGAGACCCGGTAGGTTTCCTCAAGGTTATCGACCTCGCCACTGAGCAAAAGAGCCGGGGTTGTCTGGACCCGTTCGTCCAGATTATGAATGGTCACCTGCTCAAGATCTGGATCGTAGACTTCAACCGTTTCACCGTTGCTGACGATGAATTGGGAAAGCGGCGCACTGGTTTCCCAGTAAAACAACCCGGGACGTTTGGCTTTCAGAGCCCCCCGGGTTTCCTGAACCTGGTTGCCGTTTTCATTGACAACGATCTGAATGAAATCAGCCTGATAGGACTCGTAGCTCTTGAGCATGGAGGCGAGCCTGGCAGCCGCATCCCGCGACTCTGACCCGTTATCAGCCGCTTTCGCTGCCAACGCAAACAGGGTAACCACTGCGATGGCGAACATCTTCAGAAAGGGATGGTATTGCATATGATACGGCTCCTAGTCTCTGGGGGGTGGCGGGGCCAAAACTTCCCGTGCACCATTGTGCCCGGCGGCACTGACGACGCCCGAAGCTTCCATGGCATCGACGAGATTCGCCGCCCGGTTGTAGCCAATCTTGAACTTGCGCTGAACGGACGAAATCGACACCCGCCGGCCTTCGGTGACAAACGCCACTGCCTCGTCGAACAGGGCATCGCCTTCACTATCGCCACCACCCTCCGAGAGTGTCGGTACGCCGGGCAGACTTTCGCCCTCGGCACCGTTCAGAACGTCGTCCACGTAGACCGGTTCGCCACGCGCTTTCCACGCGCTGACGACGCGATGGACTTCATCGTCATCGACGAAAGCACCATGAACCCGGACCGGCAGGCCAGAGCCCGGCGGCAGGTAGAGCATGTCGCCATGCCCGAGAAGCTGTTCGGCGCCGCCCTGATCGAGAACCGTCCGGGAATCGATCTTGGACGAGACCTGGAAGGACATACGCGTGGGGATATTTGCCTTGATCAGACCGGTAATGACGTCAACAGACGGTCGCTGGGTGGCAAGCACCAGATGAATCCCCGCGGCCCTCGCCTTCTGGGCAATTCGGGCAATCAATTCTTCCACTTTCTTGCCAACGATCATCATCATGTCGGCAAATTCATCGATCACAACCACGATGAACGGCAGGGTTTCCAGTTCTGGTCGTTCCTGCTCATCATTGGCGAGATATTCATCCGGCTTCCAAAGCGGGTCCAGTAGCGGTTCGCCGGCTGCAATGGCATCCTTGACCTTGCGGTTGTATCCCGCAATGTTCCGAACGCCAAGATTGGCCATGAGCCGATAACGGCGTTCCATTTCTGCGACGCACCAGCGAAGCGCGTTAGCGGCTTCTTTCATGTCAGTGACAACGGGCGCCAGAAGATGGGGGATGCCGTCGTAAATGCTCAACTCCAGCATCTTTGGGTCGACCATGATGAAGCGGACCTCATCGGGCGTCGCCTTCAGAAGCATACTCAGCAGCATGGCGTTCACGCCGACGGACTTGCCCGACCCCGTGGTACCCGCCACCAGCAAATGGGGCATCTTGGCCAGGTTGGCCACCATCGGGTTACCACCTATGTCGTTGCCCAATGCCAGTGTCAGCGGTGACGACGAATCCTCGAACACCCGGGCGCCCAGAACTTCGCTCAGGCGGACCATTTCCCGTTCTTCATTGGGAATTTCGATCCCGACAACGGACTTACCGGGTATGACCTCGACAACCCGCACACTCAGAACCGCCAGTGAGCGTGCCAGATCCTTCGCCAGGTTCGAGATCTTACTCACCTTGACGCCGGGAGCCGGCTTGATCTCGAAACGGGTGATCACGGGCCCGGGATTGACTTCAACGACTTCCACGGAGACACCGAAATCCCCCAGCTTTTCTTCAAGCATTCGGGACATGTGTTCGAGGGATTCTTCGGAATAGCCTCTTTCTCCCTTGTGCTCTTCGGGTGGATCCAGCAGAGAAATCGGCGGGATCGGGTTTTCCAGGTCCTCCAGCAGCGAGGGCTGTTTGTCCTTGCCGTTTTTGCTGGAAAGTGGCTGCTCATCCTTCTTGAACGGCGAAATCTTCAGCGACCTTCCCGAAGGCTTGGGTGATGAATTAGCAGGCGCCGGATTGCTCTGAGACGGTTCAGGAGGCGTGTTATCGTCTGTGGAGCTGAAGCTTTCAAGCCGTACCGGCTCTGGGTCCACTGCAGCACTGAGGCCTTCCAGCCCTGGCTCTCGCCGTTCGGGCGAAGTCTTTGCCGGTTTCTTGGCCTTAGATGGACCAAAGCCGGGAATTCGATGCCACCATCGCGGCCCGTTTTTTTGCTTTTCAGCAGTTCCGGACTTTGGTGCAGGGACTCGGTCCTTTACCACCGGAGGCTCTGCCTTGGGTGATGGTGCAGGCTTTTTCCTATCCGGGTTGGGAGTGAAGAGTGCCTTGAGCGCTAGCGCGAACCTGAGCGTCGCTCCACCAATCTGGTCCATCAGCCGGAACCAGGACAATCCAGTGGTGACGGTGATCGCGAACAGAAATATGGCAATCAGCAGAAGCGTTGTCGCGGGCAGGTTGAAGAACCGGACCATGGCCTCCGATACCGCCGTTCCCAGGACCCCACCAGAGGACACACCGAGGCCGAAAACTGAATAAAGCGAAAGCAGACTGGTGGCAGACAGCAGGATCAGCAAAAAACCGCCGAACCGCATCATGAACAGCGGCCAGTGCAAATCCATGGAATCGTTCCGACGACGAATCAACATGATTGCATACCCTGCGATCATCAGCGGGAACAGGTAGGCCACCTGACCAAAGAAGTCCATGAACAGACTCGCGAGCCAGGCGCCGGTGCGGCCCGCATAGTTCTGAACGCTGGTATCGTGGCCAATACTGGCCCAGCCCGGATCAGACGGACTGAATGTAACCAGCGCCATGGAAAAGTAGATGCAGAGCGCGATCAGCGCAATCACGGCGCCTTCCCGGGCACCCTGTGCCACCAAACGGCGAAAGCGCAGCTGCTTCTCTGTCAGTTCCTGTGGTGCTTTCTTCGCTTTTGCGGATTCGGCCATGAATACTCAAACGTTTCCATTGCTTGGGTTCTGAAGTGCCTGAAAGCCACGTGCAAGATCGGTCTTCAGGTCCTCGACTGCTTCTATGCCCACCGAAATCCGGACCAGATTTTCAGTGATACCCGCAGCGTCCTTGTCTTCCGGCGACAGGCGACCGTGGGTGGTGGTGGCCGGATGGGTGATCGTGGTTTTCACGTCGCCCAGATTCGCGGTAATCGAGATCATCCGGGTGGCGTCAATGAAAGACCAGGCTTCTTGGCGCCCGCCCTTCAAACGAAACGAAAGAACACCACCAAACCCTGATTGCTGCTTCTTTGCAAGTTCGTGCTGTGGGTGACTCTGCAAACCGGCATAAAAAACCTCTTCAACCGCCGGTTGTTGTTCCAGCCACAACGCTAACTCTACCGCATTGTCGCAGTGGGCACGCATACGGATTGGTAAGGTTTCCAGCCCCTTGAGGAATACCCACGCGTTGAATGGGCTCATGGTAGGACCAGCGGAACGAAGAAAACCGTACACCTCGTCCATCAACTTTGACGGCCCGACCACAACACCGCCGACGCAACGGCCCTGGCCATCCAGATACTTGGTCGCCGAATGGATAATGATATCGGCACCATGCTCCAGGGGACGCTGCAACACCGGCGTACAGAAACAGTTGTCCACCACGAACAGGGCATCGTTGGCATGGGCCAGACTGGCCAGCGCTGCCATATCCGCAACTTCACACAGTGGGTTGGACGGCGTTTCTATAAAGAGCATACGGGTTTCCGGGCGTACCGCGGCGGCCCACTCTTCCAGGTCCGTGAGACCGACAAACGAGGTCTCGACGCCAAATTTCGCCATATATTTCTGGAACAGCACATTAGTGGTGCCAAACACGCCGCGGGAACACACCACGTGATCCCCGCTTTTCAGCAGCGCCATGCAGGTACTCAGAATGGCAGCCATCCCCGACGCCGTCGCTACGGCACGCTCGCCCCCTTCCATGGCCGCAATTCGTCCCTCGAAAGCCTGAACCGTGGGATTGGTGAACCGCGAGTAGATGTTGCCCGGTTCGTCGCCGCCGAAGCGGGCTGCCGCCTGGGCCGCGCTGCCATAGACGAAGCTCGATGTCGGGAAGATCGGATCACTGTGCTCCAGCTCCCCCGTACGCACCTGCCCTGCCCTCACCGCCAGGGTATCAACAGACATACCCTCAAGATCCGACTCCGGGATCCAGACATTTTGTTCACGGCGGAAAGTCATGAGCTACTCCTGGTATCACGCGTTGCGCGTTTAATCTTCATCATTGTACAAATCGATGATGCCGTTATCACCGGAATCTCCACCCTGCTGTTTCGACTTCTTATCGTCATTGCGGGCTTCCTCAAGCCGATTCAGGTACTCCTGATCGACGTCGCCGGTGACGTAGTTTCCGGTGAAGACCGAGCATTCCCAACCTTCAATCTCGTCGTTAACGTCGTTCACGCACGCAATCAGATCTTCCAGATCCTGATACAGCAACCAATCTGCCCCGATCAGTTCACGGATTTCTTCCACCGTCCGGTCATGGGCAATCAGTTCACTGGCCGAGGGCATGTCGATCCCGTAGACGTTGGGGTATCGGACGGGAGGCGCCGCAGAAGCGAAATACACGTTTCGTGCACCGGCATCACGGGCCATCTGAACGATTTCCTTGCAGGTGGTTCCCCGCACAATCGAATCGTCGACCAGCATCACGTTCTTGTCGCGGAACTCAAGATCAATCGGGTTCAGCTTCTGGCGGACAGATTTTTTGCGCATCTTCTGACCCGGCATAATAAAGGTTCGGCCAATGTAGCGATTCTTGATGAAGCCTTCGCGGAATTTCACACCCAGGCGGTGGGCCATCTGCATGGCCGACGTACGGCTGGTGTCGGGAATTGGCATCACCACGTCAATGTCGTGCTCCGGACGCTCGCGAAGTACCTTGTCGGCAAGGGTCTCACCCATTCGCAGGCGCGCCTTGTAGACCGACACCTTATCGATGATCGAGTCGGGCCGGGCAAAATAGACATGCTCGAAAATACACGGATACAGGTGGGGCTCTTCTGCACACTGTTCCGTGTAGAGCGTACCGTCGGTTTCGACATACACCGCTTCGCCCGGAGCAATATCACGGACCAGGGTGAACCCGGCGGCACTCAACGCGACGCTCTCTGACGCGATCATGTATTCCTTGCGCCCGTCCTCCGACTCCCGAACGCCGTAACAGGCCGGACGAATACCGTTCGGATCCCGGAAACCGACGATGCCGTAGCCGGTGATCATCGCAATTACGCCGTAGGCTCCACGGCAGCGCTTATGTACAGCCCTGACCGCCGCAAAGATCTCATCCTTGGTCGGGTCCAGCTTACCGAGCTTCTGAAGCTCATGGGCAAACACGTTCAGCAAGACTTCCGAATCAGAGTTGGTGTTTATATGACGAAGATCGGTGCGAAAAAGATCCTGGCTAAGATCATCAGCATTTGTCAGATTGCCATTGTGAGCCAGGGTGATTCCGTAAGGGCTGTTCACGTAGAACGGTTGAGCCTCGGCCGAGCTTGAACTGCCCGCAGTCGGATAGCGCACATGGCCGATACCAACATTGCCAACCAGACGACGCATATGACGGGTATGAAAAACATCCCGAACAAGACCGTTGTCCTTGCGCAGAAAAAAACGCTCATCCTGAAAGGTAACAATGCCCGCCGCGTCCTGGCCCCGGTGTTGAAGAACAGTCAATGCATCATAGAGAGACTGATTTACGTTGGAAGTGCTGACGATGCCGACAATGCCACACATGGATAGGGTTTTCTCCGAGTGTTAGATTCGAATGTTAGCTGGAGGTAGACGCTGGTTCCACGCCTTCCTGCTGTTGATTACTGCCTGGGTCACTCTGGCCATCCGAAGCCGGCCCCAGAAAACGGGCGAATTCGTCACCCAGTGTCCGTCGCGACCAGTCCTCCACAACGGCCAGCCTGCCTATCATTAACGATTCACGCCACCAGGTGTCCTGTGCCAGAGGGGTGTATCGGGTGAAGGCAATGGCAACGATCACCACCACAACCCCACGTAAAAGCCCGAATCCCATCCCCAGAACCCGATCGGTGGCTGACAGGCCGGTGGCCCGCACGAGGTGACCAATCATATTGTTGATGATAGCGCCCACGATGAGCGTGCCAAAGAAGAGTATTGCAAACGCTGCAATCAAACGGACCAGGGGCGTTTCGACTGTGCTCTCAAGGAGCGACTGCATTTGCGGGTGGAAGGTTCGGGCGAGTATGAACGCACCTACCCAGGTCACCAGCGACAAGGCCTCTTTGACGAAACCCCGTTTAAGACTGATGAGCGTGGACACTGTAATCAGGGTAATGATGACCCAGTCAATCCAGATCAGCGCTTCCATGAAGAACCCGATGGAAAAAAGGAAGCGCGAATTCTATCAGGAAACCGGCCGCCACCAAACTGCCTGGAGCCCATAAACCATCAGAAAGACGCTTATTTGTCGCCGGTTGTCACCAGGCTATTGAGACTGAACGCTTCATCAAGACTGCGCTTGGCGGCTTCTGCATCGGCTTTACTGGCGAAGGGACCACTGAAAACACGGGTCAATGTGGCATCGCCCCGCTCAACCTTCTGCAAGTGGGAGCCATACCCCTTGTCACGAACCTTGTCTCTCAGGCGGCGGGCATTGTCAGCGTTACCAAAGCTACCCAATTGAACCACCCACGCCCCTTCCAGCGAGCGGGTATATTCAGCCGACTCAGTTTCACTTTCATTTCCGGAAGCTTTGGATGGCTCGTCCGCCGGGGTCGTATTTTCGGCCACTTCATCAGCTGTTTCTTCTACTGGGTCGACTGGCTCCGGCTGACTCGACTCGGGAGGACTGTCGAAGGGGTCCTGGCTATCTTCAACGATTCGGTAATCCGGAGCATCTGCCGCGGATTCAACCTGTGCCGGGGTTTCGGATTCCGCTGCAGAGGCGGGTTCCTCGTAGGACGGAGGCATCGAAGTGTCTGCCTCCGGTGACGTCACCTCCGGGAAAGGCGGCTCCTCTGGAATCTTGATGCTGGTGGAGGTTCGCTCGGAATGCGGCTCGTCAAACAACATCGGAACAAAGATAACCGCCAGGGAAACCAGAACAAGCGCCCCGATTATTCTTTGTTTCAATCCATCCACGATTCCCGGCTCCCGTAATTTGGTGATTTACCACTTTTGGCATTAGCAGCTGATACTAACTGGCATCTTCACAGAACTCAAAGCACCACCCCAGGCTATGGACAAAGTTTAAGGCGCTCCGACGTCCCTGGCATCAGACTTCAGGGATGTGAAATTTCCTCCGCCCTCCCCGGCTGATCCCGCCCGGCAAACTTTGCCAGAATGTGAGCAATGCGCTCGCGCAGTTGTCGACGGTCAAGAATCATATCAACAGCCCCCCGCTCAAGCAGAAACTGGCTGCCCTGAAAACCATCCGGCAAACCTTCAAGTTCAACCTGCTGAATGACCTCGGGGTAGGAGGCCCCGCTTCTTGCATCCGGTTCGGCAATATTCAGATCGCCAAGCATTGCGAGGCTTGCAGACACCTCTCCATACACCAGGTCTGTTATCACTGAAATATAGGGAATCCCCTGCTGCTTCATCCGCTCGAGCACTGCAGCGGTTTTCGCCATCTGAATCAGCGCAAGAAACCCCTCCTGGACCCGGGCACCACCACTGGCAGAGAAGCATACCAGCGGGATGTGACGATCAAGAGCGACGTTTGCCGCCTGGACAAACTTTTCTCCCGCGACTTCCCCCATGGTTCCGTCCATGAAACTGTACTCGAAAGCGCAGGCAACCAGCGGCACACCAAGGGTAGCCCCCTCCATGGCAACCAGCGCATCGGCCTCACCGGAGGACTTCCGGAATCGGGACAGCTGTGCCTGGTAGAGCTCGCTGGCGTCGGACCGGAGCACATCCGTGACCTCAAGGCCCGGAGCTATCTCCCGGCGATCATCCACATCCAGAAACAGCTCAAGGCGCCGACGGGCACTGATCGGTGTCAGCCGCGTGCGAGCTTCAGCCACCGTGAAAAAGGACCCGAATATAACGATCAGATCCTGGGGCCGGGCACTGGCCTGGGCAGCCGTGATCGCCGCATCAACCGTCTCGGCCTGCCGGCATTCCGATAGCCCGGCACCTGCGGCCCTGTCACCTAACATGTCGGAGGAGAGCCCCCGGGGTACGTCCAGTCCAGCCAGCCACCATTTATCCACGACCGACTTCATGGCGTCAAAGACGCCCTCCACGTCCTTATCACCCAGCGCGGCGTAAACTGCCAAAACCCGGCGATTTGCCGATTTCAGGGCCGCCAACCGACCCGCAAGCCAGCCTGCAGCATGAGGATTGTGACCCACGTCGACAAAGACATCCGGGTTTGCCGACATCTGCTCAAACCGACCCGGCACTTTCAGGCACTCCAGCGTCCGCTCAATGACGGACACATCCATACCCGGCTCAAGAACTCGCAGTGCCACCACCGCTGCAGCGACGCTCGGAACGGGGAGCGGCCCATTGGGCAGTTTCACTTTCCAACCCTGATAATCCAGTACCAGTCTGGCCGGCACCTGCCCTTCGCCGTCTTCCGCGTCCAGCAATCGGTAATCGCGTCCGGCGAGCGCCAGATCGACCTTTTGCGCAGCTACCTGTTGGAGGACCGACCGGGGTGGATCGGAATCCGCATAGACGGCGGGTATCTTCGGCCGGAGTATTCCGGCCTTTTCAAAACCGATAACCTCGCGGTTATCGCCAAGAAAGGCGACATGGTCAATGTCCACCGAGGTTATGATTGCGATATCCGCATCAAGGACATTAACGGCATCCAGCCGCCCCCCGAGGCCTACCTCGAGCAGCCAGTCCTCGACCTCGGCTTCGGAAAACGCTACAAACGCAGCCAACGTGCCGAATTCGAAATAGGTTAACGAAATGTTTCTGCGGGCAGCTTCAACCCGCTCAAAAGCCGAGACCAACGACGCGTCGTCGATATCGGAACCGTCTAACCGGACACGCTCGTTGTAAGACTCCAGATGCGGCGAAGTATAAGCGCCGGTTCGTCGTCCGGCCGCACGAAGCAATGCCTCAAGCGACGCAACCGCACTCCCCTTTCCATTCGTACCCGCAACGGTGATGATCCGGGCAGATGGCTTACGCGGAAAAAGCCGCCGCAAAACCATAAGCACGCGGTCAAGACCAAGATCTATTTCGGTTGGATGAAGGGCTTCAAGGTAGGTAAGCCACCGGTCGACAGTGGCGCCAGTCCCCGGCGGGTGTGGGGACTGGCCAGAGATGTTACTCGATGGGGGCATCGGTTTCCGGTTTTTCCGTAACTTCAAATTCAATCGGTTCCTCGGTCTCGGGCCGCTCCTGACCCGTGAACTTCGCCAGGACGTGCGCAATGCGCTCGCGTAACTGGTGGCGATGGAGAATCATGTCGATGGCACCGTGATCAAGCAGGAACTCGCTACGCTGAAAACCTTCCGGCAGCTTTTCCCGGACGGTCTGCTCGATGACACGCGGGCCGGCGAAACCGATCAAGGCGTACGGCTCAGCAATGTTCAAATCACCAAGCATGGCCAGACTGGCCGACACACCGCCGAACACCGGATCCGTCAACACGGAGATGTAGGGGATGCCTTCCTGCTTCATACGCTCAAGCACTGCCGCCGTCTTGGACATCTGCATCAGCGATAGAATCGCTTCCTGCATCCTGGCACCGCCGCTGGCAGAGAAACAGACCAGCGGAATGCGGTGCTCGAGGGCGACATTGGCGGCCTGGACAAATTTCTCGCCCACAACCTGCCCCATAGAGCCCCCGAGGAAATTAAACTCAAATGAGCAGACAACGAGGGGTACACCCAGCGTTGTGCCTTTCATCGCCACCAGTGCGTCTTTCTCACCTGTGGACTTTTGCGCGTGGGACAATCGATCCTTGTAGCGCTTGCTGTCCTTGAATTTCAACCGGTCCCAAGGCTCCAGCTCTGTAGCAATCTCCTCCCGACCATCGGAATCGAGGAAAACATCCAGACGACGCCTGGCGCTCACCCGAAGATGGTGGTTGCACTTTGGACAAACATCGAGATTCTTCTCAAGTTCCGGCTTGTAGAGAAAGGCGCCGCACTTGGGGCATTTTTTCCACAACCCCTCGGGAACGCCAGTTCTCTGCTTGGATTCCGAGCGGATCTTGCTCGGCATGATCTTGTCCAGCCAGTTACTCATGATTTCATCCTGTCCTGTGATGCCTGTCGGCCCGGGCCCATATTTCAGGAGTCCAGGCTATCCAGCGCTTCGCGCATCGGGTGGAGCAGATCCTTCAGCGCCCGCTTCAGCTCGTCGGTATCTGCCTGATTTCTGGCTATTGTATCGACCAGAACGCTGCCAACAATTACACCATCGGATACCTGACCCACCGCTGCAGCCGTTTTTGCGTCACGAATACCGAAACCCACACCTACTGGGAGAGCTGTGAGCTCATGAATATGGGCCACCTTGGTAGCCACTTCCTCCACGTTGATCTTGCCGGCCCCGGTGACTCCCTTGAATGAAACATAGTACACATAGCCGGAGGAGTGCTCGCTGATTGCGCGAATCCGTTCATCTGTTGTGGTCGGCGCCAGCAGAAAGATGGCGTCCAGTTTGCGCTCAGTGAACAGAGGCGCAACATCGTCCGCCTCTTCCGGGGGCAGGTCGACGGTCAGTATTCCATCAACGCCCGCATCGACAGCCGCATCGGCAAAAGCTTCGTACCCCATTGCCTCCATCGGGTTGAGGTAGCCCATCAAAACCACCGGGGTTTCGATGTCTTTGGTCCGAAATTCCTTGACCATAGCTAACACCTGACGCAAGGACGTGCCGTGCTTGAGGGCTCGCTCACAGGCCAGCTGAATGACCGGCCCATCGGCCATGGGGTCAGAGAACGGCACGCCCAGTTCAATAATGTCGGCACCTGCTTCCACCAGCGTGTGCATCAGATCCACAGTCACATCGGGATGGGGGTCTCCGGCAGTGATGTAGGGAATAAGTGCCTTGCGACCTTGTCCTTTGAGGGTTTTCAGGACCCCTTCAATTCGGCTCATGCCTGCTCCTGTTGATTCTTCAGATCTCGATGCCTTCTAACTTGGCAACCGTGTTAATGTCTTTATCACCCCGGCCGGATACGTTGATCACGACGGTTTGATCCTTGTCCATGGTTGCAGCGAGCTTGATGGCGTAAGCCACGGCATGAGCTGTCTCCAGGGCGGGCATTATGCCTTCGACCCGAGTGAGCTTGCGGAAACCTTCCATGGCTTCATCATCGGTCACGGATACATAATTCGCCCGGCCAATATCCTTCAACCAACTGTGCTCAGGACCTACCCCCGGATAATCCAGACCAGCGCTGACCGAATGGGTGCCGGCAATCTGGCCGTTCTCATCTTCCATAAGATAGGTGCGATTGCCGTGGAGTACCCCTGGACGACCGGCACACAGGGGCGCGGCGTGTTTGCCGGTTTCAATACCGAGACCACCCGCCTCGACACCGTAGAGCTGAACGGATTCGTCGGCGAGGAATGGATAGAACATGCCAATGGCGTTCGAGCCGCCACCAACGCAGGCAACCAGTGCATCGGGTAACTTGCCGGTTTTCTCCAACGCTTGACGGCGGGTCTCGCGACCAATTACAGACTGGAAATCCCTCACCAGCATGGGATAGGGGTGTGGCCCCGCAACTGTTCCGATGATATAGAACGTTTCATCGACATAGGAGACCCAGTCACGCATGGCATCATTCATTGCGTCCTTAAGCGTTCGGCTACCACTCTCGACCGCGTGGACCTCGGCGCCTAGCAGCTTCATGCGAAAAACATTCAGGGACTGGCGCTGAACATCTTCGGCGCCCATGAAAACATGACACTCCAGACCTAGCCGGGCACAGACTGTCGCTGTCGCAACGCCATGCTGACCTGCCCCGGTTTCAGCGATAATCCGTTTCTTCCCCAAAAAACTGGCCAGCAGTGCCTGACCAACGGTGTTGTTTACCTTATGGGCACCGGTATGACAGAGATCTTCCCGTTTCAGCCAGATTTGCGCACCGCCTGTTTCGCGGGTAAGCCTTTCAGCGAAATACAGGGGGGTGGGTCGGCCTACATAATCGGCCAGCTCTTTGTCGAACCGCGCCTGAAACTCAGGATCGTGCTTGAGCTCGTTGTATTGCTTCTCGAGCGTCATGAGCGAATCCATCAGCGTCTCGGAAACGAAACGTCCGCCAAAGGCCCCGAAGTGCCCCCTCGCATCCGGCAGTGCTTTCAGCATTTCTTCAGTCAGTTTTACAGACACGGTGAACCTCTTTAATGAAATCGGAAATTTTTTCGATGTCCTTGATGCCTTTACTTTGCTCAACACCGCCGCTGACGTCCACGGCCCAGGGTTTCACCTGCTCGACCGCGCGGGATACGTTATCAGAAGACAACCCACCGGCCAATATGAGCGGCATAGGCCGATCAGAAGGGATGAGATCCCAGTTGAATGACTGCCCCGTTCCGCCGAACCGATCAGGATCCCAGGCATCCACCAGCAGCCCGGAAGCCTGGCTATAGTCTGTGAAGGCCGCCTGTATCTCCCGTCCCTGCCGGACCCGAATGGCCTTGATCCAGCGCCGTCCGAATTGCGCACAGAACTCAGCACTTTCGTCGCCATGGAATTGCAGCAAATCCAGAGGAACCCGATCCAACACCTCCCGGACCTCATCCTTTGTCGGATTCACAAACAGGCCAACGACCGAAACGAAGGCGGGAACGTGGCGCGCCAACTCCGCAGCCTGAACGATACTGACCGACCTTGGACTCGGCTCATAGAAGACAAGTCCCAACGCATCGGCGCCAGCTTTGACCGCCGCCTCGATGTCTTCGACACGTGTCAGTCCGCAGATTTTGACTCGCACGCTCATGGCTTCTGTACCGATAGCTTCGGATGTATGTGGGTTGGAGGAATCGGATGGTTTTCCTCCTCACTGTACCAGGGCCTTAGGAAACCGGGCCCGCATTCAGCCTGGGGTATCCCATACCGCTCCGGGTAACCGACATCCACGAGATAAAGGCCATGCGGTGGTGCCGTCACGCCAGCAAGTTTCCTGTCCCGCTGTTCGAGTATCTCACGAATCCAGTTAACTGGCTGCTGCCCTGATCCTACTGCCATCAAAGCTCCGGCTATATTTCGAACCATATGGTGTAAAAAGGCATTCGCCTGGATGTCTATTACGACGAACTCTCCCTTACGGGTTACTGTCACCTGCTCCATAAAACGGATCGGGGAACGGGACTGGCATCCGGCTGCCCGAAAAGCTGAAAAATCATGCTCGCCCAACAGTGCCTGCGCTGCCTCATGCATGCATCCGGCATCCAAAGGCTTAAACGTCCAGCTGACCTGCCCCCGCTGAATTCCAGGCCGCACGGGATGATTATAGATCACGTACCGGTAGCGCCGGTAAACGGCAGAAAAACGAGCATGGAAGTCGCCCGGGGCATTGCCCGCCCAGTGAACGGCAATATCGCCTGGTAGTGCCGTATTTATCCCCATTACCCAGGATCGGAGACTCCTGGTGGATGAAGTTTCAAAGTGGGCAATCTGATAACTGGAGTGTACGCCGGCATCCGTCCGTCCTGCACAGACCAGGTCAACGGGATGGTTTGCAACTTTCGAGACCGCCGCCGTCAGGTCTGACTCGACGGAGCGAACGCCGGACTTCTGAAGTTGCCAGCCGTGAAAATCACGGCCGTCGTATTCGAAAGCAAGGGCAACGCGACCATCGCCTATGTCAATTTCGGTGGTAAGCTGTTGAGGTTCGAGAAACAAACGCCTATCCGGAATGAATGATACTGAAAAAAACAAAGCGCCGGCTTGTGTCGAAATGGATTCGACGGCCGGCGCTTTCCGCCTGATCAACGCGATTATAACGAATCAGGACAGATTTTTAAGAAGATCCTGCGCTTCCGCTTTCTGATCCTCATCTCCTTCCAGTGCAACTTCCTCGAGTATATCCCGGGCGCCGTCACTGTCTCCCATCTCGATATAGGCACGGGCGAGGTCAAGCTTCGTTGCAGCTTCGTCAGTTCCTGCAAGGAAGTCGAAATCGTCATCGTCGCCAAGCTCGTTTTCGTCGATCTCGACGGTGCCAGATCTGTTCACATCCTCACCAATTTCGTCTGACGCTACGGGCAACTGCTCTTCGATCTCGGAACTACCTTCGGAAGCCTCGTCATCCTGCTCTGCCAGTTCATCCAGAGAACCAAGGTCCTCCAGCTCTTCAGTGCCGGCCACTTCTTCTTCCGGGCTGGCAGCCGCGCTTTCACCGAGGACATCACCCTCACCAAGAGTATCCTCAAGGTTTAGCTCTTCATCCAGAGCGGGAGCCTCGCCCTCGTCGGCACTGGCTGAATCGGCGGAATCGGAGAACTCCTCCATCAAGGCGAGGTCTTCATCGGAGACATCCAGCTCGAGATCATCCAGAGACGACTCCTCCATCTCATCCCCGCCCAGCTCGTCTTCTTCGCCGGCAACCTTATCCAACTCGGCATCCAGCTCATCCAGGAAGGATTCGTCCAGAGAGTCAGTGTCGCTGTCGGCTGAATCGTCAGCGACCTCTGCGGAACGTTTTTCTCCAGATGCGTTGGCGCCAGACTCATCTTCAACAGCGCTGTCCAGTTCGAGACCTAGGTCGTCGGACCAGTCAGTGTCATCGATTTCACTTTCGGCCTGATCGCTGAGATCCATCTCAAACGAAGAATAATCGGTTTTGCCTTCAGTGCCAGATTCCTGGCCTTCAACCGCGTTTTCCTCTTCGGATTCCAGAGACAGACCGGACAGGTCATACTCAATTGAATCGTCACTGTTCTCTTGCTCTGAGGCTTCCTGAGACTCCGTTGTCCCGGCGTCCGCAGAGTCCTCTTTCGACTCAAGCTCGTTCAGATCAAAGTCCGCAAAATCCGTGTCCAGCTCACCGAATTCATTTTCAACCTGTTCCTCTTTCCCGGCGTCATACTGGTCCGCAAGCAACTCGTCCGAGAGCTGGGAATCATTTTCTGTTCCCAAACCGGGGACGCTTTCCGCAGTTTCAGCCTGTGAGCCTCCGAATGAATCTGAGCGAAGCTGGGACTCAAGGTCATCGATACTGGGCATCGATTCCGCTTCGTCCAACTGAGCGCGCAGTTCGTTGGCCGAAGCCAAGGCCTGATCGTCATCCAGTGCCTCAATTTCACCAAACTGCTTCTCAAACGACTCACGGTCCTGATTGTCGGCATAGACACCCAGCAGCTTCAGTCGAAGGTCCTTCCGGCTTGGCTCCCTCGAAATGGCCGCCTCCAGAGTCTGGGCAGCCTGATCATAGCGTCCATAGGCAATGTAGGAGTCCGCTTCTGCCAGTGCTTCATCACTGGCACCGTGATCCGCGTCCTCTTCGTCCAGACTCAACTCGAAGGAGTCCGATTCATCACCGGATTCACTGTTCAGCTGCTCATAAAACGCCTTTTCGCGGTTGGCATTCCGACGCGCCAACGACAGGAGAAGAAGGAGCAGGAGGATAAGACCTCCGCCCAGCGCAACCTGATAGAGCAAGTTGCCGGTAATGGCATCAATGATGTTGCCCGGAAATCCTTTTTCCGCGACTGGCGGTTGCGCCGAAGGTTTGGGTTCCTGACTTGCCGACTGCTCAGCTTCGGGCGATACGACTGTTTCTTCTGGCTCAGTTACCTCGGCACCAGCACCAGCACCCGCATCAGCTTCGTCAACCTCTTCCATGGCCGCTTCATCAGCGCCACTCTCGGATTCCTCAGCAGAGCCTTCCGCCATTTGGTCGGCAGCATCGCCATTAGCAGCCGCTCCCGACTCCTCTTCTGCCTGCCCAGCTTCGTCGGACTCTGCGGCCACGCCTTCTTCATCCATGGCAGTCGCGTCAGCATCCGGGCTTTCGACACCGACAGTGCCTTCTGTCTCGTCGACTTCACCGGGAGCCGCTTCATCAGGCGCCGCTACTGCCGGGTCGGAGCCTTCAGCACCCTCTTCATTCGCTTCGCCCTCAACAGGGGCTGTCGCGTCAGCGGAAACCTCTTCGGATTCACCCGTCATCTGCTGCATATCTGCCAACTGACTGTTTTTCAGCTCAAGCAGTCGCTGCAGCGTTTGTACCTGATCCTGCAGATCGTTAACGCGACTATTCAACTCATCGTTCTCACGACGCGCGCTTTCCAGCTCCTCCATTGCAACTGCGGTACCCGCGTCGACTCCGCCCGGAAGTTCTCCATCACCACCCGCGGAGCCACCGTCACTGGATTCCGTGCTTTCATTATCCGCAACAAGCAGTTTCAGCTCATCGCCGCCGGCGGATGCCTGTGTGGATGCTGGTTGGGCTTGCTGGCTGTCAGTCGCATCAACCGTGCGCTGCGGAGACTGGAATTCCTCATTCTGCTGCCTGACAACCTGTGTGGCTTCTGCCCTGGTCCGGGACTGGATCTGATCAAGCGTGGGTACCCGAAGTACCTCGCCCCGTTTGAGGCGGTTGATATTCTCCCCCATGAAGGCATCAGGATTAAGATCCTGAATGGCAAGCATGACCTGCTGGGTGGTCACACTGTTGTTCGGACGAACACTGGAGGCAATGGTCCAAAGGGTATCTGACGCACCAGTCGGGCCGAAGGTGTTGCCCTGGTACCCTCGCCCCAACGACTGCTCCGCCTGCGCCTGACGACGAACAGACTCGGCACTGCGACTGGTAGACGGCTGGCTGGCTCCGGAGGTGACCGCTGGCGCACTCACCCGTTCCTCGACACCGGAGTCCTCCGCGTAGACAGGAGGATCGACCAGAACAGCATACTCCCGCATCAACCGTCCATTCGGCCAGGTCAGCTCGAGCAGAAAGTTCAGATACGGTTCACGCAAGGGCTCCCGTGAAGATACGTTGACTGCCAGGGACCCGTCGCTCTGGGTAATAACCTGGAACCTGAGTTTACTCAGAAACTGGTTGCGGCTAAGTCCGACTGTTTCATAGGCAGATTCGGGGGCTATATTCACGAATACATCGCCCGGATCCACACCTCGGCTCTGGGGCAGATTGATCTCTGCGTCCAAAGGCTCGTTCAGATAGGACTGAAGTTCAATTTCTCCCAGCCCCAGGGCTTGTGCAACGCTGGATCCGAGCCCTCCCGCCAGAGCCAGGGCAACCGCAAGCTTGCGTACCTTCATGCTTTTTCCTTTCCAGTCTCCGTTATTCGTTACTGCTTTATAAAAACAGAATCGGACGAGGTTGGATGACTTCCGTCTGGATCGTTCTAGTTATAGTGTCGTTCTATTGACGCTTGGTGCGGCAAGTATTGTTGATAATACCTATTTTATCAATCAATCAGCCGCAATCCTTGTACCATTTTTTTATCAATCGAGCGGAACTCCCTAGCGCTCTTGAAAATAACAGGGGCGAAGGCCGAAATCAGCCTTCGCCCCCAACCGGTTTTCTGAAACCGGACACAGTTGGCATTAATTACCCCTGCGTAACATTTCTTAACGCTCCTGCAGGATCCGCAGCATGCGTCGCAGCGGCTCCGCTGCTCCCCACAAGAGCTGGTCACCTACCGTGAACGCGGAGATGTACTCCGGCCCCATGGCCAGCTTCCTGATGCGACCGATAGGCACACTCAGGGTACCGGTGACCTTCGCCGGCGTAAGCTCTTCCATGGTTGCTTCGCGATCATTCGGAATGACCTTCACCCAGTCATTAGCCTTGGCCAGAATCGATTCGATCTCGGCAACGGGCAGGTCCTTCTTCAGCTTGATCGTCAGTGCCTGGCTGTGCGAGCGCATGGCGCCGATGCGCACGCAGATACCGTCGATTGGAATCGGGTTGTCGCTGCGACCAAGGATCTTGTTGGTCTCAACGCCTGCTTTCCATTCTTCCTTGCTCATGCCGTTATCGAGCTGCTTATCGATGAAGGGAATCAGACTACCGGCCAGCGGCACGCCAAAGTGCTCTGTCGGGAAATCACCGCTTCGCATGGTCTCCGTCACCTTACGGTCGATTTCAAGAATGGCGGAAGACGGATCGGCCAACTCGGACTTCACACTGCCATGCAGATCACCCATCTGATTGAGCAATTCCCGCATATTCTGGGCTCCGGAACCGGAAGCAGCCTGATAGGTCATCGGGGAGACCCACTCAATCAGATCCTGCTCGAGCAGGCCACCGAGGGCCAGCATCATCAGGCTTACCGTGCAATTACCACCCACGTAATCTTTCACACCCTTTTCCAGGGCAGAGTCGATAACGTCGCGATTGACCGGGTCCAGGACAATCACTGAGTGATCCACCATGCGCAGAGTCGAGGCGGCATCTATCCAGTAGCCTTGCCAGCCCGCGTCGCGCAGTTTCTGGTAGACCTTGGTGGTGTAATCCCCACCCTGACAGGTCACAACCACGTCGAGGGTTTTCAGGGCATCAATATCGAACGCGTCCTGAAGTGGAGGAACGCCATCCTTACCAACGTCCGGTGCGGGCTTCCCGGTCTGGGAAGTCGAAAAGAATACCGGATCGATATCGGCAAAGTCGTTTTCATCGCGCATGCGCTGCATGAGGACTGAACCTACCATGCCGCGCCAACCTACAAGTCCAACTCGCTTCATGTGCGACCTTTGAACCTCGTTTTATGCCCGCCCGCTGCCTCTATCGCTGGCAGGGACAGGATGGATGATCCCGCGGCAACAGCATGTTGTTACCGTCGGGTCGCAAATTCAGCCGGAACCGGATCAGCGCCTAGAGCGCAGCGAGAACCGCTTCTCCCATCTCCCGGGTAGAAACCTGGGTTCCATCCGGAGACATGATGTCCGCAGTCCGAAGTCCCTGATCCAGTACCGTGCTGACCGCTGCCTCGATAGCCTCTGCGGCTTCCTCTTCACCCAGACTGTACCGCAACATCATGGCTGCACTCAGTATGGTGGCAAGCGGATTGGCTATGCCCTGGCCTGCAATATCAGGCGCCGAACCATGACAGGGCTCGTACATCCCCTGCTTCTCGGAGTTCAGTGACGCAGATGGCAACATGCCAATTGATCCGGTCAGCATAGCCGCTTCGTCAGAGAGAATATCACCAAACATGTTGCCAGTCACAATCACGTCGAATTGCTTGGGCGCCCGGACAAGCTGCATGGCGGCGTTATCGACGTACATATGCGAGAGCTCAACATCCGGATATTCGCGACACAGGTCATTCATGATTTCGCGCCACAGAACAGTCACTTCCAGCACATTTGCCTTATCAACCGAGCAAAGTTTCTTGCCTCTCTGCTGGGCCGCCTCAAACGCCACCCGGCCGATTCGGCGAATCTCGGTTTCTGTGTAGGCGTAGGTGTTGTAGCCCTGCCTTTCACCACTCTCCAGTTCCCTTACACCCCGGGGCTGACCAAAGTAGATACCGCCCGTCAGTTCCCGGACAATCATGATGTTCAGGCCGGAAACCACTTCCGGCTTCAGGGAAGATGCGGAGGCAAGCTGCGGGTACAGGATGGCCGGGCGCAGGTTGGCGAACAGTTCCAGGTTGGAACGCAGGCCCAGCAAACCCTTCTCCGGACGCTGGCTCATGGGCAGACTGTCCCACTTCGGTCCACCTACAGCGCCGAGCAGAATGGCGTCCGCTTTCCGGGCCTTGTCCAGCGTTTCTTCGGGCAAAGGGGTGTCGGCGGCGTCGAGCGCGGCACCACCGACAAGACCAGATTCAAAACTGAGATTCAGCGCAAAACGGTCGTTAACTTTTTGCAGGACCTTCTCTGCCTCTGCGACGATTTCCGGCCCGATGCCATCGCCTGGCAACATCAATACGGTTCTGGACATAATCCTTTCCTGTGTCAGATCACTTCAATTTGTAAAACTCAGTTGCCGGCACCAAACAGCCAGGGAGCTGTCTTGCGGCGTTGTTCTTCATAGGTCCTGATCGCGCCGGCATCCTCGAGCGTCACACCAATGTCGTCAAGGCCATTCAGCAGACAATGCCGACGGAAATCGTCCACATCGAACCCGAAGGACTCACCGCCTGGAGTAGTAACGGTTTTGGCTTCAAGATCGACGGCAAGTTCGTACCCCTCACTTGCTTCCGCCTCCTGAAACAGCTGTTCAACAATTTTTTCATCAAGAACAATGGGTAACAAGCCATTCTTGAAGCAGTTATTATAGAAAATATCGGCGAAACTCGGGGCAATAATCACCCGGAAGCCATAGTCTTCCAACGCCCAGGGGGCATGCTCACGGCTGGATCCACAACCAAAGTTCGCCCGAGCCAGCAGCACGCTCGCGTTCCGATAGCGGTCCTGATTCAGCACAAAGTCAGGGTTCAACGGGCGGCTGGAACAATCCTGATCCGGCTTGCCCTCGTCGAGGTATCGAAGCTCATCAAACAAGTTGGGCCCAAACCCCGTACGCTTGATGGATTTCAGAAACTGCTTGGGGATGATCATGTCCGTGTCCACATTGGAACGGTCCATGGGGGCTACCAGGCCCTGGTGTTGCGTAAATGCTCGCATGGTCTCTCTCCTGTGGATCAGTGGGTCAATTCGCGGACATCGACAAAGTGCCCGGTCACGGCTGCTGCGGCCGCCATCGCCGGACTCACCAGGTGAGTACGACCACCGAAGCCCTGACGCCCCTCGAAGTTGCGGTTGGAGGTCGAGGCACAATGCTCACCCTGCCCCAGTTTGTCGGCATTCATGGCAAGGCACATCGAACAGCCAGGATCGCGCCACTCCAGTCCGGCTTCGATAAAAATCCGGTCGAGTCCTTCCTTCTCTGCCTGGGCCTTCACCAGACCCGAGCCCGGAACCACCATGGCCTGCTTGAGACTCGGTGCTACCCTACGCCCCCTCACCACCGCTGCGGCTTCCCGGAGATCCTCAATCCGACTGTTGGTGCAGGAACCGATGAAAACCCGATCCAGCTGGATTCCGGTAATCGGCATATTTGGCTCCAGCCCCATGTACTTCAGGGCCCGTACAATGCCTTCTCGCTTGATAGGGTCCTGCTCTTTGGCGGGATCCGGCACAAAGCCATCAACGCCGGCGACCATTTCCGGTGAAGTTCCCCAGCTCACCTGCGGCTTTATGTCCGCCGCCTCAAGCTCTATCACTTTATCGAAGACTGCATCGTCATCGCTGTGCAGGGTCCGCCAATACTCGACCGCCGCATCCCATTGGTCGCCTTTGGGTGCAAAAGGTCGCCCGCGAACGTAATCGATGGTGGTATCATCCACCGCAACCATTCCCACCCGGGCACCGGCCTCGATGGCCATGTTGCAGATGGTCATCCGCGCTTCCATGCTCAAGTTCCGAATGGCTTCGCCGCCAAACTCAATGGCATGACCAGTCCCGCCAGCGGTTCCGATTTTGCCGATGATCGCGAGAACCACATCCTTGCCCGTTATGCCCGCTCCGAGTTTGCCATTCACCTTTACCAGCATGTTCTTCATTTTCTGCTGCACAAGGCACTGGGTTGCCAGCACATGCTCAACTTCGGAGGTACCAATGCCGTGGGCGAGGCATCCGAATGCTCCGTGGGTGGAGGTGTGGGAGTCACCACAGACAATAGACATGCCCGGCAGGGTTGCACCCTGCTCCGGCCCGATCACATGGACGATACCCTGACGGGTGTCCTTGATCTTGAATTCGAGGATGCCAAACTCATCGCAGTTCTTATCAAGGGTTTCGACCTGTGTTCGCGAAACCGGATCGACAATGCCATCAATGCCCTTGTCCCGGTCCGTCGTCGGTACGTTGTGATCGGGAGTGGCAATGTTGGCATCGATACGCCACGGTTTTCGTCCCGCCAGACGCAGGCCTTCGAATGCCTGCGGAGAGGTTACTTCGTGCAGCAATTGCCGGTCGATATAGATCAACGCAGAACCATCGTCCCGTTGCTTGACCAGATGATCGTCCCACAATTTGTCGTATAAGGTTTTGCCGGCCATGGTTGCTCTCTCATTATCCCGGGTTTCTGGTTTTGACTTCATATCGGACTATCATACTCCCCATACCAAAATAACCCCAATTCATGTTTTTTATCCTTTGCATTCCTATTTGGCATCTTATAGCGTTTGACATACGGCCAGCACCCCAGAGGATCGACGGCTAACAACATAGCAGGACACGCCATGGAACCGACTGCGCTTCGCGCCTTTCTGACAATTGTTGATCAGGGATCTTTTTCGGAAGCCGCCGAATTACTTCATCTCACGCAACCGGCCATAAGCAAGCGCCTTGCAGCCCTGGAAAGCCAACTGGACGTGAAACTCATCGACCGTAGCCACCGACAGATCCGGCTCACGGATGCCGGCGTCCGACTTCTGCCCCACGCCCGGCGAATTCTTGATGAAATCCACAACGCCCGGATTGCACTCTCGCCGGACAACGAAAAACTTGAAGGGGAACTGGAGATTATTGCCAGCCACCACATCGGGCTCCACCACCTGCCTAACTGGCTTCGAAAGTTCACCAGTCACTACCCGGAGGTAAAACTGAACCTTCAGTTCATGGAATCCGATGCCGCTTACGCTGAGATGCAAAAGCGTAACGCCGAACTCGCCTTTGTCACACTCAGTGACAGTATGGAAAGCCACTTCATGGTATATCAGCACTGGCCAGATCCGATGGCGTTCGTTGTAGGGCCGGAGCACGAGCTTGCCTTGAAAAAATCGGTGTCGCTGGAGGACCTGGCACGTTACCCGGCAATCCTTCCGGACACGACCACCGCCACTTACCGGGCGGTAAGCCGCCTGTTCCTGGAAGCAAACCTGGCGCTACAACAACAGATCCCGACCAACTATCTCGAGACAATCAAAATGATGACCAGCGTCGGGCTCGGATGGAGCGTTCTGCCCATCACCATGCTTGATGAAAGCACGCACAGACTGGCCACGAATTTTTCAGTCTCGAGAGTACTTGGTGCAGTCGGGCTTTCCGGGCGTCAGCTCAGCCTCGCTGCGAGGACACTCCTGGAAATTGTCCGCCAGGAAGAAACAGAATCATGAACCACCGATACAACACGCTTAGGAGATTTCATGGGCTTTGACGATTATCTGCGAATATTGGCCAAACACGATGGCTCGGACCTTTACCTGAGCACCGGCGCTCCGCCCTGCGCGAAATTTCACGGTTCCCTCAAGCCCATTGACCGAACTCCCCTGGCTCCTGGCATCATCAAAGATATTGCCTATTCGGTGATGGACGACGAACAGATTACCGAATTCGAGCAAGAGCTGGAGATGAACCTTGCCTACAGCATTCGCAATGTTGGCCGGTTCCGCATCAACATCTTCCGGCAACGGAATGAAATCTCCATTGTCGCGCGGAACATCGTCGCCGAAATTCCCAATGCAGATGACCTGGGTCTTCCGGCCATCCTGAAAGACGTCGTGATGGCCAAGCGCGGCCTGGTACTTTTTGTCGGTGCGACCGGATCGGGGAAATCAACGTCGCTGGCGGCTCTGATTGACCATCGTAATTCCAACTCGGCCGGGCACATCATCACCATCGAAGATCCGGTGGAATACATCCACCGGCACAAGAAAAGCATTGTTAACCAGCGCGAAGTGGGCGTGGATACCCGGAGCTTCCAGAAAGCCCTCAAAAACACCCTGCGCCAGGCCCCTGACGTCATCCTGATCGGGGAAATCCGTGACCGGGAAACCATGGAACACGCGCTAGCCTTTGCCGAAACGGGGCATTTGTGTATCTCCACACTTCACGCGAATAATGCAAACCAGGCGCTGGACCGCATCATCAACTTCTTCCCGGAAGAACGCCGGTCGCAATTGTTGATGGATCTCGCCATGAATCTACGGGCCTTTGTCTCCCAACGGCTGGTACCCACCATCGACAAAAAACGATGCGCAGCCATCGAGATTCTGCTGGGAACTCCAACCATCAGCGAACTGATCCTTCGGGGAGAAATCGAGGGCATCAAGGAGATCATGGAAAAATCCGCAAACCTTGGTATGCAGACCTTCGATCTTGCACTCTTCAATCTCTGGAAGGATCGCAAGATTTCGGAAGACGAAGCACTCAAGAATGCCGACTCCGCCAATAACCTTCGCCTGAAGATCAAGCTGCACGGACAGGAAGGGAACGAAAGCCCATCGGCGGCATCATCCGGAGGGCCGAGCGGCAGCGGGCTGTCGCTTCAGATCGAGGACGACGAGGACGAATCAGCGGAGTAACGAGACTCAGTCACTGCTCGGTTGGCGGGGGCCTCAGCCCTCGCCAAGTGACGGCAATGGCCACCAGCATGGCACCGGCACCACCCCAGAAAGCCGCCGACGTGTCGAAGCCCTCTACCAGAAAACCAGACAGCCAGGCACCCAACGCGCCGCCCGCCCCGAAGGTGAGCCCGCTGTAGAGTGCCTGTCCCTGACCATGGTGGTGGCGACCGAAGAATCCCTGAATGTACTGGACCGATATGGCGTGGAGCGCTCCATAGGATGCCGCATGCAGACACTGTGCAAACACCAGCACCGCGACCACGTCGGTTACCTCAGCAATCAGCACCCACCGGATCATCGTCAGCGTTAAAGCACCCAGGGCAATCTGTCGAACGCTGAATCTTCGGGACAGTCGATGCATGATCAGGAAAAGGGCTATTTCGGCGATGACACCAAGTGACCAGAGCAAGCCGATCGAAAGTTTGCCGTAGCCGTGTTGCTCCAGATGAATACTGAAAAACGTGTAGTAGGCGCCGTGGGACACTTGAAGCAGGAAATTCATCAAGAAGAAGGTGACAACGGCTGGGTGCGTCACGATCTTTTTCAGGCTTCCTTTTGGAGCCGCTGATTTCGGCTCTCCAACCTCTGAAGGCACTAGGAATGCCGAGACAGCAATACCGGCAAACACCGGCAACAAGAGCCAGGGCAGGGTCTGAACCGGAACAAACTCGAGGACGCCCCCCACTAGCCCGACCGCAAAAATAAATCCGACAGACCCCCACAGTCTGACCTTACCGTACTTTTCCTTGCGCGCTCCCAGCGTTCGGAGCGTGATGACCTCGTAGAGCGGAAGAATGGCGTTCCAGAAGAAGGTAAATGCCAGCATAACCAGCAAAAGGCCATAAAACCCCGGCTCCAGAAACACGCCAGCGAAGAAAAGGGACCCGGTAATAGCGCCAAACCGAACCAGTCGCACGCGCTGTCCGGTCCGGTCGCCGAGCCAGCCCCAGACACTGGGTGCGATTATCTTGGTCAGCTGTATCGTCGCCATCAACGTGGCGATCTGAAGGTAGGAGAAGCCCTGCCCCTCTAAATAGAGGGACCAATAGGGTAACAGCCCTCCGAGGAGGGCAAAGAACCAGAAGTAGAGATTGGAAAGTCGCCAGTAGATACTCTACTCTCCAACGCAGTGGCTAGCCGTGAATCAGAGCTGGCCTATCACGGGGGTGGACACGGAAACGTCCGCATTCTGTCCGCGATGACGCAGGTAATGGTCCATCAGCACGATGGCCATCATGGCTTCCGCAATGGGCGTGGCCCGGATGCCAACACAGGGATCGTGGCGCCCGGTGGTAATGATCTCCGCGGGGTTTCCGTGGACGTCGATACCCCGTCCCGGCAAACGCAGACTGGAGGTCGGTTTCAGGGCGATGCTCGCGAGGATCGGCTGCCCGGAAGAGATGCCGCCCAATACACCACCGGCATTGTTGGAAAGAAAGCCCTCGGGCGTCATCTCATCCCGATGCTCCGTTCCTTTCTGTTCCACACTGTCAAACCCTGCACCAATTTCAACGCCCTTGACCGCGTTGATGCTCATGAGGGCGTGAGCAAGGTCAGCATCGAGGCGATCAAACACGGGCTCGCCAAACCCTGGCGGCACTCCCTCGGCGACAACATTAATGCGGGCGCCGATGGAATCACCCTCTTTACGCAAGGCATCCATGTAGGATTCCATTTCCGCGACCTTGTCTGCATCAGGACAGAAGAAGGGGTTCTGATGGACCTGCGCCCAATCCAGCTTCTCAACCTTGATCGGCCCGAGCTGGGACAGATAGCCACGGATGACGATGCCGAGTCTCTGTTCCAGGAATTTCCGTGCCACCGCACCCGCGGCAACGCGCATCGCCGTTTCCCGGGCAGACGAACGTCCACCGCCGCGGTAGTCACGAACGCCATACTTGTGCATGTAGGTGTAATCGGCGTGAGCCGGCCGGAACTGCTCTGCAATCTTGGAATAATCTTTCGAACGCTGATCGGTGTTCTCAATCAACAGACCGATTGGGGTACCTGTCGTCTTGCCCTCGAACACACCGGAGAGTATCCGCACTTCGTCGGCTTCCCGGCGCTGGGTCGTGTGTCTGGACGTTCCCGGTTTACGTCGATCCAGATCACGCTGCATATCGGCTTCCGAAAGCTCCAGCCCCGGCGGGCAGCCATCTATGATGCAGCCGAGCGCGGCGCCGTGGCTTTCACCAAACGTGGTGACAGTAAACAACTTTCCGAAGGTATTTCCCGACATGATTCAGTACTTTATCCAGTTAATATAAGAAATCTGTTTAAGCTCAGCTCTGCCATTCCTGCAGCGTTTCCGCCGTTACCAGGAATACGCCACTACCGCCATTCTCAAATTCCAGCCAAGTCAGCGGCAGATCAGGATAGGCTTCGTCCATAGCGACCCAACTGTTGCCCACTTCGACGATCAGCAACCCTCCGGGCGAAAGGTGATCCAGAGCCTGGGCAACAATTCGATGCGCGATGTCCAGCCCATCTGCCCCCGCTGCAAGGCCGAGCTCGGGCTCATGGCGGTATTCCTGCGGCATATCCGCAAGATCTTCCGCGTCCACATAGGGGGGATTACTCAGAATAACATCGTACTGGCCGTCAATGTTGCTGAAGACATCGGACTGGATCGTTCGAACCCGGTCCCGCAGGCCATGGAAATCAATGTTGGACTCAGCGACCGCCAGGGCGTCGTCTGATATGTCCGCCAACTCGACCTCGGCCTCACCGAACACACTGGCCGCTCCGATTCCAATACACCCACTGCCCGTACACAGATCCAGAATGCGGTGCACGGGCTTGTCACCCAACCAGGGCTGCAGACCGTTCTCGAGCAACTCGCCGATCGGCGACCGTGGAACGAGGACACGTTCGTCAACATGAAATGGCATGCCCATGAACCAGGCCTCGCCCAGCAAATAGGCCAGCGGAATTCGTTCGCTGATCCGCCGTTCAATGCGCTCGTGAATCAGTTGGCGTTCTTCCCGCACCAACCGGGCATCCAGGAACAGTGTATTGTTCTCTAATGGCAGGTTAAGGCTGCGCATAACCAGTTGGACGGCCTCATCCCAGACATTATCCGTACCATGACCAAAGTACAGCCCGGAAGCCGCAAACTGCGAAGACGCGTACCGCAGGTAGTCGCGGACGGTATAAAGATCATCAATGTGGCTGGTCACAGAGTTCAATCCTGTACTGGAAATGGTCAGCGCGGGATTATACGCCCTTTGGCTACCGTCCTGCAGCCTCTGCAACATCACGCCGGGGAATGGGAGTTAAATCGCCAAAGGTCCGCTACTGTTTCTGTTCGCCTCGAAACGGTCCAGTGCAGCCGACATGCGTTCACGACCCAATTGAATCAGCTCGGGCGCTTTGTGGTAGTCGTAGCTACGGCAGGCATTTTTGGGCACGTTGACCAGCAAGTCCGGGGGATACCCGGCGATCTTGTACTGCACCAGGGCACTCTGCATGGTCTCAACCGTCAGGTTCATCACATCGAACTTGCCGATACCGAGCTTGTCCCAGTCGATGGTCTCGTGTTCTTCCTGAGCCTTTTTATCGGAAGGCTTCGTGTCTTTTTGCTTATCATCATCCTTCTTGTGCATCTCCCTTGAGATCTTTTCCTCCGGGGTCTCGCCGCTGTCGGGTTTCCGGGCGGCGAAAGACTTGAGCGTGTCCCAGTCAAACCATCGGGAAGCCTTCTCTCGAATCGTATCAACCCACTCATCCATTTCGGACTCCTCGCCCTCCTGATTGAAGGCCGCATCCGGTACCCTTTGGCGACGCTCATCCTCCCCGCTGAGATTTACCGCAACGATGATGTCAGCGTGGGACGAAATGGTGGGGATGATCGGAAGCGGATTGAGCAAGGCGCCATCTACCAGGACGCGACCGTTCAGCACCAGGGGCGTTACCACACTCGGTATAGCCACGGAGGCGCGAATGGCCTGATCCAGCGGTCCTTCCTGGAACCAGATCTCCTTGTGCGCAAGCAGATCCGTCGCCACAGCGGTATAGGCAATCGGCAGATCTTCAATTCGGGTATCACCCAGCATTTCCCGAACTACCGAGAATATCTTCTCGCCGCGGATCGCGCCCACCGAGTTGAAGGTGACGTCCAGAAGCTTCAGAACATCAAACTGGCCCAGACCAGTCACCCAATCCTTGTAGTCCTGCATTTTTCCCGTAGCGAACATGCCGCCAATCAATGCGCCCATCGAGCACCCTGAAATCGCCACAATGTCGTAGCCCCGCTCAACGAGGACTTCTATCGCGCCAATATGGGCGTAGCCCCGGGCACCGCCGCTTCCAAGAGTCAGCGCAACCGTCTTGCGCTGGCCGGCGGTCCGGGTCTGCCTTGGTGACCCCTTGGAGGTGGGCCGGGCCACATCGGCACTTTTCAGGACCTTGGAAGCCTTATCCTCCGTTCCCGATTCTACCATTTTTTCAGTCTTGGGACCTTTGCCATCCCTGGATTTACTCATGGGAGTTACCTCGTGATGACCGTCACTTCCACCCGATCACCCTGGCGGTCCGGATCATCCAGGGGAACACTCGGGCCCACAATGATGAGCTTCTGCTGCTCCGACGATACGCCGGTTTTCGCCAACACTTCAGACAGCGATTTGGTTGCCTCCGAAGCCCGCGCCATGGCATCTTCGAAGCTCTCGTCCGTGCCCAGCGCGGAAAAACCGGAAAGAACCACGAGGGCGCCCTCGTCACCCGACCACTCGGAAATCTTGCGACGATCAGTTGCGGACCAGTCAAACCGATAGGTTATGCCCCCCGTCCAGGGCACAATCACGGGCCCGCGAATACGGCTGTCAACGCTGCCCAAGCCTGGCACCCTGGCCCCCGAAGCCACCGCAAGATGTTCAATCCAGACGTATTCTCTCAGGTTACCCCGTGTGACTGTGTAGATGAGGGTTAACCAGCGACTGCCATCACTCGCCGTCGTCCCGGCAACTAGGTAATCCTGGGTGGCATCTCGTCCATACAGCTCTCTTTGATCAAAAATCTGATTGGCCCAGACATTACTGCGTCCACAGGAAAGGCCCGTGCAGTCAAAAAGAATCTGGGCGCCCCGGTCCTGCAAAAGCCGGAGATAGTGCTCCCGCGCCTTATCCCGACCGGAATCCCGGGCAATTTCGTAAAGCCGGCCCTCGCCGGCGACCGGGAGTCTGGCCATGGTTTCCGATCGGATCTGGTTATTCACTTCCCGCACAGGACTGAACAGAACCAGGTGCCCGGGCGACTCTATGGCTGTTGTGGTCTCAAGCGTCGATTGGGGAAAGGGTTCGGGCATTTCCGCGGGGCTGGCGGCAGCCGCCAGCCCGGGCAAAAAGCCAGAGAGAAAGGCAATGCAATGGACAAAACGATTGTTCGGCAAGGAGCTACTCATCTTCAAGAAAGTTTCGGATTGCCTCGGCAACTGGCCGGGTGTCGCCATCCAGATGACAATGATGCCCGCCCGGAACGTTGGCAATGTCGAGGGAGGCGATTACTTCACGACGCTCATCGAGCCCCTTCCTGAAGGCAAGCAGGCCTTTCTCCGCACGGACAAAGAGTGTCGGTGTAACAATCGCCTTTAACGACGCTATAACCTGATCCTCGCTCATCATAAGGGGCGAAGGGTGCCTCAGTCTTGGATCGGTCCGCCAGACGAAACCGTCTCCCTCGGGCTTCATATTGCGTGGAATAAGGGTAAGCGCTGCCTCGGGACTGAGCGGGCTCAAACCGCCCTCCCTGGCTTTGGCGGCGGATTGAATATCCGGATAGACGGTCTGGCGCCCGGACCCCGCGAGCCGCTTCTTGATGGCGCGCCTGAGCTGGGGCACCGTTTCTTCAACGGGCCGGCTGATCGCGCCCAGGCTGTCAATCATGACCAGTTTACGGACGTTCTCTGGAAAGGCAGCGGCATAAAGCGCACAGACGATTCCGCCAAGGGAGTGCCCGACAAGATCCACCTGGGTTTCGCCCGTGCCGGAGAAATGCCCGTCTACGACTTCCGCGAGATCGGCGACGTAATCCATAAGCAGGTAGCTCTGGCCCTCTGGCCGATGGCCAGACTGACCATGCCCTGCCATATCAATAGCATGCACATTCGCCAAGTCAGTCAACTCGGGGGCGAGCTTGATAAAGGACAGGCTGTTGTCCAGCCACCCGTGGAGCATGAGCACCGTTTTTGGTTCGGTCGCGCGCGTTCTGGCGGGCCAGGTCAATCCGGCGAGGGACAAGCTTCTGAGGCGCCATTTGGACTCCCGAAACCCTGCGGCACTCTTGATGGCTTCCGACGACATGGCGATATCATTCATGGCGAAATCGCCCTCACATTGTATGGGTGGGACGATCGGAACTCAGAGACCCTGCAAGGTAGGATTCAATTTTCGTACGGGCGGTTTCATCATCTCCATTAAACTGCACGCCGATGCCGGCTGCGCGATTTCCTTGCGCCCCTTTTGGCGTTATCCAGATGACTTTTCCGGCCACCGGAATTTTTTCCGGCTCATCCATCAGATTCAACAACAGGAAAACTTCATCGCCCAATTGGTACTGCTTTTGGGTCGGAATGAAGAGTCCGCCCTGTCGGATGTACGGCATGTAAGCGGCATAGAGTACCGCCTTGTCCTTGATGGTCAGGGTAAGAATGCCACTGCGTGCACCAAATCCGGGCCCCATAACTGACACCTTTCTTGTGTTATCTCGATAATTCGTCGTTTCAGGGACCAAAAATCCCTGTCATTTCGCAATCATAGCAGTTGTGAACGCCAAAGGCGCAATGCACCGGGATTGCGACCCTCAGCCAACCCGCCGTTTAACCGGCATCAGCTTTTGCCATGCGATCAATAGCCGGCTGGCTTCCAGTTCCGGGTTGGCATTGTAGACACCCGCTGCTCTGGAATCCCTTACCATATCCAACAAATCGTGGGCTCGCCACGCCGGATTCATTCGAGCAAGGTAAGCCAACATCTCTTCCGCTTCGTGATCATGGGCGCTCCCCCCGGAGCTCAATCGGGCCAGGTCTGCAGCCCAACCCTCGAATAGCCACAGACTCCCCTCAAGACCCAGGGCCTTGAACGCCTTGGCGGCCTCAGCTACGGGCATCTGCCCCTTCATGAACTGCTTGAACCGGGTAAATGCCTCATCTCGAAGGCTAAGGAAATCTCCGGTGGCATATTCCAGCGCCAGCCGCGGGGCATTGCCCGAGAGCATGAGGGCTTTAGCCAGAATGTCGGCAGGTGGGCGGTCCGCCTCTTCCAGTGCCTGGACTCTCTCCACCAACCACGTGTTTGCGGATTCCAAATCCGGCGTCGGGATGGTCAGAGTCTGACAGCGCGACCGAACGGTCGGCAGAACCGGCCTGCCGCTCTCCTGCAACAAGAGAAGTGTGACGTCCGGAAGAGGCTCCTCCAGAGTCTTCAACAGGGCATTGGCCGCATTGATATTCAGTTGATCGGCGCGATCAATGATTGCCACCTTTCGTTTGGCAACCTGTGGGGACGCCACGGCAAACGTCGACAGTGCCCTGATCTGATCCACTTTGACCATTCGTGATTTTTCAGGGGCATAGACACGAACATCCGGGTGGCTGGACGCTGCGTACAGCTCGCATTGCTTACAGCGACCGCAGGCAACCGGTTCACCGGGTGCCTGATCTGCAGGGCTATCACACAGTAAAAGGCCGGCAACGGCTTCGGCCCATGCCCGTTTTCCGACACCCCGTTCCCCCGTGATGATCAGTGCGTGCGGGAGCCGGCCTTCCGACAGACGGTGCTGAACCGCTGACCAGGCCCGTTTGTGCCAGGGCATGTTGCGTGCGATATCGGTCACGGGCGTTTACCTGCTGTTGAATGAGAACGGCGCATTTGCTTTTTCATAGTGGCCAGCAAACGGCGGAGACGCTGCAATTGGTCATCCCTGCCTTCGGTCGGGTTGTCGCTATAGTAATGGCTGTTGACGGTTCGGGCAAAGAGCCGCGCAGACTCAGCCACCGCAGGTTCAGCCCGGCCCAGGCGCTCAGCCAGCGCAGTGGGTGTCTCGCCAGTCCGAACGGGCACTCCCGCCCGGAAACAGAGCAGGTGCCAGGTATCAACAATTCTCCGAAAAGCATCCCGACGTTCGCCCCTGCGCACTTGCCACGCGGACATCAGACTAGCCACAAGCAAACCGGCGCCAACAATTCCCGCACTCAGATAGCCTAACTCTTTCAAGCCAAAACCTCCGGGTAGGCGTGACATCAGGTCCATCTGACTTTGTCCCTGGTAACCCACGACCCAGCGCTGCCACTGATAATTAATGCGATCCAATTGAAGGCTTGCCCATTGGATAATGGGAATATCGTTGTACCGTTGCGGCGATGTCCAGTCATCCTCAAGGAAGGAGCCCTCCTCCGCCACAGCCTCACGGAGCCCCGACTCAATCCGATCCGGTGCAATCGCAGCAGTTGGATCTACCCGAACCCAGCCCCTGCCCTCGATCCAGGCCTCAACCCAGGCGTGTGCATCGTATTGCCGCACGATCAGGTAGTCGCCACCGGCTCCTCGATCACCGCCCTGGTAGCCGACAACCACTCGCGCCGGAATGCCGGCCGCCCTCAAAACGAACACGGTCGCGCCGGCATAATGAGCACAAAAGCCCCGCTTGGCGTCAAAAAGCAGTGTGTCGATGCCATTGTCAGGCATTTGAGGTGGTCTGAGTGTGTAGAAATAGGGCTGTTCCCGGAATCGGGTCAGCAATGCCTGGAGGACTTCGCTATCCGTCAAACGTCGGCGCAAATTGTCAGCCAGATCCCGGGCTCTTGGATTCCCGGTGGCCGGCAACTGAAGGTACCGTCGGGCCTCCGCCGGTGGCAACGAGGTTGCCCCCCGATTCTCGGTTGCTTCCCGTTCCAGGCGGTATCGAACTGATGTGTCGGCTGGCCGTTTGAATCGAAACAGATCCTCGGATTCCTCGACCACATTGGCAGACACCGCCCGGGAGTTTTCCAGTGCAAAGGCCCAACGCTTATCGGTGGGCTCCAGAAGCACATCGTACTGTCGGGGCCCAAGATCACCTACGCCACCGTCCAGCGCCACACGCCCGGGGCGCTGATACCCCCCACCAGCGACCTGCCGCCAGGTTTCACCGTCCAGGTAATCCAGCACAAGGCCACGCCAATAGCGGTCCCTGTAGGCAGGCATTTCGCCACCAAACGTCACCCGAAACGCCCGCTCGCTACTCTGTGCCAAGCTTGAGATGTCGCCCGGGCGCATAGTGTCACTGATACCCGACCTTGCTTCGCCGGAAACCAGTGGTACGCTCCATAAAGGCGACATTCGGGGAAAGAAAACAAACAGCAACACGACAATCGGCAAGGTTTTCGCCAACAACAGCCCCAGCCTCCGCCAACTCGCTTTCATGGCACCGGGAAAGTCCGGCGCATTAAGCACCTGCAGGCCCACCAGCAGTGCCGCAATCGCCGCCAGGTTTACCAGGGTCCAGTGAATCTCTTGGTGGAAGAGAAAATTAACCGTACTCAGATAGACCAGGATGAAAAATAGGACGTAGAAGTCCCTGGATGAGCGGGTTTCAAGCCACTTAAGACCGACCGCAAGCACAAAGAACGACGCGGCAGTATCAACGGAAAACCGGCCCCGCACGGTCGCAACATACACCGAGATCAACACCAGCATAATCCCGGCTCGCAACCACCGCCCCGGCAATCTTACTCGTCCGTACTGGGCAAGGCAGCGCCAAACCGCCAACACGGCACACGCCGCAATCAACCAGATTGGAAGGCGATCCAATTGCGGCGTCAGCAATAATGCGAAACTGCCGATAAGCCAAAGCACGGCCCTGGAAGGCAGGCCGGAGGTGGGGGATGGTACCTCCGACACAGCGCCGGATCGTTCCTTTAGCCCTCTCATACACCTTCCTCCGCAAATCCTGAGCCTGCAGCGTCCGGTTGGAGTCTGGTTCCGTGGCGCACTGAATCCATCTCGCGGGGACGTTTCTCCCCATACACGGCGAGGGCCCTAAGGCAACGATTGACGTGAGATGCGCCTGAATCGGGTTCAATAAGTTGACCCGGCAAACTGAGACCGAAGGGGATGCCGGATCGATCACGCTCGGCCACAAGCCAGGCGAGGTAACTGAGCCGTAACTCATGATTTGTGCCAGGGAAGGCATTGAAATCGAGCCAGTAGGGACTGCCTTGCTCTCCCTCCCATTCAGCGACCACCATCTGGCCACTTCGGGCGTAACGCTTCCACATCACCCGTTGACTCATATCCCCTTCGCGCCACGGCCTCAGGTCGGCGTGGTCATTGCCTTCCGCCGGGCTGGAATTTTCGGAATCACTGCCATCTTCTACCGAAATGCCCACATCGGGAGCAGGAACCGGCCGGGGAAACACGATGCCGTAGGAGGCAGGCCGAATCCACGACCAGGCCTTGAGCAGACCGAAAGGAAACCGTGTCTCGATACGGATCCGGTCCGGGCGCAAATAGCCTCGATGCACCGAAGGGACTGGTAACGTCAGGTCTTTCGCCTGCCCGGCGGAAATGTGAGCGGCCCCAAGTCCGGAACCGTCACAGGATAAACGGATAGCAATGGCATTATCGCGACCGGCCGTCGCGCGAATTCGAAAAGGTAGCTCTTCACCCGCAATCCCTTCGCCTGTCTGGACCAGAGTCACTTCCAGCCCGGAAAGGTTTCGATGGGTCTGATGCATGGCACCAACGAAAACCGCCCCCAGTAGAAAGGTCGTCAGGTAAATCAGGCTGTTCTGATAGTTAATGCCGGTGATCAACATCACCAGCAACAGGACACCGAATACCGTGCCGGCACCTGTAGGCAAAATGAAAATATTCTTCTGACTGAGCAACTGGACGTCCGCGCGGGGAATTCGTCGATTCACCCACCGTTTCCAACGGTTCTTGAATAGGTTCTTCATGGTGCCCTTCGGGCCAGTAAAAGCATTAAAAGTTCCGGCAATATAAACCGTGTAGCGACAGCTTAATAACAATACTGGAAATTCGACGATTCTGATCACAAATGCAATCAATCCAGCTTGAAAACCTGTCCTACAAACCGAATACTTGATATTGGAAGCATCCTGACTGCAGTAAGGTCAGACATGCCATGAATCAGCGTTTATCTTCCCAAAAGGCCTGATTATGAAACGCCGAAATCTGCTCGCTGCTTCAGTCGCAGGGATTAGTGCATCCCTCCCTGCCCTGGCAGGTGTTCAGGCACTGACTTCAGACGAGATGGTCGAAACCTATGTTAAGGATTCTGCCGTTATTGTCGTCCCCAAGGAGCAACAGAAATCAGAAGCGGACCGCCAACGAATCATCCGCTCGCTCACGATTTCCCCGGGCGAGCCGGTGCTCAGCGAGGCCGAAGAGGAAGCCTATCGGGAAGCCTTGCAAAGGTACATTGAGGAAGGAAAAACGGATGCGCTCGAAAGCGCTGAAGACGAATTCCTGAGACGCGCCCTGCTCTTGCCCCAGGAAGAGCTCGCGCGGGCACAGCCCCCCGCCGAGTTTACACCTACGATTCCTCCGCTGATCTTCGGCCAGCAGGCCCAGATACCGGATGAACCATTTTCCCAGACTTTCCTGAATGATCAGTTGGGGATTGGGTTTGACGGCCAGAACCTCAACTTTTCCATTGGCAATCCGCCGGGCATTGATCAGATTCAGGTTCCGCAGGCTATTAATGAAGGGCCGATCAGCCTTACTCCGCGTCCCGGTGGCGGCTTTGATCTTTCCATTGCAGTGCCCGACCAATAATCTGGCCCCATTTCAAGACCAAAACGGCAGCCCCTGGGTTGCCGTTTTTTTTCGATCCCAACTTTTCAGGAACAAAAAAACGCCCCGCTAGGCGGGGCGCTTCACCAGTTCTGGTATCAGGTCAGATTAGTGACCGTAGATAGCCATCTTGGTGTCGGTAACGGCCAGGTTATCCAGGGCCACGGAACCGATGGAGGTACCACCAATTTCAACAGCGCCGATAGCAACGTCCATGTAGACGTTGTTTACGTCAACGCGCAGTACGTCAACAGCGGTAGAGGCACCCAGGCCAGCACCCTTGTAAACGTCCAGGTTAACGTTCGCATAGTTGGTCAACTTACCAAACGCCAGCTGTTGCTGCGGGTTAGTAAGATCGTAGCCCTCTGCAGACGCACCGCTGCTTGCTGCCAGTTCTTCATCAGCAGTTGTACCGTTACCATCGTAGTCGAAGTTAGTGCCAGCACCTGTAACGGTCAGGTCACGGATACCGATAGCCAGGAAATCAACGTCGAAGTCCATATCGTCGATGTCGAACGCAACAGCTACGTTGAGGTGATCAGTCGCAGTGTCTACGCGCATATCCAGAGCCGCCAGGTCACCGTGCATACTCATGTTGGAGATCAGAGTAGTGCTGTCTGTACCAGTAGAACCCGCGAGGAGCTCCATGGAATCAACAGTCATACCCCAGTCGATCGGAACAGGTGCGCCGGTGGCCGGATCGGTCTGAAGTGACCCAACGTGGATGATGGCGTCACCATCGTCAGCAACGTCAATATCGATCTTCAGCTGGTCAAGGAGGTCAGTGCCAGTACCACCGGCAACACCAGAACCACCAAGCACGATGCCGTTAACCGCGAAGGAGCCCTCATCGGTGTACTTGAACTGGCCGATGCTTACTTTGGTTTCCAGCTCGATGGTCACACCGGCCTGACCGGTAACGTTACCCATGGCGCTGTCGTTCATGGCTTTCAGTTCTGCGTTGGCTGCAAAAGGAGCCGCGGCGATAGCTGTAGCAAGAGCAATTTTATTCAGGCCTTTCATTCTTATCTCCTTATAAACTCATGTTGTTCTTATCTGAGCTTTTTAGTTTTGGGTGTGGACTTCGTTACTCCACAATTCCATTTAAGATTGTTTTACAGTCCTAGTCCGTGACTGCATTCACAGTTCTTAACCCACCAATTACAACCTGAAACAAACCACGACTATTTCTCAAAATGCCCTTAACCGGTGCTAGGTGCCTGACCTTTATCATCGTAGAACATCTGAAATGGCTTATTGTTGGTCACAGGTTCTGCGTATTTGACGTTGCCACCATCAATCTCAAAAGGAACAATCTTTGTCGCAGAAATACCGAGGCGATGTTCGTGTTCAAGCACAAGCACCTCTTGAGGATTGTCCTCACTGAGCTTGCCTGCATAGACGATAACCGCAGCATTAATTTTTCCCCTCCGTGCGATGGATTTCAGCGCTGCCCGGAACATGGCGATCCGGATCTGGGGGGGCGCACCATCAGCCGATTCATCCAACGAAACCTTCTTGACGGTTATGCCATCTGACATAAGCATCCAGGCTGACGGCATCGCCTGTCCCTTTCCCTCCAACTCAGGCGCATACTCTTCCGTCGCATTTCTGGCCAGGTAAGCTAGTTGCTTGTTCCCGATCACCAGATACTTTGCCATCTCTTTCTTTGAGATCACCCCATCCGATAACACACTGTTCTTCGGAATTTTCACCTCAACGGTCTCCTCCTGAGCCAGAGAAACCCCAGAACCGAGCGTAATAACGCCAGATAACAAGGTCGCGGTAATTTTTGCCCGAGAGAAAAGCTGCATGGTTTATTTCCTGTTGTTGGTTCATGAAACAGACGCGAAGCCCGGCCTCTTTCGATAGAATAGGCCGTGCCGTTATTGCCATTTGCGTTGATTGTTTTTAAGTACATCATTAAATCAGCGCTAATCCGCAACCGACAACGTCCGTTTTGTGGCCTGATTATCATTCTTCCGAATTTTCCGAGGGCAAATTGACTCTTTCCGTAACCACTCCCATCAGTGAGCATCAGTACAAACGTCTGTTGACCCACGCATCCAAAGAACGTGATTTCGTGTATGTGGGAAGTGTGGGTGCAGGGGAAGCCCGGGGCTCATTCAGTGGATTCTCGGCAACTGCCTCGGAATCCCGGATCCTGTTTTCGCCGGATGCCGGCCCAGCAGAAGTCAAAACACTGATTGCGGACATGGAGTCAATCGTTTCAGACTTCGAGCTCCGCGACGAAGGGAATAAACAGTGCCTCAAGGGTGGATGGATCGGTTTTCTCAGCTACGAACTCGGCTACGCAAGGGAAGCGCATCTTACAGCGCTATGCCCCAGGTCGCCGGTGCCTCTTGTCTCTGCCGGGTTTTACCTCTGGACTGCGAGCTATAATCGCAAGACCGAAGCGCACTACCTCTGGGTACACCCACAATGCCCGGCAAGGGTGCGCGAAAAACTGGTTGGTTGGCTGAGCTCCGAACCCGTAGCCATTGATTCATCCTGGGCCATGCCCTCCTGCTTCAGGCCCCGCCAATCCCCCGAGGCGTTCAAGGCCAGCGTTGAGGCTATTTGCCGATACATAGAGGCGGGAGACTGCTATCAGGCGAACCTGTCTCAGGAGTTTGTAGGCCGGTATCAAGGTGAGCCCTGGACCGCGTTCCAGGCACTTGCAGAGGCGAACCCGACACCGTACAGCGCCTTTATCCGGGCCGGAGATGATGCGGTTCTCTCCATTTCACCGGAACGGTTCCTGGAAATTGACGGAAACACGATCACAACCAGCCCAATCAAGGGTACCCGAGCAAGGGGTACAACCCCGGAAGAAGACAGAGCACTGGCGGAAGAGCTTGAGGCATCGGACAAAGACCGGGCCGAGAACTTGATGATCGTCGACCTACTGCGGAATGATCTGAGCCTGAATTCGGCAACCGGCAGTGTGATCGTTGACAAGCTTTTTGCCCTCGAATCCTATCGGAACGTTCACCATCTGGTCAGCCACATACACGCCCGACTCGCACCGGGCGTAACGCCGCTAAAGGCGCTCTTCGACGCTTTCCCGGGCGGCTCCATCACCGGCGCCCCCAAGATTCGGGCCATGGAGATCATTCGGGAACTGGAACCACACTGGCGCGGTCCCTATTGCGGCTCTGTTTTTTATCGGGGCCTGGACGGCACACTGGACAGCAACATCGCCATTCGGACCATGCTGTGCCAAGGCGACGGCACCATACGCTGCTGGGGAGGCGGGGGAATTGTCTCGGATTCGGAACCCGAGAGTGAATATCAGGAGACGCTGACGAAGGTCAGACCACTGATGGAGTTCCTCGAAAACCTGTAAGGGGGAGCCACGAACCCTCCCCCCGCCAGAGAATCCGCTCAGGCGCTGTGATTGGCGCTGGCCTTGAGAAATTCCTGTCTCAGATCGTCAAAGTTGTGCACCGCCGGGAATTGTGGAAACTCGTCAATCACATTCTGGGGCGCATGAAACAGAATCCCCGCCTCAGCCTGCCCCAGCATAGTGGTATCGTTGTACGAGTCACCGGCAGCGATCACCCGGTAGTTGAGCAACTGGAAAGCTCGGACAGACTGCCGCTTCGGGTCGCGCTGGCGCAGCAGGTAATCTGTAATCTGTCCGTTGTCTGCCACTTCAAGCTTATGACAGAGCAACGCCGGGAAACCGAGCTTTGCCATCAGCGGCATGGCGAACTCGTAGAAAGTATCGGACAGAATCACCACCTGGAATCGTTCCCGCAGCCAGTCCAAAAACTCCCGGGCGCCTGGCAGCGGGTCCAGTTCGCCAATCACCTCCTGAATCTGTGGCAATCCATAGCCATGCTGGTCAAGCAGTTTGAGGCGCTGGGTCATAAGTACGTCGTAATCAGGGATGTCACGAGTCGTCGCCTTGAGCTCTTCAATACCGGTTTTCTCCGCGAACGCGATCCAGATTTCCGGGATCAGTACTCCCTCAAGGTCAAGGCATGCGAGTTCCACAGTGGTCTCCTGATAGACAGTTAGGTATGTCGGAGCAACGGCTCCGCTCTGGTTTGCGCCGTATGATAAGAAAATACCGCGAGGATTGCATCGGGCATAACCATATAGACGCTCATTCCTTCATGCTATGAGGCATTTAATGGTAGCCTTTTCACTCATTTAGATCAGGTACCTGCAGGACATGACCGATATCCAACAGCTCCGGGATGAATTAGAAGGACAGAGCCCCCGCTCCATCCTTAAGGCCGCACTCAAGGCGTACGACAACATAGCCATCTCGTTCAGTGGCGCCGAGGACGTAGTGCTCATTGAAATGGCCCACAAACTTACCGACAACCTTCAGGTCTTCACCCTGGACACGGGTAGATTGCACCCTGAAACTTATGAGTTTGTTGAGAAGGTCCGGAAGCACTATGGCATCGACATCGAAGTGCTGTTCCCGGACGCCGATGAAGTACAGGACCTTGTTCACCGAAAGGGGCTGTTCAGTTTTTACGAGGATGGTCATTCCGAATGCTGCGGTATCCGTAAGGTCAATCCCTTGAAGCGCAAACTTGCAACCGTCGATGCGTGGATTACGGGGCAGCGGAAGGACCAGAGTCCGGGCACCCGCAATGATGTGCCCGTGGTCCAGGAAGACTCGGCGTTTTCGACAGACGAGAAAACCCTGGTCAAATTCAATCCGCTGGCAGACTGGACGTCCAAGGAGGTCTGGGACTATATCCGGATATCAGAAGCACCCTACAATGAACTGCACGAAAAGGGCTTCGTCAGTATCGGCTGCCAGCCGTGCACCCGCCCGGTTCTACCCGGCCAGCACGAACGGGAAGGACGCTGGTGGTGGGAAGAAGCCACCAAGAAAGAGTGTGGCCTGCATGCCGACAACCTGATCGCCAGGAATTAAACCGGCCGTGCTATCGAATCGCCCACCGACTCAGTAGGTGGGCAGATCCACATCCTTGAAAAGTTCCTCTATCTCAGCCCTGCTTCCCTGATGGGCCACCGCCTCATCGACTCGCTCTTTGGTAAGATGCGGCGCAAAGCGCTCAATAAAGTCATACATGTAACCGCGCAGGAAAGTGCCTTTCCGGAACCCGATCCGGGTGATGCTTGGACGAAACAGCTTCCTGGCATCAAGGGCAACCAGGTCCTGGTCGGTTTCCGGGTCAAACGCCATGCTCGCAATGATGCCAACACCGAGCCCCAGGCGAACGTAAGTCTTGATGACGTCGGCATCGGCGGCCGTGAACACCACCTTGGGCGTGAGTCCCTGGGACTGAAAGGCTTCGTCCAGCTTGGAGCGCCCGGTGAAACCGAATACGTAGGTCACGAGTGGGTACTCGGCGAGGTCGGGCAGTGTAAGCTCATCGATTTTGGCCAACGGATGGTTTTTTGGAACGATTACACTGCGATTCCACTTATAGCAGGGCATCATGATGAGATCGTTAAACAACTCCATGGCCTCAGTGGCGATGGCAAAATCGACCGCTCCATTGGCTGCCATCTCAGAAATCTGCATTGGCGTCCCCTGATGCATGTGCAAGGAAACGTCAGGATAGGATTCAATAAAGCCTCTGATTATCGGCGGCAAGGCATACCGTGCCTGGGTGTGAGTAGTTGCAATACTCAGATCTCCCTGGCGCTGGTTACTGAATTCCTGGGCAATTTTCTTGATCCCTTCTACCCGGCGCAGGATTTCTCCTGCCTCGCGGATGATTATCTCACCGCCCGGGGTTATCCGGGTCAGATGCTTTCCGCTCCTCGCGAAAACCTCGAGGCCAAGTTCATCTTCCAGCAAGCGAATTTGCTTTGAAATTCCCGGCTGTGAGGTAAAGAGGCTTTGAGCGGTTGCGGACACATTAAGGTCGTGATGGGCAACCTCCCATATATATCGCAACTGTTGTAATTTCATTGAGTCTGTTGCTCCCTGGATTCCCGGCCTTCGGCTAGCGGCCTGTTCTCGCAATTCTGCCCCAGCCTACGCATAACGAATCTATTTTTCATGCTTTTTTAGTATAGAAGAAGCTTTATCCTAAGTTTAGACCAAAAATGAATTAAAGCGTCGTTCAACCTGCCCTAATGCCTTAAATCCCCTTGACTTGGCTGTGACAAAGCACACAATCCGTTATCAACACTTTCCGCATTCAGAGACACAATGCTGCTGACCACCAAATTCCTTCGGCCGACCTCTGACCATCGTGCTGTTCGCCGTGACCGGTTGAGCACGATGCTCGAGCCTCACAGCCCGAAGAGGCTGAACCTGGTTATAGCGCCGGCCGGTTTCGGAAAGACGACTCTCGTTGCCCAGTGGTGCGCAAGCACGCCTTCTCCCACCGCATGGCTCTCATTGGATGACCATGACGATGAGCGGCGACGGTTTTGGCAGTACGTCATTGGAGCGTTCGAATACTCCGGGCTGGCCGGGCTGGAGGAATGCCGGAAAAAGCTCAGCCAGGATTCCCACGACGCAGCGACCGGCGCCATTACCGGCCTCCTGAATGTTCTGTCTGCTGACCAGAGCCCCTGGAATCTGGTGCTCGACGATTTTCATCTGGTTCAGGATGAGCAGATTCTGCGGGACTTCGCCTATTTCATTGACTACCTGCCACCCGAAATCACCGTCACGCTGGCTTCCAGAACTGAACCGCCGCTCCCCCTTGCCCGCTGGCGGGTCCGGCGGTGGATTGAAGATATCCACCCGGGCCTACTCGCGTTTTCAGAGGACGAATGTCGCCGTTTCTTTCACGACACCATGGGGATAAACCTCCCTGACGCGGAGGTGCGCTCCATATGTCGGAGGACCGAGGGCTGGGTTGCCGCCATGCAGCTCACGGCGCTGTCGGGCGGCGGCCAGATCAGCGATGTCCGCAAAGGCAGTCACCTGGCCAGCGAGAGCCAGGCTCAGCTGGATATCGATGAGCGGCATATCAGTGATTATGTGCTGGCTGAAGTCCTCGAACAGCAGTCGGCCGAGGTGGCAAACTTCCTTCTGGATACCGCCTGCTGTCCGCGGCTCTGCGCCTCACTCTGCGACGCCATTCGCGGCCAACAGGACAGCCAGCAGAGATTGGAGCAGTTACTCAGTCAGAATCTGTTCCTGATTCCCCTGGACAATCACGATCAATGGTTTCGCTATCACGACCTCTTCCGGGACGCACTACTGCAGCGTATCCGGCACTCAGATCCGGACCGGGCGCTGACACTTTGGCAGAAAACCGTTAAATGGTTACTGGACCATGGACAGGTTCAGGAAGGCATTACCCAGATAGTCAATCAACAAGACTGGGACTGGTTGGCAACCGTGCTTGCAGAACATGGCAACAACCTGATTCACGGAGGGTATCACTTACCGGTGCTGGACTGGATTGAGTCGCTGCCGGAGCACCTCGTTCAGGACAGCCCACAGTTACAGATGCTCCGAATCTGGGGCCTCTTTTTTGCCAATCGCCTCGATGCCCTCGCCCCGCTGCTGGCCTCGGTTGAAGACCTGCTGGACCGTCGGGTCGCCGACTCGCATCCCGATGCTGAAGGCGCCTTGGGCCTTCAGAGCGAAATCTCTCTCATTCGGTCATACCTGGCCCGCACACGAAGTGACGACAAGAGTGCCAGCGACCTGACCAGACAGGTACTCAAAGACATCGACCACACCCAGATTCCGCTCAAGTCGGTTACCTATTACGGCTTGGGGCTGGACTACCATGGCGAAGGACTTCTCGCCGACGCGGAAGACGCGCTGCAATCAGCTGTCCGATACGGTCAGGTTGAGCGAAAGCCTAGCACCGTGCTCTCCAGCGGAGGTCTGCTGGCGTGGATACAATACAACCGAGGCGATGTCGACCTGGCCCTGGAAACCTGCATGGAGATACGCAGGTGGGTCGACAAACATTACTCCGACCCCAGCCAACCGCGGCTCATTTCATGTTGGCAAAACAGCGCCCTGACCGAGATCTATCGGGAACGGAATGAACCTCAACTGGCGGCAACGCACCTTGCGCCCCTGCTGGAGCATGTTAATCGGGGCACAGAGCCTGGGCAGCACGTTATTATCCAATACGTTCGTGGCCACCTCGCCTTCAGCGAAGGCCGACTCCAGGATGCGATTGAAGTGCTTGAGGATGCCGTCCTGACTGGGCGCAAACGCCGGGACCACATTGTGTTTGAACCGCCGGCAAGCTCCGCCCTTCTGGCCAGATGCTATCTGGCCACCGGGCATCCGGAAAAAGCAGAGGCATGCCTCGGGTCGCCGGACGATCGCCAGTTCACCAACCCACTGAATCGCGAGCAGAATCTTATCAGCATCGCCAGAGTTCTGGTGGCTAAAAAATGCCCTGAAAAAGCCCAGCAAATACTCGAGGATCTGCTGCCCTTGGCTGAGCGCAATGCTCACAATCGCCACCTCGTCGAGATACTCCTGGTTTACGGCGAGGCGCTGGACCTGCAGGGCCGCCATAGGGAGGCCACCGAAATGTTGAATCGCGCGGTGTTAAAGGCGTCGGAGGCAGGATTTATGCGCCTGTTCGCAGAGGAAAGTCCCCGGCTGCGCCATCTGATTCAGGAACTTTCAGTATTGAAAACTCCCGGCCGCTGGAACCAGGCACTCCTGGAGATGCTAAAACAGCAGGCATCCGTGATGGCTGACACCACGGGACCAACTTCCGTGGCGCCACCACAAACTCCCCCGGGCAACCAGTTGCAGGAACCGCTGAGCCACCGGGAAATGGAAGTGCTTGCCCTAATCCACGAGGGGCATGCCAACAAGGAAATTGCGACAAAGATGGACGTGGCACCCGCGACCGTGAAAGCTCATATACGCAACCTGTACGGTAAGCTTGGCGTGGGCCGACGGACCGAGGCGCTCGCAAAAGCCAGGGATCTGGGGCTACTGAACCCCTGAGGTCCAACGGAGGTTTTTGTGACGCACATCTCATTTTCTGGCAACTAATGATGTCCACTACGCCCTTTGGACGATCCGGCTACGCCCTCTAATCCCCTATTATCTTTCCAACGGTGAGGCAAAACCCTCACCTCGAATTCTGAAACTTCAGGCCTTCAGACTTCTTGTTCCGCGTTGTTTCGACGCCCCGGGTTCGTAAGAACCCTTTCACGAGAGCCAACCCGCAAGGGCTGGCTCTTTTTTTATGGGCGAGGCACCGGCATCTGCCCGTCAGTACTCAATGATCCGGCGAAATGGCGGAAGCGCATCCAGCAGAAGTTGGCCGTAACGCCTCGCGATGATCCGCCTGTCCAGAATGGTTACCCGGCCGGTGTCCTGTTCGGTCCTGAGCAACCGCCCAACTGCCTGCACCAATTTGATAGAAGCGTCGGGAACGGTAATCTCCATAAATGGATTGCCTCCGCGCTGGGTGACCCACTCGGCCAGGCTCGCCTCAATAGGATCGTCCGGAACCGAGAATGGCAGTCGGGTGATCACAACGTGGTGCAGGTACTTTCCTGGCAGATCGATGCCTTCCGCAAAACTGGCAACGCCGAACAATACGCTGGGCCTGCCCTCATCCACCCGTTTGCAGTGCTGCCGCAACACCTCACCCTTGGCCATATCGTCCTGGGTAATAATCAGATCCGGGTATTCCGGCGCCAGGCCATCACGAACCTGCTGCATCTGGCGCCTGGAAGTAAACAGCACCAGCGTCGCCTTCTCCCCGGCCCACAAATCCGGCAAACGGGTGACCAGTTCGTCAGTAAACGCATTGTCAGTGGGCATAACCGAGATCGCTGGAACTTCGACGGTGGCCATTTCCCCGTATTTGAAGGAGCTGGGGACCACCAGATACCTGCTCGACTCCGGAAGCCCTGCCCGCGCCTTCAACCGATCGAACCTGCCCAGCGCGGTGAGAGTGGCGCTGGTTAATACCGAACCGTAGGCTCGCGACCATAGTCGCGCATACAGAAGGTTATCGGCGAGCACCGGGGAGCTGTAGAGGGTAATGTCCTCGGCGTGGTCCCAGCGCTGCTTCACGGCCCAGCGTGCCGCTGCGGGACTCTTGTAGCCTGTGCGTTGGGGCTCAACCTGCTCCGAACCCTCTGTTGGACTTGTCTCGCCATTGGTCTGCTGGTTCCCGGTCTGCTCACACCAGGCGGTCCAGAGACGAAGCTGTTCCTCGGATCGGCTGTGAAACGCTCCAATCACCGGAAACCAGGCCTCCGCGGTATCTCGATCGATCTCGTGTGCCTTGCGCTCGTCAAAGGCGCCCTGAAGTTCGTCAGCCAGGGAACCAAGATGGCGAGCCAGATTGGCCGTGGCAAGTCGCGTTTCGCCCGCCAGCTCCCCGAGCGCCTCAGGCAACTCTCCTTCCGGATAGCGCCATTGTGCAGTCCGCCGTTCTTCGTTGAACTCCCAGCCGGTATTCTGCTCTGCCTCTTCATAGACCCGGGCCAGCACGAGATCAACGTCCCGCGACGCCGTACTGATGCGGTCGAGCGTTTTGGCCGCCTGAGTCGCCGGCGCCAGATATGGCTGCATCTTCGTCAGTGCCTGCGAGAGCTGTTTTAACCATTGCCGTGTCGAGTTCAGAGGTACCGATGCGGCAAAATGATTCAGCGCCTTGTCAGGCAGGTGGTGCGCCTCATCGAAGATGAACAGCGCGTTTTCCGGTTCGGGCAGGATAGCGCCGCCACCCAGGGCCAGGTCGGCCAAGACAAGATCATGATTGGCGACCACGATGTCTGCATCGTCGAGGTCTTTTCGGGCGTCGAAGAACGCACAGCTGTCAAAGTAGCTGCAATGGCGATTGGTGCACTGGCGGTGATCGGTGGTTACCTGGCGCCAGACATCATCCGGGATCTGCTCCGGCCAGTGGTCCCGGTCACCATCCCACTCCCGCGAGCCATAGCTGGCCAGCATCTCCTCAAAGAACGCCCGCGTGCCCGGCTCTTCACCCTGCGGGCCATCAAGCAGGAACAGCGGCATGGTATCACTGTCGCCATTGCCCTCGTCGTGGAGACGGGCCTCCAGTCTGGACATGCACAAATAGCGGCCGCGGCCTTTGGCGAGGGTCCAGTTGAAATCCATCTTGCTGTGCTTTCGCAGGTCCGGCAGATCCTTCAGAACAATCTGGTCCTGCAGCGCAACGGTGGCAGTGGAAATTACCAGAGTCTTTCCAAGTGCCTTGGCGACCGGTATGGCGGCGATCAGGTAAGCGAGGGTTTTGCCCGTACCTGTGCCAGCCTCGACCACACAGGTCGATGGAGGCGAGGTGCGCTGGCCATCGTTATCCGTGATGTCCCCCATGTAACGGGCGATCTCGGCAATCATCAGACGCTGGCCATAGCGGGCCCGGATTTCCTTGCCCGCCAGTACGTCTCGATAACCCTGTTGAATCTGCTGTTTGATCTCGTCAGTTAACGCCATTAGCGGGGACTCACCCAGTCCCGTACAATCCCCACCCGGAATCGCTGGCCCTGCTTACTGAGAATCACGCCATCCTCGGTAATCCTCTCCACCCGAAGCCCGGAAAAGCTGTCGCCCCTGCGCAGGTAGTTGTTGTTGATCATGACGCGACTGGCGTAGGGATCCGAGGAGTAAATATGGCTGTTGAAGGTCAAATCCGGAACGCTCTTTTGAAAGGAAAGGGGTAACTCGACAAGATGCGGTACCCTGCCAGCCGACATCGAATCTGGCAATACCGGATTGTCCCTGTCCGGACGGGAGGACGGCACGATAATGGTGGGCCGTTCACGAACCGCTTCGTCACTGGTATTGCCCCCACTCTCCGCCAATGCAGTCTCCGGTTGGGCCTCCGGCAAGGCCGGCGCTTCAGTGTCGGCAGGCATCGGGGGCTCAGCTGCAATCTCGTCGGTAACGGTTCGGCCGGATTGCTGCTGTGACGCCTCCCGCTGCGCACTGGCGCTGACCTCATCGCCAGCAGGTGAGACAGGTGGTGACTCCGCGGTGACCGGTGCCAGACGCGGCCAGAAAACCGCAGCAAGCACGGCCGCGTTCAACACCAGGGCAATGGCAATCCAGCCAACCGCCGATAACCGTTTTTTCTTTGGTCGATGGATCAACTGGACCTGATGGCCGAGATCCGGGATCTTGCCCTGCCGACGCTCGGTTTCCGATTTTCTGAGCGCATCAAGTATGTACGACATCGCCTATTGCCCCTCCGGGGACGCCGAAGGAGCAAGCCTGGGCACGTCCGCATCCAGATCATTATTGATCTGGATAATGGTCATTGCCCCTGCAATGCCATCTACGGTCAGCCCCTTGATGCCCTGATACCAACGAACCTGCTCCTCCGTGGACATTCGCTTGATACGTCCATTTTCCGTCACCGACGTGCTATATCTGTCCGCCAGTTCCATCATCTTGGCCCCGAGCCACAACTGCTCAGATCGACTCCCGTTAGCCGGTCCCTCGGACAGAAACTCGGGACGATTCCACAGCACCCGATAGCCACCGAACCAGAAGGGCTCGATACTGGCGAAGGAAACCTCATGTGACCCGTCCGGAAGCCGGATCTCGGCCACCTCACCCTCCAGGCTACTCAGGACCACATACCCGCGATTACCGGAGCCGTCCTGCAGCTCAAGGATGGCGGGACGGTCAAGAAACTCCAGACTACGCCTCGAGCCCTGCCGCTCAAGACAGCCCAGACCATCTTCGAGAGCAAACTGGCACGCAACCGGAAACAATGCGGGACTGTAATCCCGCTCCCAGAGCTTAAACAACGACCGAAATGCATCTGGCAGACTTCGGGATTGTTCCGGGAAGCGAAATGCCTTGGGCTTGCCGGCATCAGCCGATTCCGCAGCCTCGTGCCCGGAGCTTTCCGATTCGGAAACAGGTGGAGCTGTTGGCTCCCCAGGTTCCTCCCGTTCAACGATGCCTGCCTGTATGGCGGACGCAGCCAACTCCGATCGAATGTCGGTAACCGTCACCGGCCAACGATCAACCAGCCAGGCGGTTCCGATCACTGCCACCAATAAAGAGGCGGTCAACATTAAATACCGGGCGGGCTGAACGGCGCCCCCGGACTTGCTGGACGCCGGTGCGGAGAAATCTCCCCGGACCTCCCGCGCAGCGTGTCGTATATGCGTGGCAGTAATTTCGTGCTCCCCCTCGGCATATGCGCCGAGCAGGGCCCGATCACTGATCAGATTGATGAGACGGGGAATCCCCTGGCTTTCCCGATAAAGCTTTGTCACTGCACCGGCGGTGAAAATGTCGCCGCGCATGCCGGCAACACTCAGCCGGTATCGCAAATAGTTGGGGAGTTCAGATTTACCGATTGCGTCCAGATGATATCGGGCGGTGACCCGCTGGTTCAGTTGCCGAAGTTCGGGCAAAGCCAGGATCTGCTGCAACTCGGGCTGACCAAGCAAAACTATCTGCAGCAACTTCTTTTCGGCCGTTTCCAGATTGGTCAACAGTCGCAGTTGCTCAAGCACATCCGCGGAAAGGTTCTGTGCCTCGTCAATCATCAGGACCTTGTGGCGTCCTGCGGCGTGGGCTTGCAGCAAATCCTTGTTGATGAGATCAACCATTTCCCTGACGCTGGCGTTGCCCTTATGAGACACCCCCATCTCACCACAAATCGACGATAGCAGTTCTCGGGCCGACAAACGCGGATTGAGGATCAGGGCTATGTCTACGTGATCCGGCGCATTTTCAATGAAGCATCTGGAAACGGTGGTTTTTCCGGTTCCCACTTCTCCGGTAATCACGATAAAGCCGCCCTGCCCCTGCACACCGTACATCAGGTGCGCCAGTGCTTCCTTGTGGCGTTCACTCAGATACAGGTAACGGGGATCCGGGGCAATGGAAAAGGGGGGTTCCCGAAAGCCGAAGAAGTCGTAGTACATGGGCATCCAGTCTGGTACTCAGGCGTCAGGACCGGCGGCAGTCAACCGATCCCGGCTCTATCGCGGTATCATACCGCCCGCTGAGCTGAGCTGTCATCTCAGGAATCTTCGGAACCCGAATTACTGACCAGCCGAAGCTCCGCGGTACGACGGTTCTGTTGCTTCAGCCGTCTGACACAGCGCTCCAGGGTTTTCGATATCCGGGCGTGAGAGCGTATCATCGAGATCTTCGGCCAGGTCGCACGCTCGCCCGCGAGAATCATCTCTTTCACATAGGCAGGGTCGGGATTCGATAACATCCGCCGATAATCCTTGAGCGAATAAGACGGTGCAATCGTGACATCACCCGAATAGCGTTGGGCCATGATGGTGTAAAACTGACCTGACATCTGTCGCAACAACTCGGGCTTGACGCGCTTGCGCAGGTAATCAAAAACACCCTGCCCATGAAACTGGATTTCCGACTTCAGCAGATGCAACGGCAGGTTGGCGACTGAGAGCTTCTCATCACGCCCGCGATTGGCGAGGAACGGCACGACATGGGGATTGGTCTGGCTGACAATGGTGAAATTAACGTCGTACAGATGCATCAGTCGTTCTATCGGAAGATCGCTTACCACCGAGCCATCCACGAACTTGAGTCGCGGCATGTAGGGCAGCGCATTGCCGTGGATATCCTTCTTCATCAGGGTGACTGGCGGAAAAATACCCGGGACCGCGGCACTGGCGAGCGCGCCACTCCAGACCAACAGATACGGTGAGGTATAACCGCACAACAATCGTGCCTTCTGATGTGCCTGTATGGGCGAAACGCTAACGTTGATGGATCGGCCGGTTCTTTCGTAGGCCTCCTCGAAGGTGTACTCGCCTATATTGGCCCGCAAACAGGATCTTAACTGCTCCTGGTCCATCAGACCGTCACCTCGGACGGCGCTCAGCAACCCGCGCCATTTCCATGCCTTCAGATTATGGTTCTCCGGCACCAGCATTTCCGGAATCTCGGCGTCAGTGTGCACACCAAGAATACCGGCAATAATCGCTCCGATACTGGACCCGGCAATCACCTGAGGCAACAGCCCTTTTTCCCAGAGCGCCTTGATGACACCAAAATGGAACATGCCCAGTGTTGCTCCGCCACTAAGCAGAAGGGTTGGACGACCGTAGCTGGTCAGGGTATCGCGGAAGAACTGAAGCTTGTCGGCCACCGAGAACCCCGGAACCGGGTGATCACACAGGAAATCCAGCGCCTCACAAGCCTGTGTTATGTATTCCTCCACCAGGTGTTTGGTACCGACCCTCGACTGGGTGTAGAGGGCCGGATTCCCCATGTTACCAAGATCATGGTGCAGACCTTCCCGCAGGGCGCGTTTCAGGCGGTCAAAGTCGTTCTGTTGACGATATTGTTTCAGGTTACTGAGGCGCTCATAGATCAGTTCGTAATGATAGAGATCGGAGGCAAAGTCTTCTTTCCACTCAGCTTTGCCCTCAAGGAAATCCAGCTCCAATGCTGCGGCTTTCCAAACTTCGTAGTTCGGTGCTTCGGCGAGCATCTTGCGGAATTTTCGGATCCGTGGGTCCCTGATCACCGATTTTCTCCTTTTCTGTGCGAACCGCGCAGCCTCAGAAATCCTCAAGCATCAGGTCTTCCTCATCGCCGCTGGCAAACGGATCTTCCACCGGCCGGCCATCATTGATGAGAAATTCTCTGCGCTGAAGAAACGCATTACGAACAAATATGTAGCTGTCGCCGGAAATAAAACCCTCGGCGGGGATCAAGTCTGCGCGGGTGTCCACAATCTGAACAGCCCGTGCATAGTAGTTCTCCGGACTTTCGACATTATCCCAAAGCGACGGTAGGACGAAAAGATCAGTGGCAAGACCGCCAAAATGCCGTGGGCTGGAAGGCCCAAGAAGAGGAAGCATCAGATAGGGGCCAGATCCGGCTCCCCAGTATCCAAGGGTCTGACCAAAATCCTCCGGACGTTCCGGCAAGTCAAACGATGTCGCAACATCAAAAAAGCCGGCCAGTCCGAAAACCGTGTTATAGGTGAAGCGACCCGCAGCAACAACGGCCGACTCTCCTTTAAGCTGCAACAGACTGTTCGCGAAATTTCGCACTTCCTGCAGATTATTGAAGAAGTTTGTGATGCCACGATCGATGACGTTCGGCGTGAACGTCCGATACGTCTGCGCAACGGGTTTCAAGAACCATTGATCGATGGTTTCGTTAAACCGGAAAACTTTTCGGTTCCAGTTTTCATATGGATCCGAAGGGGTTACGGGCGCAGAACCCTCGGGCGCGGGTTCCTGCATGGCCTGCCCATACACGTTGCCGCTCGAGAGCCCGATCGCCATGGCCATTATCAATAAGAAAAGCGGCCAGCGCCGAGAAAAAAGTTGTCTCATTTTCTGCTCTTGGGTTGTCTAAGTCGTTTCGGTTCGTCGAAAATACCGGCGCTTTTCTTATCATTATTCAAATCATTGCTCTGGAGAGATTCAATGTCAGTACCGGGTAATCATGTCAGCACCCTTACGGTGCCGCTTCGCTGGGGCGACATGGACGCTTACGGCCACGCCAACAATACGGTTTTTTTCCGTTTTTTCGAGGAGGCGCGGATTGTCTGGCTCTCCTCACTGGATCTGGGTGGCCCCGAGGAGCCGACCGGACCTATTATTATAAAGACCAGTGCAACCTTTCTGAAGGAACTGAATCATCCGGCAACAGTGCTGGTGGAAACATACGCTGACAAGGCGGGGAATACCAGTCTGGATACCTACCACGTGATCACAGACGCTGAGACCGGGAATGTATACGCGGAAGGTTACGCCAAGGTGGTCTGGTTCGATCGAAAAACCCGAACCTCGACCCCGCTACCAGACACCCTCAGGGCGCTGGCAGCGGGGTAGGCACGAAATCAACGTCGACGTACAACAACGCTGCCGATCGAATAGCCAGCTCCAAACGAGCATATAACACCGATCTCTCCGGCCTCCAGGTCTTCCTTGTGCTTGTGAAAGGCAATGATCGAGCCAGCTGAACTGGTGTTGGCGTATTCATCGAGAATCACCGGCGCTTCATCCTCTGAGGCGTCACGACCCAGAACCTTTCGGGCAATGAGCTGATTCATATTCAGGTTAGCCTGGTGAAGCCACATGCGGCGCAGGTCCTCTGGCGCCAGCGACAAGCCCTGAAGCTGCTTTTGAATAGTCTCTGCCACCAGCGGAGACACTTCCTTGAAGACCTTTCGGCCCTGCTGAATGAAGAGCTTGTCCGGTTTGCCGATTCCCGATTCATCCGCCCGGTTAAGGAAACCGAAGTTATTACGGATATTGTTCGAGAACTGCGTTTTCAGGCTGGTACCCAGGATTTCAAAGCCCTGACCCGCGGCGGTGTCTTCTTCCCGCTCGACCAGAATGGCGGTACAGGCGTCGCCAAAAATAAAGTGGCTGTCGCGGTCGCGAAAGTTCAGGTGGCCGGAGCAGATCTCCGGACTGACCACAAGTACCGATCGTGCGGCCCCGTTTTCAACGGAGTTGACGGCGGCCTGAAGCCCAAACGTAGCGGAGCTGCATGCCACGTTCATGTCGTAGGCAAATCCGTTAACGCCCAGCGCCTGCTGGACTTCGATGGAAATAGCCGGGTACGCCCGCTGCAGGTTCGAACAGGCAACAATGACGGCGTCCACGTCGTCTGCTGTCTTGCCGGCTTGTTCCAGTGCCTGCTTGCAAGCCGACAACGCCATCTCGCACTGGACCGAGGGCTCATCGTTACTGCGCTCGGGAATAAGTGGAGTCATCCGTTTTGGGTCGAGAATGCCGTCCTTGTTGATAACATGCCGGCGCTTGATGCCCGACGCCTTCTCGATGAAGGCTGAGGAAGAAGGCTGCAATGGGGCCACCTCACCTCGTGCAATGTCATCCGCATGCTCGGAATTGAAAAGCTCAACGTACTGATTAAACGCTTCGACCAGTTCGTCGTTATCGATGGTTTCCGGTGGCGTATAGAGACCGGTCCCGCTAATGACGGCTTTAATCACACTAACCCCACGTCATGGTTGTGAAAACTGAAAACTTGTATGTAACGCTGCCCGAAATACTAACACAGTCTTTGGCGTTTGCCCGCCAGCAAACCGTGCAAAGGGCACCGCATTAGTGCAAGTCGGAGCCAGCCACTACACGCGGGTCAGTTCCCATTGCTTATCCAACCTTTTGACTGAAACGGTCATCGACGTGCCCAGTTGCTGTGCAAAGAAGGACACCCGGAAATCCTCCAGCATCCATCGATAGGTAATCAATTCCGGATCACGGATACCCTGGCGCTGCTGCTCATCCCGTTTGGCAGCATAGCGTGCCCACAAGGGTTCGATGGTGTGCAGGAACTCCCGTTCCCTGCCCAACTCCCTGGGCATCTTCTCGAGCCTGATCATGGCAGCCTCAAAATACCGACCGAATTCACCCAGCCATTCCGACGGCGTGGCGACAAGGAACCCCGGGTAAACCAGATTCTGCAACTGGAACTTGAGGTCGGCCATGCTGTTGGCGAGGGCCAGAGGTATTTTACCCTTCAACTGCTTTGCCACCTTTTGATAACCGGACATGGCTTGATAAAGACGGTCATCCGCTTCTTCAAGGGCCGGAATAAAATCGCCACGATGGTGATCGAAAAGCCTTTCGAAATCGTCCCGGTTCCGGGGCAGCTTTTCTCCCAGGAAATGCTGAATGGCGGTGGCAAGCAGGAGGTCGTCTAGTAACACCTTGGCCTGCCCGACGGGTGCAAACATGAGCGCCGATTGCTTGAACCGGGGCAATTTGCGTTCAAGATCGTCCAGCGTCCTGCCAAATCGGTTCAGTATCAGCCGTGCGATGCCTTTACGCGTGGTGTCTTCGGCAGTCAACCTGTCCAGGCACCGGATCTCGCGAACCGTCTTTCCCAGATCCTCGAGCGCCGGATAAACAGTAACCTGCATTCCACCTTTTTCAGTCTGAACCTGCGCCGGCAGGTCCCCGAACAGCCATTCATCGTGTTCGTGGGCTGCCTCGGTCGCTCCGGAATCGTTGGTTGCCGAGGCCAGGGCCTCTTCGGCCTTACCCTCCAACTGGTCCTGTAGCCGGGATGCCTCCCTACCCTCCGCCATTACTTTGCCGCCGTCTCCCAGGACCCGCAGATTCATCCGCAGGTGGCGGGGCAGTTCGGCATTAGGCCAGGCATCCGGATCAATCTGGACGCCGGTCATGCGCCGGAGCTGTTCCCCCAGTTGCAGAGCCAAGGGCTCGTTGGAGGGTTGAAGGTTGGCAAGCGCTGCATCCACGAAATCGGGTACTGGCACAAAGTTGCGCCGAAGCGATTTGGGCAAGCCCTTAACCAGTGCCACGCACTTCTCTCGAAGCAGCCCTGGCACAAGCCACTCCAGCCGTCGGGACGGAATCTGTTTCAGAGCCATAAGCGGCACCTGCAGGGTAACCCCATCGCGATCACTGGTGGGCTCGAATTCGTAGCTCAGGGGATACCGTACCCCTTCCCACTCAAGATAGTCTGGGTAGAGTTCTCCGGCGCGGGCGTCCACCGGGCGCTGCAGAATGTCTTCCTCGGTCAATTCAAGGCTTTTTAACTGGTCAGCAGAAAGGCCTTTCCACCAACTCTCGAAATGCCGACCACTGACTATGTCTTGGGGTAACCTCTCGTCATAGAAGGCGACCAATGTTTCGTCGTCGACCAACAGATCCCTGCGGCGGGTCTTTTTTTCCAGATTCTCAACGGTGTCCAGCATTTCCCGGTTGCGGGCAATAAATGGTGCCCTGGACTGGTAGTCCCCTTCCACAAGAGCTCGCCGAATAAACAGGTTCCGGCATTCCACAGGGTCTACTTTGCTATAGGCAATGCGACGCTTCGGAACAACGTCCAGGCCATAGAGCGTCACTTTCTCGTAGCCCATCACCTGGGCGCGCTTCTGCTCCCAGTGCGGCTCAAAGTAATGGTGCTTGATGACGTGTTCCGCAAGCGGCTCAATCCATTCCGGCTGGATAGCCGCAACCATGCGGGCAAAGACCCGGCTGGTTTCCACAATTTCAGTGGCTACAATCCATTTGGGCCCCGTTTTGGCCACTTTGGACCCCGGGAAAATCAGCACCTTCCGGTTTCGGGTCGCCAGGTACTCCTTCTTCTCAACTTTTACGGCAACCTGTCCCAGGAGCCCGGCAAGGATCGCCGTGTGAAGCGCCTCGTAACTTGCAGCGTCTTTATTGAAGGCCAGCTTTTGCTCACGGCAAATCAGTGTGAGCTGACGGTGAATGTCCCGCCATTCCCGCATGCGCATCCAGCTAAGAAAATGCTTCTGGCACACTTTCTTCATCTGATTCTGGGATAGTTCCTGGCGTTGTTCTTCGTAGAAGTTCCAGATATTCAGAAGGGTGACAAAGTCCGATTCCTTGTCGTTAAACGGGGCATGGGCCTGGTCTGCGGCCTGCTGTTTTTCCTGGGGGCGTTCGCGCGGGTCCTGAACACTCAGGCCGGCAATGATAATGAGCGTTTCCGCCAGACTGCCGTGCCCGGCTGCCGTAACCAGCATACGGGCCAGGCGTGGATCCAGCGGCAACCTGGCCATGGTCCGCCCCAGCCTGGTGACCCGGCGCTTGTCATCAACCGCACTAAGTTCTTCGAGCAGCTTGTAGCCATCATTAACCTGCCTGCGATCCGGTGACTCGAGGAACGGAAAGTGTCGTATTTCACCCAGTCCGGAGGTAGCCATCTGCAGGATGACGGAGGCAAGATTGGTCCGCAGGATTTCCGGGTCAGTGTACTCCGGCCGATTGATGAAATCGGTCTCGTCGTAGAGCCGGAAACAGATACCCGGGGCAACGCGCCCGCATCGCCCTGCCCGTTGATTGGCACTGGCCTGTGAAATCGGCTCAATCGGGAGCCGCTGAATCTTGGATCGAACACTGTATCGACTGATCCGAGCCACACCGGTATCGATGACATAGCGGATACCCGGTACGGTCAGCGACGTTTCGGCCACGTTGGTCGAGAGAACAAGTCTGCGCCCCTTGTGGGACTGGAAAACCCGATTCTGTTCCTGGTTGCTCAAGCGCGAATACAGCGGCAGGACTTCCGTGTGCTTCAGGTCCACGTGGCGAAGCACCTTGCTGAGCGAGCGTATTTCCCGCTCGCCCGGCAGGAATACCAGAACATCACCCGGCGGCTGCTTCTGGGCACGCTCATGCTGTTCGATCTCATCCAGCGCGCCCAGGACACCATCCGTCCAGCCCTGGTCTCGGTCATCCTCGTCGCCAGTCAAAGGTCGGTAACGAATATCCACCGGGTAGGTCCGGCCGCTGACTTCAATGACGGGCGCCTGATCAAAAAACTCACTGAACCGTTCCACTTCGATGGTGGCGGAGGTGATGATGACTTTAAGGTCTGGACGCTTGGGCAGCAGCTGACGCAGATAACCCAGCAGGAAATCGATGTTCAGGCTTCGTTCGTGAGCTTCGTCGATGATAATCGTGTCGTAGCGATCGAGAAATCGGTCATGCTGGACCTCGGCCAATAGTATGCCGTCGGTCATGACCTTGACCCGGGACTGCTCCGAGGTAGTGTCGGTGAATCGAACCTGGTAACCGATCTGCTGGCCTGTCTGCTCTCCCAGTTCTTCCGCAATTCTGGCTGCAACGCTCCGGGCGGCAATCCTTCGGGGCTGGGTATGGCCAATCAGTCCGCGAATGCCCCGGCCGCTGTTCATGCAGATTTTGGGAATCTGCGTGGTCTTACCCGAACCGGTCTCCCCGGCAATGATGACCACCTGATGCTGTTCGATGGCTTCCCGAATGTCATCGACCCGTTCCGAAACCGGGAGTCCTTCCGGAAATGAGGCGGGCTTGTGCAGCGCGCGGCGTCGCTGCGCTGTCTCAAGCCCCTGACTCAGCCACCGCTCCATCTTCTCCAGATCCTTCGGACCGGGATTTCCCTTACAGCGCGCGACGGCCTTCAAAATTCGGGCCGCCTCCAGCTGGTTGCAGGCGTCCAATTGGCCCATAAAAGCTTTGACTGCTGACTGCCCGTCGGACTTTCGGTTTGAAGCGCTGGCGTTATCGGCGGAGGTGTTTGTCATCAAAATGCGGGATTGCTCTCGTTCAAGGTCGGTTTTCCGGGATTGGCGATAGTCTAGCGGGAAAGCCCCTCGCTTAAAAACGGAAAACCCCGCCGAGGCGGGGTCATCCTTACCAACGGTCCCAACCGAGGGACCGGGCACCGCTGGTGCCCGACCGATACTAACTGGCGCTGGCTTCGTCGCGCAATTCACGGCGCAGGATCTTACCAACGTTGGTCTTTGGCAGCTCCTCACGGAACTCATAATGCTTCGGAACCTTGTAGGCAGTGAGGCGTTCCCGACAGAATTCCTTCAACTCGTTTTCAGTGACGCCTTCCGCTGTCGGAACCAGGAATACCTTGACGGCCTCCCCGCTCTTGTCGTCCGGAATACCTACGGCTGCGCACTCAACAACCTTGGGATGGCTGCTCACCACATCCTCAATTTCGTTGGGGTAAACGTTGAAGCCGGACACAATGATCATATCCTTCTTACGGTCAACGATCCGGATGTAGCCATCTTCCTGGATCAGCGCAACGTCACCGGTCTTGAGGTATCCGTCTTCTGTAAAGGACTTCTGCGTGTCCTCGGGCCGCTGCCAGTAACCGCGCATGACCTGGGGACCTTTGACACACAGCTCGCCCGGTTCACCCAGCGGAGTCTCGTTACCCTCATCATCAATGGTCTTGATCATGGTGGACGGAATCGGAAGACCGATGGTGCCCAACTGGATGGCCACGTGCGGGTTGAAGGTCACGACCGGTGACGTCTCGGTCATGCCGTAGCCTTCGGAGATCTCACAGCCCGTAACCCGTTCCCACATTTTCGCGGTATCGCTGGTCAGCGCCATACCGCCAGACGAAGTCAGCTTCAGACTGCTAAAGTCGAGGTTTCGGAACTCTTCATTATTGCAGAGCGCCACGAACAGGGTATTGAGGCCCAGGAACGCAGTGAACTTGTGGTTCTTGAGTTCTTTGACGAACCCCGGGATGTCACGGGGATTCGGGATGAGCACATTATGGGCCCCTGCTTCCAGCATGATGCCGCAGTTCAGGGTGAAGGAATAAATATGGTAGAGCGGCAGAGGTGCGACCACGACTTCCTGCCCTTCAACAACAATGTCGCCCATCATTGGGCGGGTCTGGAGCAGGTTGGCCACCAGGTTACCGTGGGTCAGCATGGCACCCTTGGCAACGCCGGTGGTGCCACCGGTGTACTGGAGCACGGCAATGTCGTCTTTCTTGCACTCAACCGGCGTGAATTTTTCACGAGCGCCTGCGCTAAGCACTGCCGGCAGTTTGTGAGCACCGGGAATGTTGAACGGTGGCACCATCTTCTTGACGTGCTTGATGACCGAGTTCATCAGTGTGCGCTTGATGGGCGAGTGCATGTCTGCGATCTCGGTGATGATCACGTGCTCAACACCGGTGTGAGGCAGAACCTTTTCGGCGTTCTCTGCCATATTGGCAAGAACAACCAGAGCCTTGGCACCGGAATCGTTAAACTGGTGTTCCATTTCCCGAGTGGTGTAGAGCGGGTTGGTATTCACCACAATCAAACCCGCACGCATGGCGCCGAAAACAACCACAGGATACTGGCTCACGTTGGGCATCTGGACGGCGATCCGGTCACCGGGCTTAAGATCGGTCTTGTTCTGCAGCCAGGCGGCAAAATTACGGCTCTGGGTATCCAGGTCACGGTATGTGAGAGTCGCCCCAACAGCAGTGAATGCCGGACGGTCCGCGTACTTCTTTACGGACTGTTCAAACACTTCAACCATGCTGTTGTACTTGTTCAGGTCGACCTCGCGAGGGACGCCGGCGGGGTACTTGTCCTGATAGAACTGCTCCAAATCCATCACCATCTCCTGTTTGGCGCTTCTGATTGTAATATTCACCAATGCAAGGCTGGTCAAAAATCAACCCTACAAAAGTCTCAGCCTCAAAAAAGAGGGGAGAGAATAGCAGTTTTGTTAACGATGAGGTAGTTTTCAGAAAACAACTCTGAACACCTGTACTCAAATGCCAATCGTGCGGAGCACACCATGAGCGACACCCTTGATACTCTTGAAAATATTACCTATGACGAGCTGAACGAGGGCGACACCGCCACCTTCACACGCACCCTGTCTGAAGAAGAACTGGTACTATTCGCCGCGGTATCCGGAGACGTAAATCCGGTTCATCTGGATTCGGAATTCGCGGCCGAGTCCATGTTCAAGGAACGCATCGCCCATGGCATGTGGAGTGGCTCGCTCATTTCCGCGGCGCTGGCGACGGTTATGCCTGGGCCGGGCACCATCTATCTGGAACAGAGCCTTGCCTTCAAGCGACCGGTCAAACTGGATGACACGTTGACGGTGACGCTCACTGTGCTGAGCAAGGAACCCAAGAACCGGGTGGTGTTCCAGTGCGATGTCCAGAACCAGAATGGGCAGAAAGTGGTTTCCGGAGAGGCAAAGGTCATCGCTCCGACGGAAAAAGTGTCCCTGCAAAAACCGCGTCTACCCAAGATCACCATCGAGAGCTGATGGGTCGACGGTGACCGGGGAACCGGTATTGGAACGCTCCCCTGGTGGTTAACCGGGGAGAAAGTCGATGGGGAACCTGACCCTCCGGGTTTCGACGTTGTCCGGGCCAAAGTTGAACAGACGTACTCTCATGGCAATACGCTGTTCAAGGGTTGGATTTTCCAGTTCCGAGCTGACGACCTGGCAAGCCGAAACAGACCCGTCTGGCTCAATCACCAGTTCAAGCAGCACCTTGCCCTCCAAAGTCGGATCCTGTCGCAACTCCCGTCGATACAGGGAGTACAGGGCGGTTTTCTGGGCATCAAATACCCGCCGGATATTGCTCATTGCACGTTCGCCAGTTGTCGGCTTCGCCGGCTGCGCACTCGCCACCTGCTGAGCCACCGGCTCCGGTGCGGCCTCTACCTCTTTCACCCGATGGCCCTCAACGGCCACCTTTGCGTCAGGGGCTGCAGTATCCTTCACTCCACCACTGCCCTTCAGCACATCGTCCGCGCCGGTGGCTTCGGTGCCGACAATCGACCCACCGGCCCCAGTGTTAGCCTGCAGTTGTTCCACGGAGGCATTATCCGGTTTCCGCAGCGAGGCCAAGCGGTCTTTCATGGCCAGAAGACCGGAGCGTGATGCCTTTTCACGAGCTTGTTCGACGCTCTGCCGAGTCGCCTTGGGCTTCTCAGGTGCCGGAGTCGGCTTTGCAACCGCCGGCGGCTCGGCGGATTCAGCGGTTTTTTTCGGTTCCGGCGATTTTTCCGGTTTTGGCTCCGGCTCGGGTTCAGGACGTTGCGGCTCGGGTGGCTTCACAGGTTCCGGCCGATCAACCAGACGAGCCAACTGCGGAGGGACCTTTTCAGCTTGGGAACGTTCGATTTCCGGGACCTCGAGTGTGGGGATCAACACGGCCAGGGGCAGGAAAACGGCCGACACGAACATCGACATCAATACGAACCGACGATTTTCTCCTTTAGCGGGTCTCCAGGGCAGCCCCATTCCCTGTCCCCGATCGTCCCTGGCTTCAGCCATTGCGCACCTCCGCCTCGACTGCCAGGCGAACCTGACGGAACTGTTCGTCAACACAGGTCTGCATGATCTTGCGCAACAGACGGTAGTCGGTTTCCCTGCCCGCCATAATGGTGACCTCCAGGCCTTGTTCGGGAATTTCAGACCACCGGTCCCGGCGATACGCAAGTTCGTCCGACAGGCCCCGGATTTGGGTATCGCCGGCTTCAATTGCACTCAGCCTTGCCACTTCGCGGCCCTGCACCAGAATGGCATCGCCGATAACCTGAACCGTAAGATTCTCCACTGCCGCCTGTTTGGCTGAGGATTCGGGCAGGGGCACGTCGGCGGTGTTCTGCATGACTTTGACGTCGGATGAATTAACCATCAGAAAAAACACGAGGATGGTAAAAATGTCCATCAGCGACACCAGGTTCAACCCCCCCGCTTTGTGCATCCGGCCATAATGACGCCGTATCCTGCGTGCCTTTCGCGAGGCCTTCATGCGCCCTTCCCCCTATCCAAACCCTCTCGGACCGCCAGCTTTCGGTCCTCCGGTGCATCCATCAGCGCCACATCCGGAAATAGCTCTCCTTCAACGACGCTGGCGGCAACCACCGCAGGGTAGGATCGGACCGTATCCATGGCAGTCACAAGAGTCTGGTAGTCGATGTCCGGACCGACCTCCAGGACGATGTCGGTTTTCTCTGGAAAGCTGCGCTTAACCTGCCGCAAAACCTGCCTCAGCCCATCAAAGTCCTGCTCACCTCCGGCAACCGGCAATGCCTGGATAACCCCACGGCTGCTGTCGGCAACCTCAATCCCTTCGGGAATCAGTGTGACGACCAGAGTGAGCTGTTCCGGTGATGGAGCCTCTCCGCTCTCTGTACCCGGAAAGTTCAGCTCAATCATCCTTACCTGGCTGAACACCATTCCCAGCAACAGAACGGGAACAAGAACGATCATCAGATTCATGAACGGAGTAATGTCCAATTCCGGTGAACCGGAGAACTTGCGGTGTCGGCGCCTCATACAGGATCACCCATACTGTTTTCGACCCAATGTCCGCTTCCCATCATCAGGCAACGGCACCCTGGCTGTTCTGGTCCGAGATGATGTTGAGCAGTTTGACACCCGCCATCTCGAAGCTGTCCACGATTTCATTGGTGCGGGTTTGAAGTAATGCGTGGAACATCAAAAGAGGGATAGCTGACATCAATCCGAACGCAGTGGTATTCATGGCAACCGAGATGCTTTCGGACAACAGGCTTGCCTTCTGCGAGGGATCCGCTGCAGCGACAGCGGTGAACGCCGAGATCAGACCAATTATCGTGCCCAGCAGGCCCAGCAGAGTCGCGATATTGGCCAGAGTCGCCAGGTACTGGGTCCGCTTTTCCAGACGTGGCAGAACCTCCATCAAGCCTTCTTCCATGGCGTATTCGATGTCCTCTCGACGGCTGTTATTCAGGAGACGGCCGATGCCCGCGCCCATGATTGAAGCGATGGCGCTGTCCGAACTGCTCGCAGCCTTCATGGCGCGCTGGTAATCCCGTTTCTGGAGAAGCGGCAGGATTCCCTTCTCAAAAGCCATACGGTTCCGGCGCCGGACCGACGCCAGATAAAAAAAGCGTTCCAGGGTGATAGCAAGACCCACGGCCAGCACGGCCGCAATGGGGTACATGAAGGGACCACCATCCTGAAAAAACCGAAGCACTGTATCCAGCATGTCTCTTCTCCATTGTTACTGCGTCGTCACGGTTGAGTCCCGACCAGGACTCAGAACCAGGGGGTTGAGGGTTTGTCGAAATACCCGGTGTTGCTCCAGTGTGATCGGATTCACCGGTTGAACCAGTTCCGGTGCCTTGTCTTCGAGTTCTTGTCTCGGCCGGCGAGGAAGGCTGGGCGCCTGCCAGGGAAGAATGTAAAGAACCCTGGGGTTGTCCTCTCCGACACTCGCCGAAATACCCTCCACTGTCAGAGGGTTCCCATCGCGTGAGGAATCACCGGAGGCTTCTGACGCCGCAATGCCAGAATTCCACGCGAAAGCCAACATGCCGACCAGGGCAAGCAGCGCAGAATTGGGTTTGCCCATCAAATCCCGGTATCCCATCACTCAGTCCAACCTTCTTTGCAGATCTGCAATCCACCCGGCCACGGTTTTATCTTCCGCCCCGGAAATCTCGCGGTATCTCTGGTAATGGGTCAGGGCCTTTTCGAGATCGAGCAGATACAGTTCGGCGATGACGGCGAGGTTGTAGTGCAGCTGTGCAACATCGGGCGAATAATCCAAGCCTCGCTCCAGCAACGTAACGGCTTCCGCAAACCGCTTCTCCTCTTGCAACAACAAGGCAAGATTATTGATGGCAACCGGATCTTCGGGGTTGAGTTCTACGGCATGCCGCCAGGCCTGCTCAGCCGCTCGCTTCCGCCCCTGTTCATAGGCCTGCTTGCCCTGGCGGGCAAAATCCAGTGCCATTTCCGGGCTAGCGCTGACGGGGTCCCGTTCTTGTACTGCGGGCGCCGAACAGCCGGTAAACGTAACGAAACCCGCGACCAGGCAGGCCCGGCGAATAATGTCTCTATCCAGCATCATCATTGGTCTCCAGCGTCCATGTCATCCAGCGAACCGACCGGTCATAACGGCCGGGGTTCAGCTCCGCAAGCACCTCAAGACTTTTCCCGATCCAGGCGTCATACCCCCGCGAGGTAACGCGCTGATGGTTTTCGGAGTGCAGACGAATTGCTTTCTCCTCGAACGGAAACGCCTCTTCCTCGAGCAGCATTTGGTACTGCATGGTTTCCAGCTCGTTCAGGTCGGCGGGAACCGACGATGCCATCAGATCCCTCGCCAGAACGCGGTATAGCTCCGCCCGGCGATATAGCGATTCGGACCGAACTGCTTCCCCGCCGAGCTTTTCGGCATCCACAAAGCGTTGGCGAGCGAGCGCCAATGCCCGTTGTTTCCGATCAAGGGATTCAGGTAGGGGGTGAGTCAATGCAATGCCGGCAAAGGAAGCTGCGGCCCTGGCACCGAGCGCCAGTGAGCTCCGCGATGCCCAGGCAAGGGTGTCTTCCGAGTGCCACTGACTCGCCAATTCACGGTCAACCAGATCCTGCTGCAGTTTCAGGCTGTTGGTATCGTTCTCAAGAAGCCGATGCCGCATGGTCTGCATCTGAATGTGCTGGTCGGCAGTATCCGCGCTTGTGTGCGCCGCCAGATACTCCCGATACACCCCATTGCGGTTGGCCGTATCACCTGCCTGATGGAAAAGGGCTGCGGCCCTCAGCTTCAATGGCCAGGAGTTCTCGGCCTCCTCGGCCGCATCCAGCAGTTCCAAAGCTGCGGAAGCTGGACGGTCAGAGGCCACATAAGCATGGACCAGCTTGGCACTGACCTCTTCGGCTAATGGATGCTCCGGGAAATCTTGGCGGAAAAGACGGAGTTCGGTGATGGCAGCGGTCAGCTCCGATGCTTTCAACAATGTGTTAGCGGCATCGTAGCGGCCCATGATCGCAATCTCGGAGTTGGGTAGCGCAGCTCCCACCCTCTTGAAGTGGTCGACAGCCGAAGCCACGCTACCATTGGCGGCAGCCTGTTCACCCTGCCGATAGATCGCCGTCGCCAGTTGCTGCCGCACCGATGCGCCTGCCTCTGCCTCCTGACCATTGATCTTGTTTTCAGACAGGAGGTCCAGAACGTGATTCCAGGAGCGTTCCGCAAGCTCATATTCACCCTGCTGCTGCCGGACCTTGGCTATGGTGAGCCAGCCCGCGTACCGTTCGGACGGAGAGGCCCGCCCGTTCACCACGGTTTTCTCACCATACTCGAGGGCCCGCTCGGCATTGCCCGCCGCCGCATACCATCGCGATGCCAGATCCGCGGTCAAACCGGGCAACCGAGAATCCTCGGGGAAATGCTCTTCAAACCGGCTGGACTCCAGCGAAAGCGCCGCCAGATCCGGTCGGAATTCCGGGGCCTGGCTTTTGCCATCGACTCCCTCCCTGAGCAGCACCACAGCCGCCCAACCGGCATCGTCGGCCTCTTGATAGGTTGCATCTTCATAGGCGGCTTTCTGAAAATCGGAAAGGGCCTCGGCGTATTCGCCAGACTGCAGCCGGGCATCCCCTGCCAGCCTTAGCAGCTCTCCGTACGTATCGCTACGGTTCGCCAAAGCCTCGTAGTATTCTGCCGCGGTCGAGAACGCCTGACGGGACTTCTCAGGGGCACCGTCTGCCGACGCCGCCGCTCCCTGTTCGTAATAGAAGTCTGCCAGACCCCGGCTGAACTGCCGCCAGCGCTGCTGATCGGAGCCGGAAAGATCCGCGTATTTCGACTCAAACATTGCAACGTAGTTCGCCCGCGCTTCCCGAACCCTGTACCTGTCCCCTGCCCGCTCCCAAACCTCTGCAATCTGAGCCATAAACAGCGGATTCATCGGATGGTTCGGGGAGTATCGAACGAACGCACGGTTAGCCTGGACGCTCGCGTCGAATTCACCACGGATCGCGTAGTAATCCCCGAGTCTGTCGAACAGCAGGTACGCCCAGTGCCTTTCGGGCTCATCATCAAGCCAGGCCATGAGACTTTCGGGACCATCTTTTCTCGCTGACATCAACGCCAGAACACGTAAGGTATCGTCGATCGTATCAACGCTGGACCGGTCAATTTCCCTTATACTTTGCGGCGTCGGCAAAAAATCATCGAGTACGGACAGGAAGGTTTTCGCTGAACGCTCCCAGGCCGAAGGCCCCTGCTTGAACTGGCTCCAGCCCAGCATGTATCCGGCTTTTGTTTTCAGCGCACCCCGCTCGACGGAGTCGATCAAGGTAAGGTAAACCGATTCGGCCTCTGAGTAGTCGCCGGCAGAAAAAGCAGACTCGGCGATTCGGAACCGGGCTTCAGGTACCAGCTCGGACTTGGGGTACAGACCCACCAGCTGTTTCAGGCGCTCAATGGATTGATCGGCCTGTCCCGTCAATGCATGCGCCTTGGCCATCTGGTACAGCAGCTCGTCCAGTCGACCGCTGAAGGATCCGCGGGACAAGATGGACTCGTAACTGTCGATCACCTCCCGGTACACCCGTTCTTCTTCCGCCGGTGAAAACCCGACGTCCTGTCCAGATCGATCCCGGATGTTAGTGAGACGGTTCAGGGCATCAATCCGGACTTCCGGCTCATCCGAGGAATCGAAAAGGCGTTGATATCGACGGGCAACCTCAGCAGGCGAGATTGCCGGTAACGGCCGGGACTCGAATTTGAGGAATACCGGGCGCATATCCCCAATCGTCTCGCCGTCTCGTCCGAGCTCCACACGGAAGGATTCCTGCGCGAAGGACGGCGCGGCAATCTGGGACAAGCATAAAAGAGCAAGCAGCAGACGTTTCAAGGTTTGGTCTCCTGCAGGTTCTCGAGAGCCAGGTACTCATAGAGATGGGCAATTTGCTGCTCGGTCTTGTCCAGCGAAAACGCCATTTGGCGATCCTGCTCGGCGACAAAATCGAGGGCGCGCCTATTCAGACGTTCCTCTGACTGCTGCCTCAATCGGGCGAGCTGATCCTGCAACCCGGTGGTTTGTGCCTTTAACGCCCGGGCCTGACGCAGCTGCTGCCTGAGCACTGAGGGACGTTTCTGGATTCGGCTTCCGAGCTCCTTGAGACTCTTTGCAGACATCGACAGGGTTTCGCTCATCCGGCGCATCTGCCGTTTCTGCTCAGCACTGAGGTTCGCACCGGCCAACCGCTCAAGCGCGGTTTCAAGGGACTCTTGCTTCTTCTTCAATGTCGAAGCGGCACCACCCCGCTCGGTGCCCAATGTTGCCAGTTGGTCTTCCAGGGCCTGAATGAAGACGGCCAGGTCGCCTTTTTGCCGCTCAAGCGTTCGCGCCAATTGAACGAGGTCAGCAACCCGCCTCACGCTTTTCTGGGCATTGGGATGCTCAACAAACTCAAGCAGATACGCCATTCGCGGTTGCGTCAACGTGCGGCTGTCCGCCAGGAACCACTCCAGGTCAGAGTCACGGGCGTCCTCAACCAAGGTTTTATAGGCGCCTTGTTGACGAATCCGGTCTGCCAGTTTCCGAAGCGTGACCCGTTCGCTTTCATAGGCCGCATTGGCCGCCAGATAAGCCTCGCCGGCCTGGCCAAGATAACCTGACAGGTCGAAGCCACGTCCCATGCCAATCCACGCTTCTGCAACACCCGGGTACGCCAGTGGATATTTCTTTGCCCGGTGCCAGCTTTGCATCGAAGCCCGGTGATTTCCTTTCGCGGCCAGCGCCAGACCGTGGAGGTAGAGCGCCTGCGGAGTGCTGTAACTGTCGAGCGGAATTTTATCAAGGAAGCCAATGGCCTTATCATGCTCGCCATTCTGGTACGCCAGATAGCCGGCACGAACCAGCAAGCGGCTTTTCAGATGACGGCTGCGCTCACCGACACCGTCTTTCTCTGCCATGGCTAATGCCACCCGAAGGGCAACCAACGCGCGGCTCGGATTCAGGTCCTCCCTCGCGTAATCGGAGGAAAGGTTGAGATAACCCACGGCCGCCCAATAGCCTTCTTCCATTCCGGCCAGAATCCGCCCGGCCCTGTCCGTTCGCCCGGCTCTTCTGGCCAACTCCGCCAGCTCATAGGATGCCTGTTGTCGGGTCTCGCCAAATCCGAAACGCACCGCCTTGCCGAGCCACTGCTCCGCCTCGCTGGGCTGGTCACCCGCCAGCAGATGTCGACCGAGGATCAAGGCCGCTTCCGCGCGGTGGTGCTGTCCATTGGCAACCTGCCTGAGCTCGGCAAGACCTTGATCCGTCCGCCCGCTGCTCAACAGGAGTTGAGCCCCGAGAAAGGATGCCGATTCGCCCTTGATGCTGTCAGCGAGCCCGAGAGCGGGCGCTACACGGTCGGTCGCGAGTGCATACCTGGCCAGCCCTGCCGCGAGCTCACCCGGCACCCCGACAGTTGCGGCCAGCCCCGCCGGCGCCATAACAAACAGAAGGAGGCTGCATGCGGCGCGCATGGAGGCTTTGAGTGTCCGGCACATCATGGCAGTTACTTCCATTCAACAAACGACACCCGGGGATCATAGCTCGGTGCTTCTGCTTCCAGACTCATCTGAAGCCGCAGGTTTCCGGGGTGTTTCTGGAAATGGTGGGTTGTCTCGCGGCGAACGAAATGGTCCTTCGCCGAACGTGCAGTAACTACGGCTTTTAACTCATGTTCGCCGTTCGAGAGATTGCCGACAAACAGCTGCTGAATGCCGCCTGCCTCAAGGGAATCCCGCTCCCGTTGCGAATAGAGGTGTGAAGCCACGGGTTGACCGTCAACGAACAGCTCGACGGAATCCAGATCCAGGGCCTCCCGATTGCCCAGTGTCAGGAAAACTGCCATCCGCGTATCGGCGGGATGAAGAAGCTCCTGTTCCAGGGCGAACACCCGGGCGGAATGCTCTGAAATCTCGGCCCGCAACTGGTCTATTTCCTGATCGACCGTTGATGCTGACGCCAATGGGGACAGCACCGTCAAGCTGCAAATGCCGGTAAGCAACGCACGCCATGCGTTTATCCGGCGTTCTTTTGTTGGTTTTTTGCCGAACATAAAGCCGTTTCTGCCTCCTGCCCTTGTGGTGACGGGCATTGTTTTGTAACAAGCTGGCAGAAATCGTAACACTTGGTAACCCGCAAGAACGGTATCCAGATCACCAAATGCAAATCCTCGGAAAGGAATTTCAAGCAGTGTCGATTTATTTGACAGGGTAAGAAAGAAAAATGTGACAGTGCTCGTGAAATCTATCGACTTCACGCTCAGGACGCTGTTTTATATAGACTTTTGTTTAATGGCCCCGGAATTGCTTTGGGAAATTTCGCGGGGAACCCATCCGGGCACCCCGCTAAATATGCCGAGCTTGGCCGATGCTCTCAACCGCATCGGCTTTTTTTATTTGCTCAGGTACTTCATCGCCGATTCAAGGCCATCGATCGTCAATGGATACATGTGGTCATTGACCAGTTGACGGGTCATACCCAGGGAACCCCCACCGCCCCAATAGCTTTCAGGCAGAGGGTTGAGCCAGACCACTTTTCGGAAATGATCGGAAATCCGCTGGAACCAGGTTGAACCGGCCTCCTCGTTCCAGTGCTCTATCGAGCCCCCGGGGTGAGAGATTTCATAGGGTGCCATGGTGGCGTCCCCGACAAAAATAACCTTGTAATCCGGGGAGTATTTATGAAGGATGTCCCACGTGCTTGTGGTTTCGTTCATCCGCCGAATGTTGTTGGTCCAGACACTTTCGTAGACGAAATTATGGAAGTAAAAATACTCCATATGCTTGAACTCGAGTCTCGCCGCCGAGAACAGTTCCTCGCACACCCGGATATGGGGATCCATTGACCCGCCGACATCAAAGAAGATCAGCACCTTCACTGCATTATGGCGCTCCGGCACCATTTTGAGGTCCAGGTAACCGGCGTTGCGGGCAGTCGAACGGATGGTGTCATCCATGTCGAGTTGGTCGGCAGCACCCTGGCGGGCGAACTTTCGAAGGCGACGAAGGGCTACCTTGATGTTTCGGATCCCCAGGGTAATGCTGTCATCAAGGTCCTTGAACGCCCGCTTCTCCCAGACTTTAACCGCTCGACCGTGCCGACCGTTTTTCTGGCCAATACGAAAGCCTTCCGGGTTGTAGCCATCCGCACCAAAAGGCGAGGTACCACCTGTCCCGACCCACTTATTGCCGCCGGCGTGGCGCTCATTCTGCTCTTCCATGCGTTTCTTGAAGGTCTCGATGAGCTCCTCCAGTCCGCCCAGAGAATCGATCTTTGCCTTGTCTTCCTCAGACAGGTGCTTTTCGAATTCAGCCCGCAGCCAGTCGTCTGGAATCAGCATCTCCATCAGGTCTTCAAGGTTCTCGATACCCTCAAAGTAAGCCTTGAACGCCCGGTCAAACTTGTCGAAATGGCGCTCGTCCTTAACCAGACACAGGCGTGCCAGATAATAGAAGTCTTCCATATCGGCAAACGCCAAGCGGTTCTGGAGGGCCTCCAGAAGGTCCAGGAATTCGCGCAGACTGGCGGGCACTTTTGCCCGCCGCACTTCGAGAAAAAAATCAATCAACATAAAACGAGACTCTTGCTGAGTATCAGCTGCGACGACGGGCCATGAATGCCAGTTTTTGCAGCAGGTGAACATCCTGCTCGTTTTTCACCAGTGCTCCGTACAGGGGCGGCAGCGCAGAACCGGCATCTTTCTCCTGTAGCATTTTCGCAGACAATTCATCCGCCATCAGCAGCTTCAGCCAGTCAATCAGTTCGGACGTGGACGGTTTTTTCTTCAATCCCGGAACCTTGCGAACGTCGAAAAATACTTCCAGCGCGTCACGGACTATTTCCTGCTGCAGACCCGGAAAGTGAACATCAACAATGTCCTTCATTGTGTCGTGGTCCGGGAAACTGATGTAGTGGAAGAAACAGCGGCGAAGGAAAGCATCAGGCAGTTCCTTTTCGTTGTTGCTAGTAATGACTACGATCGGGCGCTTGCGGGCCTTCACGGACTGCTGGGTTTCATAGACGAAGAACTCCATACGATCCAGTTCCAGAAGCAGGTCGTTGGGGAATTCGATGTCGGCCTTATCTATTTCATCAATCAACAGCACGACCTGATCGTCGGCTTCAAAGGCCTCCCACAACTTGCCCTTCACGATGTAGTTGCTGATGTCCTTGACCTTTTCATCGCCAAGCTGGGAATCACGAAGGCGGGAGACGGCATCGTACTCGTACAGGCCCTGCTGCGCCTTGGTGGTTGACTTGATGTGCCAGGGAATCAGACGCATACCCAGTGCGGCGGCCATTTCCTCCGCCAGCAATGTCTTGCCGGTTCCGGGCTCGCCTTTGATCAGCAGTGGGCGCTGAAGCGATATCGCCGCGTTGACGGCCATTTGCAGGTCATCGGTGGCTACGTACTTATCGGTACCGGTAAACTTCATGTCTAAATGTCCTGTTGGTTACTTTTTCTGATCTGAATCTTCAGCTTGCTGTTGGGGCTCGTCGTCCGCAGGCTCGGGATCATTCTCATCGTACTCGGGAAGATCATCAAATTCCGACAGATCGAAGTCATCCAGCCCGAACTCCTCTTCATCAGCCTGCCCGTTTTCATCGACCTTATTGTCGAGCTCGGGAATGGCAATGGCATCCGTCGCCTGCTCCGAACGCTGCGACTGGCGCCTCCTCATGGCAAGCCAGATAACGGCCATCAGCCCCATACCTCCGACACCCGCCCCGATTGTCCAGACTGGAACCGGCAGTGCGCTCACCGCCTCGTCCTCTGGCCCGGCAGGTGGCGTGGCGACAGCCACGGGCTCCTCAGGTTCCGGGGCGGCGGGCTTCTCCACCTCACTGACATCAATCGGATTCTTGATTGCCGGCCCGGTTGTTTTCTCAGTCTGCGATCCGAACCCTTCGGCCTGTTTTAGAGGGACCGAGGACGTCCCCGACGTCGACGCGCCAGCCTCGGGCGGTTCTGGGGACACAACATCCGCTTGATTGTCTGAAGTTGGTTGGCTGGAACCAAAGCCAGTGCGAACGCTAAACTTCCGGCCGAATGTCTGACCGTCAGCGATGACCTCTATCTGATAGAGTCCCTCGGCCGGCAGCCTGCCAATGGTGTCTTCATACACGCCATTCTCAGGCGGTTCGTCGCCGGAAAGCACCTTGGTACCGCTCCGGCCGTCCTCCGAGGTTATTCTGAGTCGGACATCAAGAACCTGCAAGAAGTCCCGGTTCGTAATTCTCTCGCCATTCTCGAAGAACGCAATTTCCAGGTTGATGGGTTCCTCGTTGGAGAAAGTTGGTGGCACCGGACTTACCGCCATGCGAAGATCACTGACAACGGTAACCCTGCTACCGTCGCCCAGTTCGCCATTAATACGCCAATCACCCGCCATCGGTTCGCTGACGGTCATGAGATCGTACCCGGCTTCCCGTGCCCACCGAATATTTTCAGGCCGGCGGTCAAGATTAATGATCTTGCCGTCCGGTCGAACCATCTCGAGCTCCCGTGTCTCGCGGGTTTCCCGTTCGCCCCAGAACACGAGTGCCGTGTACTCGGAAACCCCTTCGTCAACCGAAAATGCATTCCCGACGATAGGTATCTGCTCTTGGGGTATGGCCGTGTTCAAGGCCTCCAGGAAAGCTCGGTTCAGTGCTTCTGCGGTATCGGCAACCTGATAACGTCCGCCGGACTCACGGGCGAGCTTTTGCAGGAATTCGGCGTCCGCTTCCTCCGAAAGGGCAATCGGGTGGAAGGTCGCGCCCTGTTCTGCAAGCCCGGAAACAATGGTTTCCAGTATCCGGGTTTCTTCCTGTTGGTTAATGTCTGCGTTGTCCGAAACATCGACCTTGCCATCGGTCAGCAGAATGAAATGGGTATTCTCAAGAACACCGCCGGTATAAAAGCCATCACTTGCGACTTCAATGGCTTTGCCAAGGTTGGTTCTTAGCGCCACCGAGTTGATTTGACGAGACCGTTCTATCGCCTGTTCGCGCCAATCATCACCGACAACCCGGTGCGGAACCAGCATGTTCACGTATTGGCCAAAGGTCCAGAGCCCTGCCGTTGTCCCTTCCGGAACCATCCAAGCCAATAACCTGACGGCGGGCTGCCGCAGATTTTCCGGATCGTTGTCTTTCATCGACCCGGAAATATCAACGATGATTCGGATATCGGATCGATCCGGAAGACCGGGCGCTGTCATCTCCTGAGCGTGAACGGTGGCCGGAAACAGAGTGACGATAACAATAAGCAGCGTCAGGAGTTTTGGCATCGTTACTCTCGAGAATAGGTCCGTCCAGTGCTACCGACTCGCCACGTTAACGCCGAACCAAACGGTAGCGCACGAGATCGAGCACCCAGACCAGTAGCATCACCAGTGCCGCGATACCGAGGTTGAAAAGGGCTCTTCCCGCCGCTTCCGCCTCGCCAAGGACCAGCTCGTAGCCACCGTACAACCAGGCAGGAATCCACCAATCGGCGAATTCCGGCGACTCCACGGGCGTCAGCAACAACGCCACCAGTGCAGCGAGGAGAAGAGTCCTCAACCCGTAGAAGGGCAAAAAGCGGAACAGGTGCTTCATCATGTAAAAAAACACAACAAAGGCAAAGGCGTAAGCGGCCCAGAAAATTCCATAGGCCAATTGTGCGTCGGTATCGATCATCAAATAATCCAGTGAATAATGTGTTCTTCCCAGTCCTTCTCGGGGACCTGATCTTCAGAGACCACCTTGTCGCGAATGGAGACGCCGGCCTCGTGGACCGAAGCGGGATCGCCACTGCGCAATGGGTGCCAGTCCGCCAGCGGCCTGCCTTCGGCCAGCGTGCGGTATGCACATGTGTATGGGAGCCAATGGTAGTCGTTGACAGTATCCGCTGTCAGCACCGTGCACCCGGGGACCTTCTTCAGTCGCTCGGAATAGACGGTGCACCGGCAGGTCGCTTCATCCATGTAACGGCACACCAGATCGGTGTGATAGACGTCGCCGGTGTCCTCATCCTCGAGTTTGTTCAAGCAGCATTTGCCGCAACCATCACACAGGGATTCCCATTCGGCCGAACTCATCTCGTGGAGGCGTTTTCGCTGCCAGAAGGGAATCTGGGCAATCATTTGTCACGGTGCTCCGGTTTCTTGCGGAAATCGACCACGTAGCTGTCGTGCTCCTCGGGCATCTGCAGGTAGAAATCCTTCTCCGCCAGCGCCTCCAAAACCTGCTTGCCGGTGGTACGCGCCAGTTTCCGATCCGGTGTCATGATCAGATCCATGGAGTGTACGGGCTGGCCGAAAATCCCCCGCAGACTCTCCGGCAGATCCTCCCAGACCTGTCCGCGACGGACGTAGATATAGGTATCGCTTTTCTTGCTGCTGCGAAATACAGAAACAAATTCCCGCTCTTTCATGATGCCAGTAATTCCTCGATATCTGCCCTTGCCGGCGCCAGAATCCGCTCGCGCCAACCCTGGAAAAAAGGCTGATCCACTAAACTGCGCTCCTGGACAACCTTCTCCAAACGTTTTCTCGGTGCCAGTAATTCCACCGGTATATCAGCCTCTTCCGCTGATCTTACGAACAGGCGCTTTAACAATTTGAAGTACGCCTGCTGATCACGTGTCAGCGGTGGCGCTATGCGCTGAAGCCCGGAATTATCCGCCGTCCGGCCTTTATCAACAAGCTGCAGAAGGACATCGCCATAACGCCTCACAGCGCCCGTGGGTATCCCCTGAATGTTTGAAAGAGCCCCCGTCGACTCGGGCATTTTCTCCGCGATGGCGATCAGCAGGGGATCCGCTAACACCCGATTCCGGGGCCGGTCACGGCGCTGGCACTCCTGCTCACGCCACTGAGCGAGCTCCCGCAAAATACCCTGCTGCTGGGTTGTCAGCGTCCAACCTCCGCGAAGCTTGAGATAATGTTTGCCGGGATCGTCCTGCCGTCCCAACTCCTCGGCAAAGCGCTCCGACTCCTCGATAAAGGCCGATTCCAGCTCCCGTTCACGCAGAAGTGACTGAAGCCACCGATACATTGGTTCAAGAAACCGAATATCCTCTACGGCATATCTCTGCTGGGCTTCGGACAGTGGTCTTGCCAGCCAGTCAGACCGGGTGGCCGATTTGTCCAGGGTTTCGCCGAACAGACTTTCAACCAAACGGGCGTATCCAAGCGAAAAGCCGGCCCCAGCCAAAGCCGCGCCTATTTGAAGGTCAAGCACGCCCTTGGGCTGAATACCCAGCCACTGGCGGAACAGCTCCAGGTCTTCACTCATGGCGTAGAGCAGTTTCGGGGTTTTGGGGTCCGCAAGCACCTCCCGGAATCGGGACGATGCCTCGGCAACCTCAGGGTCAACCAGCCGGAACTCACCCCTGAAGCCAAGCTGCACCAGGCCGGGTATCGGATAAAAGGTACTTACACGTTCAAACTCGGTGTCCAGCGCCAACGGCTCTCCCCTGACGTTTTCCAGCCACTGGTCCAGAGTGGCCGGATCCCGGAGCCAATGAACAGTGTCTGGTGCCGGGGGAACGTCAACGGCCGGAATCGAATGTGTCATAGAAAAGCCTGGTGTTATTTTATTCGGAGAGTGGTTTGCGACCGCGGAAGGCGTGAGTCAGGGTGAAGCCATCAACGTACCCCAACTCGCCACCCACGGGAATGCCATGGGCCAGGCGAGTAATCAGGATATCGCGACCATCGAGCCGGTCGGCAATGTAATGAGCGGTCGCCTCTCCCTCTACCGTGGGGTTGGTCGCCAGAATCAGTTCCGTTATTCCCTCGGAAATGACGCGAGCAAGCAAACGTTCGATACCGATTTCTTCGGGGCCAACCCCATCAATGGGAGAGAGATGCCCCATCAGGACGAAATAGCCACCGCGGTAGTCTCCCGCCTGCTCGATGGCCAGCAGGTCCGAGGGACTTTCCACCACGCACAGCGTAGCGTTACGCCGGGCGTCGTTATCGCAGATTCCGCAAATTTCGGTATCCGCGAAGTTCTGGCAACTGTCGCAGCGCCTTACACCTGTCATGGCACTGCTCAAGGCTTCCGAGAGCCGGCTGCCACCGCTGCGCCCCCGTTCCAGCAGGTGAAACGCCATGCGCTGGGCGGTCTTCTGCCCCACTCCGGGCAAACAACGAAGCGATTCCACCAGTTCATCTACGAGCGGGCTGAAGGCCATTAAACGTCCTCAAACTTCCTGATCACGAATCTTGCGGCATTCAGAACGGCATCTTGAAGCCGGGCGGCATTCCCATGCCTGACATCATCCCGGACATCTTGTCTTTCTGATTTGCCTCCACCCGGCGGACAGCATCATTCACCGCTGCCGCCAGCAGGTCCTCAAGAATCTCTTTTTCTTCAGTGAGGAGCGAGGGGTCGATCTCCACCTTGCGAACATCGTGACGACCGTTCATGGTGACTTTCACCAGCCCGGCTCCGGCTTCACCAGTGACTTCCGCCTTGGCGATTTCTTCCTGCGCCTTCTGCATTTCTTCCTGCATCTGCTGGGCCTTTTTCATCAGGTCGCCCATATTGTTCATCATGCTGTCATCTCCTGTTTGTCTCGACCGGCCGAATACTATCTTCGACTACACGCGCCCCGAAACGTTCAACGATCGATTGCACGGCCGGATCCTTACGGATTGACTCTTCCGCTGCCTTTTGCCGGGCCTTTCGCTGACGTTCCTCATAGGCCGCCGGTGTCTGCGGGCCGGGTTCACCCGGTTCTACACGTAACTTAGTGGTAGCACCAAAGCGATTTCTCAAGCCGGCCAGAATCTTTTCTTCATGTCGTGCGTTCAAAAGCCGCGCGTGGCCATCATCAATGGTCAGAACGACAGTATCCCCCTGCCACGACAACGCTCCATGGCTCGCCAGATTTCCCGGCATCCCCACAATGCCCAATGACCTGAAATGCCGCTCCCAGACAAACTCGCCATCCAACTCGGGGACCGGTTCCTGCTCCGCCGGTATGTTGGGCTCGATTTCTTGGGGAGGCTGTGTTCCAACCATGCCCTGTTCATTGAATTCCGGGGCACTTGGAACAGGCTCGGATTCCGCCTCGGAGATTGGGGCATCCTGCGACGTTGCCATACCTCGTTGGGGCTGGGGCTCCTCCGGTTCGGATTCCGGCTCGGCAGACGCCTGAGCGTCAAGACTCGCGAGCCAGGAGTCGTCGTGCGATCCATCAACCTCGGGAACGGTCTGAGGTTGCGCGATTTCATCTGCGCTTTCCGGAACGACGTCAACGGCCTGATCAGGTTCGGCGCCGGCCCCGGGCTCGCCAGCCGGCAGGGTGACAGCGGAGGCCTCGGACACGGCCGAAGAAGCTGGCGCAGGGTCAGGTTCGTCAGAGGACGCTCGTCCCTCCGATTGCCCGCCGGAGCTTACCGCCGGCGGATCCCGTCTGTCGGCACCCGGGCGAAAAGCCAGCATGCGCAACAAGGTCATTTCGAAACCCATGCGAGCGTCCGGTGTGATGGAGAGGTCTTTCCGCCCCATGAGCGCCGCCTGATAAAAAAGCTGGGCGTCTTCGGCGCTCAGCTTCCTGGCCAATGCCTGGACCTGGCCAGCGTCTCCGAGCGCGTTGTCTGCGCTGCCCGGCACCACCTGCTCCATGGTGACCCGATGGAACAATGACAGCAGATCAGCGAGGATAACGCTGTAATCCGGGGCAAAGTCGGAGATCCGGTTGATTTCGGACAGCAAACCCGGGCCATCCCTTTCAACCAGCGCATGCACCAGTCGCTCCACATCACGCTGATCAATCGTACCCAGCATGTTGCTGACATCGCTTGCGGCAAGCTTCTGGTTCCCGAAGGCGATGGCCTGATCTGTCAGACTCAGGGCATCCCGCATGCTGCCATCAGCAGCGCGGGCAAGGAGCCACAAGGCTGGCTCTTCAAACGGTATCTGCTCTTCGGTAAGGACGTGCTGGAGATGGCCGGCAATGTGTTCAGGCGTCATGCGCTTCAGGTTAAATTGCAGGCAGCGAGACAACACCGTTACCGGAAGCTTCTGGGGATCGGTGGTGGCAAGCAGGAATTTAACGTGCTCGGGGGGCTCTTCCAGCGTTTTCAGAAAGGCGTTGAACGACTGGTTGGTCAACATGTGAACCTCGTCAATGAGGTACACCTTATAACGACCGCGCGTGGGCGAATACTGAACGTTGTCGGTAAGCTCCCGCATGTCGTCCACGCCGGTGCGGGACGCAGCATCGATTTCAATCAGATCGACGAACCGGCCTTCCTGGATTTCTGTGCAGCTCGAGCACTCGCCACAGGGCTTCGGGGTGATTCCTGTCTCGCAGTTCAGGCACCGCGCCAGCAATCGGCCAATCGTGGTCTTACCGACACCCCGGGTCCCGGTAAACAGATAGGCGTGATGCAGACGCTGATTTTCCAGAGCATGAATCAATGCCTGGAGAACATGTTCCTGGCCCACCATATCTTCGAAGGTTCGGGGGCGCCATTTACGGGCAAGTACCTGGTAGCTCATGATCCGTCAACTGCAGTGAAAAACGGGCTTAACCTTAGCATGGACCCGACTTGAGAAGAAGCAAAGATCGACCAGGAAAAAGCGCAGAAAGAGCCTTCAGACCGGGGAAAATCAGGTAATTACAGACAAGGAGGGAAAAATCTGGGGGTGACCCCACCAGCGACACTCCGGCACACAATTCCACCGCTGCGGCTGCTCCCTTCCGGGCCTGACCGGGTTCACGGTTTCATGTTGCGGAGGCACCAATGGGGCCACCATAACGGCGTTTCAGGACAATTCCCTGAAAGCGGCGCGCATAGTAGCAAAAGGGTTTGACGACTACAACGACAATTCGGAAATGTCAGAAGCAGGGCATCGCCCTATAGCGGCAGGGGCACCTCATCCTGCCTGAACCAACACGCGAGGCTGTAACGGGTGCGGTTGGCAGGCAACACTTCATGGGGAATCCCTTCACTCAGAAAAAGTGCCAGTCGACCTGCTTCCGGCCGCACCAACCCGCAAATTTCACTATCGCTTTCCCTGTTGAAAACACGGAGCTCACCACCGTCCTCCGCCCGCCAACCATCATTAAGGTAAAGCACGAGGCTCACAACCCTTGAGGCCCGGCCATGAAAGCTGTCCACGTGTTTCTTGTAGAAATCCCCCGGCTGATAGGTCGCATAGTGGCTCTCGAAGCGCTTCAGGCCAAGGAACAACCGTCGATTGAGCCCGGAACGTATCTCCTCGAAAAATTCAAAGAGAGCCGCTTGAGGCGCAGTGATTCCCTGAAGCCAGGCAATCTTATCCCGGCGCACCGAACGGTCACGCATCAGATCACTGCCGCGCCCAATGCCGGCGCTCTTCATGGCGTCAGACCTGTCCAGCAGTGCAACCTCTGACGCCAGGGCTGCCAGCAGTGGACGACCGAGGCGCTCCTGCACATCAAGGGTGATCCAGCCATGCTCGCTCAGCCCACCTGCAATCGTCTCTAACCATTGACTGTCGACACGCCCGATAACTCCGGCGTCCACGCCCGCCAGACAGGCGCCGTTGGCAACGGCATCAATACCCTGGCCGGAATTGATCTGATTCAGCCGCGACGCGGTGAGGGGAATAACAACTGGCTGATCCATTAAGTGCTCCCTGAACATCTCATTGTATTTTATCCACAGTTCTCGCCGGGGAGGGAGATTTAATTTACTCTCTGTATAGGCAAATACCGTTAACCCTGAAGATTTAGATCCGAACCATGTCTGAAAGCAGTAACCGACCACCACTTTCACTCTCTCCCGGCCAGTGGTCCTTTACGCGCTGGAAAACAATCGGGCAGCTTGAAGCACTGGATGTTCACCACCCCCTGTTCAAAGCGACCGTTTTCCTTCAGGGGGCCCACCTGACGCACTTTGTCCCGAGGGATGAAGCCGATTGGCTGTTCCTGAGTGACACTGCCCGCCTGGAACCCGGGCGAGCGATAAGGGGCGGCATTCCGATTTGCTGGCCCTGGTTTGGAGATCCCGCCCGAAACGCTCCGGAAGTCCGGAAACGTATTCACACAGACAGCGCTCATGGCTTTGCCAGAACTGCCTTGTGGAAACTGGAAGACGTTAGGGAAAGCGCCCACGAGGTTGAAATCAGTCTGTCACTTGACGCCAACGAAGATTTCGCGGAAGTGTGGACCGGCCACGCGATTGCCCTCATTACCTTCAGCTTTTCCATTCGCGGCTGCCAGGTGGCGCTGACGACAACCAACCTCGGTAGTGATCCATTGGCGTTCAGCCAGGCCCTGCACAGCTACTTCCCCACATCCGACATTTCCAGGAGCCGCGTCCTGGGCCTGGGGAGCAGCAACTATATTGATACCCTCAGAAACTGGGAGTATTTCAGCCAGGAAGGCCCTGTGTATTTTGAAGGGGAAACCGACAGGATTTACGAGAGCGGGGAGCCTCTTACGATCATCACACCTGCCGGCAGCCGCAAGCTGAAGTCAGTGGGCAGCGACTCCACGGTGGTCTGGAATCCTGGCCCGGATAAAGCGGCACGGCTCTCCGATTTTCCGGACTATGCCTGGAAAAACATGCTTTGTGTGGAAACGGCCAATGCAACTGGCGATTACCGGGTGCTCTATGAAGGCCAGAGCCACACGCTTGGCGTTCTGATTGGGCGCAGTTGAACTTACGATCGAATCCGCTAACCAACAGGGAGTCAGCATGAGTCTGGCATCGTTCCTGAAATCCAGGCTGATTTCTGAAGATCTGGAGCACCACGTAAATCGCATTCGTAAACCCATCGGCACGTTGGGCTATGACCCATGGGGCTACAACAATGAAGCGATCAAATACGGGCTTGCTCTGACCAAACAGATCTACGAGAAATACTTCCGCGTCCAGGCCCATGGCGTCGAGAAGGTCCCGTCCGAAGGTCCCGTTCTCATCATCGCCAACCACAGTGGTCAGTTGCCCATTGATGGACTTCTTATTGGCTATGCGCTGGCGTCCCGCAAAGAAAAGCCCCGTATGCCGCGAGCGATGATCGAACGGTTCTTCCCCACGGTGCCCTGGCTGGGAAATTTACTGAATGAAGTGGGCGCTGTACTCGGAGATCCGGTGAATTGCGCCAAGATGCTGGCCAATGATGAAGCCGTCATTGTCTTCCCCGAGGGCATCCGGGGCTCCGGCAAACTGTATCGCGACCGTTACGAACTCAAGCGGTTCGGCAACGGCTTCATGCACCTGGCCATGAAGTACAAGGCCCCGATTGTTCCAGTGGGTGTCGTGGGCTGCGAAGAAACCATCCCGGCCATCGCCAACATCAAGCCGCTGGCCAAAACTCTGGGAATTCCCTACGCGCCGGTTGCCCTGCCCGTGGTTCTGCCGGCCAAGGTTCACCTGAATTTTGGCGACCCCATGTACTTTGATGACCTTGAAATACAGGAAGAACAAGTCACCGAACGGGTAGAAAAGGTGAAAGCTGAGATCAGCCGGCTGATAGACAAGGGATTGAGTGAACGGAAAAGGCTTTTCTGATGACACAGCAACGCAGACCTCACATTCTGGTTACCGGCGCCGCGGGTGCCTTGGCCCAGCAAGTGATCAACCAACTGCGCGACCGCTGCGATCTCGTGGCCGTCGATTTCCGGGAGCAGGTTTACTTGGGTGATGACATCCCGAGTTATTGCATTGATTTCAACAAACGGGTCTTCGAGGACCTGTTTCGCCGCTATGAGTTCGATGGGGTCATACATCTTGGCCGAATCATGTCGAGCCAGCTCACCCGCATGCGACGGTATAATGCCAACGTGCTTGGCACTCAGAAGTTGCTGGATCTGAGCCACAAGTACGGCATCAAACGGGTTGTTGTGCTGTCCACCTTTCACGTTTACGGTGCTGTCGCCTATAACCCGGCGCTGATTGATGAATCGGCGCCATTGAAGAGCGCTGGCCTGAGTGCCGACCTGATAGATTCGGTGGAACTTGAGAACCTTGCCAACATCTATCTCTGGCGCTACCCGGAGCTCAATATTACCATCTTGAGGCCTTGCAATATTGTTGGTCCCGGCGTAAAGAACTCCATAAGTACCCTGCTTGCCAGTGAGCGGGCACCGGTATTGGCCGGGTTCTCGCCCATGATGCAATTCATCCATATCGACGATATGGCGGACGCGATTGTGCTCGCGTATAAACGACCCGTTCGGGGAGTTTTCAACGTTGCACCTCAGGACTGGGTTGCCTATCAGCACGCATTGAAACTATGTAGCTGCAGACGGATACCAATCCCATCGGTGCCGCCGGTTCTTCCCTCACTGATCCTGCGCACATTGAATCTGAAAAGTTTTCCTTCGTATCTAATGGCGTTTTTCAAGTATCCTGTCGTTATAGACGGCAGGGCATTCGCTAAAGAATTCGGCTTCGAACCCAAGCGGCCGCTCAAGGAAATCTTCCGCTTCTATCGGGATAACAAGAAACCGGTGTAACGTTTCTGCCGTCAGGGACCAGATGACATTCACGCAGGATGCGAGGAATGCTAAGCGACTTTAGCGTAATCAGCCATGTAGCGGCGGCCCTGACCTTCGGGTTGCTGGCCATTCTTGTCGCCACCCGTTACGTTCGGCGCGATGTCGACCGTGCCCTTTTCCTGGCCGCAATTGTTACAACCCTCTGGTCGTCTGCGCTGGTCATGCAGAGTCTTCTCGGATATCCCGGATTTTTCATCCGCTACCTGCTGGAACTGCTGCGGTATGCGGCCTGGATCATTCTGCTTTTTGCCATGCTCCGGAATGCCTTTCACCAGGGCAGCCTGACTGGCCAATTGAAACAGGTCCTGGGAATATCCACCACCATCCTTCTCATACTCTTGCTTGGCTTCGGGATACTCGAGTACGTTTTCGGGCTATCCATTCTGAATGGCAAGACACGACTCCTTGGGCAGATTGCACTGTCACTGCTCGGCTTGTCTCTGGTCGAGCAGATCTGGCGAAACTCCCCCGGCTTTGGCCGTTCGAGCATTAAATATCTCTGTATTGGCGTGGCCACCCTGTTTGCGTTCGACTTCTTCATGTATGCAGATGCCTTGCTGTTTGGCCAGGTGGCAGACTCGTTCTGGAATGCCCGCGGTTTTGTGAACGCCCTTCTCGTTCCCCTGTTCGCCATCAACGTGATCAATACCCGCAAACAACCCGTTGATTTTCAGCTGTCCCATGCTGCCGTCTTCCACGCCGGGACGCTGATCTTTGCCGGCGCTTATTTACTGTGCCTGGCGATTGGCGGCTATTATGTCCGGGTACTTGGAGGTGACTGGGGAGATGCCCTTCAGGTCCTATTCTTCACCATTTCACTGGCCTTTTTGGCGACGCTCATTCTGTCTCGCCGTATCCGCGCCAAACTCATGGTGCTCATCAGTCGGAATTTCTTCGATTATAAGTACGACTATCGCGACGAATGGCTGAAGATGACCAAGGAGTTGGCCAATCTTGGTGACCAGCCGCCCCTTCCCGAGCGAGTGACGAGAATCCTCGCGGGTCTGGTGGAGAGCAATGCGGGCGCAATCTGGCTCAAGGGTGAACAGGACAGCTATGCCCTGAAAGCTTCGGTCAACCTTTCGCCGCCCCGGTACACCGTCATTGACAAGGACTCCGAGCTCGTGCGCTTTTTCAAACACCGGGAATGGGTCGTCGATCTTCGGGAATACCGCGCCGACCCTATCAGCTACGACCTGCTCGAGATTCCCGATGCCATTGCCAAGATGCCCGATGCCTGGCTGATCATTCCCCTTTACCTTGACAACGAACTCTATGGAATCGCCATGGTGGGGAGCCCCTACGCAAAGGTTGAACTGAACTGGGAGAACTTCGATCTGGTCAAGGTGGTTGCCCGACAGACCTGCAATCTGCTGGCCCAGGCAGATGCCCAACACCGACTATCGCGCGCAATGCAATTCGAAGCGGTAAGCAAGGCTTCGGCCTTTATGATCCATGACCTGAAAACAGTCATCGCCCAGCTGTCCCTGTTGGTCAAGAACGCGTCCAAACACAGGAACAATCCGGCCTTCATCGACGACATGATCAATACCACTGATCACGCCGTGCGCAAGATGTCGAATCTGGTTGATCACATGCGCCGGCCCTCCAGTGATACCGGCGGGGACATTAAAGAGCTGGATCTTACCGCGCTGGTCAGCGAACTTCTGGAGCACTACGTCCAGCAACGCCCGGTTCCGCGTTTCGACGGAGATCCACCCCAAGCCCTGATTATGGCTGATGATGAGCAGTTGAGAAGCGTTCTCGGACACCTGATTCAGAATGCCCAGGACGCGACGCCCCCGGACGGCGAGATAACCCTGACGCTCAAGATCTCCAGGGGTAATGCCGTACTGTTTATCCACGATTCCGGTTGCGGGATGACGGAAGAGTTCATCAACTATCAGTTGTTCAAACCCTTCGAGAGCACCAAGGGCCTGACCGGGATGGGGATCGGGGCATTCCAGGCCCGAGAATACCTTCAGAAACTGGGTGGAAGTATTGATGTTACCAGTGAGCCCGGAGTTGGCTCCTGCTTTTCGCTCCGCTTTCCGCTTGCCGAAACCGGCCTCGACGTCGATCAGGAGACTCCCGGAGGGTTTCTGTCCGAGGACGGACACTCCAGAGAGAGCGCCAATTAATCGGCGTTTTTCATTAACACTCGACGAAATCATTGCAAAGCGTCAATCTTCGGTCGAGAATCAAATACAGGGCACTTAGGGAGAAGGGTGTCTCGATAATCGAACAGGGTCTCTAAAACAAGGGAATTGTTGCTGTCGTGACTAGACGACTTTTGATAGTAGAGGACGATCCGGGCCTCCAGAGCCAGATGCGGTGGTGTTTCAGCGACGACCTGGATATTACCGTTGCTTCTGACCGGGATTCCGCCCTCGCCGCGCTCAGACGGGTCGAACCCGACGTGGTGACACTGGACCTGGGCCTACCTCCTGACCCGGGAGGTGCCAGCGAAGGCTTCGGTCTGCTGGAGGACATACTGCGCCTTGCACACATGACGAAAGTCATCGTCGTGACCGGTCGCGAGGACAAGGAGAATGCCGTCAAGGCGATCGGTATGGGTGCCTGTGATTTTTACCAGAAGCCTCTGGATGCCGAGATACTCACCTTTGTTGTGAATCGCGCGTTCAGACTCGCCGAGCTCGAACGGGAAAACCAGGATCTGGCCCAGCATCGTAACGGTACCAACATCAAGGGTATCATTGCTGCCAGCCCTCAAATGCTAGCCATCTGCCGGACCCTGGAAAAGGTGGCCCCCACCGACGTGACGACCCTGATCACCGGCGAAACGGGTACAGGCAAGGAGCTGCTCGCCCGCGCGCTTCACGACCTGAGCCACCGAGCCAAGAAGCCGTTCGCCGCCATCAACTGTGCCGCGATTCCTGAGAACCTATTGGAAAGCGAACTGTTCGGGTTTGAAAAGGGTTCCTTTACCGGGGCAACCCATACCAAAAAAGGCAAGATCGAGAGTGCCAACGGCGGGACCCTGTTCCTCGATGAAATTGGCGACATGCCTATGGCCCTGCAGGCAAAACTTCTGAGGTTTCTGCAGGAGCGGGTTGTCGATCGGGTCGGGTCCGTTCAGCCGATTCCGGTCGATGTAAGGGTGGTGTGTGCCACCCACCGTAATGTCAAAACCCTCATCGAAAGCGGCGATTTCCGCGAAGACCTCTACTACCGGATCAGTGAGATAACCCTCGATGTTCCCGCCGTGAGGGAGCGGAATGGGGATTCGATTGTGATTGCACAATCTCTCCTCAAGGCACTGAGCAAGGACATGGATCGCCCCAACCTCAATTTCACCGAGGACGCCATAGATGCCATCAACAACTACTCGTGGCCAGGTAATGTCCGGGAAATGATCAACAAGGTGAAAAGGGCCACCATCATGGCCGATGGAAAAAGAGTGACCGCGGAGGACCTGGAACTTCCGACCGAAAATCCAACAAAAGATCACCAACTGAACTTGAGACAGGTCCGCGAAAATGCTGAACGCCAGGCCATTGTTCAGGCACTTAGAACCTGTAATTTCAACATCGCCCAGACGTCCAGGTTACTTGGCGTGACTCGACCGACCCTTTACAACCTGACGGACAAGTACCGGATTGAGACATCGACCGCGCCGTCAAAGACCTGAACATCAGGATGTTCATAATAAGACCCGAAAGGAAAAGGACCAGGGCCATGAAATCAGTTTTAGCAGTACGTGCCACCCTCCTCTCCCTCGTCATCGCATTGTCATTGGTGGGCTGTGGCAATGACGACAACGATATGACCCAGACAGACATTCAGTTCCTGAGCCATCTGGACCAGTCACGGTTTTTTCAGCGCCAGGGAGAACTCAAGGCCAGCACACAGGAAGCACGAAGCGCCATAGAACTGAAGCCAAATAATCTTGAACCCTACTTCCTGATCATCGACAACCTGCTTACGGCCGGTGACGCCGTCAACGCTGAGCGGCAGCTGGGGCGCCTGATGGAGCGAATCTCCGAGAAAGACGTCAGCGAGACCATTCGGAACCGGGCCAACCTCATTCTGGCGGAAGCCAAACTGAAACAAGGTAAATTCGACGACGCTCTCGAAGCCCTGGACAAACTCTCCTCGACAGACACAGACACCAAAATCAAGGAACTCCTGCTCAAAGGCCAGATCCTCCTGGGCGCGGGTAACCTCGCCAAAGCAGGACAGACCTTCGGGGAGGCTCGCTCAACCGATCCAGCTTCAGTTGAAGCCTTGATCGGTCTGTCGAAGGTTGCCCTGGCCGAGGGCGACAAGGCCAAGGCCAGGGAATTCCTGGCGGAAGCGGAAGAAATTGACAAGGAAAACGCCGAGCTGTGGTTGTGGAAAGCGCAATTTGCCCACCTCGAAGAAGAGTGGCAGAAAGCCGAAGACGCCTATATCAGGGCATTGGAGGATATTGGCCAGTTCGATGTGATGACCGCCCGGAAATACTCCACGATTTCAGCGCTGATTCGCGTACTCCGCGCCCAGAGCAAATTCTCGGAAGCGTTTGTCTACGAAGAAATCCTGGCCAAATCACCACCGGGTAAAATCCGAAGCAATCTGATTGCAGCGGATGACGCCCTTAAGGAAGGTGATCTGGCCAAGGCAGAACGGTACCTTGAGGAGATTCTGGCCCAGGCACCTAACCACGAACAATCGGTTCTGATGCTTGGCCTTGTGCGCTTCAGGCAAGGCAGGGCTGAAGAGGCACAGGAACTGCTGGCTCCCATCGCAAAAATGGGCAACTCCGAGATCGCCAGTAAGATGCTTGCTGCCACCATGCTCCAGATGGGGAATCCCGAAGGCGCACAGACCACCTTGGCGGAACTGGAAAACGGCGATTCCGACCCCGAAATTCTCACGTTGGTGGCGATTGCTGCATTGGAAAACGGAGACGTGGAAACAGGCGAAGCACTGATGGAAAAAGCGCTGAGCATCAACCCCAACAACCATGAACTCAGGTTACGGTATGCGAGCTACCTCAATCAACGCGGCGAGTATCAGCGCGCGATCAACCAGGCCGATCTGATCAGAAAAGCAGCACCAGATCTGGATCAGGCCCGAAGCATTATCATCCAGGCCCACCTTGGCTCCGGGAACAGAAGGGCTGCCGTTGAAACGGCGGACAGCTGGGTCAAAGCCAAGCCTGAAAGTATTGCAGCGCTGATTATGCGAGGTAATCTTGCGCTGAATGCTGGTGATCCGGAGGCAGCCCGCAAGTATTTTACGGCCGCCAAAGCAAAAGCGCCCCAGTCCGTTGCGCCCGTGATCGCCCTCGGTAAGCTGGCCCTGGCGCAGAATGACCGAGCGGAAGCCCGAGAACAGTTCCAGAAGGCGGCCCAATTGGCTCCCGACAGTGCACAGGCGTTGCAGGGGCTGATCTCCGTTCAGGACCGAGGAGAAACCGAACAATTCATGAGCGAGATTCTGCAGCAGCGTCCAGATGCGACCGGTCCCCGCCTGATACTGCTGGAAATCGCCCTGCTCGAAAACGACAATGAATCCGCGAACACTCTCACGGCCTCGCTGCTGGAACGCGCGGAAGAGGATACCCCTTCGCCTGCCTCACATCTGGTTGCAGACATCTACAGTAACGTTGTGTCGAACTTGAAGGGCACCGGCAATGATGAGAGAGCGGCTTCAGTTCTTGAACGGGCGCAGGTTCTGTTTCCGGACAATGAGCAGATAACTCTCCAGGCTGCCCAGCAGGCGTTCGAATATAGCCGGACCGATGAGGCGATGAATATTCTGAACAAGGCCAAAGAACAGTTTCCAAACTCTCCTCGCCCTTACCTGACCGAGGCCGAGTTTCGTGAAAGAGAGGCCGAGTACCAACGCGCCGCTCAACTCTATCATGAGGCACTGGATAAGGCCTCGAGTGCGGACATCATCACCGGTTACGTAAGAAATCTGCAGAGGTCCGGACGCACCAACGACGCCCTGGCCTATCTGGAGTCTGAACTCGGAAACTCCCCCGGCAATAGCAAGCTCCGGCTCAACCTCGCCCTTTTACAGCAGTCGACTGGAAAAGAGAACAGCGCCAGGTCCAATTACGAGGTGCTGCTGGAATCGATGCCGAACAATACCGTGGTTCTGAATAATCTGGCGTGGCTTTACCACAAAACAGGCGACGAGCGTGCCGTTGCTCTGGCTGAGCGTGCTTACGAGCTCAGTCCGGAGAACGCCGCAATCGCAGACACCTATGGCTGGATCATGCTGAAATCGGGCAACCATCGGGAGAGCGTACCGGTTCTCGAAAAAGCTCATGCACTTCAGCCGGATTCAGAAGAGATCGCCCGACATCTTGCCGAAGCCTACCGTGTTGTCGGTATGAACTCCGCCGCTCAGAGGATCCTGAAGAAGTTTGGCGAACAAGGTTAACAGCGACGGCTAAACTGGGACTCGCGAAACCTGTGATAAGGTGTCATTTTGGGGTATCTTTAAACAGGTTTAGCCAGAAGACGGTCGAAGTAAAAGGAATTTATGAGTGCCAGTCCCGGGTTTTCACGCCACTACCTGTGGGTACTTGCTATCCCGCTGCTGATCCTTGGCCTGTGGGCGGAATGGCAGGATTTTTTCAGCCTCTGGTATGACTCCATCATTTACAATCACGGCTACCTGGTTCTTGCCGGTACGCTGTATCTGCTGTTTGTCCGCAGACATGCCCTCCAAAAGCTCACCATCAATGGCTCACCCCTGGCAATCGTTCTGCTGGTGGGTGCCAGCGTCGCCCTTTTGTTCTCTCAGGCCGCGGATATACAGGTTTTCCGGCTTCTCTTGGCGCCCATTATCATTTTGCTTTGGGGTTGGTCCATCTGGGGGCGGGATTTCCTGAAAGTAGCCGGCGGACCCATCTTGCTGTTGTGTTTCGCTGCTCCCATCTGGGACGATTTCTCACCTTTGCTCCAGCACATCACGGTTTTTTTCAACAATATCTTTCTTCAAATAGCCGATATCGAAGCAACCATCAACGAATTTCTGATCACCCTGGAAGTGGGAGCCTTCCTGGTTGAAGGCGGTTGCAGTGGCGTACGTTACCTCATGGTTGCGCTCTTCCTTGGCGCCTTCTATGGGCAGCTTTACTACCGTTCATTCAGGTCAAAGGTGCTATTGATCATCACGGCAGGCCTGTTTTCCCTGCTGGCTAACTGGATCAGGGTCTTCGGGATCATTGCCGCAGGCCATTATACCAATATGCAAACCTCGCTGGTGAAGGACCATGAGCTGTTTGGCTGGGTTATCTTCATCATCTTTACCCTGGTTCCAGTTTTCCTGATCTCTTCCAGGCTGGAGAGCTCGCCGCAGGAAACCACGAAAGACGAGATATCCGGTACGACATCGGGGCGGGTTGGCGGAAAACATACTTCGGTCTTCTGGCCCATTGTGGCGTCTTTTCTGCTTATCTGGCCGCCACTCGTCCCCATCGCCCTTCAAGCGAAAACCGAGAAGGTGGCGCAATCCTGGCATCCGACGCTGGTGGAGGGTGATTCCGACTGGCGAGGCCCGCTGAAACACGCCAACGTTTGGCAGCCCGACTTCTCAGATCCAGACATCGATCTCAGTGGTGTCTATGTTTCCAATGATCTCAACCAGGTTCAATTACAGATCACCGGGTACCGAAACCAGTCCCAGAACAAGGAGTTGATCTTTTATAAGAATCGACTTTTTGACAGTGCTGACTGGCAGCTTATTTCAACTGAGAAACGTGAAATCGGGGATGCTTACCGCCAAAGCCCCAATCACGTCAATGAGACGGTCATCCGGAACAAGGTAGACCGGGCGCAGGTTATTGTCTGGTCCTGGTATGACGTCGGTGGGTTCCTGACCGATTCCAAATTTGAGGCCAAGGTGGCTGGAGCCTTCAAAAAAATAACCGGGGACAGCCGCGGCGCACTTTGGGCACTAGCCGGACGTTGCGAGGTTTCGAAAAGCTCAGAGTGTGAACAGCAGAGAAAGGCGTTCACACTATTTCTTGAAAGCTTTCTCCAGTAAATCAGACAGCGCCTGAAAGCCGGGTTACAGGAACTCCCTGCACCGGGAACTCGTTGATCAGCGCGGCCAAAACGCGTTCATCCCTTTCGGACTTCTCCTCCAGGTAGTCACCAATGACACCCTCCCGAATCCGACGCCAAGTGTCGCGTTTAGCGCGGGTGTCGAACATATCATGCAGGTACAGTCGTCCTTTTGTTGTTAACCGGGTCGAGCGGCATCTCGAATGCTCAATATCTTCAATAGCTTTTATCATCATGCTGACTCCCAATCTCACCACCTTTTCGTAAAGGCTGTTCGGGTTGTCGCCATCGCTGATGCTCGGCCTTCCCTGGTAAACCACATCACCGTCGTCTACGCCTTCGGAGACGAAATGGACGGTTGCACCAATGCATTCGGGCTCCCGATTGTGAATAGCCCAATCCGTCGTAAACAATCCCCGATAAAACTGGGATAAACCACCATGCAGATTCAGAGTGCCATGTGGCGGTATGGAGAGTATCTCTGCCTTCATAATCGAGGCGCCACAGACTGCAATGACATCGGGCGCCAACTGCTGGATCCAATCTCGATATTCCGGCGAATTAATTGCGTTGACCCCTTCGGTACGCAGAACCTCGACCCCATCCACCGGATGCAGGACACGTCCTTCTTCACCGAAGTCGAGGGCATTCTCTTCCCGATTGTAATCCTGCTTTCCCTCAATCAACTTCCGGTCCACGACTTCCACGACTTTCCGCGAAAATACGAGGGGATTGCTTGCATACTTCATGGCTTTACTGAGAAGTGACGACCCATCCCTCTCGGGGATCTGGTTCTCAACTACAATCCCAACGACATTCAGGGATTTCATGAGCTGATTCGCGAAGAAAATATCCGACTTGTCCTGACTGACCACTACCACTGTGCGCATTGATCCAATCTCCTTATGGCGTATTCAGGCGGTCCGAGGCCTGGTTTTCGTCGATCTGATCAACCGCTTAATTACCGGAATAACGCGGCGTTCAACAAAATAGATAGCCCGCAGCTTCAGGCTGTCTCCAAACAGTTCAACTGAACAGAAACTCCGGTAGTCGCTGGTCCATTTGCTCAGGTACCAGTAATCGTCGGCGCAGGTGTAATACTGCCGATAGAGCCCTTGCTCGAAAAGGTCTTTGAGCGCGGAATACTCCAGGACTGATCCAGGCGAATACGCCTTGAACCGCTCATCGTAGTCTGCCCGAATGGGATAAACGACATTGTCGAAAGTCAGGTGAACCTCGAAAGCGACGGGGGTGGTTTTATGACGAACGATCCAGGCGCTAAGATCCCCGGACTTACCAAACGTCCCCACCAGATTGAGCAAAAAATGCCGGCTTCGCTGATTCGATCGCAAGTCATTTCCGATAGAGGCCTTCCAGCTATTGGCTGAGATCGCGATGAGCTCATCAATGATTGGTTGATCGGCGCCAGTGATCATCTCGTGGTCGATCGTAAAGTCACCGTCGTTCCTAAACCTGTTAAGTTTGTGATTCAGGCTTTTCTTCAGGCTTCGTGACCTTGACTGATAAAACTCTTTCCAACTGCCATCAATATCAATGACCGGGGTTCGTAGACTGGGCTTTTCCAGCACCCTCTCATGGCCAGGCTTTGACCTATCCGTAAGAAAGCGTTTGAGCTCACTTGTCTGGTCTATCTTGAAGAAAAGACCAACTTCCTTTGAGCTAATCTGAGTCAGTGCTGAATAGACCTCCTCAGTTTCAGAGGGGGTTAGTGCGGAATCAACAATTACCGAAGAATAGGGACTATGACCGTTAGCTGCCAATTTCAACAGCGTAATAGGCACTCCACGGTAGCGCTCCCGGGTACGAATCAGAGGTGCAATGCCAACCAGCGCCTCGTTTCTATAGACGCACCTGAATTCCATCTCCATATCGACGGCAAACGCTTTCCACCAGGCAAGAAGCCAGCCATGGGTCAGTGGTAGAGGAGTCGGAGCCAGCTTGGCGACAAATTCGTCCCATTCTGGTTGTATGCGATTAAACTCTTCCTCCCCCCTGATTCTTTTTAACTCCACAGTATTAGGTTTTCCCGCCAATATATAAGAGGTTAGCGCCAAACATGAGATATTCTCCTATCCAGAAAACCACCATCGTTTTTCTCGTTGGGAAAATGAATCATTCCTGTCATTGGCAAGTGCTCTGCTGGATCTAGGCTGCAGATAGCCGGTGTTTGACCTTGCGAAGCTGGTCGAGTACATCGATCGCCCGGCGTTTGATCCAGAAGTCCAGCAACGGCTGATTCAGCCAGTCCTTCAGGCTGTTCTGAAGCCAGAAGTAATTGACCGACACATTACGCCCTTCGGCTTCAATGAAGTGCCAGGTTCCAGCCGGGATGAAAAGGGCCTGCCCTTCTTCCAGCCAACCAGACAATCCCTTTGCCTGGCTCAGTTTCGGGAACCGACTGAAGTCCGGATTCTGACAATCAATTTTGCTGTCAACCACCCGGTTCTCAAGGAGAGCCTTCAGGCTGAAGGGACTGTATGGATACATGCAGTCGCTTTGATCCGGAGAGAAAAGAATGAAGCGCTTCCGTCCCTCCAACATCATCAAGAGACTGTGGGTTTCATCGTAGTGAAGAAGGGATTTGTTCTGCCCCGGTCCGATGTACAGGTTGGAAACCCGGAACCGGGATTCTGGAACGAACGGCGGTAGAGAGACGTCAATTTCCTGGGGAAGATCGCCCGACACGCCTTGTCCCCTCAGCGGTTCAAGCGCATAGCCGTTCTGAGTCGTCTCCATGACCTGGTCAAAATCGGGCATCGGGATACGTTCGAAGCCAAGGTAATGATAAATCCCATCCTCGGACTTACGCTGAATCCGGATCGATTTCAGTGAATTCCTGAAAAATTCATAGTCCCAGTTTCGCGTAAACGGCAACGCCTCCCGGATACCGTCCAGCAAAACAGGTTGTCGCTTCTGGATAAATCTGGTCAAGCCCTCCTGATCGGAGGGAAAAGGAATGGTTTCAATAGCTTCCGGCGCAGACAGATCAAATAAGTTCATCATGACATCCCTTTTCAACGAACTGGAACTGTTCGAATTCCCTTTAAAAGCCTAGCCCTGCTTTTCACCGGATGGCGAGGGACAATTTAACGATATGCCATGGTCCCTAAAGCTGCAAGCACTACCAACGGCTTTCATATTCAACAGCTTCTCAACCAGTTTGTTCCCTGAACCTTATCCGATCTGAGCGATTAACGGCTGGCGCTGAATCAATTTTTCATCGTATTTATACCGGTGTAACCTACAACCTGCCCGCTTAAACTGGATAAAGTATCCCGGTCCTCGCTTGATCGAGCCTAGTCAACATCCTAATGTTTATAATACTGGCTTTCCTTTTTTGGAGTTTTACCGCCATCAGTCTGGATACTTCCCCGGAAAATTCATCCGGGAGACAGGCGAACTCTTTTCTAACGCCAATCGAGCGAATGCCCCTCTCATGAATGCAGACAGTATTGTGGCGATTGAACGGCGACTGAGATCCTTCAGCCAGGCAAATCTCTACCTCTGCGCAGGGGAACTGACGCAAGACCAGTCCCAATATGTCATTGAAAGAGAACTGATGCGCAGGGCGGGTGCCAAACGAAAGAAAGAGTTTTTTTCCGGTCGCTGCCTGGCCCGCCTGGCGCTCAAACGCGCAGGATGGCCAATCCAGGCGCTCGATCGTGGCCCCCTGGGTAACCCGATCTGGCCTGCGCACATCATTGGCTCGATAACGCACGACCAGCACTTCGGCATGGCAGTTGTTACCCACGACAGTGAAGTTCAGGGTATCGGCATTGATCTGATTGAGAACCCGGGCAAGGTTGACCGCCAAATCGACCACCTGATCATGCACGTTGAGGAAGAACTACTGCTGGCAGCCCGCTTTCCGGAGCTGCCTGCCCCTGCGGTCGCTTTCAGTGTTAAGGAAGCAGTGGTTAAAGCTGTCTCCGTACACATTGGCCGTTTCATGGATTTTCTGGACATCCAGCTGACGGCCTCGGATCAGGGGATCAGTGCCCGGGTCAATGGCTTCCCTCGCCCGATACCCTGCATCGTAATTGCGACAGAATTCGGACTCTTGAGCGCGTGCTTTTTCCGCCTCAGGAACTGAAAGCTTATACCACCTGACATACCTCCAGGATGCCCGCACGGGATATAGCGCAATGCTCTTTGCTATGCTAGTTTACATATTGTAACAACCGGTCTGTGCGCTGTCTTACAGGCCACCTGATTCTTGGCATGGAGTCCCGCCGAGCTGTGTTCGTTGATCTCTATCTAGGGAAGGCAGAGAGATGGATGCTAGAGAGTCTCCCCCCGTAGTACCCGGCTTCCTCGCCCAGTTTGAACACACGGTCCGCGAGTGTGCCGGAGATCCTGCCCTGTGGGTATCCGGGCAAACGGTTTCCTATGGGGACCTGTACAACAATGCGCTCATCATTCAGGAAGAAATTGCAGCAATAAGCGTCCCCCGAGGCACCCCGATAGCCATCCACACCCACAATCGTGAGTTGGCCATTACGGCAATGATCGCCATTCTTCGGCATGGCTGTGCTTATCTTCCTCTGGACCCCATGTATCCGGAGGATCGCCTTAACTATATGGTCAGCCACGCCGGCGCGGCCCTTACCGTTACCGATAACGATGATTTCAGATCCCCTGTCGGTAGCCACCTGGATCTTCGTGATATTGCTTTTGGCCCTGTTTCAGAGTCAGCGCCGCAGAGTGCCCCTATTACGCCGGAAACTGATGCTTACGTCATCTATACCTCCGGCTCAACAGGCAAGCCCAAGGGCGTTCTGATGAATCACGGCACGCTGGACAACCTGATTTTCTGGCAAAACAACCATTATGAGCCGGGTACGCGCTACCGGACCCTGCAATTTTCAGCTTTGAGTTTTGATGTCTCGTTTCAGGAAACCTTTTCCACCCTGAGTCAGGGTGGAACCCTGTATCTCATCGACCAGGAGCTCAAACAGGATTTCCGCCGCCTGCTTGAGTTCATTGAAGAGCAACGAATTGAGCGGATCTTCCTCCCTTACATCGCGCTGCTTCAATTGGTCATGTGGGCGAACCGCCTGCGGCTATACCCGGTTTCCCTAAGGGAAGTTATCACTGCGGGCGAACAGCTGGTCATTAGCAAGGAATTACGTACCGCCTTTAACGCATTGAAAAATGCGACCCTGATTAACCAGTACGGGCCCTGCGAAACCCATGTGGTAAGCGAATATGCGCTCCATTGGCCGGCGGATGACTGGCCAGCTTTGCCACCGATTGGCAAAGCCATCGACCACGCAGAACTCTTGATTCTGGACGAGGAGCGAAACCCGGTTGATCAAGACGAAGTCGGCGAACTGTACATCGCGGGCCCGGTCTTGGCACACGGTTACATAAACAGCCCCGAACAGACCGAACAACGCTTCATCACGCTTTCGAATCTCGACGGACAGCGAGCCTACCGCACGGGCGACCTTGTTAGTCGTGACGCTGCGGGCGACCTTCTTTACCGCGGACGCATCGACAACCAGGTCAAAATCAGTGGTTACCGGGTGGAGCTCAGTGAAGTTGAAGCCCGACTGCTGGACACTGGCCTGATCCAGGAAGCTGCCGCCGCAGTTCAGGAAATCAACGGGCAGAAGAAGCTGGTGGCTTTCGTCACTGCTGACTCCGGGACCGGCGACATCGAAGCTTCCCTCAAACGGAGACTTCAGGCACTGATGCCGGGCTACATGATTCCGAGCCGGTTTTACTGGGTTGATAAGCTCAGGAAGACGCCCTCGGGAAAGATAGACCGGAAATCAATGCTGGAATCATTGGACGGCGTCGCCACGGAATCCTCCAGCCGGCAGGAAGACCTGTCCGAATCCCTGTTGACCATTATCAGACGAGAACTGGATCTCGCCGATCTGGTCACTGAGGATAACCTGCAGGATCGCGGAATGGATTCCCTAGCCGCTAACCGGATTGCTGCGTCGTTCTATGAGCAGCAGGGGCTTTCCATCCCTGTGTACTCCCTGTTCCAGTACCGAACCCTGGGGCAGTTCCTGAACTATGCAGTGACCCGCCACAGTGTTCCGGTAACGGGCACCGCTGACGGCCCGGCTCAGACAAAGAGCAGCACCGACGCTGCAGCCCGGGATGTCGCGATCATTGGAATGTCCTTGCGAGTTCCCGGCGCGAATTCACTGGAAACCTTCTGGCAGAATCTCCTTGAAGGCACAGAGAGCATCACCTTCTTCACGCCCACAGACAGTGACAGTGGTTACGTTAATGCCCGCGGGATCCTGGACGATCCCCTGGGCTTCGATGATCGCTTCTTCGGGATCAGTCCGATCGAGGCCGAGTTCATAGATCCGCAACAGCGTTTGCTGCTCGAACTCGCGTGGCACGGCCTGGAAAATGCCGGCTACGATCCGGAGCAGTTCGCCGGTCGGATTGGCGTCTATTGTGGCGTTGGCAACAACACTTACTACCTCAACAATGTTCTGAAAAATCAGGAGAAACTCGAAGATTATGGCGCACTTCAGGCAATGGTGGCGAATGAAAAGGATTACGCCGCAACCCGCCTCGCCCACAAACTGAACCTGGTCGGACCGGCTCTCAGCATTCACAGTGCCTGTTCGACCTCACTGGTAGCTGTAGCGGAGGCCGTTGAAGCCATCCGACAAGGCCGTTGTGATATTGCCATCGCTGGGGGCGCATCCCTTACATTTCCGCAGCAACAGCCCCATACCCACCAGGAAGGCAGCATTTATACCCGTGACGGTCACACGCGTCCTTTCGATAAAGACAGTTCAGGCACGGTCTTCAGCGATGGCGGCGGCATCGTCGTACTGAAACGGCTGGATGAAGCCCAGAAAGATCGGGACTACATCTACGCGGCCATAACCGGCGTTGCGGTCAATAACGATGGGGCGGAGAAAGGCAGTTTTTCCGGGCCCAGCGTTCAAGGCCAGAAATCCGTCATTCAGGCCGCCATCAATGATGCACGCCTCGATGTTAACCGCGTCGGCTACGTTGAAGCTCATGGCACCGCTACCCCGATCGGTGACCCGATTGAGGTTTCGGCGCTGAGTGCGGCGTTTGCCGAGTACACGCCAAACAAACAATTCTGCCAACTGGGGTCAGTGAAGAGTAATTTTGGTCACCTGACTGCTGCCGCGGGGGTCGCGGGACTTATCAAATGCGCCCTGGCCGTTGATCGCGCCAAGATTCCACAAACAATCAATTTCAAGACCCCTAACCCGGAACTGAACCTGAGCCAGACTCCGTTTATGGTCGCGCATAGCGCGACCGACTGGAATAAACCCCGGTCAGAGCGCATTGCCGGGGTCAGCTCTTTCGGGATTGGCGGCACCAATGCCCATGTTCTGCTCAAGGGCACCGAATCCATGGCCGGGCCCGACCACTCGGCCACACCGGAATGGGTGCCACTCTGTTTCAGTGCGCACTCTGCCAGTGCCCTCTCGTCACTGCTGGCAAGCTATCAACCGTTCCTGAACGAGTCCAACGACCGAACGTATCGAGCAGAGCTAGCCGCCGCGTTGATCCACAACCGTCGCAAATTTCGTTACCGCATTGCTCTCCCACAGGACATCGAGGTTCACGACCTTATCGCCATGATTGAGGAGGCCGAGGATACCGAGGCGGCATTCACAGCCCCCACAGTCGCTTTTGCCTTCCCCGGCCAGGGCTGTCAGGTAGCGGGCATGGGGCGCGCCCTTTATGCCAGCATCCCGGCGTTTCGTGAGGCCTTTGACGAGTGTGCCGGAATCCTCCGGCGTCAACATGATCTGGATATCCTCTCACTGGTGTTTGAGTCCGGCGATCCCCTGAAGGATACCCAGAAAACCCAGATCAGCCTGTTCTGCTTCGGATATGCCCTTTTCGCTGCACTGCACAGCATCGGGATAAAGCCAAGTGCCGCTATTGGGCACAGTATCGGTGAGTTGTTAGCAGCGACAATATCGGGGGTTTTTGACCTGCCCACGGCTATTCGAGTAGTCATGACCCGCGGCGAAGTCATGCAGGCACAACCCTCGGGTTCAATGTTGGCAGCGCGTGCCGGTATCGACCAACTGTCTCCGCTGTTGCCTAAGACAGTCGTCGTTGCGGCTGAAAATACCGCCGACGCCTGCACCCTGTCCGGAGACCATGATGGGATTGATGAGGCAGCAGCAATACTGGAACAGAATTCCATCAAATTCCGGGCGCTGAATACCTCTCACGCCTTTCACTCACCCGCCATGGATGCTGCCAGTGAGGCCTTCAGTCAGCGTTTGAAGGGTGTGGAACTTAACGCCCCTAGCCTGCCTTTTATCTCCTGCGTCACGGGCGAGTGGATAACCGATCAGCAGGCAACTGACATCCGTTACTGGGCCCGGCAGATTCGAGAGCCGGTTCAGTTCCGCAAAGGTTGCCAGACCCTCGGAACACTCAAGAATCTGGTCGTCCTGGAGTGCGGACCACAAGGCACGGTTTCCGGGATGGCTCTGCAGAACCTGGACGATAAATCCGATCTTGCATTGATTCCTCTGGCCATAGAAGCCGGCAACTCCGACAAAGAACTCGCTTCATTCTCTCGGGGGCTGGGTCAGGCCTGGTCCAAAGGCGTGGTGATCGACTGGCCCTGCGAATTGGCAAACCCGTCTTTGCGGGTTCAATTGCCGGGATACCCTTTCCAGCATCGGACCCACGTAATCGAACCCGAGCCGGTTGCCCCGGCGGCGGCAAGTACCGCTATCAACGCAGTTGACACCGATCAGGTCACTGCAATCGCTACTTCACAGAATTCGGCTGGGCAAAGCATGAACGATGACATCGCTGAAAAATTGCGCACTCTGTTTTCTGACCTATCCGGTATTGATCTCAGTCAGGCCGATGGAAACGCGACATTCTTCGAACTCGGTCTGGATTCCTTATTGCTCACGCAGTCAACCATCAAGATCAAGAAGAAGTTCAAGGTAAACATCACCTTCCGACAACTTCTCAATGATTATGGAAACCTCGATAAGCTGGGCGAGTATCTCATTAGTCAGGGGGCCGATACCGGCGTCAACACTGTGACCCAGAGCGTTTCCGGGGATGTTCCGGCACCGCGTCAAACCGCCACGCCAGGCGAAGCCAATGCAACAGTTTCTTCCGGCCAACCCAGTCCATTGCCCTCGTTCGCCCTTACAGCAGGGGCATCCGGCGAAATTCAGTCGTTACTGCATCAACAAATGCAGATTCTCCAAGGCCAACTGGCACTGCTTTCGTCATTATCGAGCCAGCCCTCCCAGGGTGGCTCGACTCATTCCTCTTCTGAGGGTGTAACCGGCAGTCATGACCAGACGAGGCCAACGACTTCGCCGATCAAGCCTTTCGGGGCCGGCACACGCATCAATGTCAAACGCAGTAATGAGATGACGCCCAAGCAGCAGGCGAATTTCGACGAACTGGCAACTCGCTACAACACTCGATTTGCACGCTCAAAGGAGTTTGCCCAGAACAACCGCAAGCAACTGGCGGACCCGAGGGTTGTTTCGGGGTTTCGTAATGTGATCAAGGAAGTCATTTATCCGATTGTGGTTGAGCGTTCCGAGGGCCCCTACCTCTGGGATATCGACGGCGGAAAACTGATTGATGTCACCTGTGGTTTTGGCAGTAATGTCTTTGGCAACTCTGCGCCCTTTATCAAGGATGCGATATCGCGGCAGCTCGATCTCGGCTATGAGATTGGCCCGCAACACCCTCTCGTTGCCGATGCTTCCCGACTGTTTTGCCAGATCACGGGCAACGAACGCGTGGCCTTCTGCAATACCGGGTCAGAAGCGGTTCTTGGGGCCATGCGTTTGGCCCGGACGGTGACCGCCAAGGAGAAAGTCGTCATCTTTGAGAACGATTACCATGGCATCCACGACGACGTTATCGTTACCCGGGGAAGCAGCGGATTCGCCGTTCCGGCGGCCGCGGGCATTCCCGAAGCTGCCGTCGAGAACATGATTGTCCTCGATTATGGTAATGACGACTCGCTCGCCTACATTCGAGAGCATGCTGAAGAGATCGCGGCCATCCTGGTTGAACCTGTTCAAAGCCGCAACCCTGACCTGCAGCCAAAAAGCTTTCTTCAGAAGGCCCGGACACTGTGTTCAGAAAAGCAGATTGCGCTCATTTTTGACGAAGTAATCACCGGGTTTCGAATCCACCCACGCGGAGCACAGGGTTATTACGGTATTGATGCCGATATCTGTACCTACGGCAAGATTGTCGGCGGCGGTCTCCCTATCGGCGCCATATCCGGAAAAGCCGAGTTCATGGACGCGTTGGACGGCGGCCAATGGCAATTCGGTGACGACTCTGCTCCCGAGGTCGGTGTGACCTATTTTGCCGGCACATTCGTTCGCCACCCCCTGGTGTTGGCCGCCGCAGTTGCTGTTTTGCAGCGCCTGACCGAAGAACCAGGGCTTCAGGACGACCTGAACCAGCGTGCCAGTCAGATGGTGAGGGATATCAATCACTACGCCCAACTGGTTGGCGCCCCGCTGAAAATCGAAAATTGCGGATCTATGTGCAAGGTAAAGATTCCGCAGGACATAGCGTTCGAGGAGCTGATCTATATCCTCCTGCGCGAGAAAGGCATCCATATCTGGGATGCGCGCCCAATGTTCATCACCACCGCCCACAGTGACGAAGACATAAGCGGTATCGTCAACGCTTTCAAACAGGCCATGGACGAGATGATTGCCATGGACTTTTTCCCGACCACCCAGGATTCGGTACAGGCGGCAAACGGGAGCGGTCAACGGCCTCCGGTCGAGGGTGCTCGACTCGGTCGTGATGAATCCGGAAAGGCCGCCTGGTATATCCCTTCCAAAACGAACAAGAACCAGTTCGAGAAATGGGCAGGTTAACCGCTTATGAATACTGCCGTTCTGAATTACGTTGACCGACATGACCCCTTCCAGTTCGGTGAACTGGAAGGGGTCATCATCTCCACCGAATCCCAGCGAGAAGTCTGGCTGGCGGCACAGTTCGGTGAAGGCGCAAGTGCGGCCTTCAATGAATCGGTTTTCGTCAACCTACAGGGACAGGTCAACGAAACCGCATTGACCAACGCGCTGAAGGCACTTTGGGACCGTCACGAGGCCATGCGTGGGTGTTTCAGCGATGACGGGGAAGAAATGGTGATCTACAAGAATCGCCCTGCCCCGATCTACACACACGACTTTTCATCAAAGCCGCCCAATTTGCGAAATGAACAGATCGCGGCACTGGCTCGCAGCGCCGTTGTCGATGCGTTTGATTTGTTTAACGGCCCCCTTGCCCGAATGGACGTCATTCAGTGCTCCGCTTTGGAGACCCGCGTCCTGCTGACCCTGCATCATTCGATCTGTGACGGCTGGTCGCTCTATATCCTCGCCAGCGAGCTTGGCAAGTTGTACTCCGACTTTGTTGAGCCATCGGAAACATCCTTGCTGGACCCCGCGCCAAGATTCAGCAACTACGCCGATTGGGAGCGCAGCGAGGATACCCGGCCCTTGCGGGAACAAAGCATCGAGTATTGGACGAAACGTTTTGCCCAGGGAATCCCGGCGCTTGATCTTCCCTATGACCGACCCCGCTCATTCTCCCGAAGCTTTGATGCATTCCGGTTGGACAAAGACCTGCCCATGGAACTTCTGGGTGGCATGAAAACGCTGGCAGCGAGAAATAGCAGCACCATTACCACGGCTTTGATTGCAACGTTCGTCGCGTACCTGAATCGTATTTCAGGGTGCGAGGATATCGTCCTCGGTATCCCGTTTGCCGGGCAGATGGCAAAAGAAGAGCACAACCTGGTCGGCCATTGCGTCAATATTATCCCGCTCTACATCACTGTTTCGGGGGACGATTCATTCAAGACACTGCTCCAGAAGACCCAACAGAATATGCTCGAAGCGTTCGAGCACCAGTACCTGACCTACGGCACGCTTCTGAAGACCTTGGGGGTTGCCCGTGATCCCTCGAAACCGCCCTTGGTCTCCGTCATTTTCAATGTGGATCAGGCCAACGAATCGGATTTCCAGTTCTCTGGCCTGACGGCCTCGTTTCAATCCAATCCTCGCGCGTTCGAAAATTTCGACCTGAACCTCAATATTACGTTGTCGGATTCCGCCGCAGTAATGGAGTGCACTCACAATCTGCAGCTCTGGGATACCGAGACCATGGATCGCCGTATGGAGGAGTTACTGCTTCTCATGCGGGGTGTTCTCGACGATTCGGACGCCCCTCTTAATCGGCATAACCTGATCAGGAACGAGGACCTGTTGCTCTATCGCAGCCAGTGGGCAACGGCTTATCGCCCGTACGATCTTGAGCACACAAGCCTGCACGGACTGGTCGAATCTGCGGCAGAACGGTTCCCGGATCGGACGGCACTGGTGTTCGAGAACGTCGAACTGACCTACGGAGAACTGGATCGACAGGCTAATCGGCTCGCACACTGGCTGATAGACCGGGGGGTCATGACGGAAACGGTCGTCCCCATTCTGATGGACCGCTCCCTCGATATGCTGATCGCAATTAATGGCATTCTGAAGGCGGGTGGCGCTTACCTGCCACTGGATCCAGATCATCCCCACGACCGATTGGCGTTTATCCTGGAAGAGGTTGGCGCCCGCTTTGTACTGACACAATCAGCTCTCGCAGACCGGATTCCCGCTGACGCTCAAGCCATCGCCCTGGATGCCGATGACATTGACCTGACGGAGTATCCAGAACGGCGCCCCGACGTGCCCTTTTCCTGCTCTCAGCTCGCCTACGTGATCTATACCTCCGGATCGACTGGAACACCCAAAGGTGTGATGCTGGAACACCGCTCTATCTGCAATCACATGCTATGGCTTCAGGAGACGTTTCCACTTGATGAAACGGACTCTGTGATGCTGAAAACCCCATACACGTTTGATGTATCGCTGTGCGAACTTTTCCTGCCTCTGATGGTGGGAAGCCGGCTGATCATTGCCCGCCCCGGAGGTCACAAGGATCCAGAGTATCTCGCAGCCCTGATTAACCAACACCAGATCTCTCACATTCATTTTGTACCTTCCCTGGCGTACCTGTTCCTTGACATCTGCAAGCAGTCCGACTGCCCCTCCATTCGCCGGTTCATCCTGGCGGGCGAAGCCGTCAGTACGGAACTGGAATCCCGGTTAACCGAAGCGTTTCCAGATGCCGAGTGCTGGAACCTCTACGGACCGACGGAGGCCGCCGTGCACGCCAGTCTGTGGCAATGCGGCAAAGAAATTTTTGCCCATACCGTGCCCATGGGGAAAGCACCGCCCAACACCCGGCTGTATGTGGTGAATAACCAGATGCAGCTGCTTGCTCCGGGCCTGGTTGGGGAGCTTCTGATTGCCGGCGTTCAGGTTGCTAGGGGGTACATGAACCGACCCGACCTCACGGCCGAGCGCTTTATTGAGGACCCGTTCTCCGATGAGCCGTTCAAAGCCTATCGGACCGGGGATCTGGTGAAAATGCGCTCGGATGGGGTACTTGAATACATCGGGCGAAATGATTTCCAGGTGAAGCTTCGAGGACTGCGGATCGAACTCGGCGAAATTGAATCCGTCATTCTCCGGTTCCCCGATATTACCCAATGCGCAGTTCTCGCTCGGGAAGATCGCAAGAATGATCAGCGCCTGGTCGCTTACATTGTGGCAAAATCAAAGGTCGCGGATTCGCTCGCAGAGCTGAAAGCGCATATCGGGCAAAGTTTGCCTGACTACATGATGCCGCAACATTTCATACAGCTGACCGCTTTGCCCCTTACCTCCAGCGGCAAAGTGGATCGCAACGCGCTTCCCTTACCGGATATCTCCATGGCGGCAGAGTCCGATTACGTTCCGCCAGCAACCCTGACGGAATCGGATCTTTGTGACATCTGGTCCAGAGTACTTGGTGTTCCCACTCTGAGCGTGGACGCCAATTTCTTTGACTTGGGTGGGCACTCCCTTCTGGGGACACAAATGCTGGCTCAGATCAAAAGCCGTTACGGCATTACCCTGGGCCTGGGTAAGTTGTTCGAAGCACCGACGGTCCGAACGATGGCTAAACTAATAGATCAGGAACTGCAGAGTGGCCGGCAGGTGCAACAGATTCAAAAGCGCCTGCCAGAAGCCACCGTTTATGCAATCCCCCAACAACAGGTCTGGTACCTCTACGAAAAGATCGTCCCGGACTCCTATGCTTTTAATCTTCCAGCTGTGTTCCGTTTTCAGGGTGATCTGGATACCGCGGCGCTTGAGCGGGCCTTCAATACGATCCTGCAGCGGCATGAGATACTGAGGGCCAACTTTATCAATCCCGATGGCGAGGTACAGATACTCATCGACGAGTCCCGGTCAGTGCGCCTCGAACCACAAACCCTGTCGGACTATGGCGCCGTGGACCTTGAAACTCTGGAGCGGGCCCTGCGATTGAAAGTTGCCGAGAGTTTTGACGTAGCGTCAGGTGCCTTGTTCAAGGTCTGGCTGATCCGTATCGACGATCACGACCACATACTTTTTTTGATGATTCACCATCTGGTGTTCGATGGCTGGTCGTTTGATCTGCTCCTGAAAGAGGTGTGCGCGCTTTACAACGCGTACAGCAAAGGACTGGGCAATCCCCTTCCCGCCCTGCCCGTTCAGTTCCAGGATTTCGCCCTTTGGCAGCGGGACTGGTTGCACAGCGATGCCGTTAATGACCAATTATCCTATTGGAAAGAGCAGCTGGCCGGAGAACTGCCGGTGCTGGATCTGCCAACTGATTTTGATCGACCGCTCACCCAGGCTCACCGATCGGAGGGGGTCAAATTCGACATCGACGAGACGGCCGTGGATGCACTCGAGTCACTTGCAACCCGGCATCAAACCACCCTTTTCATGGTCCTCCTGTCCCTTTATGTCCTGATGCTCCATCGATTCAGTCGACAGTCTGATCTGATCATAAATGTCCCGGTCTATGCCAGAAACCAGGACGAACTGCGTGACGTTATCGGGCCAATGATCAACGTGCTGGTCTGCCGATTCCGGCTGGCCGGGACCCAGTCTTTTGATGACATTGTGCAGCATGTAAAGGAAACCATTCTCAATGCCATAGACAATCAGGACGTACCTTTCGATCTTCTGGTGCGCACGATCAATCCACCCAGGGATCCGTCGCGCAATCCGATTGCCCAGACATTATTCAATTATCAGGATGTACGTAACCGCCAAGACCAGATGACCGGCATACATCGATCCCAGATCAACCTCGACCGGGTGGGAGTCGAGACAGACCTTGATGTCTGGTTCAAGAGACAGGTCAGCGGGATGCAGGCCGGTTTCGAGTACCCGATCGAACTCTTTAAACGCGAAACTATCGAGGCTTTAGTGACGAATTTTAGAGAAAGCGTTCTGGCACTGACCGAACAGCAGGATGATCTGGATCTTCGGCAAATGGTTGGTGCCACGGCGCAGGATCTGGAGCAAATTTCAGTCTGGAATAAGACCGACACCTCATGGAAGTTTGAACAGGGATTTCTCACCGACTTTGAACGGCAGGTTGCTGTTAACCGCGATAAACCAGCCTGCCAGGACGAACGTTCGAGTTACAGTTACCGCACGCTCGAACAGCGTGCCAACCAACTTGCGCGGTTCTTCTCCAACAACGGCGTTGGAGAGGGCGATATTGTCGCACTGCTGCTCGACCGGAATGTCGATTTGCCCGCAACCGTCATTGCACTCTGGAAACTCGGTGCCGCCTATGTCCCCCTGGACCCGGTTTACCCGGAAGAGCGGATCAGAGCCATACTCGGAGTCGCCCAGGCTCAGGTACTGGTGACTTACTCAGGTTACGCTGCTGCCCAGTCGGCACATGAGGGAACAACTATCCTGTTGGATCAGGTGGCGTCTGATATTGCCGATCAGAGATCGGACACCGTTTCCACATTGCTTAAACCAGAGCAGTTGGCCTATGTAATTTTCACCTCCGGGTCCACCGGCATACCAAAGGGTGTGGAAATCAGTCACGGCGCGTTGCATAACTTTATCAAGGCCGTGGCTGTGGAACCCGGCCTCAACGCGGATGATCGGTTGCTTGCCATCACCACTCTGGCCTTCGATATTTCTTTGCTTGAGCTTTTCCTGCCACTCAGTGTCGGCGCGACCGTGTTTGTGGCTTCGGCAAACCAAAGTGCGGACCCTCACCAACTCCTCTCGCTGATCGCACAGCACAGCATCACGACCTTACAGGCAACTCCCGCAACCTGGCGTTTGTTGATCAACGCGGGGTTCAAGCCTCAAACCTCTATCAAGGGCTTGATCGGGGGAGAGAAGCTTCCCCCGGACCTGGCAGGAAGCCTGGTCGATCAGGGCGTTGAGCTATGGAATATGTACGGCCCAACCGAGGCAACCGTCTGGACCAGCTGTTACCGAATTCCAGAGAGTGAAGCGGGAACCTGGCCAAGAATCCTGATTGGAAGGCCACTGGCAAACACTCAGTTGCACGTTCTTGATGACCAGGGCACCCCACTCCCTATCGGAGTCTATGGCGAGCTATGGATTGGCGGTGCCGGCCTCGCTAACGGGTATCGTGGCCAGCCTGAGCAAACAGCAGAGCGATTTCCCCAATCTCAGGATGGCGAGCGACTTTACCGCACCGGAGACAGGGCACGCTGGACACTGGACGGCCAGATCGAGTTCGCAGATCGTCTCGATAATCAGGTAAAGGTGCGTGGATATCGAATCGAGCTTGGGGAAATCGAGATCAACCTCCGCGCCCATCCAAACGTCGCCGATGCGGCCGTTGTCGTCCAGAGTTTCAGCTCGGATGACCAGCGCCTCGTCGCGCATGTTAGCTATTGCGGCGAAGAACAGCCTACCGGAAGTGAGTTGCGTAAATACCTCCGGAAGTTCTTGCCGGACTACATGATTCCCCAGCAATTTTCGGCCCATGAAGGCCTTCCGTTGCTGCCTTCAGGTAAGGTCAACCGGAAACTACTGGCCGAAGCCAATGGCAACCAGTCTCCAAGTCGTATCGCATCCCATCGGGAACCGAGCGCAACCGAAGCACGCGTGATGGCCATATGGAAGGAATTACTCAAGCGTGACGAAGTGGCTCTGAACGATCAATTTCTTGACATAGGAGGGCATTCCCTTCTGGCGTTAAAGGTTATCGTAGATATTGAGAAAGCCTTCGGAGCGAGGTTAATGCCGCAGGACCTTTGGGTGAATACACTAGAGCAACTAGCCAACCTGATCGACCAGAAACAGGCTTCGGTGAAAGCCGAGTCCGGGGCGCAGTCAGATAACGATAAACCCATGAAAACCGGACGAGGTATGTTCAGGCGACTTTTCGGTGCATCGTGATGGCTTCGGTTCCTCTTGGTGCTCCCAACAAGTCGATGAACGTTCCTCGTGCCAAATTGCAGTGTGATCGGGAGAGCATATTGGAAGCGTTTTACTTCGGTCCGTCTGAGAGCTATCTGTTCGGGGCGTTCCACCCCAGACAGGGTGCCAGCCGCGATGAGGCCATTGTCCTGTGTAATCCATTCGGCCAGGAGTATTTGAGGTCGCACAAATCCATACGACGACTGGCGATTAATCTGGCAAGCCTCGGCTACCCGGTGCTTCGGTTCGACTACCGGGGGACGGGGGATTCCGCGGGTGATATTACTGGCGTATCCGCCGATCAATGGGTAACCGACATCGGACACGCCATCCAGGAACTACAGGACATGGCCGCGGTACCCAGGGTTGCCTTGATAGGACTGCGACTGGGGGCCTTACTGGCGGCAAAGGCAACGTTGGAGAACGATCAGGTGTCTCGTCTGGTAATGTGGGATCCCGTCGTTGATGGCTCAGCCTATGTTGAGGGCATTCGGTCCGCAATTGTTGATGCCCAACCTCTTGGCAGCCGATCCCGAATCATCGCTTCGGATGGAACCCTGCATTTCAATGGCTTTTGTATGCCGCCACTTTTTCAAGAATCCATCTCGAGCTGGCATCTCGAGGACTTGGCACCCCGGGTCGGGGTTCCTATTGCACAGATCATGTCTCATGAATCCGAGACCTTCGCTCGACTGAAACGTTTCCTGTCCAGCCAGCCGGGCTTTTACTCAGAACTGGCCCCGGCGCCCCACGACTGGAACTATGTTGATCACGTCGGAGGAATTCTGTGGCCAAAGCCAGTGATCGATGCGATTGAGCAGTATTTCGGCCGGACAACCTCTTCATAAAGGGAAGATCATGCGAGAACGGGTAGTCACAGTTGGCGATCATCTGCCCCTGGTGGGCATCTTCTGTGAACCAGACGCCGATCGGGTGTCGGATTCCAAAACGGCCGTGATTTTACTGAACTCAGGTGTTATCCACCGGGTTGGTTCCTGCCGCCTGTCGGTATCGTTGGGGCGGGCGCTGGCCGAACACGCGGGCATAGCCACATTTCGGTTCGATTTTTCCGGTATTGGTGACAGTGACGCACGGCGGGGCACCTTGACCGCGAACCAGGCGGCGATTGAGGAAGTGCAGGAAGTGATGGATTACCTCGGGAAATGGAAGAAGATTGACCGCTTCATCCTCTACGGCCTCTGCTCCGGGGCATTCGCCGCCTACCGCACCGCCATCGCTGACGAACGGGTTCTAGGCACAGTGCAACTGGACGGCTACTGCTACACGACCTGGAAAAGCCATATGATGCACTATTCACCGAGGTTGCTCTCACCTACCCGATGGCTAACCTGGCTATTACGGAAACTCGGTTTGCGGAAGGTCAAGAAGGGGGTGGAAGTTTCAGGTATCGAAGAGCAGTTTTTCGAGGTCCCGGATTTTGCCAGTTATCCGCCAAAGGAAGACGTACAACAAGGACTCAAGACTCTGAATGATAGGGGGTTGGATATGCTGTATGTGTTTCTTGGCAACGAACACTACAAATACCACAAACAGTTCGAGGACTGTTTCGACGACGTATCTTTCAAAGACAATCTCACCGTCATTCATCGCCCCAATGCAACGCACATCCTCTCGGAACCAGAGGATCGAAGGCGTGTCATCGAGGCAATTACGGACTGGGTAAACGAAAAATTGCCAGCTTATTGAATGGGTTACATTAAAGGCCATGGAAACAGCAACGCAGGCGCCCCACCAAACCAGATCGGAACTATCTGCCCTAACCTCTCTGAGGGGGATTGCCGCGATTCTAGTGATGTGCCATCACTTCATGTTTGTCCTGCTCCTCGACATCGGCCGAATAATCCCCTCAAAACTCTTCTACAAATCCTACCTGTGGGTTGACCTGTTCTTTATCCTCAGCGGTTTCGTACTTGCCTATGTCTATCAGAATCATTTCCGTGCAGGCGTTGACGGCTCAACCTATCGAAGGTTTATGCAGACCCGGTTTGCACGGATTTATCCGTTACACCTGTTCGTCCTGCTACTGTTCGTCGGGTTTGAAAGCCTTCAATGGCTCCTGAGTATGCTTGGCGCCGAGGGCATGGAAAATCTGACCGAACCCTTCACCAGCGACCAGAGTGCGGACACCCTTCTGACGAACGTGTTCCTGGTGCAAACGCTACACTGGAAGGCTTACTGGAATCAGCCTGCCTGGTCCATCAGCGCCGAATGGATCATCTATTTTTCGCTTCCTTTCCTGATGCGCTGGCTGCTCCCAGTTGCCCACAGAAGCCCCGCTTTCCTGACTGGGCTTGCACTACTACCGCTGGCCATCATTGAATGGAATTTTGGCGACCTTGGCCTTGAATACGCGGGGTGGCCGATGCTGGTCCGCTGCCTGAGCGAGGCGGCATTGGGTTTGATGTTATTCCGATGCTATCAAGTGGGGCTTTTCAGTGACTATGCCTCCGGCCGGCTTCTTATGCCGGCCTTGGCCGTGAATCTGGTCCTGCTTGCACTCCCCATCCCCGGCGTGATTTCCGTCGCCGGGTTTATGTGGCTGGTACTCTGTGCGGCCAGACTACCAGGCTCTGAACCGCACTTACTGAATCACCCGGCACTGGTCTATCTAGGCAAAATTTCCTACTCAATTTACCTCGTACACTGGTTCATCATGGACTTGGTTCGAGAAAGTATTGTGTTTTTTACGGGGGTGCCCGTGAGCGAGGTGCTGTCTTTCTCTGAGCAGCTCATCGTTATGGCAGGGCTAACGCTGATTGTCCTGGGACTGTCACACCTAACCTACCATCTCCTCGAAGCCCCTATGCGGGATCGGCTCAAGCCAAGGCGTATCGCATACAATCCAACCTGAAAGATTGTCAGGAAAACCGGATGCTCCGGCAAAATTCTTTTCGCGAGCATCAAGGACTGGCTATGACAGTATTTGGAAATTCTATTTCTTCATCAAAACCCATTTTATAAAAGTAGAAAAACTAACCTACATATTTATTTATCACAGCCCTGTGCCATGCTTCAGTGAATTACCCCGCACTTTCTATTTAGGTCTGAGGATGCTCTCATGGTCAGAAATAATAGGATTTTACTTCTGTCTATTTCGAGCTCACTGTTCGCCGGTTGTGCCATTCAAACGCCCTTAGACGTCGAAGAACTTGGTCCCCCTGCGGCAGGTGACCTCTCTGAACACATTATTGACCGGGAGGATATCGGCTTTTACGCCGACGGCGACTGGAGAATATCAAGTTCTATTTCAGGCTATCAGGGCAGTGACTATCTGATCGTGCCTCCCGGTCAGGGAGACAATGTCGCGACCTGGAACTTAAACATAATCAGAACCTTTGATATTTACGCAAAGTGGTCGTCAACACCAAGACGTGGATCGAATGTCAAATACACTGTCCACCACTTGGACAGCAGAAACAACCTGGTAACAGAGACGGTGATCGTCGATCAGCGAGAAAACGGGGGCGAGTGGTTCAAGCTTGGTACTTACCGAATGTCGACTTTAACCGGGCGGGTAACCGTAAACGACGATGCGGATGGTTACGTAATCGCCGATGCCGTTCTTTTCAGGGAAGTAGGGATCTCTGGCGGCGAAGTAACCGATGACTCGGATGGTGATGGTATTCCTGATGAGTGGGAACTCACCTATGGACTTGATCCGAACTCTGCCGCAGACGCCGATCTCGATCCTGATGGCGACAATCTGACCAATCTCGACGAATTCCTGACCCTGACTGATCCCACCGATTCAGATACGGACGGCGATGGTTCTCCGGATGGTTATGAGGTTTCCGTCGGCCTCGACCCAACGACCGACGATTCAGGTGCCGACTCGGACAACGATGGCTTCTCCAATTTAGAGGAGTACACCGCCGGAACTGACCCGAATGACGCCTCTAGCGTACCGGACACTACTTCTGTTCTGGTGACATGGACTCCACCCACTCAGCGTACCGATGGTAGTCCTCTAAGCGAGAGCGATATCGCCCAGTATGAACTCTCCTATCAGTTGGCCGTGGCTGGAGCGGAGATAGTCGTTGACAACGAATCAGGCAATTTTATGAGTTCAGGAGGCGGACGGACCTCAAGCAGCTATGGCGGATTTATTGGCAGCGACTACTTCATCATGGAGCCGGGTTCCGGAGAAACCGCAGCGGAGTGGCGCGTCACAAACCTGGTTCCTGGAACCACCTACGAACTCTACGCCCATTGGGTGTCGTCAGGTCTGCGCGCGTCCAATGCGACTTACGAGTACACCTACACAGACAGCAGTGGCAGTGAGACTACCGATGCCGCAACCGTTGACCAACGTGAAAACGGCGGTTCGTTCCAGTTGTTGGGCACCTTCACCACAAACGATGTCGGGGTCGTTGTTCGGATCGATAACGACGCCGATGGTTACGTAGTTGCCGACGCGATAAGAGTGAATGCAGAGGGAGCTCCGGCGCAAACGCAAATAATAGAGCCTACCGGAACCAACAGCTACCTGGTCAAAGACCTTGAAGCAGGCGAATGGCAGTTCAAGATCAGGGCAATTGATACCGATGGTGTGGCTGGAGAATACTCAGGTGTAGAAACGAGTATTGTCCAGTAACTGAAATTGAAGGTGGTGATATAGGCGAGACGGCCAGTCCCTGCCTCATGGCCCTTTGGACTTAGTTCTCGTATAAACCTAAAAGGATCCGGGCTACCAGGGCCACGTCATCTGCCTTGACATCTTCGTGGCATGGCAGGGTTAACAATCGGGAAGCAAAATCCTCGGCAACCGGGAAATATCCGGAGCCACAGAGGTCTTGCAAGCCTTCGATTTTCGCCAAAGTCTGCCCATAAAAACGACTTGCGCCAATTCCTGAGCTATTGAGTGCCCGGCAAGCCTGGTCACGAACATCTTCCGTTGGCGCGAGCAAACCATAGCGAATCCGCGGGTTTTGAACTGAGGCGCCCTCTCCTTCCAGTTTTTTCCAGCCGAATTGCTCCAAGGGCTTTAACTCTCGATCATAAAGCGGATAAGTCAGGGGCCGAGAAAAAAAATCATCAATTCCCGCAAGAACCATTAACTCAGACATTGCAACTCGACATATCGCGGAACATTCCTGATATTTCGTGTCGCCGATGTTTAAAAAAGGAAGTTTTTCCAAGACAAAGAAAGGGTAACGGGCCATAAGCAGGTGAAAGAGGCGCCGTTTGAGCCGCCAAATCACTCCGGCTTTGGCTTTTAGCAGTGGAAATCGTTCGATAACGTCCCTCGCGTCTTTTTCGAGTTCAACCCTGACCAGCAGAGCCCCTCCTCCCATCAAGTTAATCGGTTTTCCCCTCCCAAAACTGACTACAACGGCATCTGCCCAGGGGTTCTCAGTGCTCGCCGGAGGAAAGCACTGGGCGGAGTCCTCAATCAGGAAAAGCTCAAGGTCATTGCAGATTTTCGCAAGCACCTCAAGACGTTCCGGAAACCCAAGCAGTCCCGCCGCCACCACGGCAACCGTTTGGGACGTCACCGCACCTCTCACCTGAGATTCGTCCATGACACCGGTGTCGGGAATGAGATCAGCCAGAACGGGCTTTCCCCCATTAGCCACAATTGCTGCCACCAAATCAGGGCAGCCATACGCTGGAATAATGACTTCAGGAGGCGAAATCGCCGCCTTTCGGGAAACGGCCAGGGAAATAGCCATTGCGAGCGCCGCAGTTCCAGAACTGGTGAATTCGGCACGGTAATCGCGATGCCAGGGAAACTTTTCGGTTGTCGACACTGCATCTGGATTCGGGATCCGGCTGCCCACCGGTCTTAGCTTGCCCAACATAGACCTACCTTCCGAGTATCTAACGTTTCGAGGGAGTCCACACTGTCATCCTTCGACCAGTCAGGAAGGAGAGAGTCGCCTGGGCTATGGCAAGGTTAACCTGAACGAAGAAATACGGGATCTTTCCCCAGGTCTTGCCCCTTACTGTCGGAACAAAACGCGCCAAAATGACCAAACCATAGAACGCAATTTGACCGAGAAGCGCCACGAAATAGGTAACCCCCTCGCTCGACAAGAGCAAAGAAGTGCCGAGCAATAGTAGCTGAAACCACGGCACTGCCCAGCGCATGACTTTGTGCCCAAAAACCTGGAACGAAAAAAGTCCATAACGTTTTGGGTTCAGCACTTCAAGGTGCCGACTCAGGGCCGTAAGCCCCCGGATTACTGTCCGTATCTTCCTCTGATACTCTCGAGACGGATCACTGACATCCTGGTAGAAGCCAAGAACATCCGGCGCGGTAACTGCTACCAGCCCCTTTCTCACGCAGTTTAAGGCGGTGTTAAAATCACTGGGAGAATAAATATCCCAGTCGCGCTCACAGACTTCTTTTCTGGCTGCGAAGAAAGAACCACTCAGGCCCACAACACCGCCCCGGTCAGACTCAAGCCCACGCAACCACATCTCGTAGCGCACGTAGGCCCCTTCCCCAACGATACTGCCGTCCCGACTGAAAAATCGGTCCTCGCTCGAGACCGCGCCGACAGCAGGGTCCTTAAAATATCGAACGAGTTTGTGAAGCGCATCTTTCGGAATAGAGGTGGCAACGTCGGAGAACACCAAGATCTGGCCGGAGGATTTCAGGATTCCCTGCAACTGCGCATGCTCCTTACCCTTTCGCTCCTCCGCGCGGGCAAGCAGAACGTTATTTTTCTCATAATCCCCTACGATTTGATCGGTAGCATCGGTAGAGCAGTCCGAAGCGACCAATATCTCGAGGTTGGGATAATCGATTTCCAGACAGTTTTCGATTTTTTCACGTATTCGTGATTCTTCATTGTGGGCAGTCACGATGAGGGAAACCGCTGGAGACTCGTCTTCCGGGCTGGACCGCTTGTGACCGGTGTGTTTTCGTTTGGGGACCAGAGCTAACAGGAGGGGATAAATAAAATAGCTGAACGAAACGCCGAAGACGGCCAACCAAAACAATAAAACCAGCATAGCTCTCAATCCCTGTGCACCGGCATTAATGACAACTCCGCCTTCTACTGGCAGAATCATGGTTACAGACTATACAGGGACGATAAAGCCAACACCACTGGTGGCTTTCAAGGAGGCATGGTCTTGGCCTATTTACGCTCTGCTTTGAAATTTTTGGTCATTGCCGCTCTCGCTGTTTATGGCTGGCTGAGAGTGAAGCTGGCATCTGAGCCAATACTGATCATCCTGACGTACCACCGGATCCTGCCTAAACATCATCCCGACCGTGAGTTTGAACAACCGGGAATGGTGACGGCGCCAGAGGTATTAAGGCGCCACATCCATCTTATGAAATCTCTCGGGGCCATCCCGATACATCTCGACGAGTGGCTGCGGCTTCGCGCAAGCGACCGGGCATTGCCGAAGCTTTCCGTAGCCCTGACGTTTGATGATGGCTGGAAAGACAACTTCCAGTATGCCTACCCTATCCTCAAATCAGAGAATGTGCCGGCAACAGTTTTTTTGGTGACGCGCCTTGTCGATACAAACGACGTTTTCTGGCCGGAGAAGGTCCTTAAACTGCTTACTTCAAAGCCCATCAATGAGGCAGGGCCTGAATACCAATGGCTCACCCCGTACTTGCCGAATGCCCAGTCTAATCAATCGCCGCTGACACTGTATCAGGCTGACCAGGCTATAAACCGACTGAAGAGCCTTGATGACGCCACGATCATGGCCCACCTCAGTGAGGCCAGCCAAAGATCCCCGTCCTCAGACGCCAGCGGAGACGGCAGGTCGATACTGAATCGTCAGGAACTAACGGAAATGGCCTCTGACGATCTTGTTCGCTATGGCGCTCATACTCAGCATCATTTCCGTCTTAATCGTCTTGATAATCCCGCCACGCTGAAGCGAGAGATTCTTGGATGTCTGGATGACTTGAACGAATTCGGGACGGGAATAGTGCCCATTTTTTGTTACCCCAATGGGGACATTACCGCTGAAGGCAGGAAGCTGGTAGAAGATCGCTATCGAGCGGCCTGTACCACCAAGACAGGGTGGAATCTCGGAAACCGCGATCCGTTTGACCTACACCGATTCAATCTACATGACGGAAACAGTGGCAGTGCCCGACACTTATTGGCCACGATCGGTCGGGGAATTTTATGAAAGCTATGAACATTCCCGGCGTTGTCACTCATGTCGTATCCGGAGACCTGTGGGCTGGCGCCGAAGTACAGGTCTTTAGCCTGTGTCGGGCATTGAAGGCATCCAACGAACTAAACCTGACGGCTATCGTTTTTAACGAAGGCATACTCAGTCAAAAGCTTCGCGAGCTCGGCATCCCAGTGGACCTGGCTGACGAATCCCGGCTGAACGCCCTCCAGATGATCCAGGTAATACGGGATCACTGCCGGAAATATCAAACACAATTGCTGCACACCCACGGGTTCAAGGAAAACATCCTGGGGATAGTCGGCAAAGATCTCGCTCATGTCCCTTACTCAGTCCGAACTGTCCACGGCAATCCGGAATCCGCGTTTAAATTGAGCGCCCCCCACAAATGGTTGATTCACAAGCTTGATCATTTCCTTGGCCGGTTTAGGCAGCAGGCTGTTGTAGCCGTGTCGACACAGTTAGAGGAACGTCTCTCGCCGGTATTTCCCGGCAAGGTACACAAGATATTCAACTTTGTAGATGTCGAAGCTATCCGGGCTCAGTGGCCGAAATTGGTCAGGCAAGCTGGGGAAACAAAACGGTTAGGGATCATTGGCCGTCTTACTCCGGTAAAGAGAGTGGATCTGTTCATCAAAACAATTGCCCTCCTTAATCAGACGGGCGAAAACTGCAGAGGGATCATCATCGGAACCGGGCCGCTGGATAGTGAACTGCGGGAGTTGGCTGAAAGCTTGGGGGTCACTACAAAAATTGAATTTAGAGGCTTTGTGAACCCCGCATTTACGGAACTAAGAACGCTTGATGCCCTTCTGATGACATCGGACCACGAAGGTCTGCCGCTGACCCTGTTGGAAGCCCTCTCGCTTGAGATTCCGGTTATCGGGCATCGAGTAGGCGGAATACCCGAAGTGCTCGATCAGGGAGCATGTGGTTGGCTCGTGGACGAGCAAACACCGGAAGCCTATGCGTCAGTTACGTCAATGGCCCTCAACGCCTGCGAGGAGCGCGCGCGGAAATGCCAGAGAGGATTGGCACACGCCACCGGCATTTTTGGAAAGCAATCGAATACAGAAAAGTACTTGGGGCTCTACAATAGATATACAGGCCTGAGCGAGTTTGAAGCGACTTAAATACCGATCCAGGGATTTACACTACCCGGAAGCTCCGAGAGCGACAAGGATCGTTAACTTGTTTGTGAATTACAGAGTATAGGGAAATGCCAAAAATTCTCATGTTATCGGACATCACTGGACTCGGACCCGATTACCATGTCGGGGACGAAGCAATGGCGCAGGTGGCTATAGAACGCCTCGGCAAGTTGGTAGGAAAGGAGAACCTGATACTGGGCTGCGCCAGTCCCGCCCAGGTTCCGGAAACCTACGGAATTCGCGCCTTTGCGTTCTACCACATAACGGACAACCAATTCAGAAGCATGCTCTGGACCAAACCACTGTCCTATTTCAAAGCCTTTGCCATGAACGTATACCAGGTGGCGCGTTGCGACAAAGTCCTGGTGTGCGGTGGCGGGAATATGACGAGTGTCTGGCCTGGGGTTCTTGAGGCTCGGCTGCGGCTTCTGAAAGTCGCCAATTTTTTCAAGAAAGACGTCATCCTCGTCAGCCAAACGATCGGACCCTTTGAACAGCCACACAGAGAAGCCGTCGATCGGGCTCTGCGCAAAGCAAAATGGATCGGTGTTCGGGACATCAACTTTTCCCACACGCAAGTCAGCTCACCGGTTCACTTTGCTCTGGATGATGCCTGCTATCTGGAGAAACGTCACAGCGAGTACAGCCGGTCAATCAGCGCCGATAGCGGTGACTTCGCTTGTATCTCCATGCGGAAATTTGGGGACATGGATGACTCCGACGTTCTCCGAGTGGCTGCAGCCATTGAACAAGCCGTTCGGTCGCATAACCTAAATAGTGTCTTTATTCCTCACCATGCGCCCATGGGTACCAAGGGTGACATCGCGCTGGCGAATCAAATAAAGCATTTGTGGAAGAAGGAGAGCTTCCACCTCGTGGATCCCATACCTCTGGCATCCGAACTAAAGGCTCTCACCGCAGACAGTCAGTTTGTTATATCCATGCGGTACCATCAGCTCGTATTTGCCCTGTCGATAGGCGTCCCAGCGGTCGGAATTTATGTTGATGAGTATACCCAGGCAAAACTTACGGGGTCTTTTGAGGCCCTGGGGCTAAAGCCATTGGTTACATCCATAAATCACGTCGATGACAATCTGGACGCCTTGGTGTCCGAGGCTCTTGAATCCCGGGAGAGTTTCGAAGCCGCCGCTCACAAGATTCAGCAGGAAGAAAAAAAAGTCAGCGAGCGCCCCTACCGATTACTCGCAGATGTATTGGAGGAACCGCTCGCCGATTCCATTGGGAAGCCAACGGAGGCAAAGGGCTCGTGACAGGAATGATGGTTCTTTTTCACTGTGAGTCGAACCCCGGGTATGCAGCATCAAGCCATGAACACACGTTCCTAGATGTTGCGAGGAATCTGGCGGGCGATATTCAAAACGTGCATTACGCGTACTCAGATTTGACCGGCGGAATGACCTCTTCACTGCCGGCGGAGCTGACCAATATCCTTCACCTTGATACACAGTGGTCAGACCCCGATCAACTCAGGAGCATCGAATCCTATGTCAGGAAACACCGGATCCGGCGCCTCCTCGGATTTGATCAGCCTGTCTCACGTCCGATGTATCAGGCGCTTCGGAAGGGCGGTGTAAAAACCTTCGTATCATATTGGGGGGCGCCAATGAGCTCGCTAAACAGCGGCCTAAAACTCTTCCTAAAAAAGCTCGAGGTTTCAACCAAACGTTACGGCCCCGATCACTATGTTTTTCAATCTGACGGAATGCGTGATACCGCTGTTAATGGTAGAGGAATCCCCTTCTCGAAAACCTCCATTGTTAAAACCGGAATAGACACTCGGAAGTATGCACCCGACCCGTCAAGACGTTGGTACGCCCACGAATGTTTTGACATACCAAGGGACCGAAAAATCGTTGTATTTTCCGGGCATATGGAAAGAAGAAAGGGTGTGCACGTTATCCTTCAGGCCGCAGAAATCCTGACCCGCAAGCTAAAACAAAAGAACGTTCAGTTCCTTATCCTCGGAAACCGACCGGGAGAGCGTGAGAACTTCCTGGAATATCTGCAGGACCCTGAGGTCAATGAACACATCACCTTTGGCGGATACCGGGCCGATGTACCTGACCTCCTGAAGAGTTGCTCCGTTGGGATGATCGCCTCAGTTGAATGGGACTCCTTCCCTATGTCTTCACTTGAGATGGCGGCAACCGAATTACCACTCCTGGTATCAGATCTTCCGGGGTTGAATGAAGCGGTAGCACCCGACACCGGTAGAAAATTCCCCGTTAACGATCATGTTGCTGCAGCAGAGCAACTGAATACTCTTCTCAATCAAACAGAACTTCTCGAAACCATGGGAAGTAAAGGCCGAGAACGTGTCATCAAACATTACTCCCGAACCGCTCAAGCGAAGGGAATAATCAATATTTTCAGAGAACTGGAACGCGAGCAGGAGCTTGTGTTGTGAGCCAAACCCAACAAATGGTCAAACACTCAACAATCTACGCTGTCGGAAATATATCCAGACAGCTTGTTGGGTTCTTGATGCTCCCAATCTACACAAGTTACTTAACGCCTGCCGACTATGGTGTTATTGGCCTTTTAATATTCTTGGTAAGCCTTTTTGAAATTATTTTAGGTGGCCACATGTTTCAGGCCGTACCGAAATTTTTTCACGAAGAAGATAGTCGGAGACGAAAAAACTCCGTAGTCACTACTGCTTTTTTGATCACCTCTTTTTTCAGTGGTTTTGCCTGCTTGATAATGGCCAGTTTTTCAACTCCCCTATCGTCACTCGTATTCGGAGACGAAAAATACAGCATCTACATAATCATCTTCTCCGCATTGATACTTACCCATGCCTTAGAGCAATATAGCCTCACCTATTTACGAATAGTTAAAAAGCCATGGACTTTCTTTAACTTTAGCATGGCTAAGCTTGCCCTCCAGCTAAGCCTGAACATTCTGACAATCGTTATATTAGACTGGGGCCTAATGGGCCTTGCACTAAGCAGCCTTATATCTTCAGTCATTATATCTATTACCTTAACGACCTACACGATATATCATACCGGCTTCCATTTAACAAAATCTGTGGCCGTTAAAATTTTAAAATTCAGCTGGCCATTGTGGATATCAGGCCTCATTGGACTTTATATTGGTTCATCCAACCGTTATTTTATCCGTATATTCTCGTCCCTGGATGATGTGGGACTTTTCGAATTAGCATCAAAATTCGGTGCGATTGTAGGTGTCCTAGTCTGGAGTCCGTTCTCGCAATACTGGCAAACTGAGCGCTTTGCCATTGCCAAAACGGCTAACCCCTACCCCTCATACTCACTGGCATTTCGGATGATCACTGCACTCTTGCTGGTTTCAGGCATCAGCGTAAACACATTCTCGACGATGATTATTCAGTTTATGTCTGCCCCGCCATTCCACCCTGCAACTGACGCCGTCCCGTTTCTTGTACTGGCGGGGATTTTTCAAAGCTTGACGATCTTCAACAACTTCAGTTTTATGTATCGAAACCGAACTTTCGAGCTCACCAAGAATAACATCGTTACCGCGGCCTTTATTACCGCATTCTATTTCGTTTTAATACCCGATTATGGTTTCGTTGGGGCTTCAATTGCGCTGGCAGCTGGCTCTATTGTCCAATACGCGTATGCACTACATATCGCAAATAAAATCTATCCTATGAAGATAAACCAAAAATCATTGCTTACCGGCATTGTGGTATTATTGCTAGCTGCAATAGTTGACCAGTCCTTTATTAATCAAGATTTATCTATTCCTTCAATATCCAGTAAAATTTTACTTGCAATAACATTCTCACTAGCAGTTCTTTTCTCACTGTTTGAGAAACATGAACTCTCAGGATCGAAAGACTATGTAATAGGATTTTTCAAGAAACATTAACTGATTCTTCTTTAGCGCTCGATTAAATACTTCGAAAAGTTTCAAATTCTCCCATTTCGGAGACCGAAATGACCATTACGTAGAGTCGTAATATTGTCTGCACTTACGTAGTACTCGACACCAAATGATTAGCATTTTGGTAATGCTCTTTTAATGATGACAATTCCTTAATGACCGATTACTGGCCAACTTCACCGTTAAACGCCCCACACAGACTCGGTTAAAAACAAGAGGTTATATGAAACCGTCTTTTATACGACTCAGATAGTGAGATTTCTATTGTCCGGGAGCACCAGAACGAACAATTAAAGTTGCGACGGAAACCAGAAAATTTATTGCTCCGACTAAAGGACAATCAGCTATAATTGTTCCAACGTCAAACCGCGTTTCTGCCTCTGCATCAGACACGCCTCCCAAGTCCGCAACATGGAGAGAGTAAACATGAAACACTCCAATGTTTTCGTCCAAACAGCGGCACTTTCGCTGTTAGTGGCCCTTTCCCTTCCCGCTTACTCCTGGACGCGAGCTTTGACTTTCGAGCAAGGGGCGATCGGTTCCAAAGCGCAGAGCGGCAGTGATCAGGATTTCGATGACGCAGCCGGAGGATCCTACATTACCGACGAGCGGGTTCTGACTGGCAGCAAGGCCGCTAAGTTGACTGTGACCGGAGGCTCGACGGCCTTTGGTGAGTGGGGAGGGATCATCAATTACCCGGAGTTGTTAAGAAAGGGCGATGAAGTTTGGTTCAGCGTCAACACCTATTTTCCCGAGGGATTCAACTACGACTCAACCGGCGGTGGCGGTCACCTGAAGTTTCTCAGGATTCATGCTCAGAAGAGTGATGGTTCCAACTCCGGGTACAACGACTGGTACATGAACCCGGAAGCATCCACGGTTCCCCACAAGTTTATTTACGAAGGTCAGCAACAATGGTTTGAATTCGGTGCGCCCTCGGATGAGGTCCAACGCGGACGGTGGGAAACCTATGAGATGTATATCAAATTTGATAATGTTCCCGCCGACCAAGGCGGAACTGCCGTCGTTCGGGTATGGAAAGACGGAAGGCTGCTCCGGGAAATCACGGGGGCTGAAACGCTGAACAGCTCTTCCGACACGTCTGACCGGGCTCATCTTTTCACATACTGGAATGGCGCAGCGCCCAAGACGCAGTTCATGTATGTAGACGATATCGTGGTTACGTCGGATACGCCTTCGAACCGAGACGCTAGCGGCAATCCAATGGTTGGCGGTGCCAGTAGCGGTGGCGGGGAGCCAAGTGTTCGTCCAGCGGCACCACAGCTCAACGTGGAATAGACCATTTCAAGAAAGGTATTCTTATGCCCCCCACAATCAGGGATGATGCAGTCTGGGTGACATGGGAGCGGCAAACCAGAAACCGCTCTGCGAGTGATTATTTTAATGTCCCGCTTTACGAAGTCATTGAAGAAGGCCCCGGTCGCGCTTCGCGTTATATTAGAAGCACTCTCCGAACCATCGCTATTGTAGGAAAACAAAAACCGCGCTACTTCTTTGCTCAGAACCCTTCTATTGTTCTGGCAGTCCTCGCGATAACTCTCAAACCGTGGCGAAAATTTAAAGTAATCATCGACGCCCACAACGCCGGAATTCACGGGCCGGAAAACGGTAGTCGGTTTCTGCCAAGAATAAACAGGTTTGTTATTCGAAAGGCTGACGCCGTCATCGTAACAAACCCGGAATTGGCCGAATTCATCACCTCGTGTGGCGGCACTCCGATCATCCTGCCGGACCCTCTTCCAAACCTTGAGAGGAAAATGGCACCGGTCGAATGCGGTGGAAAAAAGAAGATCAAAGCGTTTTGCATTACCTCCTGGAGCGAAGACGAACCTTACCGCGAAATTCTTGAAGCGGCTTCAGCTTTTACAGATGAGGTCGAGTTCTTTTTTTCCGGAAACCATAAGAAAATCCGATCCTTGCGTACTAACACCATTCCAAGCAACGTCCATCTTCTCGGCTTCATAGATGAAAATGCTTTCCATGATCATCTTTTCTCAGCGGACTTCTGCATTGATATGACAAAGCGGTCGGATTGCATGGTATGTGGAGCGTACGAGAGTATTTCCGCCGAGAAACCCGTGATTCTCTCGGACACGCCCGTGCAAAGGAGATACTTCTCGAAAGGCGCCGTTTTTAGCCAGAACACAGCGCAGGATATAAAGCATGCGATAGATCAAATGGTAAACGGTATTGAGCCCATGCGTCAGGACGCAGTTGACCTGAAAAAAGAAATTCTCGAAAGGGAAACCAGCCAGAGGGCGATACTACTCTCCCAGATTCAGCAGCTTTAATTCCTAGATTAGGTTGATCAAACTGTAACCCATGAACAGTTATCAGGGCATTGCCGAATTTACACCCGACTCAGTTCCTTGCCTTCAGCTCCGCGCCCAAGTCGATGAATTTTTTTCTTGCGACGACTTGGGACCAAAACCTCCGAAAAAACAATATTGCAGGCACACACAAACAAAGCAAAATGAATCCAGAGAAAAGGATAATAAACAACGGAAACAAACTGACCCGCAACGACAAACCCAATAAGAGAAAGGTTTAGATAAGAAAAAATTGTCGTGAAGAAACTACTCTCTGCATTCTTTTTCAGAACTTTCCCGACTTTTCTAGTCTTAAATAATGCATAGGAGATCATAATCAAATAGAGTACCAATGCGGGATACCCCAAATCAGCTCCAACTTGAATGAAGATATTGTGAGGAAGTTCAGCGAAATCGTATAACATGTCTTCGTAATACGCCCGTTCATAAAATGGGACATAATTAAAATACCCCACACCTAGCCCAGGATGATTGTTCATCATATCAATGCCGTTTTCCCAATAAAGGAGTCTCTGAATCGAGGTTCGATCGTCCCCTGCCACCTGAAAACGATCTTTCTGCTCCTGGGGCAGAACGGCCCAAAGAATGGATAAAACCACTGCACAGGAAACCAAAACCTTTGGTTTAAACAGGGACCTGGAGTTAAGTACGATCAATTGAACAAGCAGGGCAAGCTGTGCGCCCCTGGAACTGGCGCCGAGAACGACCATCATTGCAGTAAATGGCATCAGTAACAGAATAAAATATTTAGCTTTACTGATATGTGGCTTCAGATACAGGGCAAATGCCCAGGCAAGAGGCCAGAAAACCAGCATTTGGATGGCAAGCTCACCTGAGTTCTGGAAAAAGCCAGGCGGCCCACTTAACCCCCAATCGGTGAACGCGAAGCCGCGCTTTGCCCAGGTTATTGAAAGCGAAAGTGATAGTTTAAACGTCGCCAAAAAGAAAATACATATAAATATAAAAAACCGCTTCTCGGTATTTACGATATTAATAATTAAAAAATAAATAATAAACCAGGTATAAAAATTCTCCAGTCGCTCAAAAGCAAATGATGGCCAATAGGCAAAGGCACTTGAAAGGACAATTATGACAAAGAACAATACCAGCCAAATATTTATTGGAGACGAAACCCATTTTACGCTCTTATCATTAAAGCACCCGATGAATGCTCCAAGAACAGCCAACTGTGTCCACGGAAGGAAGTTCAGGAAAGGGTAAATAGACTGCGGTCTTACGTACTCCAGAAACAGGTAGGCGCAGATCATCCAGAAAGCCAGTGTCTCGGTTCTGAAATACCGCCACATCGCCCCGATGTTGAGCTGATAAAACTCCTGGAGACTGACCTCCTTGCGCTTTTTAATCACAGATTCTCCTCACCGCTTCCATGATCTTGTGTTCACAGTTGGCAAAGAACTCTTTACTGCAATTAAACGGATCGTGAATATAAGGAGCAGGCCGCTTGCAATAACTTCCCGCTAGCGCCAGTGGATAGGCTTTACCGATCTTATTCTGAAAAGAGGCGATATGCGTCGGCTCCATCAGGACGATCAGGTCATTATCCTGAAACTCGAAATTCCGGACATTGACCGTCCTATGGTCGTCCAGTGTTAAACCGCGCCTACGTGCGAATTCCCTAGCCCTCGGATCGGCAGGATGACCATCGGTGCAGTCAAGCCCGCAGGACCTGGCTTCACGGCCCAGGCTGCGAGCATACACTTCGGCCAGAGGGCTTCTGCATATGTTGCCACTGCAAACAAAGACGACCCGCTGATCGGCTGCAGGTATCAAAGCGGGGAAACGGCGATAGGCACCTATCTGAAAGAGGAGCCAATACCCAAGAAATCGAACAAGCCCATTTCTTGATCCAAACCGTTCATACACCACCCGGTTCACCAGATAATCTCCTTATTTCTGAGTGAAAGTCCCCGAAAATCTATGGCTAGCCCTATCATGCCACAACTGAAGTAATCAACGGAGAAGTTCTTGAGCTATCTTTCACATAGACGCCTGATCAGATTACGAGGAACATACGTATCTTCTACGACGGCCCACCTCGATAGTATTTGGAGCTGTTATTAATGATAATATAGTCCCGCTTCTCAAGGTTGGTACCAACAAAGGACGTTGCTATCCATGGAATCCAGAATCTTGGTGCTTGATGGGAACCAGCGGGCATCGCTGGCAGCGGTCAGATCTCTTGGTTCTAGAAATCTATGGGTGGCAGTCGCGGAAAGCACAGCGACTTCGATGGCTGGAATGTCCCGTTATTGCAAAGTAAGGGCGACCTATCCTGACCCTTATGAGTCACCACGCCTCTTTTTTGAGGCGATAGTAAAGCTAGTCAACGATCTGGACATTTCCTTCTTGCTGCCCATTACAGAAGCGACCACATATGTCCTTCTCCGATACCGCGACGAACTGCCTCAACATGTAACCTTTCCCTTTCCACGTAGCGACTCCGTTGAGAAGCTTGCCAACAAGAACGAGCTTTTCAAATATGCCACTATTAAGGGGGTGCCGGTTCCCGAAACCCTGTTTTGTGAAAATGCTGAAGAAGGACTGAGGAAGCTCGGCCAAATAGATCACTTCCCCATCGTGTTAAAGCCGTTCAAGTCAAAAATTCTTGAGGACGGCCATATTGTATCAACCCGCGTTCTCATTGCTGAATCGGCTGAACAGGCCCGTTCGTACCTGGCTTCCTACAATTTCTTTTCATATCCTTTCACAATTCAATCTTTCATCGCGGGGACGGGCCAAGGCGTGTTCGCGCTATATAATCATGGTAAGCCAGTGTGCTATTTCTCACACCGCAGGATCCGTGAAAAGCCCCCTGCGGGCGGCGTTAGTGTCTTGAGCGAGTCCGCACCATTAAATGATGCGTTAAGATTATCCGCCGAGCATCTCCTGGGAGGCGTCCAGTGGCATGGTGTTGCGATGGTAGAGTTCCGGGTTGACCATAACGGCACCGGCTATTTAATGGAGGTAAACCCCAGATTCTGGGGCTCCCTGCAATTGGCTATTGATTCAGGAATAGACTTCCCCTGGTGGCTGTATCTCGTCTGCACCGAGCAGCAGATGCCCGAAGTAAAGTGGCGACAACGGCGGGTACGCTGGATCCTTGGAGACCTTGATCGGCTTATCATCATCTTGAAGTCGCCGAATAAAAACTATTCCTTTGGGCAAAAGCTCATCGAAGTTTTACGTTTTTTCCAGCCAGGGCTACAAACCCGGCATGAAGTAAATCGCTGGAACGACCTCAGGCCTTTTTGGTTTGAACTCAGACAATACTTAAGAGCACTGAGGCGCTGACAGTGTCCATGCCGTCTCCCTACGTCATCATTCTCGCAAACGGCCTCAATGGTCTTGGAGCGATCCGTTCCGCGGCCCAGGCCGGCCTCAAGGCCTACACTTTGATCACGAAACGTTCAGACCTAAGCACTTACAGTCGTTTCAGCGAGGTGACTTTTCTGGTACCGCCTAATCCTTCTTTGGCAGATCTCAGGCCGATACTCGACCGGTTGTTCATCAGAGAGAACGGTCCGGGGGTTTTGTTGGCTTGCTCGGACAATTCCGCCGAATTACTGGGGGAGCTCAAAAATGAAGGGTATTCCAAGCATCATCTGATTGTCCCCTCCATGGAAACGACCCGTATCCTGAACGATAAAAAGCTCGAATGCCGGGCGATGGAGCAAGGCGGAATTGCTCTACCCAAAACCTACTACCAACTCTCTGTCAACGATCCTGAATCCTTTCCACTAATTATCAAGCCCCGTACGTTTCGCGATTATCAAATATTGGGGGCCAAGAATGTCATCCTCTACACCCAGACCGAACTGGATGAATTTCGACAACGTTTCAGGGGGCAGGTAGAGAGGTTCATCGGCCAGGAAGTCATTCAGGGTGCAGACGACAACCTATGGGTTTGTAATGTCACCTTTAACCTCCAGAAAGAAATGAGCGCCTGTTTTCTATTCCAGCGCCTAGGGACGATGCCGTCCCATTACGGTGTAACTTCTTTGGCCATTAGTCGAGAGAACATGGAGCTGCGTGAGGAGTGTGAAAAGATCGGAAAGGCCCTGAACTATTGTGGGCCAGCCATGATCGAGTTCAAAAAAGATCCCGTTTCCGGTCGATACTTATATATCGAGACTAATCCTCGCCTGGGCATGTGTAACTGGTTTGATACTCGATGCGGTATCAATAACATTCTTGCCTGCACTCGGGTGGCCTATGGCCAGGAAGTGGCGTTTGGTCCACAAACAAATAACGTGGTCTACTGGAACTTCTTTGGTGATTTGATTGCGAGGCTGGAAGATCGGGAAAACATTTTCTCCATTCTTTTTCTCTATCTAAGACTACTCTTTCGCCGAAGGATTGGCGCATTATTCTATTGGAGAGATCCAATCCCGGCCTGTAAATATTCTTGGGATGCTATTAAAAATATCTTTCGCAGAACCAACAAGAAATTACGCCGCAGGTTTAGCTAATCCCCGCAATTTCATCTTGAATGCCTCAAACCCGTTAACGATTTGGCGAAAATCATCCGAATCACAAGGCAATGAAAATCTAGGCAGTTCAAAACAATTCTGTCCAGCTCGAACATAGCCAGGAACAGTGTTAAAAGCCATCTTGATGCCGTGTTTACCGAGATGCTCGACATCAACCTCGTCATAGTCAGACAGGCGCCCGGTAGGATAGGCAAAAATCTCCGGAGCATAACGTAGCTCGGCCGCTACTCTCTTGATTGAGACTTCAATTTCCGTTTGCCTTTGTTCGATTGGCAACGTTGAAAGAATTCGATGAGTGCAGGTATGTGGAAAAACCCCGTGTCCCAAATCGCGGAGAGTCCTGGCATTGTCCCAGGACATTGGTTTGTATTCAGGAGGGATCTCGTCCGGACATTCTACCTTCAGAACTGGATATAGCTCTGTTTCCAACCAGTCATAAAGTTCGCTCTGACTTTCCTTCTTTAACCTGCTGCGAAGACTATAAACAACATCGTTGATCTCGTTGTTCAGAAGGTCTAGCGGAAAAATGGCACCGGAGGGCATCTTTACCTGAACCTTTGAGGGCTGAGCGCGATGCAACGCGTACGCAACCTGATCGTCCCATGGCCAGAGTTTCAAATCTAGAAATCCGGTAATCAAAAAGAAGTTCAGGGTGAAACCAAACTCTCCAAATACCCGGGCGGCCACATCATGATGATCAAAAAAACCGTCGTCGACAGTAAACATAACGGATTTCGAAGGAAGGTGCCGGCCGTCATCAAGCATGGCCCTGAGGTCCTCCATAGACAGAATCTGAAATCCTTTCCTGGCGAGGTAATCCAGATGGGAGCGGAGTATATCCGAATTCATGCATCCGGGCAGGCGTTCCTCTCCAGAGTCAGACACTCGGTGGAGCATAAACACCGGTACCCGCCCTGGACAAAGGGATCGAAACAGACCCGATTCGCCAACACAGTTGGCAAACTTCAGAACAACACTTTTTAGCATCTTGCCCTAGCCGATAAGTTGTTGGTAGAGCCCACGGTATTCTTGAAGCATAGTCTCCAGGCCAAACTTTTCGACCGCAACAGTGTGAGCCCTGGCTACTACCCTCTCCCTAATATCTGGTTTTCTGAGGTCCTTAATCGCCGCTACGATGGCGTCGGGGTTTCTGACCGGAATAAGAAGACCGGTTTCACGATCAACAATAATTTCCTCTGGCCCGCCGCTCTTCGTTGCAATAACAGGAACCCCGGCCATCATCGCCTCTACCGTTGAGATAGAGAACCCCTCGGAAACGGAGGGGAGAAGAAATATATCCGCTTGTCTCAGAATGTCTGCCACATCTTCCCGGAATCCAAGCCAGTGAAGCCTGGGCTTTTTTGTAGATTCGGATATCTGCTCGGTCAGTCTGTCGAAAAGTGTCTTCCTTTGATGTCCTACCACGACGAAGTGAATGTCTGGATCAGACTCTGACATTCGTAATGATGCCTCGACCAGATACTCATAGCCTTTTGCAGGGCGGATATTACCAACAGACACTACCAGGATAGATTCCGGCTTCAGACCGAGCGATTGTTTTAAGTTGGCGAGAGAGGCGTTAAGAAATTTCGAAGGATCGACACCGTTGTATATCAGCTTCACTTTTTCGGCTGGCAAGGCGCTTCGGGCGGAAAGCTCTTCTTTCAGCCGTTTTGATACACAGACGATCTTTGAAGCACCAAGACCGATCAAGAAGAACTTCGCTCGGAGGAACCGCTCACCATCCGCGACATCCACAGCCCCGTGAAAGGTCGCAATCATTGGCTTTCGGCAAATGAGAGCCAGCAACGCACCATAAACGTTGGAGCCAAGGAGATGCGCGTGAATCAGAGCAACGTTTTCATCACTTACCAAGCGTCTGAGAGCTTTGATGTAACCAAGGTTAAAACTGCCCTTCGAATCAATAAAGTGTGGAGCGATCCCGATGGAACGCACCTTGTCCGCGACCCATCCGTCACCGCGAAGAACCACCACATTTCGGAACTCTGTACGCCCCAGTTCCCTGAGTAAATTAATAAAGACAGTCTCTGCGCCACCGGGTCCGGTGGTATCAATCAGATGCAGAATGGTTTTCTCCGAGTGGTGGAGCATTATGGCAATACCCTGACAATGCGCGGCCCCAACAGATTTGCAGCCCAAACCGGCAGCTTTCGCCAGGCCGCTATTAACAGTCGGAATTTCGGGTTATCCGGGTTAAGTTCTGGAAGCCTCTCCCCTGTTGGCAGGACATAATCCCAGTGAAGAGCAATGGGCTGCCCCCCCCATTGCTCCTTGAATCTATAGGTTCCAGCGTTCTCGGTGCAGCGGCCAAAATCAAAAATCTTAAATTTATGCTCAATCGCAAACTCAAGGATCTTCCAATACATGATCATATTGATGCCGGTGTGGCTCTGCTTCCTGAGGGTGGATGCCCACGGTATCTCCATTCGTTCCCGATAGCCGGTCAAAAACGCACAGCCGGCTGCCCGCCCACCAATTCGGGCCACTACAAGCCAGGCCTGTCCGTCCAGACCTGCCAGTAGATTCCGGAAAAAAGCGCGGCTGTATACCGGCGTTCCAAGGTCACGCATATTGACCGAGAATACCTTGTAGAACTCATCCAGAAGCTCACTACCTCCAATACTCAGGCTGCTCAGGTCCCGATTACCTCGACGTATCTGTGCCCTGAGTTTTGGCTTGAAGCTGTTCCACAGGGCATCGCTTTGATCCGGCAAAGGTAACCAGAAAGTTACCTTGTCAGTTCTTTGGGGCAGACCGAGTTTGTTGTCCTGAAGGAATCGAAGTTCCAGGTGCTTGGCCCCCTCCTCCCTTCGCCATTGATCAGCGGCATAAATCAACTGATGGGCGATATCGGCATTATCCGCGAGCACACCGCCATAATTAAAGAACGGCATGGAAACCATGAAATTTCCGAACAGACGGCTATTGAGACGAACCACAGGGAGAATTCCCACCAATTTTCCGCACTCTGTCACCGCACACAGGTAACGAGCTTTATGGCCGTACGTCTGCTTGATGAAGGAAGAAATTAAGGGCCGATGCCATACCGCTGCGCCGGGATGTTGGCCAACATATTCGTCGGCCGCTATAAGCATGTCGCCGACACAGGGTTTGACCGAAACAGGCTTATCGAGGGGCTTCTCGGTAATCGCTGGAGGGGGTGCTATCGTCTCCGGCGCCCATTTCTTTTCGACCTCAGCGCCATTGACCTGCTTTTTGATTAGTTTCTGAAGCCTTTTGATCTCCTGGGACACGTCGCGAAATTCTGAGATCCAGTGATCCCCTGTACCTCCCGACCGTCGCGCCTCATTTACCAAACGGCCCAAGCGGCCCTTCTCGTTTTTCAATCGATCCAGGCGATGTTTTTGATCTTCCAGACCAACCAAGGAAATATCCCTTTCCATCAGACTATCCTTCGAAAGGCACTCAGACGGCGACAGCCTCTGAGGAAATCGTTACACGCGAAAGTACACTCGATACGGGGCCAAACCGAAAATCTCCAAGCAAACTTTCGAGCCTGCTCATACATTTATCGAGGTTGTTGTAATGACGGAAACGCGAGAAAGCTTTTACTTTCAGTCGCGGCTGATCAGGATCGATTTCCCAGGGGTGCAGATAAAAAATAAACGGTTGTCCCGCCTTATTAATTTGCCCTAATCCCCACCGACTAAACCAGTATGGGAAAAGCCGAAAATAGCCTCCACCAGCGATCGGCAACCGGTACCTTCCGATGGGACACGTTGAAAGGGGAAACTCCGTCAGCAAACCGCCGCCAGGTGCCCGAAGCTGGTATGGCTCGAACGGCGTGCCGGGCATTCCATACCGATCGTGGTGAACCGGAAATATAGAGGAATCCCAGGTAAAACCCTCGTCACAGAGAACGTCGAGCGCCCAGCGCGATTTCGATGTAATGGAATAACTCGCCGCCCGGTAGCCTGTGACCGGCTCGCCCGTAATATCCTCCAGAATCCTCTTGGATCGGCGAGTCTCTTCCCGAAACAGTTCCGGCGTCTGATCATAAATTAGCTGATGGCTGTAACCGTGGCTTGCAATCTCGTGACCGGCATCCCGGATCCGTCGAACCAGAGCGGGTGACCGCTCGGCCACCCAACCCAAAGTGAAAAATGTGGCTTTGATATTGTGGCTGTCGAAGAGTTCAAGCAGACGATCAGTGTTCGCTTCTACCCGATATTCCATGGACGACCAGTCATCCCGTTCCACGGCCTCCGACAACGCCGCAACCTGGAAATAGTCTTCGACATCGATCGTGAGTGCGTTCTGTATCGTCGTCTGCATAGAGTATTCTTCCCTGTCTGGCGTGCCCCTCATTCGGGCCTCAGCGGAACAGATATTCAACGCCAACCAGGACCCAGGCTTCATCGAATTCTCGACTCAGCACGTCACTGGTCCGCTTTTCATATCCAACTACGCTCACGAAACTGAGCTGTCTGTTCAATTGGAAATCGATCCCGGTGTTGACTCGAATAACATCATCCTCGGTATCGTCGGCACTGTATCGGAACAACTCATAACGCGCTCCTACAGTCCAGTTTAACTGGCCGGTTAGCGGGCGCCGAAAGGCTGCATCAATACCAGCACTATCCTCCTCAATCCTTATATCGAGATAGTCTGATCGGTTTGCGAACAACCCAATGTCAAAGGTAGAGGCACCAAGATCATTGTTTACCCCTAGACGCACAGCTGTCACCTCGACAGCGCTTGTCTGGTCCAGGTTGAAAATAAAATCATCAAATCGAGTATCGAAATCCGAGGTCTGATCGGTGAGCTCTCGACTTGCCTCAATTTCAAGTTCTGTTGTGACATTAATCTGTCGCACCAAAAGCAAGTTGCCCACGAAGCTGTCGTATTTCCGTGGACTGCTGTTCTGTAATGACGATTCGATTCGGCCATAGCCTACCGCGCCGCTCAGGCTGGTCGCTGCCCACGCCTTGTTGAAAGGGGCACTGACAGAGACACGATCGAATTCCTCTTCGGTATCAAGTTCAGACTGGTCTGCACTCGCACGCAGCCCGGCCGAGAAAGAAGGGCTGAAGAAATGATTCCAACCGACCGACCCACTATACCGTTCGCCATCCTTCTGCTCAGGTTCACGAAACTCTGTGTTCTCGTAGGATGCAGAAAGCAAGAGCTCATCCACTGCCCCTAACCTAAATGTAAGAATCGGGCCGGTTCGGAAAACATTTTTCTGGGTCCGGTTATTGGGTGTATTGTTTACCCGGCTGTCCCGCACAACGTCTCTAAGATAGTCCGAGGCCTCCCAAACCAGGTTACTTCCAAGGCGACAATCACCTTCAAAGTCAGCATTGGCGGTTGTTTCCGGTGAAAAGGTCTCATCAAGCCAGCGGCTATACCCAACCTGTGCGGCCAGCTCGGAATTGCAATTACCAGGATCGGAGGAATGCTGGACACCCACAAAAACTCTCGATTCAAGGTCCGACTCCTCATTAAAAGGAGCCTGCGTTGCGTTGTTGGTATACCGCGAATCCAGCCCTACCGAGAAGACCGCGGGAGCTGCAGCTATTGGGCCTGACGAACAAATCCAGATCCCCAAAAACAGTAATCCACTCCGACGTTTCAGCACTGACAATCCATGTCTAACCATTGATAACCGTTCCAACGAATTTTTGGGGATTAAAGGCGGTGGCTGCCTGCTCCACTTGATTCGGAGTAACCCGACCATGGGGGACAACCAACATGGAGTAATCGCACAATTCCGAGAGAATTCGGGCATCAGGCGATTCGGTGATCGGCGCAGTATCGAGCACAATAAATCGGTCTGGATAACGACGCCTGACCGCCTGGAGGAACTGTTTCATCCGGAAAGAGGTAAAAAACTCACTGGGCGTTTCCCGACGACTACCCGCAGGTATCAGTCTTAACCGGGGAATTCCTGTTGGATATAGAATTCGGGCTATATCGTAATCAGGATCCTCGAGAAAGTCCGTCAGCCCGGTTTCCGGCATGATATCGAGCGTAGAGTGAAGGGATGGCTCACGAAGATTGCAGTCGATGACCACCGCCGTTTTGGATTGATCGAATGCAAATGCCGCTGCCAGATTGAGGGCGACAAATGAAGCGCCCGCTCCCCGATTGGTCGCACTCACAACGATTGTAAAATTGTTACCTCCCGAAGCTTCAAGCAATTTGGTCCGAAGATCCCGAAATCGGTTCACCATGGCACGGTTACCAGATTCGGGATAAATAATCCGGCGTTCATCCATATCATCCGCTGTGAGCCGACGAGGCTCTTGCATGCGGACAATCTGCTTGCTGATGACGTACCTGTCTACAGCTCCGGGCCCAAGTTCAAGGGAGCTGGGAACCAGCATTCGGGAATCATCCCACTCCGAGTATGGGACACCCTCTTTATTCAGTTCATCCCTGCTTCTTAACCAGTAACCATCTTCCGGATGGTTTCCGTTGTCATCTCCAACAACTGGCTGGTCTTCTTCCGAATCCTTGAGGGAACCGGTGTTGCTTTTTCGGTCATTCATCCGATAACTCCCATCAAAGCGGCTCCAGCGATACTCAAATACACAACCACGGCCACGATTGCGATCATCCCAACCAACATGGTGATCCTATGGTCCCGCCGTTGCTCATAAGGTGTCCTTATTTGTGGCAGCAGCACCAATACCGGCAATTCAATGGTTTCCTCAAGCTGCTCCCTTGCCCGGACTCTGGGATCAATTTGCAGCAAACCTGCGACTAAACCGAAAGGCGCAGCCAGCCCCAAAAAGAGACCAGCAGCAGCGAATAGTGGAAATCCGGGGCCCGATGCCGCGAGCGGAAACTGAGCCTTCTCGTTGATTCGATAGTTCAAGCCCTGCCCTTCAACGTCGAGATGCATCGACACCCTTGCCCGCTCACGTCTTTTCAGAAGATCGTCATAGATCTCTTTGTTGACCTCCATGTCCCTAGTAAGCTCCATGTACTGAGCCTTGTTTTCCTGGATGCGTTCCATCCGCTGCGCCTGTTCTGCCAGCAGCCGTCTAAAGCTATTGATTCTCGAATTCATGGTCTGGATGTCCGCTCGAGTGGAGGTCAACTCTGTCTGGATATCCTGATAGACCGGGTTCGATAGGGACTCCTCTCCCAAGGGCTGTGGCTCGTCACCCTGTTGGGCGAGTTGGCGAGCTTTCTGGCGGCGCAACTCCTGCAGTTGCTCCCTTAGGATTACAATATCCGGATAGGTATCGTGATACCGAAGACGGAGGTTATCCAACTGCTCTTCGAGGGAACTGATTCGAGTTTGGTAGGCATCCGGTGTCCTGCCCTGACGAATGGTCGGATTAACTCGACTGAGCTCCAATTCGAGCGAGCGTTCCCGGGCCTCGAGTTCCGATTTTTCCATCTGGGCAAGCTCAAGCTGACTTCTCAGATTATCCAGACGATTATTGGCATCGCCCTCGGTGCCATCGACATTTTCGGCAAGAAACTCCTGAAGTCGCTCCTCAGCCTGGGCGAGCTGTCGTTCGTAACTCCGCACCTGGTTATTGATGAACTCATACGCATTCCGACTTTCAGTACGCTTTCGTTCATTCGTCTCCTCGATAAAGAGCTGCCCCATGCGCTGAGCCACCAGAAAAGCTCGCATTGGAGACTCGGCTTGATACGCAATGGCAAAATAACTGTCTCCGCGCGGGACGACCGATAAATTCTGCTTCAAGGCGAAGATCCGGCTCTCAAGCCTTTCACGCCCGACGTCCGCCGCACCTTCTCCAAAAATCTCGTCATCTTTGGCGATTTTTTCGATCACGCTCCGGCTCCAGAGTAATTCCTGAGCCGCAGACGCCCTATCGTTGATTTCCGTGGCAACCGCACTGCCCTCCATCAACGGACGGATGATGTTCTGATCGTCAATAAATATCACCGTCTCGGATTGGTATTTGTAAGGCCAAAGAAATCCGGCGGCCAGAACACCGAAGCTCACAATCACAAAGATCAGCAGAGCCAGCCACTTCCGGGAGCGAACTTCCTTAACGATTTCGACTGGTAATTCAGACAGAGGTAATGCCATGGCGCATAACTCACTATTGGATTAACACAGGTCCGTTTAAAATCCGGAGGCTCAGAAATTCCGCTCCGGAATACTAAGAATATCTCCCGGTCGAATCGCGTAATTCGTTGCTACATCACCGTTATTCAGAATGTCTTCCAGACGCACAGGAATGGCGACAACTTCACCGTCAACCCTGCGATACAACATGGATTTATTCAGGGCCGCAAAGGGAGTAGTACCGCCAGCACCAAGGACAACATCAAGCACGGTCATTCCGGCTCGGTGAGGCACGGATACAGGTTGTTCAACGGCACCGGTCACCCTCACCCGATCGGTATACTCGTGGCTACCCATCGATGTAACCACAATGCTGACCTGGGGTTGGCGAATATAGCGTGCCAGGCTACTTTCGATGTCATCGGCCAGTGCCTGCGGTGTGCGCCCGCTTGCCTGCACATCGCCCACGAGAGGAACCGAGATCTTGCCGTCTGGACGAACTGGCACTTCGATGCTGAGGTCTTCATTACGCCAGACCGAAACCTTCACGGTGTCCGTGGCCCCGAGCACATATTCCTCAACACTGGTCGCAGTATTGACGCTCAACGCCCGCTGGATTTTATCTCGAGATGAGGCAGACTGACCGGCACATCCTGAAATCAGGGTGACCACTAAAAACAGGGCAAGCCCTGGAAGGGAGTACATCCGTGACATTGTAAATCCTCTCTACAATTCCTTGCTTTTCCATATCTCGGGAACAGCATAACCCCGAAACTACCTTGATCCTTTTTTGAACAATACCACTTCGACTGTCTGAATTATAATCAATAAATCTAGCAGCAGGCTTTGATTCTTGATGTAGTAAAGGTCATAGCGAAGTTTTTCCCGAGTATCTTCCTCATTATCAGCATAGGCGAAACAAAGCTGGGCCCATCCGGTCACCCCTGGCTTCACGCGATGCCTTTCGCTGTAAAAGGGTATTTTTTCAGAGAGTTGCTGAACAAATACCGGCCGCTCAGGGCGGGGGCCGACAAAGGCCATAGTGCCATTCAGTACATTGAAGATTTGAGGCAGCTCGTCAATTCGGACCTTGCGGATGAACTCGCCGACATGTGTAACACGAGAATCATTCTTACTCGCCCACACTGCTCCATTCTTCTCCGCGTCCGTAATCATCGACCGGAATTTATACACTTTGAAAACCTGCCCATTAAGCCCCACCCTTTCCTGGCTGTAGAAAACAGGGGACTTCAATCCGTCTTCGATTTTGATGGCAATTGCCGTGAGGACCATCAGCGGTAGGCCTGCAATCAGCAGCACTGTCGCCGCGAGAATGTCCAGGGATCGTTTGCCAACACCGAAAACCGACGAGACAGTGAACCCGTCCGAAAACACGAGCCATCCGTGGGAAATCATTTCCAGCGCGACTTTTCGGGATTCCCGTTCGTAGAAGGTCGCACCGTCGACAATTTTTACACCCTCCATCTTGCACTCGAGTAAATCTTCCATCGGGAGTCCTTTCCTGCGATCGTCAACGGCTACAACGATCTCACTAACAGGGTATTTGTGAATGTATTGTTGCAGAGTGGTGCCCGGATAAATCAGGTGTTCCTCCGGAACCTCTCTTTTTTCTCCGGGGAGGGGCACAAAACCACTCAGCCTGAAGCCTTTGCGATTAAAGGGGGTCTTCAGGTCTTCAAGAAGCTGATTTGCACGAAATCCCGAGCCCAGGACCAGAACTTTGCGTTTAAAAGCATCCTTGCCCGCCACGGCAAAAAACACGGAGCGAACAATACCCAGTAGAAAAAAACCGAAAACAGAGGCCGTGGTCAGTACTCCGCTGGAGCCCAGATACCATAGCCACTCGCTAGCCAGCAGATAAGTAAAACCGGCAACAGGCACGCCAACGATCAATGCCAGGATTGTTCTCAGCATCATTCCCGACATGCCCTCTTCCAGTCGGGCCTGATGGACGCCTATCGAGATCATTACCAGCAGGTTGGCAGCAGCAAAAACTACGGCGGAAGGGAGAACAAAAACGAGGTTTTCAAGGAAAAACCCAGCATCGCCAAAGTAACGAAAAAATGCGGCCAGCGAGAAGCTGCAGACCAACACCGAGAAATCAATCAGGCCGAGGATTACGAAGGGAAGGTGTATGTAATGCCGGAACAGCCTGACGTGGGCCACGTCAACTCCTTTTGATGTTCAACCGAGCCTGATCCCTGCATCCACTGCGGCGGGAACTCAATACATTAGAGTTTACTGTAAATTTTTGTAACTTCAATGATTGATGGGAATTTTCGAAGCGGAATCGACGAGCTCCGGTCAGCGTCTACGCCCCACCCGGCTTAGTAGCAAAAGTGCGAGGATGCCCAGCCCCAAAAGCGCCAAAGACCCGGGTTCTTTGAGTGGCCACACAACTTTGACACCCAGTTCGTCATCGCCCGTCATGGGGGTGGCCCGGGTACTGTAATTCGGTCCGATCAGGGAGGATGTGAGTTCTTCGCTACCCTGGATTTTTCCCTCCCACCCAGAAGGATCGGGAAACTCGAGATCCCGTTTTTGCTCAGAACGTACCGACGGGGCTTCGTTGGCGGAACTATGGTGCGTGGCTAGTACGATACCGTGGTCCATAACGGGCGAAGCCGGGACACTGACAAAAACACCCGAAAGAATCACAGACAGAGCACCTACCAATCTGCCAACACTGGTGATCCTCATAAGCCCTCCAATACAGTACTGGCAAATAACACGTGCATAGGCTGTACCACACAACAACATCCCTATGTTTTGCGGCCTGATTTCTTTCACCCTGTATCGAAGCGCCTGTTCTCCCATTCAGGCGCGTAAATTAATTCGACATCGCGTCTTAATGAACAAATTCAGCCCTGGGACCAGATCAAATCACGAACTGATCCAGGAATAAATGAACAGGCATATCGTCAAGTGCTGCGTGGTCCGCGAAACAATCCAGGATTGTTCTGGTTTTCTGAAGTGGAAAGCGCGTCCTCAGGTTCATCAGGAACTTATCCTCAAGCAGGGGAATACTTTCCTCCCGACGCCGGCGATGCCCTATCGGATACTCTACCGCGACTTTTTCTGTGCTGCTGCCGTCCTTGAAAAAAACCTGGATCGCATTGGCGATGGAGCGCTTTTCTGGCTCGAGGTACTCCGATGAGTAGCGCGGATCTTCGACAACCTCCATTTTGGCCCGCACTTCGTCGATGGTCGGGTTTGCTTCGTGAAAACTGTCTTCGTAGTGGTCGGCCGTCAGGCCCCCAAATATCAGAGGCACCGCAACCATGTACTGGAGACAATGATCCCGGTCAGCCGGGTTGGCCAGAGCGCCCTGCTTGGAAATGATCCGAATTGCGGACTCGTGGGTTGTGATAACAACCCTGTCGATTTCCTCAGTTCTGTTGCGGACCTCGGGGTGCAAGGTGACAGCTGCCTCAACGGCGGTCTGGGCATGGAATTCCGCGGGGAAAGAAACCTTGAAAAGAACGTTTTCCATCACGTATGACCCGAACGCACGCGGCAACGAGAAGCAGCGCTCGCCCTCCGGCTTGAGCTTCTGATCCTTGTTTGTCTTGCTGAACGACACGTCATAGAAGCCCCATTGAGGCGCTGTAAGCACACCGGGGATTCCCATCTCTCCGCGCATGGCAATGTCTGCAAGACGAACAGCTCTTGAAGTAGCGTCGCCCGCAGCCCAGGATTTACGGGAGCCTGCGTTGGGTGCATGCCGGTATGTTCTCAGGCTCTGCCCGTCAACCCAGGCGTGGGAAAGCGCAGACAGCAGCTGGTCCCGGTTCGCACCCATCAGTTTCGCGGTCACAGCCGTTGAGGCGACTTTTACGAGCACCACGTGATCGAGGCCGACCCGATTGAAGGAGTTCTCCAGGGCCAGTATCCCCTGTATTTCATGCGCCATGATCATGCTCTCAAGAACAGTGTGCATGGTCAGCGGCATTTGTCCGTTCGAAACACGTTTCTGAGAGAGATGATCTGCCACTGCCAGGATGCCACCCAGATTGTCTGAGGGGTGCCCCCATTCGGCGGCCAGCCAGGTATCGTTGTAGTCCAGCCAACGAACAGCGCAGCCGATGTCCCAGGCAGCTTTGACCGGGTCCAGACGGAACGATGTGCCCGGAACACGGGAACCGTGCGGGACCATTGTCCCCTCCACAAGCGGACCGAGATGCTTTGAACACTCGGGGAAGCGCAACGCCAGCAGGCCACAGCCGATGGTGTCCATCAGACAGTAACGGGCGGTTCGCCAGGCTTCAGCGCTCTCAATGGTGAAGTCCAGCACATAGTCTGCGATCGTCTGGAGAACTTCATCAAAGTCCGGGCGCTCATTCTGGTCGCTGTTGTCGGTCATCATCACACACTCCTTTCCAGCCAGAGTTATCAGGTAAAAGCCTAGTTCACTCTCTATCGGAACGACGGATTTACCGGAACCACGCTTCGTCAGCAGCAATACGTGACCAGCGTCACATTTTTTTACAACCCTTCGTTCTTGCAGACAAAGTAGCCCAACCGCCCCCAATAAACACACTTGTTTTAGCGCAGTAATTCTAGAACTGGTACTCACCTTGCGTTCGTTTTTAAGAGCAGTAGTAATGCTTTATTAAAGCAGCGTTTCACTATTTAGGGATGCCTAGCTATGAAACACTCTGCCATTACACTGATTCTTTGCAGCTCGGCTTTTGTGACAGGCTTGGCCGCTGCGTCTCCCATCAAGATAGCGGATGTTACGGGGTCTTGGGTAAACGTGACGCCGGGTGCGCCCGTGGTCTCAGGCCTGAACACGGATACAATTAAGTGGGGAAATTCCAACCCTGATTACCAGAGTGGCTATGCTTTCCTTGGCAATGCGGCTCCAGCATTTCATGCCACTGAGGGAGAGGAGTTTTCGCTCGGCGAGTTCATGCATTTCAACCACCCGATTGGCGGTACGCCTTTAACGAGTGCTGAACTCAAGGTTACAGCGATGGTCAATCTCGACGGAGTTTCCCAAATACTGGAATCCATCTTTCAGTTCGACCACTGGGAAACCGTCAACGGACCAGCCGCCGGTGAAACATGCGCCAATGGAGAATCCAGAGAATCTACGATTAATCAATATGGATGCGCCGACCGCGTCACTCTCGCGTTGAACGAGTCGAGTTCTTCCTACTATGCGATTGGCTCGAAAAAGTACTATCTGGATATCACCGGATTCTTCCAAGACGGTGAACTCGCTCACGAACTGTGGACCCAGGAGAGGACCACGAGTACCTCATTGCTTTCGGGCATCATACGGTCCAGTGCCTTGGAAGTGCCTGAGCCATCATCCTTCGCTCTGGTAGCGCTAAGTTTGCTCGGCTTTTTCTCAAGGAAGATGTGGAGAAGAGGTTAGCCTGACTGTTCTGGCTGAAAATGGCCGCAGTGACATCCCTGGAATGGATGCCACCGGGCTATTATTGCACTCTAAAAAGTGTCCTCGGGAACACGCACCCACCCTTCCATGAGTATCCGCGCACTTCGACTCATGATAGCTTTGGTTGCTGTCCATTCGCCGTCCTCTTGCCGCGCCTCAGCGCCCACACGGAGCGTGCCTGAAGGGTGGCCAAAGGTCACATCGGTACGATCGCCTCCACCGGCAGCAAGGTTCACAAGAGTTCCCGGAACGGCTGACGCCGTTGCAATGGCAACTGCAGCTGTGCCCATCATGGCATGGTGGAGTTTGCCCATGGACAAGGCTCTGACCAGGACATCGATCTCACCGGCCCTGATCTGTTTTCCACTGGACGAGATGTAATCCGCGGGCGAACTGACGAAGGCAACCTTGGGCGTGTGCTGCCGATTCGCCGCTTCCTCAATGTTTTCGATCAACCCCATTCGCACGGCACCGTGGGCCCGAATCGTCTCAAACATCGCCAGCGCCTTTGGGTCGCTGTTGATGTCATCCTGCAATTCAGTCCCTGTGTAGCCGATATCCTCGGCGTTCACAAAGATTGTCGGGATACCTGCGTTGATCATCGTAGCCTTGAGTGAACCGACTCCGGGAACCTCGAGTTCGTCAACCACATTGCCAGTCGGGAACATGGCTCCGTCGCCATCGGCGGGGTCCATGAATTCCACCTGAACCTCGGCCGCCGGGAAGGTCACTCCGTCCAGCTCGAAATCACCGGTTTCCTGAACTTCTCCGTTGGTAATTGGTACTTGGGCGACGATGGTTTTCCGGATGTTGGCCTGCCAGATACGGACCTTGCAGAAGCCGTTGTCGGGAATGCGATCTCGCGAAACAAACCCACCGTTGATGGCGAATGCGCCGACCGCGGCGGTCAAGTTGCCGCAATTTCCGCTCCAGTCTACAAACGGCTTGTCGATAGACACCTGCCCGAAAAGGTAGTCCACATCGTGATCAGGCTGGGTAGGGTCAGCCAGGATCACCGTTTTGCTGGTGCTGGAGGTCGCCCCGCCCATACCGTCGATTTGCTTCTGATAGGGGTCCGGGCTGCCAATGACTCTCAGCAGCAGCTGGTCTCTGGCCGTACCCGGAACCCGGGCGGCTTCCGGCAGATCCTGCAGCCGGAAAAACACGCCCTTGCTGGTTCCGCCACGCATATACGTGGCGGGGATTCTGATTTGCGCTGGAAAGCTCATGCGGCGCCCTCCGCCTCCAGGAAGTCCTGAGCGAATCGCTGGAGCACACCCCCGGCGGAGTAGATTGAAACCTCTTCCTCGGTATCGAGCCGGCAGATCACGGGCACATGCTCGGTGCTGCCGTTCTTACGATGAATCACCAGCGTCAGCTCGGCTTTCGGCGAGGCAACGCCCTCGACATCGTAGGTTTCCGTGCCATCCAGTGCCAAAGTCTGGCGAGTCGTGCCTTCCTCGAACTGCAAAGGCATCACACCCATACCCACCAGGTTCGTGCGGTGAATGCGCTCAAAGCCCTCGGCGACGATGGCTTCAACGCCCGCCAGGGCTACGCCTTTGGCAGCCCAGTCGCGGGAAGAACCCTGACCATAATCTGCCCCGGCAATAATAATCAGCGGCTGCTTACGCTCCATGTAGGTTTCAATCGCCTCCCACATGCGCGTTACCTTCCCTTCCGGCTCAACCCGGGCCAGGGAGCCTTGTTTCACATTGCCATTCTCATCCCGGACCATTTCGTTGAACAGCTTGGGATTGGCGAAGGTGGCACGCTGGGCCGTGAGGTGGTCGCCACGGTGCGTTGCGTAGGAATTGAAGTCTTCCTCCGGCAAGCCCATTTTCGCCAGGTATTCACCGGCCGCACTGTTGGCGAGGATGGCGTTCGAGGGCGACAGGTGGTCAGTGGTGATATTGTCCGGCAGAATCGCCAGCGGGCGCATGCCCTTGAGGGTCTTCTCGCCGGCAAGCCCACCCTCCCAGTAGGGAGGACGACGAATGTAGGTGCTCTGGGGGCGCCATTCGTAATTCGGATTGGTGTTCGCCTGGGCATCGCGAGTGATGTCGAACATCGGGATGTAGGTACTGCGGAATTGCTCCGGCTTGACGCTCGCCTTCACAATTGCGTCAATTTCTTCATCGTTCGGCCAGATATCTTTCAGCGTTATCGGGTTACCGTCCTGATCATAGCCCAGCGCATCTTTCTCAATATCAAAACGGATTGTTCCTGCAATCGCATAGGCGACAACCAGCGGCGGAGAAGCCAGGAATGCCTGTTTCGCATAGGGGTGAATCCGCCCGTCAAAGTTCCGGTTACCGGACAGGACCGCTGTAGAGTATAGGTCCCGGTCGATGATTTCCTGCTGGATCTTTGGGTCCAGCGCACCGCTCATGCCGTTGCAGGTCGTACAGGCAAAAGCGACGACGCCAAAACCGAGGTCTTCAAGTTCCGGAAGGAGATTGGCCTCTTCAAGGTACATTTTCACCGTTTTGGATCCCGGTGCCAGCGAGGTCTTCACCCAGGGTTTCCTCGTGAGTCCCAGCTTGTTGGCGTTGCGGGCAATCAGGCCCGCTGCCACCATGTTCCTGGGGTTCGAGGTATTGGTGCAACTGGTGATTGCTGCAATGATCACCGCACCATCGGGCATCTTGCCCTCTTCCTGCTCCCACTCACCGGCAATTCCGCGCTTGGCAAGCTCGGAGGTCGGCAGGTGCGCATGCGGGTTGGAGGGGCCTGCCAAGGTCCGCTCAACTTTGGACAGGTCAAACTTCAATACCCGCTCGTACTCGACCTGTTTCAGGCTGTCAGCCCAGAGCCCTGTGTGCTTGGCGTACGTCTCGACGAGGGCAACCTGATCATCCTCACGCCCGGTCAGTTTCAGATAGTCAATCGTCTGGCCATCGATGTAGAACATGGCCGCAGTCGCACCGTACTCTGGCGTCATATTCGAGATGGTGGCGCGGTCGCCAACCGTGAGGCTGTCTGCACCCTCACCGTAGAACTCCAGGTACGCGCCAACAACCCGCTCTTTACGCAGGAATTCGGTAATAGCGAGCACCATATCGGTACCGGTAATGCCCGGCCGCAGCTTACCCGTCAGTTCCACACCGACGATGTCCGGCAGGCGCATCATCGAGGCACGACCAAGCATCACGCTCTCGGCTTCCAGGCCACCCACACCGACAGAGATGACGCCCAGAGCATCAACCATCGGAGTGTGGCTGTCGGTCCCTACACAGGTATCCGGGAAGGCTACACCGTCACGGGACTGCACCACCGGAGACATCTTCTCCAGATTGATCTGGTGCATGATCCCATTGCCGGGCGGGATCACATCCACATTCTTGAAGGCCGTTTTTGTCCAGTCTATGAAGTGGAAACGGTCATCGTTGCGACGGTCTTCCACCGCACGGTTCTTCTCAAACGCATCCTTTTCAAAACCCGCGTGCTCTACCGCCAGCGAATGGTCGACGATCAACTGGGTTGGAACCACAGGGTTCACTTTAGCGGGATCACCACCTTTCTCAGCGATGGCGTCCCGCAGGCCCGCGAGGTCAACCAGGGCGGTCTGGCCAAGAATGTCGTGACAGACCACACGCGCGGGATACCACGGAAAATCCAGATCGCGCTTACTCTCGATCAGCTGCTTAAGTGAAGCCGTCAGCATCTCCGGATCGCAACGGCGGACCAACTGTTCGGCCAGGATCCGGGAGGTGTATGGAAGCGTGTCATAGGCACCAGGCTGGATGTCTTCCACGGCCTGGCGGGTATCGAAATAGTCCAGGTCGGTGCCCGGGAGTGGCTTACGGTAATCAGTGTTCATCGGCAGAAACTCATGTCAGGTATCGAAGATGTGGGCGGGAACGGGCACTCCCGGGAAAACTCCGGGAGTGCCTCGGCAGGCTTACGGGCGCTCGTCGATGGGCACCCACTTCGAATCCGCGGGACCGGTATACTCGGCACTGGGACGAATGATCCGGTTGTTTTCCCGCTGTTCTTTTACATGGGCAGTCCAGCCCGAAACCCGCGACATAACAAAGATCGGGGTAAACAGCTCGGTTGGAATGCCCATGAAGTGATAGGCCGAGGCGTGGAAGAAGTCGGCGTTACAGAACAGCTTTTTCTCCCGCCACATAACCTCTTCACAACGGAGCGAAACCGGGTAAAGGACGGTATCGCCCACTTCATCCGCCAGCTTTTCGGACCATTTTTTGATAATCGCGTTACGGGGATCCGAGTCCTTGTAGATGGCATGGCCGAAGCCCATGATCTTTTCTTTCCGCTCGAGCATGCCCATCAGGCCCGCTTCTGCTTCATCCGGAGTACTGAACCTCTGGATCAGCTCCATGGCTGCCTCATTCGCTCCGCCATGCAGAGGCCCCCGCAAGGTGCCGATAGCGCCCGTCACACAGCTGTGAATATCGGACAGCGTGGAGGCGCAGACACGGGCCGTGAAGGTGGACGCATTGAACTCGTGCTCCGCGTACAGGATCAGCGACACGTTCATTACTCGCTCATGAAGCTCGCTCGGTTTCTTACCGTGCAGCAGCTCCAGAAAATGGCCACCGATAGAATCAACATCACTGTCAGTCTCAATTCGAACACCTTCGTGCGCAAATCGATACCAGTAGGTAATGATCGACGGGAAAACGGCCAGCATGCGATCGATCTTGTCGTCCTGCTCGCTGAAATCTTTTTCCGTCTCCAGGTTGCCCAACATGGAACAACCGGTGCGCATGACGTCCATGGGGTGCGCATCCCTGGGAATCTGCTCAAGCACAGTCTTCAAGGCAGCCGGAAGGCCTCGGAGACTCTGCAGCTTCTGTTTGTAGGCGTCCAGCTCCTGGCGGTTGGGCAGCTTGCCTCTCAACAGCAGGTAGGCAATTTCCTCAAACTGGGCCTTCTCAGCCAGATCGGCGATTTCATATCCGCGATAGGTCAGTCCTGCACCGGACTGGCCCACCGTACACAAGGCCGTTTGACCCGCTACCTGTCCGCGCAGACCTGCGCCTCCCAGTTTCTTCGCTTCAGCCATTGTTGCTCTCCCTCATCTCAGGATGATCATCAGTCACGTATCGGATTAGTTATTCTTCTGCTGGAAAAGCTGATCCAGCTTCTGCTCGAACTCGTGGTAGTTCAGGAAATCATAAAGCTCCATCCGCGTCTGCATCAGATCGACCACATCTTTCTGATCGCCCTTCTCAAGGATGTTCTGGTAAACAGACAGGGCAGCCTTGTTCATCGCGCGGAAGGCGCTCAGCGGGTACAGAACCATGTCAGCACCGGCATCGCCGAGCTCTGAGCGGTTGTAAAGAGGCGTGGCGCCAAACTCGGTAATGTTCGCCAGAATCGGCACATCCAGCGCGTCCGCGAACGCCTTGTAATGCTCAAGTTCGGTCACCGCCTCCGCGAAAATACCGTCGGCCCCCGCTTCAATACACGCCTTGGCCCGTTCGATGGCAGCGTCCAACCCTTCTTTCTGGAAGGCATCGGTACGGGCCATAATGAAGAAGTCATCATCCTCTCTGGCATCTACAGCGGCCTTGATGCGGTCAACCATTTCTTCCTGCGACACGATTTCCTTATTCGGTCGGTGCCCACAGCGCTTCTGGGCCACCTGATCCTCAATATGGACAGCGGCAGCACCCGCCCGTTCCATCTCACGAATGGTGCGGGCAATGTTGAAGGCCCCACCCCAACCTGTGTCGATATCCACCAGCAGCGGCAGATCGCAGGCCGCAGTAATACGACGAACATCTTCTACAACGTCATTCATGCTGGTCATGCCCAGATCCGGCAGACCATAGGAGGCGTTTGCGACACCGCCGCCCGAAAGGTAGATCGCCTGATGCCCTACTTTCTGCGCCATCATCGCCGCATAAGCGTTGATGGTGCCTACAATCTGCAGGGGCTGGTTTTCTTTCAATGCCTTGCGGAAGCGTGCTCCCGGGGAAAGTTTGGTGGACATGATGCGTACCCTCATCTATCAGATAGTTAAAACGCCTTCCTGAATCTTCTTTTCGATATTTCGGCGAGCGGCGTTGATGTGTCGTTTCATCAAAAATTCGGCGAGTTCACCATCACGCTGGGCAATGGCTTCGACGATACGGCGGTGTTCACCGAGCGCCAGATGGGGGCGCCCGGCGGAGGTGCTTAACCGGTAACGGTACATTCGCACCATGTAATAGAGATCGCCCAGTAACATCTGGGCCAGTTTGGTATTGCGGCTGCCGGTGGCAATGCGGTGATGGAAATCGTAGTCACCCTCTGCCTGGTAATAGGCCTGCCCCTGAGCCTCTTCAATCATGCGTTCGTGAACATCCAGTGTAGCCTGCAGGTCGGAAATCTCCGCATCGGTCATTCTCTCGGCAGCCTGCCGGGCGGCAAGCCCCTCCATCACTTCCCGGATGCGATAGAGCTCAACCAACTCTGCAGCGCTCACGGACACCACTTTCACGCCGGCATGGGGCCGGCGAACCAGAAGCCCTCGGGATTCGAGGCGGCCCAGAGCCTCCCGGAGCGGTCCGCGGGTCAGGTTGAACCGGGTACAAAGCTCGAGCTCTCCGATCTTTTCTCCCGGAGCGAGCTCACCTTTTACGATGGATGTTTGCAGACAATCGAATGCTTCATCCGCACGGGTGTATGTTTTTTCGCTGACCTCTGGCATTTTTGTTAACAATCCGGAATATTTTCCAGAGAAATTACGCCGAAAAGCCCATATTGTCAACAATGCACTTCAGCACAGTGCAGTTATTGTCAACATTCAAGCTGCCGATCAGTACAGTTCTCTTTCCTTGGGTGGCGGCGGTGAATACTGATACACCCACGTCTCGGTCAGTACTTCGTCACCCAACTTCAGCACCACTGTCAGATCAATGGGGTCAGTCGAATTATCCGGTACAAGATCGAACATCGCTCGATAGCCGTTGAGCGAAGCCAGGGGCCTCGCCGACGAGATTTCGACAGAGCCGCGACTCACCGTTATCACCGGTTCCACCTGCGCGTCCCCGGATAGCATCTCCAACATGCCACCGGCAAAATCGATAACGAACCGCCACGAAAAGTACTCTCTCGGTTGACCTACAACGCCACCCAGCCCTGTCCGGGTTGCTCGGGTTGTTGCCAGTCTGGCTTCGCCAAGCGGCGCTGTATCGCCCCAGGTGAGACGATAGGAGAACAGATACTCCTGCCCCGGAGACAGGACTGTTTCCGGATTCCAGTAGGCCACTATGTTGTCGAACGTTTCATCAACAGTTGGAATTTCTACGAGGTCGACGCTGCCCGCGCCCCAGCCATCCAGAGGTTCCACCCAGAGACCGGGGCGTCGATCATAGAAAACCCCGTCGTCCTGGTAATGATCGAAGTCTCGGTCGCGCTGCAAAAGCCCGAAGCCTTTCGGATGCTGATCGAGGAAACTGTTGTAGCGGAGACTCCCGGGATTCACGATCGGTCGCCAGATCCACTGATCTGCCCCGGTGTGCATGAGCAGGCCATCTGAATCATGGATTTCCGGTCGCCAGTCATAGTCCATCCGGCGACTGTTCTCGCCGACCTGATACATGCTGGTCAGTGGTGCAATGCCGAGCCTGTCGATTTCTTTCCTGGGATACAGCGCCACCTCAACGTCCATCACAAATCTGGCGCCGGGATCCAATACAAACGCGTAGGCACCGGTGACGCTTGGCGAATCCAGCAAAGCCCAGACCCGGAGTGCCTTTGCTCCGGGCGCTGGCCGTTCGAGCCAATACTCTGCAAAACGTGGAAATTCCTCACCGTCGGGCCCCGCCGTGTTGATGGCCAGCCCCCGAGCGGACATACCGTACTGGATCTCTTTTCCCACAGCGCGGAAATAGCTCGCACCCAGAAAGGCGGCAAGATCCAGCTCAAAATTGGTGTGATAATGAATACGAAAACCCGCGAACCCCAGGTCCCGGGGAAGTTTTCCCAACGGCTGTTCGCCTTCGTACTTGAAATAATCCGGGTGGTACTCCAGCGGCCAGGCCATACCCTCCTGCACCTCATGGATGCGAACGGGGGTCTGGAAATACAGGCCGAGATGAAAGAGTTGCACCCGGAATGGCAGAGATTGACCGGCCCACAACGCGCGATCAGGGCGAAAACTGATTGCCTGATAATCATCCCAGGACAAGGCCTTCAGCGAGTCGGGCAATTCGCCCTCATGGGATTCATAAGATTGCTCGGACAAATACCTGGCCCTGCCTTTCAGCCACTCGTAGCTGAACGTTTTCGGACCCTCTGACGGACTCTCGCTCTCTGCAGCCCACAACCAGCCGGACGGGAAATAGTAGCTACCCGCACCGACTGCAACCCACCTGAGCAGTGAACGCCTGTCCATGCTTCCTCCTTCTCATTTGTAGACGTCGGCATCTCTGGCCGAGCCGTCTACCTTCTCCAGAATGCGCCGATGAACACATTGCCCCCAATAAGTCCCTACTGATGCTTTCCATGCTTCCCTGTGAAGATAATCCAGCGCCCACCTGTCTCTTGCGATGCGTGCAACCTTTGCGTTCGACAAATAGACAGGGCCGTGTTGCAGGCAACTCTCCACATCACTGGCCCAATGCTGCTGACGGGCAGCGGCTGTATGAACACGAGCGAACGCCTGATGCAGGCGATTGACATGTGGAATCAGAATCGCCTGCTGGAAAGGTGTGAGGGTTTGGGAAGGCCTGCTCAACAACCGGTACTCCAAGGCACGTTCAAGCACGGGAGGTGGCTGGAATTCCTCGGGTATCATCAACAAGCGCCTCTCCAGCAACCCTATCCCCAGCGCCTGGCGACTCAGCAGGACGGAAGTCGGCGCCGACAGAATCAGCGGTACCGCGACCGGAAGCGACCAGAAAAAAAACAGTGTATCCAGCTGCCAGGCAAACAGTGCCCAACCACTTCCAACCAGCATGGCCGGCAGTTGATTCCAGAATCCCTCTCGCCAGGTTATCTCCTCGGTCCGGTTCTGACCGGCCCATTTAAGGGAAACGTTAAAGAGCGCCGCAATGACAAACCGACTGTGAGCCAACATTCGAACGGGCGCCAGCAAGACAGACACCAGACTTTCAAGCAGAACACTCTTCAGCAACTTTATATAGCCACCAAACCCGGCGGAAGTGCGCTGGACCACTGAATCGAAAATGGCCAGGAACTTCGGGAAGAACAACAGCATCAAGGTACTCAGGGCCAGCCCCAACGCCCACTCGGGCCGCCACTCCGGCCATAGTGGGAACAGGCCCTGATACCCTTCAGGGAAGTAGTCAATGGGCGCAAGCGTCATCTGCGCCGCCGAGATCGTCACCGCGATGAGGAACAGCAGCCACAGCGGGGATGCCAGATAGGCCATAACTCCATTGAGAAAAGCCATCCGGTGCGCGAACCGCAGACCTGGCTCCCGAAGCATGACCCAAAGATGCTGAAGATTGCCCTTTGCCCATCGGTTATCTCGAGCCAGCTCATCTCCCAGTGTTGGCGGCGATTCCTCAAAGCTTCCACCCAGCTGCGGCTCCAGCCAGACTTCGTAGCCGGCACGACCCATGTAGGCCGCCTCGACAAAGTCGTGACTCATGATGGCGCCGCTGAAGAGTCCTCGTCCAGGGAGTTTTCGCAACCCGCAGTGCTTCATGAAAGGCTCAACCCGAAGTATCGCGTTATGGCCCCAGAACGCCGCGTCACCCATCTGTACGGCGGCCAGGCCGGTGGCAAACAGTGGAGAATAGAAACGGTTAGCAAACTGCTGAATCCTTGCAAACAGCGATTTTCCATTGATGATGTTGGGGTTGGTTTGCAGGATCCCGACCTGGGGCTCCAGCTCCATAAGCTGCACCATCTGGCAGACCGTCTGGCCGCTCAGCAGGCTATCGGCGTCGAGGACAACCATATATTTGTGGCGGCGTCCCCACCGTCGGAGGAAATCTGCCACATTTCCGCTCTTGAAATTCAGATTGACCGCTCTGCGCCGGTAGAAGATCCGGCCCTCCGCACCAAGCTCGGTCACGAGATCGTACCAGGCCGCCCGCTCTTCCAGCCAAACATCCGGGGATCGGCTATCAGACAGGATATAAAACTCGAAGTGGTCGAGTTTCCCCTGGCCGGCAAGGTCTTCATAGACCGCTTTCAGGCCTTTGAAGGTCCAGTCGACGGGTTCGTGATAGATGGGGAGCAGAATCGCGGTTGTCGCCAGCGGCGCTGACTCAAGCTCTGCCTTTGAATGCCGCTTGACCAGCGAATAGGAATCGCCTCCGAAGGACCGGATAAAGAATCCCCAGACGGCGATCCAGAAGCCAATCGCAATCCAGATGTAAAGCACAGCGAAAAGAACGATCAGGGCTTTTTCAACGATCGTGCCGCCGTGGTACGGCAATATCCAGAGCAGGTAATAGGTGGCTATGGCGGTCTGGCCGAACACCAGAAATATCATCAGGCTCCGGCGAAAGATTGCAACACCACGCCAACCGGATCGCCTAGCCTTTCCCATCGTCAACTCCGGGCGGATTGTAGCCAATACTGCCCCGTTTCAGGGGCGGACAGATCTCAGGCACGGCAAGAGTGGGTAACGAAAAATACTCGGGAATCATATCTATTACACGATCCCGGACACTGGTCTGGGAATCGTCTGCCTGAGACGCCAGAACCGCCTTCTCCAGAAGCTGTAGCAGCCTGCAGCATTGGTCTCCGGTCATCTCGACACCGGATTCCACGAGGTAGAGGAAGGCCCGGTTGAAGACGTCCTGAAGGTCAATATCGCGCATTCGAAACGTTGCTCCCGGGGTTGCTCACTCGGACTGACGCATCAGGTTATTGTCACTGCCCAGCTCGTAAATCCAGGTCTCGGTCATTGGGGCGCCATCAAGGCTGAGGAAGGCCCTCAGGGACAACACCTTGCCAGGCTCAGGACGCGCCAATATCGAAAGGCGCCACATGTCCTTTGCTTCTACAAACTGGACAAAATGCTCCAGAATCTCGACACCCTCCCCACCGGAAACATTACTCACCACGGGTGCGTCGCGGGAAAGCCCTGACAACTCCTCACTCTCAAAATCAACGACAAACCGGTAGGCGTTGGGATTGTCATCAGAGGGTTCACTGCTACCGAAGAAGGTCGGGATGGCGCGCCCGGTTTTCTGACCGCTGATATCGGGGCCACCAAAACTCACCCGGTAATTGAAGTCCAACGTCTCCCCGGCGCGAAATGTGGAATCGGGTTTCCAGAACGCCACGATGTTGTCGTTCGACTCCTCCTCGGTGGGCAGTTCGACCAGCACCACATTGCCGGTCCCCCAACCATCGCCGCTTTCAACCCAGGCACTTGGCCTGATGTCATACCGGTACCCAACATCTTCATAGGATTCAAACTGTTGGTCCCTTTGCATCAACCCAAAGCCTTCCAGATCTCCGACCTGGTGGTAACTCATCCTCAGTTTTTTCGGGTTCAGCAGCGGGCGCCAAAGCCACTCCCCGGTTTCAACGTCGTGAACAAGGAGGCCATCCGAGTCGTGAACTTCGGGGCGCCATTGCCCCAGGGGTTTCAACGAGTTCTCGCCGTAGAAAAACATTGACGTCAAAGGCGCGAGGCCCAGTTGCTCAATATCCTCCCTGAAAAACAGCTTGGCCGTGACATCCACCCGGGTGGAGGAGCCTGGCTGGATGACAAATCGGTAGGCGCCGGTAATCGAGGCTCCATCAAGCAGCGCGAACACCACCATTGAGTCATCGCCAGTTGCAGGTTGTTGGAGCCAGAACTCAGTGAACGACGGGAACTGCTCACCTGAGGCCAAGCCGGTGTTAATGGCGATGCCCCGTGCCGATATTCCCAGACGCTGATTTTCGCCCATTCCCCGAAAGTAACTGGCGCCACCAAATACCAGGAACTGTTCTCTCACATCAGAGCCAGAGAACGGGTAGGTGACTTTGAATCCCGCATACCCCAGGTCGGCTGGAATACGGTTCATCAAGTCCTTGTCAGGATACGTAAACGCTTCCCGGCGAAATGGAATGGGGTGCTCGTTTCCCTCCTTCACCTCATTAAGGCGCACAGGGTGAGCGTAAAAGCTGCCGGGCGCCATCATCGTCACCCGGAACTTTGCCCCGGACTCACGCCAAAGGGCTGCGTTCGGATCAAACTGAATGGATCGATGTTGGGACGGGCTGAGTTCCCGGAGAAAATCCGGCACTTCTTGAGGCGCCTCAAATTCCGCCCCAGCAAGCGCCTCAGCTTTCTGCTCAACATCGTTAAAATCGAAGCCGTAAACGAGGCGAGGCAACGTCATAACAAATGCCAAGCAAAGTATGACTCGATACTTCCTGGTATCTGCCACGATCCTGCCCTCTTCCTTGCGTGCTTCCGATGGATCACCTATCAACATAGGCAAATCTAGCCACAAGTGGCAACTCGAAAGTAGAGGAAACGGAGGTTACATGTCGACGAAAATGGAAAAAGACAGATCTGGGTGGCTCGGAAGAGTCAACTCAGGGTCCGAAACCGCGAGCATCTTACCCACACTTAATGCGGCGTAAAAATCCCGGGAATCGAGTTTGAGGGAAACTTCGCCCACGCTCGCGCCGCCCTCTTGCAGGCCGTCAGGCTCATTACCCGGGGTCCAACCACGGAGCATCGCCATCTGGACAGAGGACTGAGTGCCGGGGAACACAGGAATCCGGAATTTCGGACTTCCCGCTTCAAGCCGCAGCCATCCGCCTTCTGCGGCGTATTTGGCTTGGCCGCTGTAACCCATGGCCAAGGACGATCCTGCAATCTGGATCTGCTCGGCTGAGGGCAGATCCTTACCTGCAAATTGGTACTGACCGCCCAATCCGAGGCTCCAGTCATGAAATTCCCGATGGATCGATGCCGACAGCGCAATTTTCCGGAACTGATCTTCCGTGTAGTTGTGACTCGATGTGTTGGTGACGTCCCGGGTTTCAACACCGCCGAACGCTCTAAGACTTGTGGAGGACCGCAATCCCGCCAACAACTCGTGATCTTCCCGCACCTCGAGTCCGAGTTTCGAAATCTGGTACTGGGTTTCCTCCGCCCAGCCCGTCGCATTTGCCATGCTCGAAGTGCCGGAGGCATGGTTCAACAGGCTGTTCAGGGAAAACCCGCGCCAGGAAACCAGTGGCCGGCTCCCCTTGATCCTGAAAACATCGTGTTCGCTCTGGGAGTCGAACCGGTTGCCTTCGCCAACGCTCACTCCCGTCCAATCGCTGTTCTCGAACTCCATACCGATATCAAAGTTCGACACCGAAAGCCCGTAATTGAACACCAGAGAGCTGGACTCAAGATTTTCACGTCGGGAGACAGTGTCCTGATAATTGAGCCCGATCCGCTGCTTTGACCAGCCCAGGTCATCGCTTGCAAGGCCAACTCTGCCGTACGTCCGTTCGTCGTCGTGATTGGAGGAGCCGGTGACCTGAACTTTCGACGCCACGTATCTGGCAACTGATGGCAGCAGTTCACCCGGGTAGCCACCTGCAGGCCCGCTTGCGCCTTCATAGCCCGATGCGGCGCCAATATTGATGAGTGAAATGCACAAAATCAGTGCAAAAAAACGGGTAACTCGCACTCGTGATCCTTCGGGAGGTGACCAAAATATGAACAGCACTTTATCTGCCCAACGGCGTTCAACACCAGCCAGATTGACCAAAAATTACATCTTTTAATATGCGGCAATACATGCCCTTATAATTGCATTTGAAAGTTGTTTGCGAAGTGTTGCACAGTGTAACCAAAGCCCGATCCTGAAACATTCCGGTTACACTTCCTTACACCAAGGCCGCAAACCTCCATTTCGACGGACAACTTCGTTAAACTCGGCACAGTTTGTGATTAGGCTAAAGCGACACGCTTGGAAGATTCCCATTCAGGGGCAGTGATTGCTCAACAAAGGACGAACCCAATGATCAAAAAATGTCTGTTCCCCGTTGCCGGATACGGCACCCGCTTTCTTCCCGCCACCAAGGCCATGCCGAAGGAAATCCTCCCGGTCGTTAACAAGCCGCTGGTGCAATACGGTGTGGAAGAAGCTGCCGAGGCCGGGATCCATGAATTTGGTTTTGTAACCGGGCGCGGCAAACGGGCTATCGAGGATCATTTTGATATCAGCTATGAGCTGGAGCATCAGATCGCAGGCTCGGGCAAGGAAGACCTACTCGCGTCCATTCGCGACCTGATCGATAACAACACCTTTGCATTTACCCGCCAGAACGAGATGAAAGGCCTCGGCCATGCGATTCTGACAGGTCGCAACCTGGTCGGAGACAACCCTTTCGCGGTGGTTCTGGCGGACGACTTCTGCCTGGGCCCTGATGGTGAGGATGGCGTGCTGGCTCAGATGGTCAAGCTTTACAACCAGTTCCGCTGTTCCATTGTTGCCATCGAAGAGGTGCCGGAAGACGAGACCCACAAATACGGCGTCATAGCTGGCGACTCCATGAAGGATGGCCTGTACCGGATTACCGACATGGTTGAGAAACCGGCACCTGAAGACGCGCCCAGCAACCTTGCGATTATCGGCCGATACATACTGACCCCGGACATCTTCGAAATCATCGAACGAACACCGGCCGGCAAGAACGGCGAAGTTCAGATCACCGATGCACTTCTGGAACAGGCCAAAAATGGCTGTGTGCTCGCTTACCAGTTCAAGGGCCGCCGCTTCGACTGCGGCAGTATCGATGGCTTTGTTGAAGCGACCAACTATGTTTACGAAAACATCTACAAGAAGGAAAACTGAGAGGTAGGCGGCTTTGGCTAGCCACCGAGGATCTGAAGAATCATGCGCCGGTTCTCCGTGGACGTATTGCGGAACCGGCGCAGCAGTTCCACTTCCTCCTCCGACAGTTGAACGCGGTTGATTTCCTGCTCCAGTTGTTTGATCGCGACCGAGAGATCGTCACTGTTGCTGAAGGCCAGGCCTGGTAACTCGAGCTGGCCGCCATCGCCAGGCTCGTCCAGATCAAGAAGGTTTTCCAGGGGAGTTTCAGTACGCATGCAGAAATCAAGCAGTTCGGTCACGCTGGGGTAACTGCGCTGCCTCGCATCGGTTGCCTCCCAGCTTCTGACGCGGGTCTCCTCCACACCGCACATCTGGGCTACATCCCACCGCGAGAGGCGACCGTCCTCACGAATCTGTCGCAAGCGACGATTGAACGTTTGCAGGTACCGCATAACTGGTTGCCTCTACCCTCTGCAGGGGCCAGTGTGTCTGAGCCCAGAAAAGATCCGAATCTCACCGAAAAGTGAATCAAACTGGAAATGTAACGTACATATAGCTTTGCACACAATCTACCTTTATTGAATCCGATGGCGACGGAACAGGATGTATATGGCTGCACAACCTCTGGATGTCGAGACCGCCTGGCAACTGGTGCTGCAAGCCGTCAATCGCAGCGATGTGACACTGGGCTTGCCTGAAAGCAGCGAGGCTGCGGTAAGGCTCAATGGCCAGGGTGCATGGCATTTGCTGCATCCTGCGACGCCCCAGGCAAAAGACGTTCTTTCCCTCTTTCTGCCCTTGTGCAAGCCACTGGCACCCGGCACACCCTCACGCGTGGTCGGACAACTCGGGCAGAGCCTCGATGGTCGAATCGCGACGGTCACTGGGCGCTCACGGTTTATTAACGGTTCAGACGGCATTACTCATTTGCACCGTATCCGTGCTGTATCGGATGCGGTGATCGTCGGCGCTGGAACCGCGATGACGGATAACCCGCGGTTGACCGTCCGACGCACCCAGGGCCCCAATCCGGTTCGCGTCGTCATCGACCGGCATCGCCGCGTTCCGGACGGCCACCACCTGTTCACCGATGACGAAGCGCCAACACTGAGGTTGGTGGCCGGACGGTACAAGCCGAGAGCCCAGGCAACATTGTGCGAAGGCGTGACAGAAGTGCCCTGTCTCGGTGATGACCGAGACCGGGAGACGGTCAATCCGACGATTATTATCCAGGTACTGGCAGACTTCGGACTTCGCAAGATTTTTGTCGAAGGCGGCGGCGTCACCGTCTCAGCATTCCTGCGTGCGGGGCTGCTTGACCGGCTTCATGTCATGGTGGCCCCGATGATCATCGGCAGCGGCAGGCCCGCCTTTTCCCTTCCTGAGATTGACCTGCTGGAGGATGCGCTGCGTCCACGGTCCCGACTGGTTAATCTGGGCAGTGATATGCTCTTTGATCTCGATTTTTCCTGACCTGCCCGTCGACCAGGAATCCAGCGTTTCGCATCCGTGCGACCAGAACCAGCAGCCCCGGCAGGGTGGACAGGAAAACCAGCCCGCCATAACCGACGCTCAACGCCAGGCCCTGCTCCGGAGGCAATCCCGCCATCGGCCACAGTAACGCAGCAGCACCTTCCCGAACCCCCCAGCCAGAGACGGTGACGGGGATAACCATGCTTAACAGCAAAAGGCTGCACAACGCCGTCATCAGCAACAGGGAATTCAAACTGTCGAGGTAGCCCGCGCCATGGGCCAGAATCAGAAAAACTCCCAGATAGCTGGCAAGGACGAGAAGGGATGTTCCCATCTGAACCGGGAATGCCGGCCACCCCAGAAGCGTGCGACCGATGTCTTTCCGAAGTCGCCTCAGATACCACTCAGGGCCATCGTCCGGACGAATGACAAATCGCCCCAGACAGAGAAGGAGGGTAGCCAGCCCGGCACCCCCCCACACCCACCACTGAGACTGGATGGGAAACATGCCCGCCTGCGACAACCAGGCCACAGCGATCAACACTACGAGGCCCAGCACCAGCTGGCCTGACAAACGCTCGATGGCGACACCATGAATCGCGAACAGCGGCCGCCCACTGGCCTTGCCGTGTTGCCATGCCCGATTCACATCCCCCAGTACCCCACCCGGTAATACCTGGTTCAGGAAACTGGCCAGGTAATACTCACGCACAGCCACAGGATACGACAAAGGTGTTTTCAGAAGCCATGAGGTGTACCACCAGCGCCATGCCGACAACAGCACCTGAAACACCGTCAAAACTAATGCCGGCAGCAGGAGGTCGACCGGCAACTGCGACAGTTCCTGCCACAGCGTCTCGCGATCCACAGACACGAGCACAGCAGCAAGCAGACATGATGCCATGCCCCATTTCAGTAGGGGACGGCGCGCTGGATGCCCCGACCACTTCATTCTCACGCCTCTCCCGGCAAGGCCAGCAAGTCCAGGTGATGGACCGTAACGGACAGCGTTCCCGCCGCCAGCTGAGTCTCTCGGGTCGCTAACCAGTCGGAAAGCCATTCCGCACCGCAGGGGTCCTGTTCGTCAGCCGCCTGCACCCACCCCTCAAGCAATCTGCCGGTCAGGGAGGCGTTCCCCGGCTCCAGGCACCAGGGACTGTCGGCAACGGAAACGGTATACCCAGAATCCTCCATCAGGTCTTTGAGGACCCGGGTGGCTTCGGCTCCCAGTGCCCGCCCTACTCCCTTATCCCGATGCTGGTGTCGGTTAACCAGCGCACGGAGTCGGTCATCGTGCTCGTGCGGCGGGTCCAACTCAAAACGACCGGCGTAACTCAGAACCACCAGCAAGGCTGACTGACGGGTAACGACAGCCTTTACCAACGCCTTGAGCCAGTTCTCGGAAACCAGGTCGATCAGTGCCGATGCCGTTACCAGGCCGACCTCAGCTGGGATGTGGCGCCCAAGGGAATCCTCGCCCAGCCGGACAACTGATTGAGACACTTCGACGTCCGGCGCTGTCAGCCTTTCCTGGGCCTCATCCAGTAGGCCGGCGTCCTGGTCCAGCAATAGCCACCGCTGGGGAACGAGCAACCGCGGTATGAGGTACAGGGCATTGGAGCCCCGACCTGCTCCGAGATCAACGATGGAGACGCCCGCTCCGGGTCCGTTTCGTTGAGGATGCGCTGGGTAAGCCGTTCGCACCCAGCGGGCCAGATCCAGCGTCAGTCTTTCCGAGCGGGCAGCATGATCGGACCCTTCGCGACGACGGAGCCATTCACGGTCGAACAGGCTTTGTTGCCTGGTGCCCACCAGATCAACCATGGCTTCCTGGAAGTCGATTGCCGCCAGCCGCCAATTCCGCGTGTGAGCCGACTCCTGCCTGGCGCTATCTTTCTGGCGAGCCAATTCCTGCGGGTCTGCCAACCAGCCTCCCAGCGTGGCAGACAATGAACCGACGTCACCCGCCTCATACTGCACCACCCCACGACGCCTTGCCGTCTGTGCCAGAGCCCCACCATTAGACGTAATCACCGGGAGGCCCGCCGCAAGGGCTTCATCGATCACCATCCCATAGCCTTCATAAAGTGACGGAAACACAAACAGGTCCGCCTGGCGGTAGAGATCAAACAGTCGATCTTCATTGACCTCACCGGTGAGGGACACCCGACTCTCGAGCCCGGCAGATTTGATCTGGGTTCTGACCCGCTCACTGTAGTCGGGATTCCGGTCGCAGGACCCGGCCAGGGTGCAGAACCAGGGCAATGACCGCAACCCGGCCAGGGCTTCGATAAGTTGATGTTGCGCTTTGCGCGGCGAGAGGTGCGCGACACACAGAATGCGAGGTGCGTCGCCGGAAACCCGGACCGAAGGGTCAGGTGTCGATGACCCTGGAATTGACTGAACGCCCGGCTCTACGGTTCGGATGTTCTGCGCCTGAACACCGAAGTCAACCAAACGGTCTGCAGTGAACCCGCTGGTGGTAATCACCCTGCCGACTGCTGCCAGGGCCCGCCTCTCCTGGGTCAAGAACCAGCGCTGCTCTTCGGCACTCAGCCCCGTTTCATCCGCCAGCGGATGATGTACCAGCGCCGTCAGGGTTAATCGCGAAGCATGGGCCTCCACAACCTCGGGCAAACCGCCCATGGCGAGACCGTCAAGTACAACCACGGCACCGTCGTGAAAGCCCCTCAGGCACCGGTCCAGTGCGGCTTTCGCTTCTGCGTCAGGCCAGGGGAAACGCCCTGGCACACCAGTAACCTCTGCCGTAAGGCCCAATTGCTTCAAAGCCTCGACCAGAAGCCGAACATAGCAATAGCCGCCCGTATTCTGATTCGGGTCTCCCGGGACCACAAACTCTATGTCCCAGGGCGATTCAGATCGCGCCATGGTAACTGGCCCAGGCAATGTGAGATTCCGACAGTGTCACTTTCAGGCTGACGATGCCTTTGCCAGACTCTCCCAGACGCCCGGCTCGAATCGCGTCTGCGATCCGCTCGAAAACCACGCCCGCCATGAACTCGGTGGTCGTGTTGCGGCCCTCGAACGCCCCAACCTGGTCAAGATTCTGCATATTGAACTCACCCAGCACCTCTTTGAGCAAGGCTGATGCCAGGCCTATGTCCACTACCAGGTTGTCGGCATCCAGCTGGTCCCGCTCGAAGGAAACATCGACCACATAAGTGGCGCCATGAAGCTTCTGGGCAGGCCCGAAAATCTCTCCCATGAAACTGTGCGCGATCATCATGTGGTCGCGAACGGTCAGACTGAACATAGAATATCCTCAAGCAACACAGGCAGGTTAATAAACGATCCGGTGACATAGCGTACGATTTGCATCGGCAAGCACGCTGGCCATCTTTTCTGGCATGTCGGTGAACCGGCTCTCGCCACTGATCAGACAATCCAGCCGGCCATCGTCAAGCAATTCAAGGGCCAGCCGCATGCGCCTGCTGTGGTCCCAGCGGGAGCGGCGGAGCGGCGGAAGTTGGCCAACCTGACTGGACCTGAGAGTCAGCCTACGGGAGTGGAAAGCGCCACCCAGGGTCGCCGGCACCGGCTGGCTGCCATACCAGCTCATTTCCACAATCACCGCCTCCGGACCGGCCAGTGCGAGCGCCGTCTCCAGGCCGGAGGGATGGCCGCTGGTGTGGTAGACCAGATCGTGGTCATCCGGCGCGAATGATGACTCGAAGCTGAGCCCAAGGGCTTCCGCGATCGCCCTACGATCCTCATTTATGTCTACGGCGGTCACGCGCGTCCCCGGAATCTTACTGGCCAGCCAGGCTACCAGGAGACCGACCACCCCCGAACCAACCACCGCTATCCGGTCGCCAACGCCGGGCGCGCCGTCCCAGAGCCCGTTTACAGCAGTTTCCATGTTCGCGGCAAGCACCGCACGTTCGGCAGGAACGGATTCAGGGATGACGGTAACGGCTGAGGCCGGAACCTGATAACGCTGCTGATGCGGAAACAGGCAAAACACCAATCGACCCTGGAGATGTCGGGGACCGCTTGCCACCCGCCCCACATTCGCATAGCCATACTTGACCGGGAACGGAAACCGGCCTTCCTGAAAAGGCGCTCGCATCCGTTCGAATTCTGTCTCTGGCACTTGGCCGCCGAGAACCAGCGCCTCGGTTCCACGGCTAATACCGGAATACACGGTTTCCACTGTCACCAACTCGTCCGAATTACCGGGAAGGCCCGAGTTGATTTCGGTTCTCAATAAAGTCCCCTGTCCGGGACCTGTCGCCCACCAGGCGAATGTCGTTTCCGAGGTCACTTCAGTTTCGGGTTTCAATAGACTCTCCCTGCATCTGGGCGGTGGCTTTGAGTCCGAACGGCGATTTCCCACGTAATCACACTCAGACGTGACGCACTATAGTCCCTGAATCGCTGCGGCACCGTCCCCGCAGACTTCAATGCTATACGCTGGGGTTTTGATATGGATTCGAAAGGCGACTCGGCTTCGCCGGGTCTCACTGCACTGCAGGACCTGACGTGGGCACTCGTTCTGACCGCCGGTCTTAGTTCTGCGCTTGCCTTGCTCTGGTCGCTACCCGCCTTCTTCTGGTTGATCGCCGGAGTTCTTTTCATCGTTCTCAGCGGGTGTGTACTTCGCCACTGGTTGCCCGATTCAGATATTGGGCCTGCCAACCGCGCGACGCTCCTGCGGGCAACATTGGTGATTGTTCTTTTCGCCAGCGCACCGTTCGCCGATCGATTGGGGCAAGGAGTCTGGTTGTATGGAATCTTGGCCCTCGTGGCACTGATTCTCGATGGTGTGGATGGCGCCATAGCCCGTGCGACCAACTCCCAGACCGAATTCGGTGCTCGCTTTGATATGGAACTGGACGCCACATTTCTTCTGGGACTCTGTGTTGCTGTTGTCGCATTGGACAAGGCTGGACTGTGGGTGCTCGCGCTCGGATTAATGCGCTATGGGTTCCTGATTGCGGGTTGTTTCTGGCGCTGGCTCAACCATCCACTTCCTGAAAGCTTCCGGCGAAAGACCATCTGTGTCTGGCAAATCGTCTCCCTGATGGTGGCTATCCTGCCGCCAATTTCGCCCGTGTTTGCCAGCCTGGCACTGGCAACGGCACTGATACTCCTGATCTGTTCGTTTTACGTCGATATTTACTGGCTCTTTCAAAGGAGAACCGCTCATGCAACTGCCTGACACGATTTCACGGATTTCACGCTTCGCTTTCTTGCCCGCGCTCATGGCCGTCGCGCCTGTGGTTTCGGCCGAGCCGGCCAAGTTCACGGTGGACTCGGAACATTTCTCCATGGCCTTTGAAATCATGCATATTGGCTATGCGCCGGTTATTGGCATGTTTCGGGAAGTAGACGGAGAATTTGTCTATGACGAGGCAACGGGCGATCTGAATTCAGGAACACTGGTTTTCCAGAGTGACAGCGTATTTACAAATCACAAAAAGCGTGACGATCACCTGCGGGGGGAGGACTTTCTGAACAGTGCGAAGTACCCAGAGATCGTCTTCACCCTGACTGAGTTCGAATCAACGGGTGAAAACGCGGGAAAAGTTACTGGGGACCTCACCATGCTGGGTCAAACCAATCCCGTCGTTCTCGATGTCACCCTGAACAAATCCGCCGTCTACCCCATTGGGCACGAGGACTTCACGCTGGGCATCAGCGCCGAAACGATCTTGAAAAGGAGTGATTGGGGAATGACTTACGGCCTCGACTCGGCCCTCGTAGGCGATGAGGTCCGAATGCGTTTCGGGTTCGAGGCGAATCGGGACTCCGGCTGGTTCTGAGCGCAGCCTCCCGTTTTGTGATCTACCCCTCATCGCGAACACATTTTGTTACATTCTGAACTCAAAGCTTTGCCGGACTGTCCTTAACGTCTGTATGTTTATCAGCCATAAACAAGACAAAAATAACAAGGAAACGACGGATGCCCGGCAAGGCGCTCGTATTGTTAATGCTTGTAACCACCTGCGTGGTTGGTACCGGCTATTTTCTGTCCGCAGACAACACTTCGACGTTTGAATGGCTGAACATCCCATTTTCCGACAGCGTTCGACAAGACATTCCTGCAGGTCAGGCCATAAAGGATCGTCACCTTGCGACCACGCAATCGGCGCCTCGGCAGCCGGGTGACAACGCCCTCGGTTTCATGCTGACCAGCATTGCCGACCAATACACACAAAATACGCGCTATCCCTCCTGGTCCATTCCTCTCTCACCGGCACAGGCCAGAGGTTACCAGGGCAATCGCTATCATCCGGTCAGCCTCCCCCTGGGCGACGACGGCCACTTCACGGTCACCCTGGAGAAATACCGGTTCACGAAGGGCGAATCCATTCTTGTGGTTGCGTCGCTGACGGGACCTCAGGTTGTAAGCGATAGGCTTCAGGCAACACTGGAGGCAACGCAAGTGCGGGAGGCCGTTGCTTCTACCAACCTCGACTCCTCAGACAGTCCGGGATTTTATGAAGGCTCCCTGGAATCGGATGAAGACCCCGGGGAATATCGGCTCATAGTCGAGGCCCAGGTGGACGGTAAGCCAGTAAGGCATGTCTCCACGCTGACTATTGAACCCTACCTCGGAGACTTCGAAGGCCTCGGAGACACTTACCTGAACGACAACAACCTGGTCATACCCGTCCATTTCTCTCCGGAAACGCCGGGGTTCTACGCCCTTTCCGCCCAGCTGTACGCCGGACAAACCCCCATTGCCCAACTGCAGTCTGAACAACGCCTCGACATGGGGGCGGACACTATCCTTCTCAAAGCCCATGGAACGGTGCTGGCGAACCGAGAGGTACAGGGTCAACTGGAGCTGCGCAACCTTCAGATTCGCCAGTTGCCCGCCAGGCCAGGGGAACGGACCAATTACGCGTTCGGGCCGGAAGAGGGCTATTCATTCTCGCCGCCGGATCTCGAAAACCTGCGAGATGCTCCGTCGGTTGATCCTGAATCAGAGCGACGGGCCGCCCTGCTCCGGCAGTTGGCCGACAAGTTCTGATAAGGGGGCCTTTCCGGCTCCTGACCGGCAGACGCCGGGGTGTACCGTCGGACGTACCTTCAGTGTCCGGGGACGACGGGTAAACGTCTTGTTACAACAATAATTCAGCAAAGACGGAGCAATCATGACAACGACGAAGATCGGAAATGCCTGCAAGGCCGCGCTCGCGGTCGCAATCACCGGCAGCCTTTTTGCCGGAACCGCCCAGGCCAAGTTAGCCGGGCATAATGTGATACTGGTTCATGGCTTCCAACAGGAAGACCTGGCCAATCCACCAGAAAATTTTCAGGCCGTAAAAGATGCCGGTGAAGACTACTGGCGTACGTTCTGGCTATCCCGATCCGACGCACGAGTCGACTGGGGAAGCGACGGACGGATCGAGGGCAGCATTGCTCAACAGGCCTATCAGCAAATTCGCCAGATCAGCCAACAGGGCCTTTGCAGCAATTACTGCATCGTTGTCTCCCACTCCACGGGAGACCTGGTAACGCGTTACTTGCTGGAGAACCAGGCCCGCTGGCTGCAATCGGAAGGACTCGCCCCCCTTAAAATCCTCGCTGCCATCGACTATTCCGGCGCCGGAGGGGGTACGGAATTGGCCGATCTCGCTCTCAGCATTGCCTACAATGACAGTTGGTATAACTGGCCGTTGAAGGCCGCCGTAGAAGCCTTCACCGGCATTGAACCGGAACCGGGCAAACTGGGCGTGGTAAATGACCTACAGACCAACGCGGCCCGAAACCTTGCGATCAGCCCGAATTCGATTCCCAGGCTTCGGTTTGTCGCCGGGGGTGCCTCCTATGGCGGGGTAACAAAACCCTTTATCGCCGGGACCGACGATGGCGTGGTCCCGACGCATTCCGCGTGTGGCTCAACAACGGCCGAAGGGATCGACTCCTGCTCGAACAGAATCAGCCTGGCCGGCAAGGTAACCAGCCAGAACGGGCCGGATGGCCTCTGGTTCAATCACTTCCCGGTCCTGATGAACGAAGGCGTAACGCACAGCGGCGTGCTCGGATCGGAAACTGGGTACACGTCGGTGCCGGTTGTGAACAACACAACCCTGAACGGACTTCGGGTGGACTTTGCCAGCCGAACCTACAATCAACGGGCTTGGTGGCAATGGTGGGGAGCCGGCGATACCTATATTGAGGTGCCAGGCTCCGATCAGACCGACATGTCGACATTGGTCTACACCACGCTCAACAACTGATCTGAAAATTCTTTGATTTAATTAGGAAAAAGCGGGTTCACGGAGGGGCCCGCCAAATCCGCCCGGCCCGGCCCGCCTTTTCTTTTTTATTCGCAAGCTATACATTGTCCCGCTTTCTGTCTTTCCGTCGCTGGTCGACACTCAAACGGGTATCCAATGTCCGACGCTCAAAAATCAGATGCACTTCTGGTCGCGGTGACTCTTGTGGCGGCCATCAGCTGGATGTTTTCCAAGGAAGCGGTTCTGCTGATGCCTCCTCTGATGTTTATGGCAGCGCGGTTCCTCATTGCCGGCAGCGCCCTTGCCCTCGCAGCCTGGCGTCCCCTCTCAAGGCTGAGTGCCGATCAGGTTCGACGCAGTGTGGGGGTTGGCCTGGTGTTCGGAGTGGCCATGAGTTTCTGGATTATGGGCCTTTTCCACACAAGAAGCATGGGCGAAGGCGCATTCCTGACCAGCCTGGGCGTGGTGATCGTGCCCATCATTGCCCGCTTGGCCTTCAAGGAGAAACAACCTGCGAGTACCTGGCTTGCCATTCCCATTGCCGTTTCCGGCCTTGCATTGCTCTCTTTGAAGAACGGCTTTCAACCGGAACCCGGCCAAATTTTCTTTGTCTGTGCCGCCTTCATCTTTGCGCTGTACTTCACCCTGAACACCCGAACTGCCAATCAACGGATCGTCATCAACCGTCGGGGCGAAACGATCGAAAAGCACAGGGTACCGGCTTTACCCCTGACCGCATTGGCACTGTTAACCGTGGGCCTGGTAACACTTGTAGAGTCGCTGATTCTGGAACCCTGGCAGCAAACCCTTGTTGATCCATCGCCCCTGCTGATTTGGTGGGTACTGGCGAGCGCGCTCATCGGAACCGCGGGGCGTTTTCTGTTACAGACCTATGCCCAGAGCTTGTCAGCCCACAGCCATGGCGTGGTCATCCTGGTACTGGAACCTATCTGGGTAGCGCTGTTTGCAGCAGGCTGGTTTGGAGAGAGCATGAGTCCCGTCCAACTCGGCGGGTGCGCCCTGATTTTCACTGCATTGGTGGTCAATCGCTGGGGTGCCCTGGGCAAAGCCATAAAGACCTGGCTGAGGAATCGGAAAACCGCATAAAAATGGTTGACCGAAAACCGGAGAATAAGTATATTGCGTCCCCGTTGCAGGACATAGGACCATAGCTCAGTTGGTTAGAGCGCTACCTTGACATGGTAGAGGTCCCCAGTTCGAATCTGGGTGGTCCTACCAATCTCACGAAGATCTGCAACCCCCTCCGAAGACTTTTCAGAACACCAGTCGGTTTAGACGCGTGAATGCTGAAAACGTCTGTAGCATTTCAAACGATTCTTAAACCCGCATAGCCAAAATCCGGCGCTCACTTATTCTTGTCAATGAGGCATCGGCACTTTTCCCGCTGTGGGTCAGTTTATGGCCAACGCCGCCTCAACAATCTGTTCTGCAATCTTCCAACGTTGCGTAGCAGGTGACTGAAATGATTACTTTTAATACCCCTGACTCAACTGTGTTCTGTGACATCGGAAAAGAGCCTATGCCGGTCACGCATGACTGCCACCTTGATCCTTGTTGTACGGATTCCGGCATTGCCAAAATCCTCGAAACCATTCCTCTCGAAAGCATCAAAGCCAAGCCGCCGGCGCAGAAACGCCATGAACGCGTCTATACCAACAACATTCCGAGATCAGAGCTGTTAAAACTGTTAGAGGATCCCGACGGAGATGTCTGGATTGCACTGCACGAAATTGAAGACACACCGATATTGCGCCATGTGTTTCGGGAAATGGCATCCGCTTTGAGGGAATCTTTACCGGCGCCCTATGGCAAAGTGACCCTCTGCACCGGTTCACTATTCATTAGCCGGGGCCAGGCGACTACTCCCTACCATCTGGATTACGGCAGTAACCTGCTGCTGCAGCTTCGAGGCAGCAAGCACTTTCTCGCGTTCAGCCCAAATGACCCTGAGCTGGTCCCGAAACAGAGTCTGCAGGAGTTCTTTGGTGGAGAGTGCAATCCGCCGTCCCTGAAATACCGCCCTTCGTTTGACCAAAAGGCTTTGATACTGGATCTTGAGCCTGGAATGGGTCTCTACATGCCATCAACCAGCCCGCACTGCACGGAGACGAGAACCCGTGAACTCTCCCTTACCATCAGCCTGTCTTTCGTCGCGCCGCGGGTGGACGTGCTCCGACGATCCATTCTTTTTGACGCCAGGCTCCCGGACTTCACCTTTGTTCCGGTTGCCATGAAGTGCGCCGTTGTCGCGTTCTACGAAAACCTGCTTCACGCATTGGGGGGAAACGAGCCGCGCCACAAGAGCTTCAAGCCACTGGCCCACTAGCCCTCTCCCAATGCCGCAAGTCGTGGTCGGGGCGTGCAAGTTCTATTGCCAGGCCCCGGCCAATTACTTATCCTCACCTCCCGATTCGGCCACTTTTTTTAAGCATCTCATGCGAACGTCCATAGACCTCACCGTCGAACACACAGAAGTTGCAGTTGATGCGCTCAGCGAGGCCTCAGGTCTTCCTAAACAGCGAATCAAGGATGCCATGAACAAGGGCGCCTGCTGGTGGACGCACAAAGGCAAACAGGTACGACTACGCAAAGCCAAGCGCGAAATCCGGGCCGGGACACGGCTGCAGCTGTTCTATGATGACGCGGTTCTTGGTCGTAAACCGGGAAAGGCGGAATGTCTGGAAGATCGTGGCCGGTATTCTGTCTGGTTCAAACCCCACGGGATGCTGGCGCAAGGGTCCCAGTGGGGCGACCACTGCAGCCTGCTACGCACTGCCGAAATCCAACTGCGACGAGACTGCTTTCTGATACATCGGCTCGATGCCGACGCGGCTGGTCTGATGCTAATTGCTCACGACCCCAAGGCCGCAAGCGCTTTGTCTCAGTGTTTCGCCGGCAGAACCATCACCAAGGACTACCAAGCCAGAGTCCGTGGCCTGCTGGTGGTGCAGGATCGGGTGGTCGACACCCCGATTGATGGCAAAAGCGCTATCAGTCGAATGACCACTATCCAGGTTGAAGAAGCCGATGAGACCAGCCTGCTGGCGGTCAACATTGAAACCGGTCGAAAGCACCAGATTCGCAAACACCTTGCCGGCATGGGCCACCCCATTGTCGGCGATCGCCTCTATGGCAAGCCCGCCCCAGTGCCTTTGCAGCTGTTAGCTTACCGTCTGGAATTTGACTGCCCTCTGGCCCGAGAGCGAATACGGATCTGTCTGCCTGAGCGCTTGAACAGTCTCGCTAGTCCAGAATAGAAAAAGCCTGCAATTTGCTGGTCGCTTGAATAAATCAGATAGACACGGGCTCGCGGGCTAACCGATCGAACACAGGCTGCGCCTTTGCCAGTCTTCCGTCCTTAATCACAAAACTCAACAGAGTTCGTCCGAAGAGTTGAACACTGACATAGGTAAACATTGGCTGAAAACCCGCCTTGGCAAGAGCACGCCGCGAGGAGTGATTACTAACGGCAACGGCTGTCCAGGCAATACTCGTATTTCGACTCTGATCCTGCAAAATTCCGTTGATCATTGCAGAAAGAAACCCTTTGCCTCTGTGTTCCGGGACAGTAGCACCATCCCAGAGGTACAACACGTTCTCAGGAACCTTTAACCTCAGATCATGCAAGACGCCAATATTTGCGCCGGTACAGGCGACCCAGTTGTACGATACTGGCTCACTATCAACAAAAAATTCGAAGAATCTGTGGCCTTCTCTCACTCGCCTTTTAAATTCTTCCTTGGAGAAAGGTAGATCGGATCGGAGGTCTGTCACGTCCGTCATGTCGGACACTTCATGGGAGCCGTCTATACGGGGGAGTTTGTCTTGCTCGATGGGCTTGGACAGGAAGATACCCGCATCAATTCGAAGTGTGCGGTTGAACCACCGTTTTATGGGGCGCAACCAACGCCGTAGAGTCTTCAATGACCGATCATCCCCTGAGGTCTAACATTCTGGACGCAACTCTTCAAATATTAGCCGGATTATGAATCACTTCAAATCTCGGTTGCGGATTTCCTCGAACCAGCCTGGGCAAACTGGCTAGATTCCATAGAAATCCCGATACCAGTCAACGAAGTTCGCGATCCCCTCTTCCACCGGAGTACCGGGTTTGTATCCAACGTCTGCGATCAGGTCGTCGACATTGGCGTAGGTGGCAGGAACGTCGCCCGGCTGCAGCGGCAGCAGGTTTTTCTCGGCTTTTTTCCCTACCCGCTCCTCAATGATCTCGATGAAACGCGACAATTCCACGGGGTTGTTGCTACCGATATTGTAAATCCGGTAGGGCCCCTTCCCTGTGCCCGGATCGGGATTTTCGCCGGTCCATTCAGGATTGGGTTCTGCCACATGATCCAGGGTACGGATCACCCCTTCCACGATGTCATCGATGTAGGTGAAATCGCGTCTGTGATGACCATGGTTGAAAACGTCAATCGGTTCACCGGCGAGAATCTTTCTGGTGAAAATGAACAGCGCCATGTCCGGACGGCCCCAGGGACCATAGACAGTAAAGAACCTCAGGCCGGTGGTCGGCAGGTTGTAGAGATGGCTGTAAGTGTGGGCCATCAATTCATTGGCCTTCTTGGAGGCTGCGTAGAGGCTAAGGGGGTGGTCCACGTTGTCATGCACGGAGAACGGCATGGTTTCGTTGGCACCGTAGACAGAGCTGCTCGATGCGTAGACCAGATGCTTTACACTGTTGTGACGACAACCTTCGAGGATATTCATGAATCCTACAAGGTTGGCGTCAACATAGGCATGGGGATTCTCGAGGGAGTACCGGACACCCGCCTGGGCCGCAAGGTGGACCACCCGCTCAGGCTTCTGCTCAGCGAAAAGTGCCTCCATGGCGCCCCGATCCGCAACGTCCTGACGCACCTCGGTGAAGCCGGGCTTACAAGTCAGTCGTTCAAGCCGGGCCTCTTTCAGGCTGACATCGTAGTAATCGTTGACGTTGTCAACACCGATGACCTGATCGCCACGGTCGAGCAGGCGATGCGCCAGATGTGAGCCGATAAAACCGGCAGTTCCCGTAACGAGAATCTTCAAAGTTCCTTCTCCCTAGAACACAACGCCCGCGCTGACGAACGGTCCGTCGAGTTCAACGTCGAGGCTTTCGTCATCGTCCTCATAATCGATAGACATCTGACGGTAACCCGCTCTCAATTGAAGCACCGCAATCTCAAACTGCCCGTATGCGCTGAAGTCATGCAGTGAGTCGCCGCTGTAGCTGACGAAGTTGCCTTCGGCACCCACCGACACACCCGTTAGCGGCAGGTCAAAGCGGGCGGCCACATAGCCCATAGGCAGCACCGCATCTACTTGAGTCTTGCTGGCCTGAGTTCCACCGATCTCCTTAACGTTCAGTTCGCCATCCAGACTTCGGGCGGTCAACCCCAGGTCGAGATTGACCCAGTTATCAAGCACTTCGTAATAGAGGGTGAGGTCCAACTGCTCCAAATCGAGGTCTGATCGGACGTCCACGCCGCTACCCACAAAAATACCGCCAAAATCAGCACCCAACTGACCACGGCCCGTTTGCTCAATCAAAGTGTAGTTCAAGCGAACGTTCGGCAAAACGGGAACCGGATGTTCAAAATAAAGTGAGGCATTGGCGTTGGAGTCGCTGTCCAGATTGAGATCATTCTCGACATCAACGACATCGCCATTATCGGTGGCCTGACCGGAAAGGTCGGAATCCCAGTAACTGACGTTCGCGCCAAGCCCTACAACATCGGCCTGAGCCACCGGTGCTGACAAAATTAGAGAACTGCAGGCGGCAACCACCAATTTACGCATAAAACACCCTTTCTTTTATTGTGTGTCAGGATCAGTCGAACTGGATACCCAGACGCCGCCCAACTTCCTCGTAGGTTTCAATCACGTCACCCAATCCCTGGCGAAAACGGTCCTTGTCCATTTTCTTCCGCGTCTCCTTGTCCCAGATGCGACAACCATCCGGGCTGAACTCGTCGCCCAATACGATGTCGCCGTTGCTTCGACCGAATTCCAGCTTGTAATCGACAAGCAGCATTCCAGCCTCGTCGAACAGAGCCTTCAACACGTCATTCACCTTGTAGGTGAGTTCCTTCATACGGTCGAGCTCTTCAGCCGATGCCCAGCCAAAACTTACGGCAAGCGATTCGTTCACCATCGGATCATGCAGGGCGTCGTTCTTGAGAAACAGCTCGTATGTGGACGGCGTCAGCTCCTGCCCCTCTTCTACGCCCAGCCGGCGGCAGAGGCTCCCTGCAGAAATGTTGCGCACCACACATTCAACCGGAATCATGTCCAGCTTCTTCACGACCGACTCGGTGGAGGACAACAAGCCTTCGAAATGGGTCGGAACGCCTGCGGCTTCCAGCTTTTCCATGATGAACGCATTGAACTTGTTGTTCACCATGCCCTTGCGATTCAGTTGTTCCTTTTTCTCGCCATCGAAGGCTGAGGTGTCGTCACGGAAGACGAGCACGAAACGATCGGGATCGTCTGTCTTGAAAACGGACTTTGCCTTACCGGCATATAGCTCTTCACGCTTTTCCATTAAAGGTCTCCGAAGTGGGATCGGGTCAGCCAACCAGCCACTCAATCAGTATAGATAGTCAAACAGCTGTGCCAGAAGGTCGGGCCCAGTGTGCTCACCGTCATAGCTGGCCAGACGCTCGGTCGTAATGACAATGTCGCTTTCACGCTCTGTCAGGGTGACCGTGTGGGTATGTTCCGGCTTTTCCTCATCGCTGAACCAGCCGAACCAACCAGAGTCACGCTCATCCTCGGTGCGGAAATCCACATAGAACCAGCCTTCACTGCGGTTGAGATCGACTACAGCGATATTGGCTTCGTTCAAGGCCCGGCTGACCTCAGCCCAAGAGCGGCCGTAGTCAAGGCTCATTCGGATAGCGACGGCCTGATCATCCTCTGAAACAAGGTTGACGAGGGGGTCACTGACCATGCCAGAGGCCGCCCGAGAGAAGGACTTGTTCTCTTCCCTGGCCTTGAGGAAATCCCCCAGGTCGGTAAGCAAACGTTTCTGCAGTTCCAATGCATCAGGAGAGGGGTTGCTGACGCCGGACCAGGGGACCAACTCCTCGGGTTGGCCATCGACGGTCAGCTTCCGGATCTGAATCTCGGTAGTCTTACGGCGAACTCCCGGCGCCATACGCATCTGGAGAACAACCCTGGGCTCGTCGACGCCGACCTGATCCTGCAGTTCGGCCAACTGACGGGCACGCATGCTGAAATTGAGCAGTTCACTCTGGAGAAGCCCTAGCTGGGGGCTTTCGTAATCGACACCAAGCCCACGGTCAGCCATGTAAGCGTTCGCGGCCGGCCAGATACGTCCGGGGACGTCATTCACCAGCAACCAGACACGGCCATCGAGCTCTTCAATGACGTAGTTTTCTTCAAGAATCTCGGACGTCATGTCCGGCGGACTGGGAATATCGGACGAATACATTTTGCCAGCGTCGGCGACAGCAACATCCCGAATTGGCATTACCTGACTGAAGCGGGACTTCTCCGCGCTGGCCGGAAGCTCGAGCGGCTTCCCCTCTTCTGCAGAAACGTAACGTTCGGAACGATCTTCTATCAGACTGCAACCGGACAGCGTTGTCACCAACAGCAGTCCGGATGCGAGGGCCAGAAAACAAAACAACGGGGTACTACGGGTTCCTTGAAGAACCGGCATCGGGTTACTCCGGGTCAGACACAGTTTCAGTAAACTCAGAGCACACCTGAGGCTTTCAGCGCATCTTCCACTTCCGCGTGGAACTTGTCACTCAACGGAGTCAGCGGTAGACGTATGCCTTCACTGATCATCCCCATGCGGTGCAGAGCCCATTTTACGGGTATCGGGTTGGCCTCCAGAAACAGTTTCCGGTTCAGGGGCATCAAAAGCTCATTCAGGCGTTCGGTCTCTTCCCGATTGCCCGCGATGGCCGCCTCGCACAACTGAGCCATGGCTTTCGGCGCGACATTCGCCGTCACCGAAACATTGCCCTTGGCTCCTGCCAACATTAGTTCGGCTGCGGTCGCATCGTCGCCGGAATACACGGCCAAGCGACCTTCCAAGGCCTCAATCAGTTCGGCGCCACGGGGAATGTTGCCGGTCGCATCCTTGATGGCAACGATATTCGGAATATCCGCCAGACGAAGAACCGTCTCGTTCAACATGTCACAGGCTGTCCGGCCCGGAACATTGTAAAGCATCTGATTCATGCCGGGGACGGCTTCGGCAATCGTTTTGAAATGCCGGTACAAACCTTCCTGGGTTGGCTTGTTGTAGTATGGAACTACCAGCAGACAAGCGTTGGCACCCAGTTTATGGGCCTCGGTGGTCAGCTCGATGGCCTCACGGGTACTGTTTCCACCTGTGCCCGCGATGACGGGGATGCGACCATCCACGCGTTTTATGATATGGCCAATCACCTGGCAATGTTCTTCCGGATCCAGGGTTGCGGATTCACCCGTGGTGCCCACGGCAACGATGCCATGGGTGCCGTTTTCGATATGAAAGTCCACCAGCCGATCCAGCTCCTTCCAGTGAATTTCACCGTTTGGATCCATGGGCGTGACCAGTGCGACAAGGCTACCCGTAATCATAAAAGCTCCGTCCGAATAAAACCGATATGGTAATGTTGGGCACGAACTGACACAAGGGAATTAAAGGAGTTGTCATGCCATCTGTTGAACTGGATCAACGTGTGCCCGACTTCGAGGCGTCAGCCACTGGCGATCAAACCATACGTCTGGCCGATCTCCGGGGCAAAAACGTCGTCATTTATTTCTACCCCAAAGACAACACACCCGGCTGCACGACCGAGGGTCAGGATTTCCGGGACCTGATGAAAGAGTTCACTGAACTCGATACCGAGATCTTCGGCATCTCCAGAGATGGCCTGAAAGCTCACGAGAATTTCCGGGCGAAGCACGAATTCCCGTTCCACCTTATTTCAGACAAGGACGAGACGCTGTGCAACCTGTTTGACGTCATCAAACCCAAGAAACTGTACGGTAAAGAGTATCTGGGCATCGACCGCAGCACCTTTCTAATTGACGCTAAGGGCATACTTCGAAAAGCCTGGCGCGGCGTCAGGGTCAAAGGACACGCTCACGAGGTCCTCGAAGCCGTCAGGGCTCTCTGACCAGAGATCAGGATTGCTCAGTGGCCGGTGGCGTGGCGCGTTCCTTCACCGGCCAGGCCGCAAACACCGCCTTGAGAAGCGTCGCCAGCGGGATAGCAAAGAACACCCCCCACAACCCCCAGATACCGCCGAAGAACAAGACCGCAACAATAATGGCCACCGGATGCAGGTTGTTCACTTCAGAAAACAGCACCGGCACCAGGACATTGCCATCCAGAGCCTGAATAATGCCGTAGATCACCATCACCCAGATAAAGTGACTGCCCCAGCCAAAGGCAAACAGGCCGATCATCGCAACGGGTATCGTCACGACCGCGGCGCCAATGTAAGGAATGACTACGCTCAGGCCGACCAGGAGTGACAGGAGTGCAGCGTACGGCATACCCAGAAGCTTGAATGCCACATAGGTCGCGCCGCCCACGATAAGAATCTCGACCGACTTGCCGCGCACATAGTTGGCGCACTGCAGATTCACTTCATGCCAGATTTTCAACATCATCGGGCGTTGGGACGGGAGCAGCCGGCCGATAGAACCAAGTAGCACTTCGCGGTCTTTCAGGAAGAAAAATACCAGGATGGGCACCAGCACCACGTAGATCAGCAATGCCACCAGATCGGGAATGCTGGATAATGAAAAAGACACCAGCCATTGCGTCATGTGCCCCACTTCGGTCGAAACCTGCTGATACAGGGCATTTACGGCATCCGCAGAAATCAGTTGAGGGTACTCCTCGGGAAGCAGCTCGAGATAGGACTGCATCTCACGAATGATCCTCGGCGTCTCGCCCGCGAGGTTACTTACCTGGGTCCAGATCAGTGGCAGGAGACCGAAAATTACTCCCACCAGAACGCCGAGAAACAGCAGGAACACACCGATGATGGCGACCATTTCCGGCACGCCCAGCTTTACGAGCTTGGTAACGAGCCCCTGAAGGATAAAAGCGATTATCAGAGAGGCGATAACCGGCGCGAGCATGGCGCCAAACCAGATGACCAGGACGGTTCCTATCACCAGGATTAGGAACAGAATGACCGCCTCTTCATCTGAAAAATACTTGTGCGCAAGACCGCGTAATATCCTGATCATCAATGACTCCGAAAAGTTAGCCGCCGCACTTTATCACAAACCGATATTGACCATCGGTCTCAGATGAGCTCATCAGTTGGTGACTTGAAAGCTCAATAAAAGCGGGAATATCCCGGGCCGAGCCGGAGTCGGTAGCAATGACTTCAAGCTCCTCACCCGCGTCCATTCCATTGAGTTCCAGCTTGGTTTTAAGCAAAGGCATCGGGCAGCGAAGCCCGGAAGCATCCAGAGTACGGTCTACCATAAGTAAAGAAGCACCTTCACGAAACAGTAAGGCTAATTAACAGGCACGCATTATGCCGACAGTGATAATGTATTGCATCACAATAGATTTTAATCGAAATATCAGAACTTTTTATCGTAAGCTGTTGTCACAATGGCACTTAGAATGAAAGGCATCCTGCGTTACATGACTTTTTTCCAATACCCTTTTGCCCGACTTTCTCGCACGGCCAGAGCTGGCGCTCTGGCCGCTTGCCTCGGGGCTGCCTTTACGCCGCTTCAGGCCCAGGAAACCAATTTGCCAAATATCGGTGGCAATGGTGGCGGCCTCATTTCGGGTCAACAGGAATCGGAAATAGGCCAGCAGGTCATGGTTTCAATCCGTCGATCGGCACCGAGGATCACGGACCCGCTAGTCTACGATTATCTGACCGCGATCATCTACCGACTGGTGCCTTCCGCTCCCCTCCACGACCGAAACCTGACCCTGGCACTGATTGACAGCCCTGACATCAACGCTTTTGCGGTTCCGGGCGGCATTGTCGGCGTTAACGGTGGACTGTTCCTCAACGCGACAACTGAACAGCAGTTCTCGTCGGTACTTGCCCACGAGCTTGCACACCTGAGCCAGCGGCACTTTGCCCGTCGCCTCGAGCAACAGCAAACCAGCACCCCTCTGACCATGGCCGGCATGATCGCCGGTATAATTCTGTCGGCCGTCACCCAATCAGACCTTGGTATCGCAGCCATCGCAGGTACCCAGGCTCTGGCAGTCCAGAATATGCTTGCCTACAGCAGGGCCCATGAACAGGAGGCAGACCGGATTGGGCTGGACATCCTGGCAACTGCGGGCATGGACCCGCGGGGCATGCCCGAGATGTTCGAGATCATGATGCGCCAGAACCGGCTGCAGGGAAACCAGGTCCCTGAATACCTCTCCACGCACCCACTTACCCAAAGCCGGGTAGCAGACACCCGAAACCGGGCCGAACAGTACCCGGACAAAAACATCCGGGACGGCCAGGAATACCACCTCATGCGCAACCGACTGCAGGTGCGCTATGCCGCCTCGGCGGACGTAGCCGTGGAAACATTCGAGGCATATCTCGACAGTGACAAGGCGCAGAGGCACGACGCCATCCGCTACGGCCTTGCGGTTGCCTACCAGAAAAACAACCAACCCGAAAAGGCCCTGGCCGTACTAACGGATCTTCTGGACCGGAACCCCGGCCGAATAACGTTTCAGGTGACCTTGGCAGACGTACTGATCGATCAGAAGCAGATTCAGGAGGCTCGAGACATCCTTCGGAAGGCTCTGGCCAGGAACCCCGGAAACTACCCCATCACCTTCAAACTCGCGGAAGCGGAAATAGCGGATGGTAATGGCGCCGCCGCCGCAGAATACCTCAAGCAGTTGACCCGTCAGCTTCCCGCTCAGGAACATCTCTGGCTCCGGCTGGCCGAGGCTGAAGGCATGGCACGTAACATCGTCGGTGTGCACCGTGCACGGGCCGAATACGATGCACTGTTGGGAGATCTCGAATCAGCCCAACGTCAGTTGCGACAAGCCCAGGAAAAGCTTCCGGCGGGATCCCCCCAACGCCAGGTTGTGACCGAAAGACTGGCTGAAATCACCAGCCGCCTGAACGCCCGGCGCAATAGCTGACAAACGGGAAGATCAGGCGTTGCCTGCGGCCTTCAGGTTCATGTTGGCCGTAAAATCCAGCATCCGCCGCAAAGGCTTGAGCGCGCGCTCACGCAAGGCATCATCCACCTCAATTTCCTGATCACTGTGCTCCAGCACATGAAGCAGGTTCTGCAGACCATTCATGGCCATCCAGGGGCAATGGGCGCAGCTTCGGCAGGTTGCACCATTACCGGCCGTGGGCGCCTCAAGCAGCGTCTTGTTAGGCGCAAGCTGCTGCATTTTGTAGAAGATGCCGTTATCGGTTGCCACGATAAACTTGTCGTTCGGCATGCTCTGGACCGCGTGAATCAACTGGGACGTTGACCCCACCACATCCGCCATTTCCACGACAGCGTTCGGTGACTCCGGGTGAACCAGCACTGCCGCCTCCGGATAGAGCGCTTTCAGGTCTTCAAGGCCGCGGTATTTGAATTCCTCATGGACAATACAGGATCCGTCCCACAACAGCATGTCAGCGCCTGTGGTCTTCTGGACATAATGCCCCAGGTGCTTATCGGGCGCCCACAGGATCTTTTCACCGCGCGCATCCAGATCCTCAACAATGGCCTGTGCACAGCTGGAGGTCACCACCCAATCGGCCCTCGCCTTCACGGCCGCCGACGTATTCGCATAAACCACAACGGTGCGGTCCGGGTGCTGATCGCAGAAATCCGCGAATTCATCCGCGGGGCAGCCAACATCAAGAGAACAGGTCGCTTCCAGGGTTGGCATCAGCACCTTCTTCTCGGGGTTGAGAATCTTGGCCGTCTCGCCCATGAAGCGCACGCCTGCCACGACCACGGTCGAGGCCGGGTGCTGGTTTCCGAAGCGCGCCATTTCCAGCGAATCCGCAACACAGCCACCGGTTTCCTCCGCCAGGCGCTGGAGATCGGGATCGGTGTAATAATGAGCCACCAAGACCGCATCCTTGGCTTTCAGGGCTGCCTTGATGCGGCCTTCCAGATCAGCCTTCTCGTCAGCGCTCAGCGGTTTTGGTTCCGCGGCGTGGGCGAGGTGTTCCTGGACAAGAATACGATCTTCAGCTCGTGTCATTACTGCATCTCTGTGTTGCGTGGTCTGGGAGGAGTATATCACTTCAAACCCGGCTTTCGTGATTCTGGCGCATGGCTGCAACAGAACCCCGGGCGGAATTTCAGTACCCTCTCCTGACTAGGTAAGAACTTTTAGGCAAAAAAAAAGAGCCCGTAGGCTCTTTTTCGCAAAAACCCGTGAAGGGTCCTGCAAT